>NZ_SWJZ01000013.1 GCF_005144475.1 Rhodobacter capsulatus | reverse complement strand
CCTGGGGGGGTTGCGCCGAGGCTTTGCCGCGGCGACCCGGCGGGGGGCTCCGCCCCCCGCACCCCCCGGGCGTATTTTGCCAAGGAAAAGCAAGGCCGTTCCGGGGTTTGTCCGGCCTTGCGCATGCGCGGGACGCCTCTGTCTTGGGGCTGCGCAAGCCAAAGGGTCGCAGAAAGCCCGTTCTGCCAAACGTCGGCCCGGTCCGTGCCGGCTTTTTCCTGGCGCAAATACGCCGGGGGTACGGGGGCGGAGCCCCCGCCCGGGTCGCCTCGGGATTGCCCGAGGCGAAAGCCTCTCCGCCGGTCCGGAAACCCTGCCTGTGCCGGTCGCTTCCCCTTTGCGGCCATCGCTGTTACATGCGGCCGAAAGGAGCGCCCGATGACCCAGTTCAGCTTCACCCTTTCCGCCACCGACGGCGCCGCCCGCACCGGGGTGATCCACACGCCGCGGGGCGAGATCCGCACCCCCGCCTTCATGCCCGTCGGCACCGCCGCCACGGTCAAGGCGATGCTGCCCGAAAGCGTGCGCGCCACCGGCGCCGACATCCTTCTGGGCAACACCTATCACCTGATGCTGCGCCCGACGGCCGAGCGCATCGCGCGGCTGGGCGGGTTGCACAAATTCATGAACTGGGAGCGCCCGATCCTGACCGACTCGGGCGGGTTTCAGGTGATGAGTCTGGCTTCCTTGCGCAAGCTGACCGAGGAAGGCGTGACCTTTTCCAGCCATATCGACGGCTCGAAACATCACCTGTCGCCCGAACGCTCGATGGAGATCCAGAAGCTTCTGGGCTCGGATATCGTGATGGCCTTTGACGAATGCCCGGCGCTGCCCGCCGACGATGCGGCGGTGGCGAAATCGATGCGGCTCTCGATGCGCTGGGCGCAGCGGTCACGCGACGCCTTTGGCGATCGGCCCGGCCATGCGCTTTTCGGCATCATGCAGGGCGGTGTCACGCGGGAATTGCGTGAGGAAAGTGCCGAGAAACTCAAGGACATCGGCTTTGACGGCTATGCCGTCGGCGGGCTGGCCGTGGGCGAGGGGCAGGAGGCGATGTTCTCGGTCCTCGACTATGCGCCCGGTTTCCTGCCCGCCGACAAGCCGCGCTATCTGATGGGGGTGGGCAAGCCCGACGACATCGTCGGCGCGGTCGTGCGCGGCATCGACATGATGGATTGCGTGCTGCCCTCGCGCTCGGGTCGGACCGGGCAGGCCTGGACGCGGCGGGGGCAAATCAACATCAAGAACGCCCGCCACATGGACGACCCGCGCCCCCTGGACGAGGCCTGCAGCTGCCCGGCCTGCCGCAACTATTCCCGCGCCTATCTGCACCATGTCTTCAAGGCGCAGGAGATGATCTCGGGCATGCTGCTGACCTGGCACAACCTGCACTATTATCAGGATCTGATGGCGGGCCTGCGCGCGGCGATCGCGGCGGGGCAGCTATCGGCCTTCGTGGCAGACTTCCATGCCCAGCGTGCGGTGGGCGATATCGACCCGCTTTAATGCCCGGCGATCAGGATGACGGCGGCGTAATGCGTCGCCGCCGCGGCGATCACATGGCCATGCCAGATCGCACGCGAAAACGGCATCCGCTTCAGCTTGTAGAACACCGTGCCAAGCAGGTAGACGGCGCCGCCGATCCCCAGAAGGATCAAGACCGCAAGCGGCAGCCGTTCGATCAGCGGCCAGATCGCGACAAGGCCCAGAAGCCCCATGACAAGGTAAAGCAGGAACCCCGCCTTTTCGGCGGCATGAAAGAAGCCAAGCTTCATCACCATGCCGATCAGCGCCAGCGTCCAGATCGTGACGGTCAGCGCGATGCCCACTTTGCCGCCCAGGCCTATCAGCGCCATCGGCGTGTAAGTCCCGGCGATCAGAAGATAAATCGCCGCATGATCGAAGCGGCGCAGGACCGCGCGGGCGGGCGCGTAAAGCGTCAGGTTGTAGCCCGCCGAAAACCCGAAAGAGGCGATCAGCCCGACCGCATAGACGACCAGCGGCCAGATCTTCGGCCCAAGCCCCGCCATCGCCGCCCAGACCATCAGCGCCGAAACCGCCGCAACGGCAAAGGTCACCCCCAGCACATGCATCACGCCATCGGCAAAATGCTCGCGGAACGAATGGGCCAGCTCATGTCGTGTCATCGAAACCTCCGGGGAATGGCGCATCCTAGCAGCCGGGGCGGGCAAGCCAAAGGCTGACGCAGCGTCAGCTGACAGGCCGGGCAGGGGGGCGCTGCCCCCCGTCCTGCGGACTCCCCCCGGGATATTTGTGGCAAGATAAAACCCGATGCTCTTTATCTTGCCACAAATATCCCGGGGTGCGGGGCAGAGCCCCGCTCAGCCGAAGATCACAAGATCGGCGGCGCGGTTTTCGCTGATTAGCAAGCGCCCGTTCGGCAGGTCGTTCTCCTCGGTCCGGCGCGTCGCTTCCGCCGGCGGCAGATCGGACCAGCGCGCCAGAAGGCGGCGGCGCAGCTCGGCCTCGGGGACGGCAAGCCGGACCGAAAGATCGAAAAGCGGCGCCAGATCGCGCCAGCCCGGGCGGGTCAGCAGCAGGTAATTGCCCTCGACCAGGATCACCTGCGCCGCGGCGGGGATCACCGCCCCCGCGGGCACGACGGCGTCCAGGCCGCGATCGAAGGTCGGCACCGGGCAATCTTCCGAGGCGGTCCTGATCCGGGTCAGACAGGCGGCGAGGCCCGCGACATCGAAGGTGTCGGGGTTGCCCTTGACCGCGCGCAGGCCCTGCGCGTCCAGCCAGTCATTGTCGCGGTGAAACCCGTCCATCGGCAGGATCGCGGCGCGGCCGGGGCTGCGGGCGTTCAGCTGTCCCGCCAGTTCCGCCGCCAGATGCGACTTGCCCGAGCCCGGCGCGCCCACGAGCGCCACCAGCACCCGGTCCTCGCCCAGCTGCCCGATATGTCCGGCCAGATCGGCGCGGTCCACCCGCAGCTCGGAGCCCATGAAGGCGCCGACATCGCCCATCGGGCCGTTGGAATCGCCGAGCCAGAATTCCGCCATCAGCCCATCGCCGCGACAAGACGGCCGAGCGCCGCCACCGGATCCTCGGCTGTCCAGATCTCCTCGCCCACGGCGAAGAAATCGGTGACGGGGGCAAAGTCGCGCACCAGATCCTCGGTCAGCGCGCCTTCGGCGACCACCGGCACCTCGATCACCTCGGACCACCACTGGAACAGGTCGCGCTCGGCCCGGGCGCCGGTGCCAAGCCCGGTTTCGCCGACCGGACCGAAGCAGACGTAATCCGCCCCGGCCTCGCCCGCGGTCATGCCGTCATGCTGCGAGGCGGCGCAGAAACAGCCCACGATCGCCTCCTGTCCCAGCTCCTTGCGGGCATAGCGCACGGTGCGGGCGCCATCGGTCAGATGCACGCCATCGAGCCCGTGCCGTTCCACCAGCGCGATGTGGTTCTCGATCACCAGCGCCACGTCGAATTCATGCGCCACCTGACGCACCGCATCGGCCGCGCGCATCACCGCGTCTTCGTCCTTCGTCGCCAGACCGAGACGGATGCAGGCAACTTCCTGCGCGCCCAGCACGCGGGCAAGCAGCTGCGGAAAGACCTCCAGATCGAAGCTGGGCGGGGTGGCCAGATAAAGCTGCGGGCGATCCTCGGACATGACGGCTCCTTTCGGGTTTCGCGCCTTCTAGCGCAGGCGGCCCCGCCTTGCCAGCGGCTTTGCGCTTCTGTATCGGGGGGCATGACTTCGCATCCGACCCCCGTCTTCATCCTGATCCGTCCGCAGATGGGCGAGAATATCGGTGCCGCCGCCCGCGCGATGCTGAATTTCGCGCTGTCGACGCTGCGGCTGGTCGATCCGCGCGATGGCTGGCCGAACCCGAAGGCGGTGGCGATGGCCTCGGGCGCGGCGGGCAAGGTGCTGGATCATGCGGGCGTCTTTGCGACCACGGCCGAGGCGATTGCCGATTGCGATTTCGTCTTTGCGACGACCGCGCGCGGGCGCGAGCTGACGAAACCCATTTACACGCCCGAGGCCGCGATGGCCGAGGCGCGGGCGCGGATCGCTGCCGGTCAGCGCGTCGGCGTGATGTTCGGCCCCGAGCGCACGGGGCTGGAAAATGACGACATCATCCGGGCGAATGCGATCATCACCGTGCCGGTGAACCCCGAATTCTTCTCGCTCAACCTTGCGCAGGCGGTGCTGCTGACGGCTTACGAATTCGCCCGGCAGGGCAGCGACGCCCCCGCGATCGACCCCGGTCTGGCGGGGGCCGAGATGGCCACTGCGCTGGAAATCGAGAAGCTGGGCGATCATTACGAAGAGCGGCTGGATCAGGCCGGGTTCTTCTTCCCCGAGGGCAAGGCGCCGATGATGAAGCGCAATCTGCGCAACATGTGGAGCCGGTTCGGCCTGACACGGGCCGATGTGCAGACGCTGCACGGGATGCTGCGGCAGCTGTTGCGCCACCGGGATTGAGACAAACGGATCTGACCGAGGCCATCGCCGAGGTCACGCGCGACATTGGCCCCATGACCGCCGAGGGCCCAAAGGCACTCGGTGAGCCGCCCGCCCCGCCCCTGGCGGGCGCTTCTCGCCCGCCGGGGCAGGCGCCGGCCTCTGTTGCGCTTGATCGAAACGGTCTTGCCACAGCCGCTGCGCAGTGGGCGGGAAACGCGGATCGCGTTTCCTGATCCGCCCGACCCGCGCAAGGGCAGACTTGCGCCGCCCCCGCGCGCCCGTCATCCTGCCCCGATGCGACACCTTCTGATGCGATCGCTTCTGGCGCTGGGACTGGGCGGCCTGCTGGGTCTTGCGGCGCTGCTGGCCGTCTTGCCCGCGCTGCGCGGTGCGCTTTGTCCCGGCTGTTTCGGGCTGGTGCGCGCCACCGACACGCTCTGGGTCGAGGCGGCGATGCCCGCCCCCGCGCGGCTGCAGCTGATCGCCCAGATCGCCGCGGCAAAGGCGCAGGTGACCCGGACCCTTGGTCCGACCCGGGGCCGACTGCGCCTTTTGGCCTGTCATTCCGCAAGCTGCGACCGTCGCCTTGGCGGGCGCGGCGCGGCCGCCGTGACCTATTCCCTTGGCCCCGTCGCGGTCGTGCGCCTCTCGCCGCGCGGGCTTTCGACGACGATCCTGGCGCATGAGCTGACCCATGTCGCGCTGCATGCCCGGATGGGCGTCACCGGGCAGCTGGCCGACCGTCTGCCCGCCTGGGCCGACGAGGGGCTGGCGGTGATCGTATCCGGGGATCCGCGCTATCTGACCCCGGGGTCCGGCCTTCGGCGCTGCCGCAAGACCCCGCGTCCCGTGCTGCCCGAAACCCCGCGCGACTGGCTGCATCTGGCCGCGCAAGAGCGCGACATTTACGCCGAAGCGGCCTGCGCCATGCTGGGCTGGATGGCAGAAAATGACGGCTGGGACGGGGTTTGGGCGGTGATCGAGGGCAGGCGGCGACTGGATCGGCCCGCCAATCCCCTTGCCCCCGCCCGTGCCGCGCCCTAGTGTCGCGCCAAAGCGACAGGAGGCCCGCATGGGGATGAAACCCGCCAAGAACCGCTCGCGCGCGATCTTCGAGGAGGTGGGCGTCGAGACCCCGAAACAGATGCCGGTGGCGCCGAAGGGCGGCATGATCGACGCGCGGCCCAAGGGCGCGCGCAAGGCGCTGCTTGTGTGGATGGTCTCGCTGATCGTGCTGGCCGTGCTGCAACTGGGGCTGGATGCGACGCCGGGCTTCGGCATTGCGGAACTTGATCTGGTGCAGCCCTACACGGGGCTGGCGCTGTTCGCGGTCTGGGCGCTGGGGGCGCTCGGTCTGGCCGTCAGCCGCCGCCTGCCGCCGGGCTGGGGGATGCGCGTCGCCGGTCTGGGGCTGGGCTGCCTGCTGCTCGCGGCCTCCGACCCCGCGCCGATGTCCCAGCTTTCCAAGGCCCTGTCGCCCGAACCCGCGGTCGAGGTGCTGCCGCAGACCGGCGCCCTGCCGCCGATGCAGCTTTTGCCCGCAACCCCGCCTGCGCCCGCGCCCGTGATCGCCCCGCCGACGCCGCAGGAACGGGTGGCGCAGGCCGCCGATCTGGTCGTCGACAAGATCGCGCTGGCGCAGACGACCCTTGGCGCCGCGCCCTTCGCCACGCTGCGCCTGGGCCTGGCCTTCGCGCTGGCGGGCTTTGCCTTCTGGTATGCGCTCTTGGCGGCGCGGACCGAGGCGGCGCTGATCGCGGCCCGGCGTCAGGCGGAACCGGGGCTGGTCGGGCTGGCGACGGGGCTGATGCATCTGAGCTTTCTGCAACTGCTCGTGGGCGGGCTGGTGACCGGAGTTGGGGCGGGGGCGGTCTTCACCGACTGGCCTTTGATGGGCGGGGTCTGGCTGCCGCCCGATCTGCTCTCGCTGCAACCGATCTGGCGCAATGCGCTGGAAAATCAGGCGCTTTTGCAGTTCAGCCACCGGGCGCTTGGCTATCTTCTGCTGGCGCTTGCGGCTTTCGCGCTGATCCGGTCGCGCCGGTCCGTGCATGCGGTGACGCGCATGGCCTTTGCGCTCGCCACGGTCTGGATGCTGTTGCAGGCGGTGCTGGGCATCGTCACGCTGCTGCATGGCGATCCGCTGGCGCTGCGTCTGGCGCATCTGGGCGGGGCGCTGGTGCTTTGGCTCTTTCTCATCCGCGCGCGGTTCCTCGCGCGCTATCCGCGCGTGCAATCGATCCGGGGGATCAAATGACAGCTTTGACCGACCTGAAAGCCTACCTTCGCGAAACCGAGGCGCTTGGCCATGTGGCCGAGCGTCTGGGCTGGGATCAGGAGACGATGATGCCGCGCGGTGCCGCCGAACAGCGGGCCGAGGAACTGGCGGCGATGGAATCGATCCTGCATGCGCGGCGCACCGATCCGCGGATCGAGGACTGGCTGGCCCGGGCCGAGGCGACGACCGAGGCCGACGCGCGGCTTCTGGATCTGGCCGGGCGCAACTACAACCGCGCGACGCGGATCCCGGCGCGGCTGGCCACCGAACTGGCCCGTCTCACCTCGCTGGCGCAGGGCGTCTGGGCCGAGGCGCGCGCGGCCGAGGATCCGGCCGCCTTCCTGCCGACGCTGGCGCAAATGGTGACGCTGAAGCGCGAGGAAGCGGCCTGCCTGTCCGAGGGCGATCTTTACGATGCGCTGCTGGATGATTACGAACCGGGCGCGACGCATCGCCAGCTTGGCGCGATGTTCGACCGGATGCGTCCGCGTCTTGTCAGCTTGCGCGAAAGGGTGCTTGGATCGGCGCACCAGCCGCCCGCGCTGGCCCATGTCTTCCCCGAGGCGACGCAACTGCGTCTTGCCCGGATCTGCGCCTCGGCCTTCGGCTACGACTGGACGATGGGGCGGCTCGATCTTGTGGTGCATCCGTTCTGCTCGGGCTCGGGGCGGGATGTGCGGATCACCACGCGGGTCTGCGAAAGCGAGCCCTTCAACTGCCTTTACTCGACCATCCACGAGGTCGGCCACGCCTGCTACGAACAGGGGATTGCGCCCGACTATGCCTTCTCGCCGCTCGGTCGCGGCGTCTCGATGGGGGTGCATGAAAGCCAGAGCCGGATCTACGAAAACCAGCTTGGCCGCTCCTCGGCCTTCACCGGCTGGCTCTATCAGCGCATGGTCGATGCGTTCGGCGATTTCGGCGTGGCCAGCCCCGAGACCTTCCATGCGGTGGTGAACCGGGTGGCGCCCGGCTTCATCCGCACCGAGGCCGACGAGCTGCATTACAACCTGCACATCATGCTGCGCTTCGATCTGGAACGGCAGCTGATCGCGGGCAAGCTGGAAGTGGCCGATCTGGAAGCGGCCTGGAACACCCGCTTCGCGGCCGATTTCGGCGTCGCGGTCGAGAAACCCTCGCAGGGCTTCTTGCAGGATGTGCATTGGGCGGGCGGGCTTTTCGGCTATTTCCCGACCTATACGCTGGGCAATGTCTATGCGGGCTGCCTGAACAGCGCGATGCGCGCGGCGGTGCCGGGGATCGACGCGGCTCTGGCCGAGGGCACGGCAAAACCCGCGACCGACTGGCTGCGGGAAAACCTGCAACGCCACGGCGGGCTGCGCCCCCCGCGCGAGACGATCGTCACCGCCTGCGGCTTCGAGCCCACGGAAGAGCCGCTGCTCGACTATCTCGAAACCAAATACGCGGCGATCTACCGGCTTTGAGGGCGAGGGGGCGCTGCCCCCGCCGAGGCGATGCCTCGGCCCCCCGGGATATTTGCACCAAGGTGAACGGGGCCCCGGGCTTTGTTTCACCTTGGCCGAAATATCCCGGGGGGAGTCCCGCAGGGACGGGGGGCAGAGCCCCCCCTACGCCACCGAGGTGAAGCGGTTCGCGGCCGTGTCGATCACACTTTTTGACGGCGGCGTCTGCGCGAAGCGCTCGGCCAGCGTGAGCGGCCCCGCGGTGATGCGGAAATAATCATAGGCGCCGGGGCGGTCGAAGGCGCACAGATACTGGAAATGCAGCCGGAAGAAGCGCCAGCGCAGTTCCTTCCAGCGCGCGGGCGACAGCGTCTGCGTGAAGGCGGCCGAGAGGATCAGCGGCTGGCGTTGATCGGCGGGGCCGACGCCCGAGACCTTGACCGGATCGCACAGCGCAAAGGCGCAGCCGTCGCCCGGGGCAGTGACATCGACCCAGGTCAGTTCGGACCGCCTGCACAGATAGGCCAGATCGCCGCGCAGCCGTTTGGCTTTTGGCAGAAAACTGACCATCGGCACGACATGGCCCAGCGACAGGAAGCCAAGCCGCGGCCCCGTCGCGGGCACCCGGCCCGCGCGGATCAGATCGGCCAGAACCGAGACCGCCAGATGCGCGCCCGAGGAATGGCCGACCACAAGCACCTCGTCCCAGTCCTCGGTCAGCGCCTGCGCGATCGTGTCGCCAAAACTCGCCATCCGGGCCTCGAGCGCGGCCGGATTGGCGCCGCCCCAGCGCGCGGTGAAGGCGTAATCATGCATCAGATAATAGGCGTAGAAGCTGCCGTCGTGCTTGCGAAACCAGCGCAGCACCGCCCAGGTGACGAGGCCGCAGAGCGCAAGGCCAAGCGCCCAGTCGAAGCGGACATCGGGCAGCGGCCAAAGCAGCAGCGCGGCCAGCGCCGCCCCCGCACCAAGGCCCGCCAGCGCCTGCAAGATCAGCGCGACGATCGGGTAAAGCGCCGCGATCACCGGGCCCTTGCGCAGCCGCATCAGTCGAAAGAGCGCGCCTGAGCCGATATAGGCCCAGGCGGTGCGGACAAGTTGCAGATAAGTCGCGGGGATCGAGGCCGCCATGCTGTCGCGCACGATATCGGCCCAGATCAGCACCTCGACATCGGCCTCGACCGGCTGCCCGTCCTGGGTCGAGGCGACATGCCAGCCATAGGGTCCGCCCGCGCGCTTGGGCGCCAGCGTCAGCGCATAGCCCGAGAGTGCCGCCTGCGCCGTGCCCTCGGTCCGGTAAAGCTCGCGGTAGCGGCGCGGATGGATCGGGTCGTAGCCGGGAATGTAGAACACCCGGCGTTTGCGGACGGTCTGGGTCATCGGTCGTGGTCCTGCGGTTGCCTGCCCGGGTGATAGCGGAAAAATCGGCGCCGCGCTGTGACTTACGCCGCAGTCCAGCGGGCGACATTGGCGCGGATCGCGGCCATGCGCCGCGTCGTCTCGGGGTGCGAGGAAGCCCAGGAGGGCGCGGCAGCCCCCGCGCCCGCGCCCACCAGCCGGTCGAGCCGGGAAAACAGGCTCAGCTGCGGGTCCGGGCCGATCCCCGCCTTGATCAGCAGCGCGGTGGCGAAGGCATCGGCCTCGTATTCGTCGCGCTGGCTCAGACGCGCGGCAAGGGCGGTGGTGATCAGATTGGCGATCCAGACCCCGGCAAAGGGCACGATCCGGCCCAGCACGCCCACCAGCAGCAGCTGCAGCAGGTTCTGCCCGGTGAAATCGATCATCCGCCGCCGCGCATGGCCGCTCGCCACATGGCCGATCTCATGGGCGATGACCGAGGCCAACTCCTCGGCCGTCACCTGCCCGCTGCGGTAAAGCGCCAGGAAACCTTCGGTCAGAAAGACCCTTCCGTCGGGGGCGGCAAGGCCGTTCACCTTGGGGTCATCGAGCACGAAGACGGGCAGGGCGGAGACATTCAGCGCCTTGCGCAGCCGATCGAGCACCGGGACAAGACCCGGCTCCGCCAGCGGCACCGAGCGGGCAGAGAGCTGGCGCAGCAGGTTGCGCGCCGAGAAATGCCACATCGCAAGCGCGGCAAGGATCGTCAGCAGGATGGGCAGAAGGCGCAGAAGCATCGGCCAAAGATGGGGCCGGGCGCGGTCCGGGTCAATCCCCGGCGGGGCGCGCGGCGCTCACCCCAGCAGCTTCATCGCCCGGGTGATCCCTTCAAGCGTCAGCGGGAACATGCGTCCCTCAAACGCCGCCTGGATCATCGCGATCGATTGGGTGTAGCCCCACTGCCGTTCGGGCACCGGGTTGAGCCAGACGTGACCCGGCCACTGGCTGCGGGCGCGGTCAAGCCAGACCGAGCCCGCCTCGGCGTTCCAATGTTCGTTGGCGCCGCCGACATGGCTGATCTCATAGGGCGACATCGACGCATCGCCCACAAAAATGCATTTGTAATCAGGCCCGTAGCGGTGAAGCACCTCCCAGGTCGGGGTCACCTCGTCCCAGCGGCGGCGGTTGTCGCGCCACACGCCCTCGTAAAGGCAGTTGTGAAAGTAGTAATGCTCCAGATGCTTGAATTCGCTGCGCGCGGCGGAAAACAGCTCCTCGACCAGCTGCACATGCGCGTCCATCGAGCCGCCCGCATCCAGAAACAGCACCACCTTGACCGCATTGTGCCGCTCGGGCCGGGTCTTCACGTCGATATAGCCGCTTTCGGCGCTGGCGCGGATCGTGCCGGGCAGGTCAAGCTCCTCGGTCGCGCCGTGCCGGGCCCAGTGCCGCAGCCGTTTCAGCGCCACCTTGATGTTGCGCGTGCCGAGTTCCACCCGATCGTCGAAATCGCGAAATTCCCTTTTGTCCCAGACTTTTACCGCACGTTGATGACGGCTCTCAAGCTGCCCGATCCGCACCCCTTCGGGGTTGTAGCCATAGGCGCCAAAGGGCGACGTGCCCGCCGTGCCGATCCATTTGTTGCCGCCCTGATGGCGGCCCTGTTGTTCCTTCAGCCGCTCGCGCAGGGTTTCCATCAGCTTCTCGAACCCGCCCAGCGCCGCGATCTGCGCCTTCTCCTCGGGGGTCAGATGTTTTTCCGCCAGCTTGCGCAGCCAGTCCTCGGGCAGCTGCAGCGCGTCCAGAACCGCCTCGGGCGGGATCGCGTCAAGGCCGCGGAAGCTTTCCGCGAAGGCCCGGTCGAAACGGTCAAGGTGGCGTTCGTCCTTCACCATCGTCGCGCGCGCGAAATAGTAGAACCCGTCGATGTCGAAGCGGCAAAGACCCGCCGCAAGCCCTTCGAGAAACGACAGAAATTCGCGCGGGCTGGCGGGCACGCCGTGCCGACGCAGGCTGTCGAAGAAGGGCAGAAACATCGCAAATCCCCCGCGCCGCCGTCAGGGCGCGGGGGTCAGCCGCGCCTCAGTTGTATCGCGCCCCGGCCCGCGCCAAAGCTGCCACCTCGGCAGCGCGCGCGCGCACGGCGGCATCCGAACCGAAACCGTAGCGTGCCCATTGCGCCGAGTCGAGCCGTGCCTGCTGCGCCTGCGCCGGATTGCCGAGCGTCTCGTAGGCCTCGGCGCGGATCAGATAAAGCGTCGCCATCAGCGCCGCATTTTCCCCGGTCAGCGCCTGCGGAATCGCCCGGTTCACCAGCGCGATCGCATCCGAGGCCCGCCCCGAGGACAGCGCAAAGGCCGCCAGCTGCATGTCGACATGGGCCGACTGGATACCCGCGCCGGGGGTGGCGCGGTAGATCGCGCCCGCATTGGCAAAGGCGGCAATCGCGGTCTCGGGGTCGTCATAGACGCTCAGCCGGCCGAGCGCGAACCAGCCAAAGGCGGCCCTTGTGTCCTGCCAGCCCTGCGCCCCCGACATCTGGATCGCCGTCATCGCCGCCGCCTTGCGCGCGCCCTGCGACCCGCGGCCGATGGCGCGTTCGAGCGCGTTGACGAAGGCGCGCGGGGTGGGATCCTCGGGCAGGCCGGTGACCTTGCCGCCGCCGGGATTGATCCGGGCGAAGACGGCGGGCAGTTTCGCCTGCACCTCGGGCACCGACATGCCCGAGCGCAATTCGGGCGCATAGACGGCGCGCAGCTGCATCATGTCGTAGCGGGTCAGGACGGTGTGGAAGTTGTCGTCGTTCCAGACCGAATTCGAGAGCCGGTACAGGTCGTTCAGCGGCCCGAGCGCCTGGCTGGTTTCCTCGTGCAGGCAGTCGCGCAGCTCCTGCGGCGTCGCCTCGGCGGGGATGAAGACGGTGGCGGCGGTGCGGCGCTGCACCTTGGTCCAGTCGCCCGCGGCAGAGCGGCGGTTGGCGCGATACTCGGCCCAGGTGGCGGCATTGGGCACGACGAAACAGGCGGCATTCGGGACTTCGCGGCTCATCTCGGCGCGGGGCACGAAGGCGATGCTGATGCGGTTCGTGGCGCCCGCGCCGGTCGAGATCGGGATATTCGCCTCGCTGCGCAGCCGAGTGACGAGGCGGGACAGCTCGGTCGCGGCGGTGGGCGGCGCGGCGCCCTGCAGCGTGACGCTGATCGGCCCCTCGAAGCGCGAGAATTGCGGGATCGTGCGGCCCGATTCCAGCATGAAGTTCAGCTCGAGGAAGTCGCGCGCCATCACGCTGTTGGCGGGCAGCGCCCCGGCGCGGGGGGCGGGGGTCGGCAGCCCGATGGTCGGATCCGCCAGCGGCATGTCGATCGCGGCGGTCGAGGCGCGCGAGGTCGGCACATCACGGCCCCCCGGCGCATCGGCGCAGCCCGCAAGCGCAGCGGCCACAGCCAGCCCCGAGAGGGCAGTCAAAGCGTGACGGGCCCGTGGCGCAATGCGCCCGGACCGGGTGGCTTCCGCGGGGGCAGCCGCGAAAACCGCCCGAGGCGGCAGACAGTTCAAACGCATGGCAGTGCGTATCCCAGGTTGTGGTGCCAACATTAGGCACAGGCCTTAAAAGCGACCAGTAATTCTTCGGGTTTCAATGAGATATTAATGTGGCAGGTCCAGATATAGTGCCAAGACGAGGTCATGTACACGCCTTATTGTGGTCACAATTCAATCGCTTGCGCTGTCTTTGGGCGGAACGGGGAAACAGTGGCGGCGCTTCGCGGCGAATCATTGCCGCGATTTCAGGGCGATTCCCCGCGTCCGGCCCGGGGGTGTTTCCGGTTTTGAAACGGCAGATTTTTTTACACTTCGTTAATCACTATGTCGAAAACCTTTCGACGGGCGGCGGAAGCGGCAGGGTCAGGCGGCATTGATCCCGGGGCGGCGGGCAATCGGGCGCGATTACCGGCGGGCCCGGAAACGAAACGCCCCGGCCGGGGCCGGGGCGTTTGCAAAGGGTAGGGCGCTTCGTCGCGGGGGCGCGAATCGCCGGGGGCTCAGCGGCCGCGGCGAAGCTTGCGCCCTCTTTCATCGCGTCGAGCACCTTCGACAGCCGGATCCAGTCCATCGCATTGTCGTCGTGGTTCATCAGCAGGTTGGCGGCGCGAATGGCCTCCATCTCCTGGCTGCGGACCGGGTTCATGATCGCCGAGGTCATGCCCGCGCCGATCGCCATCGGCAGGAAGGCGGCGTTGACGCCATGCCGGTTCGGCAGACCAAAGCTGATGTTCGAGGCGCCGCAGGTGGTGTTCACGCCCAGCTCCGTCCGCAGCCGGTTGACCAGCGTGAAGACCTGACGGCCCGCAGAGGCCATGGCGCCGACCGGCATCACCAGCGGGTCGACGACGATGTCATGCGCCGGAATGCCGAAATCGGCGGCGCGTTCGACGATCTTCTTCGCCACGGCAAAGCGCACGTCGGGGTCTTCGGAAATGCCCGTGTCGTCGTTCGAGATCGCCACCACCGGCACGTTGTATTTCTTGACCAGCGGCAGCACGCGTTCGAGCCGCTCTTCCTCGCCGGTGACGGAATTCAAGAGCGGACGGCCCTCGCAGGCGGCCAGGCCCGCTTCCAAAGCGGCCGGAACCGAGCTGTCGATGCACAGCGGCACATCGGTGATCGCCTGCACCCGCAAGATCAGATCGCGCATCAAGGGCGGCTCGACGAAGTTGTTGTCGGCATAGCGCGGATCTTCGGCCATCTTGTTCGAGAAGACCGCGCCCGAGTTGATGTCCAGCACCGTCGCCCCGCAGGCCACCTGTTCCAGCGCATCCTTTTCGACGGTGGTGAAATCGCCCAGCTCCAGCTCGGCGGCCAGTTTCTTGCGGCCGGTCGGGTTGATGCGCTCGCCGATGACGCAGAAGGGCTCGTCAAAGCCGATCACCACGGTCTTCGATTTGCTTTCCAGAACGGTACGGGTCATGCCTCAGCCTTTCGTTTTGTCCGCGATCCAGGTCGCATTGGTCTTGATACCGCCGAGCGGGAAGAAATGCACCGCCTCGATGCCGAAATCGGGGTGACGGGCCTTGTGTTTGGCCAGTTCCGTCACAAGATCGGTCGGCTCGAAGGGGGTGAGCAGTTTCGTCACGTCCTTGGCGCGTTTTTGCAGCACTTTCAGGGACGGCCCGACACCGCAGGAAATCGCGAATTTGAGCAGCGTCTGCAGTTTCGCAGGCCCCGCGATCCCGAGATGGACCGGCATCCTGATGCCCTCGGCGGCGAGACGGTCGACCCATTGGATGATCGGCCCGGCCTCAAAGGCGAATTGCGTCACGATGGCCGTGTCGGCATCGGTGGTGTCGGCGAATTTCTGTTTCAGGGCAAGCGCCTGCATGACGATCTTGTCGGTGCCGTCGGCGTCGATGTCGCGGTTGCCCTCGGGGTGACCGGCGAAATGCAGCCGCTCGAAGCCCGCGAAGGCGCCGGTTTCCACCAGCTGCATCGCATTGTCGAGGCTGCCCACCGGGGTCTTGAGGCCGCCGCCCAAAAGCAGCGCCTGTTTCACGCCCGCCTCGCCCTTGTAACGGGCGACCCAGTCGCGCAGCTGCAGCGCGTCGCGGAGGATCCGGGCGGGGAAATGCGGCATCGGCTCGAAGCCCTCGGCGCGCAGGCGTTTCGCCGTGGCGACCATTTCCTCGATCGGCGTGCCCTCGATATGGGCGACATAGACGCGGGTGCCCGCGGGCAGAAGGGTGCGGAAATCCTCGATCTTTTCGGCGGTGCGCGGCATCACCTCGATCGAGAAGCCGTCGAGGAAAGCGGTCAGCGTGCCGTTGGTGGGGGTCTCGGCCTCGCGGCGGAAGTTCAAAAGCGCCATCAGATCTCTCCGTCAGGGGGGCCGGCCTGGTCCCAGCCGTCATTGCCAATCAACCGCACCAAAGCGGCGGTGTCGTAGTCGGAGAGAACCCGGGCCAGCTCGGCCTCGGCGGCTTCGGCATCCGTGCCGTCGCGGGTGCCGATCACCACCTTGCGCCATTCCGCCAGATAGGCGTCGCTGTCCTTGGCGCCGATCTTCATCGCGCAGCGGTCGATCGCCTGCTCGAAACGTTCGGGCAAAGGTTTCTTGACGGCCTTGCGACCGGTCCCGGCAATGATCTGCGCCGGGATGTCGCGCCAGAAAACGATCGTGATCTCAGCCATGTGCGTGATTCCCTCTGAGATATGGATACGCCCGTTTGCGACGCGCCCGGTGACGGATTTCGACATGTTGCGCCAGATTGGCGACAACCGCGCAGGTTCCTTACCCGCCCCTTGCGCCCCGATGCATCCCCAAAACATGCATCAAGATGATGAGGCGCGCTCAAGCGCCCGCCCGGTCGCGCGGTGCCGCGCGGCGCGGCCTCCGGCGGGGATATTTGCAGCAAGATAAATTCCCCCCTTCATCTTGCCCCAAATATCCCGGGGGGAGGCCGCAGGCCCGGGGGGCAGCGCCCCCCGCCTTGGCGCGTCACGAAGATGTCATCGGGCGCTTGAACCTTCGGCCCCCCCGCGCTACCTAGGGGGTAACTTGAAATCGGAGGGCGTAAGATGGCGCCCAGGCGTCCTCGGGCTGCGGGCGCGATCCCGAAACTGGTCGAACGCGCCGCATCCCACCCCGCCGAGCCGGGCGAGCTTTATGCTGCGCTCGATCTCGGCACCAACAGTTGCCGGATGCTGATCGCCCGACCGAAGGGCGATCAGTTTCAGGTCGTGGACAGCTTTTCCAAAGCTGTTCAACTCGGTCAGGGGCTGGAAGCCTCGGGCCGGTTGTCGCGCTCGTCGATGGCGCGCACCGTGCAGGCGCTGCAGATCTGCCGCCGCAAGATCGAAACCCATGGCGTCAAGCGGATGCGGCTTGTCGCGACCGAGGCCTGCAGGCGGGCGGGCAATGCGCGTGATTTCATCCGCTATGTCCGGCGCGAAACCGGGCTGCCGCTGGAAATCATCCCGCCCGAGGAAGAGGCGCGGCTGGCGGTGATCTCCTGCGCCTCGCTGGTCAATCCGCGCAGCGAACAGGTGCTGGTGGTCGACATCGGCGGCGGCTCGACCGAACTTGTGTGGATCGACATTTCCAAGGTGCCGCATTCGGACCGGCCGCGTTCGATCATGCGGCTCTCGGGCGGCTTCGATCAGCCCGAGGGCGAGATTCCGCAGGCGCGGGTGGTGGACTGGATTTCCGTTCCGCTGGGCGTTGCCACGCTCAAGGACCAGTTCGGCGATGTCGAGGATGACGCCGCGCGCTTCGCGCTGATGTCCTGGTTCTTCGAGGAAAAGCTGGCCGATTTCTCGCCCTATGCCTCGGGGACGCCGCAGGAGGGGTTTCAGGTGATCGGCACCAGCGGAACGGTGACGACGGTTGCCGCTTGCCATCTGAACCTGAAGCGCTATGACCGCAACCGGGTCGATGGTCTGACGATGACCTCGGGCGAGATCGACGCGGTGATCCGCTCGTTCCTGACGCTTGGCCCCGAGGGGCGCCGCGCCGATCCGCGCATCGGGCGCGACCGGCACACGCTGATCATGTCGGGGGCGGCGATCTTGCAGGCGCTGATGCGGGTCTGGCCGACGGACAAGATGTCGGTGGCCGACCGCGGCCTGCGCGAGGGGCTTTTGTATGCGCAGATGGCCGAAGACGGCGTGATCGAAGAAATGAAGCCGATCGAGGGAGAGATGAAATGACGAAACCCCCCAGCGGCAAATCGGGCGGCGCGGGCTCTGGCAAGAACACTTCGGGGCGCGGGCAGCGCGATCTGCGGGTGCGGGTGAAGACCGCGAAGGGACGCAAGCTGTCCTCGACGCTCTGGCTGGAACGGCAGCTGAACGACCCCTATGTGGTGCGCGCGAAGAAAGAGGGCTATCGCGGTCGCGCCGCCTACAAGATCATGGAACTGGACGACAAGTTCCGCTTCCTCGTGCCGGGGGCGCGGGTGGTGGACCTTGGCTGCGCGCCGGGGGGCTGGTGTCAGGTCGCGGTCGCGCGGGTGAATGCGCTGGGCGAAAAGGGCGGCAAGAAGGTCGGCACGGTTCTGGGCGTCGATCTGCAGGAGATCGCGGCGATTGCCGGGGCCGAGCTGCATCAGCTGGACTTCCTGGAAGATGGTGCCGATGACAAGGTCAAGGCCTGGCTTGGCGGCCGCGCCGATGTGGTGATGTCGGACATGGCGGCGGCCGCCTCGGGCAACCAGCAGGTGGACCATTTGCGCATCATCACTTTGTGCGAACATGCCGCCTATTTCGCCTTCGACGTGCTGGAACTGGGCGGCACCTTTGTCGCCAAGGTTCTGGCGGGTGGCGCCGAACAGGGGCTGATGACGGTCCTGAAGAAGAACTTCGAGAAGGTGGTGAACATGAAGCCGCCCGCCAGCCGCAAGGACAGCTCGGAAAAATTCGTCGTCGCCACCGGCTACCGCGGCAAGCGCCACGAAGAGGGGCAGGCGGAGCCCGCCGAGGCGTGAGTCTTAGACCAAAGTCGTAGGCCCCCCGCCTGCTCTTGCGTGACGCCGCAAAGCGCCTATCCTGCGGAAAGCACCGAAAAGAGGGGAGGCTTTCCGATGCGTCTTTCTGCCCCCACGCGCAACCATGCCGAGATCGTGCAAGCGGTCGTCGCCTCGTCCACCGCGGCGGGGCGGGCGGGCTTTGCCGCCAGCTGGCGCCGGTCGATGATCCATCACAAGCTGGACCCGGCGCGGGCGCGGGTCTCCGATCGGCTGACCGCCGCCGATATCGCCGCCCGGCGCGAGGCGGCGGGGCTGCTTCTGCGCGTCGCGACGCCGGTGCTCGACCGGCTCGCCCGCGCCGCCTGCGAGGCGGGCTGTGCGGTGTTCCTCTCGGATGCCGAGGGGCTGGTGCTGGAAGAACGCATGCGCGAGGCCGACCGGCGGGCCTTTCACGGCTCGAATCTCGCCCCCGGATCGGACTGGTCCGAGGGGCGCGAGGGCACGAACGGCATCGGCACCTGTCTGGCCGAGGGCCGGCCCGTCACCGTCTGGCGCGATCAGCATTTTCGCGCCACCAACACCGGGCTGACCTGCATGGGCTCGCCCGTCCATGGCGCGCGGGGGGAACTTGCCGGGGTGATCGACGTCAGTTCCGCGCGCGAGGACATGACCGAGGGCTACGCCCGCCTTGTCGCGCTGACGGTGCAGGATGCGGCGAGCCGGATCGAGGCGGATCTGTTCCGCGCCTCCTTCGAGGGGGCGCGGATCCTCTCGACCGGCTCGGCCGAAGAAAGCCCGCAGGGGGTGGTGCTTCTGGCGCTTGATCGCGACGATCTGGTGATCGGGGCGACGCGGGCGGCGCGGCGCCAGCTGGGCCTTGACGAGGCGCAGATGGGCCGGGTGCCCGCCACGGATCTGTTCGGCGCCAAGCGCGACGAGGGGCATGGGGCGCTGGCCGAGGCGCAACGCGCCGAGATGGTGCGGGCGCTGGCACGCTCGGGCGGCAATGTCTCGGCGGCGGCGCGCGATCTCGGCATCGGCCGCGCCACCTTCTATCGCAAGGCCAAGGCGCTCGGGCTGGCGGTGTAAGGGCAGGGGGGCGCTGCCCCCCTCTTGCCCGTGCCGGGCAATTCACCCCCCGGGATATTTGCACCAAGGTGAAAGGACAGGCAGGCGGGCGCCCCGAAACGGAGCGCCTTTGGTCTTTCACCTTGGCCGAAATATCCCGGGGGGTGAGGCGCATGACGGCTCCAATTGAGTTTGTTACCGCGCGTTTTTTGGTGCTTTTGTTTTCAATGGGTTACGGGGTGGCTATTTCACCGGGTTTGTTACAGAACGCCGGGAAGCGGGCAGAAAGCGCCGACTGCAAAATTCCGTGTCACGAAATAATTCAATGAAATCAATGTGAGGTTCGGCTAAGGTGTGGAGCGTTTCCCCCACACTCGACGAAATCGGGAACTATTTTGTTCCCACTTCTCGTTCCGGATGCGCCCTGAGATCATCATAAAGGGCCTCACGATCAGGCGAGAAGCGCTGGCCGTCTGTGGCGAAGCGCCGAGTCAAGTCCACAAAGATTAGCATCGACTTTGCTGCAACCTCGGCATCTGGCACACCCGCAACGTCGTCATCACCGAAAATCACCGCATCGCGCCGCACCTGCTCTTCTCTCATCCACCGAATGAGAGAAGACACCACGTTGAAACACGCTATCGCATAGTCTTTCTTGGACGCCCCTGGCTCAAAGTTCTCGGCACTGCGCCCAACAAGCCAGTCGAGCGAGACCTGCATTCCATCACCTATAGCAACCAGCGCATCTAAGCCCGGCCGCCGCGCGCCCTCGAGCCGCATGTAGCTCTCTAAGGAACTCTTAGGGAGCCCGCATTTCTCCGCCATCTCTTGGATCGTGAGGCCGTGTTCAAAACGAAGCCTATGAAGGCGATGAACTAGCTCGCTGGGTCGCTCAACATCAGTCATTGAAAACACCGTATTGTAGGCATAGCTTCGCATTGTAAGCGAACCGCGAAACGTTAGGTCCATCGTGTCAGCTATTAACACACAAAGCGATGCAGGAAAAGTGCGCTATCAGCAGGCGCGCGCGGGCTTCATATTGCAGGGCACGTCGCTGAACGAGTGGTGCCGCCAGCATGGTTGCCACATCCAGAATGTCCGAGATGCGTTCTTTGGTAAGTGGAGTGGGCCTGCGGCAGAGGCCTTGGTTGCTCGCGTCACGACTGCGGCGGGACAAATTCAGTCATGATGTTGAAAGTCTCTGACATTGTTTGTCTTCCGGGCGTTCCAACTACAAACAGGGGCGCGCGAGACTGGCTTAAGGCACGCGAAATCCCTGTAGCTATTGAGCGCAACCGCTTCTGGTTCCATCTTTCTGATCTGCCCGAGGATGTTCGCAGCGCCTACGAGCTGCGGCGGATCGAGGCGGCGGGGCTTGACGGCGGGGAGTTCGACGCCGAAGCGCATGACCTGTTTGCGGCAGCGACTCCGCACATGCGCAAGGTTGCCCTGCGCAAAGCGGAAATCGCCCGTTTTCTGGTCAAGGCCGGTGTGCGCAAGGGGTGTGGCATCACCCGGGCGGTTGAAGCGCAGGCGCAGGCGACCTTTGGGAAAGACCTGACGAACCGGCAGGCCTTGCGGCGTATTTCGCAGGCGGTGGAAGGGGTTGATCCGGTCAACTTCGCCCCCGCGCTGTTGCATGACTATGCCAGAACGGGCAGCCCGGAGGCGGAGATTTCCGAAGAAGCCTGGTCCTATTTCATGACCACGCTGCGCGATGCGGGGCCGGAATTTCCCCTGATGCAAGCGTGGCGGGATGTGCGCGATGTGGGCGCAAAGTGCGGGTGGAGTTGGCCGTCCTATTCCACGGTCTGGAACAGGTGGAACGCCCTGCCCGAGGCGCAAAAGATACACGCCCGGCATGGCCGTGAAGCTGCCGTGAAAGCCTTGGCGATGCCCGTGACGCGGGACAAGACCTCGGTCAAGCCGCTGGAATGGGTGTCGCTGGACGGGCGCACGCTCGATTTCTGGGTCGATTTCGGCGATGGCAAGCCGGTGCGCCCGCTGATGGTCGCGCTGATCGATTCCGCGACGAACTTCGTTCTGGGCTATGAGCTGGACCGGTCCGAAAACGCCGTGGCGGTGGGCCGCGTGATCCGCAAAGTCTGCATGGAACACGGGATCTTCGATCGGCTTTATCCTGACAACGGGTCCGCTTTCGCCTCGCATTACGTTGCCGGGGGCGCGAAGCACAAGTGGCGGGGCAAAGGCAAGGCCGAAGGCGACGTGGTTCCGTTGGGGGTGTGTCATCACCTGGGAATCGAGATGACTTTCGCCATTCCGAAGAACGCCCAGGCGAAGGCGGCAGAGCGCACCTTTGCTACGATCTCGCGCACGATCGACGACAGGCCGGAATTCAAGGGCGCCCATGCGGGCCATGCGCCCGGCGCTGCGCCGGATGACTCGATTGTTCCGGTGCCGTTCGATGTTGCGGCGCGGGTGATCCAACGCGAGATCGAGCGGCACAACCACGAGGAAGGCCGCAAGGGACAAGGGGCCCGCGGGCGGTCCTATGCGCAGATGTTCCGCGATGGTTTGGCCGGGCGCATCGTTCGCCGCCCGACTTCGCAACAGCTTTACTGGGCGAGCCTGATCTACACGGCGGGTTCGGTCGATCGGTTCGGGCGGGTGCATGTGGGCACCTGGAGCTATGGCGGGCCTGAAACCCAAGACGCGCTTTTGGGCTGGCACAAGCAAGGGCAAATCCTGATCGGGCGCGATCCCGACAATTTCGAAGCGCCTGCGGTGGCCTTCGACAGCAAGGGGTATCTGATCTGCAAGGGGATCGAGCCCGTCAAAGCTGGGGCTTACGACAGTGTTAAAGGGGCGCTTGAAGCGGCCAAGAACCGCAAGGCCGCGCGGCAAGCAGTGGCAGCGGCAGAGGCGGCGAACGGCTATCTGACGGATGCGAAAATGGCGGCGGCGCTTGCCGCGCTGGACACGCTCGACACACCGAAGGGCAGCGAACCGGAACCCCCGGCGAAAGTTGTGGGGGCGCGGTTTGGCGGCACCCTGAAACCGGAACGCAAGGCGGTTGAAAAACCGAAGGCGGCGACGGTTCCCGAAGAATTCCTGCGCAACATGGATGCCGCTATCGCGGCGAAACTGGCGGGCGGGGAGAGGCTGGCATGAGAAGCGTTGCACCGCTTCCCATGCCGATCAAGGCGGGCATGGCCCGCATCTGTGAACGGAGGCCACAATGGCAGAAGTCTTGAAATTTGCAACACCTGAGGCGGAACTGCCGAAGGCGCTGCCCCGTTCGGGCGGCTTCGTGATGACACACACCGCCGCCGAGATTCAGCGGTCGGTCGATCTGATCCGCTCGATTGACGGCCCGGCCATGACGATGATCAGCGGCGCGCCGGGCGTGGGCAAGTCGGCCACGTTGCGGGAAATCACCCGCAAGCTGGGCGACGAGGCCGTGTATGTGACCATCGCCAAGGGCGAAGGGAACCCGTCGAACGTGGCGACCGCCATTCTGTCGCAGTGGCACGAAGGCGATATGCGGGGGCACGATCTGACGACGATCCGTCAGGCGATCGGGCGGCTGATCGGGCGGGGCCGGGTGCTTATGGTGGACGAGGCGCAGTTTCTGTTTCAGCGCCACAAGGCTTCCTGCACGAAGGGCGCGGCTTTCGACTGGCTGCGCGTTGCCAGCGAGGAAAGCGGCTTTGATCTGGTCTTCTGCGGCGATCTCACCTTGGCAGAGGTGATGACGAACTTTGCGCAGCTGCAAAGCCGGATGCGTCGCCCGGTGACGATCAAAGAAGTTGACCGGGCCGATGTGGAGGCGCTGGCGGTCGCGAACGGCCTGCAAGAGCGGGAAATCGTGACGGCACTGGCGGCGGCGGCGAAGTTGAAAGGCGGGCTGCGCAACGTCGAAAACGTGATCCGCAATGCGGAGCTTTTCGCGGGCGGCGGCGCGGTGACAGGCCAGCACGTCAAGGCGGCGATCATCGACCTGAAACTTGCGGCGCAGGACGGGCGGAAATGATTAAGAACGTGCGCCATTTTCTTTCCGCGAACCCGATGACGTTCAACGAGTTGCTGGACCTCTTCGAGGCTTTCCTGACGGCCTCTTACGACATCATCACCGAGGCAACGCGGACGCTCCACGATGACTTCGAAGGGGGCAGACTGCGCAACAATGATGACCTCGCAAGCATTTTCGGGGTGGCGGTTACTGGCGGCGACATGGCGAGGCGGCTTCAACAGATTCGGGCCAAACGCAACGCCGGGTCTGATGTGACGATCACCTTGACGCAGATCGACGCTGTGAGCCTTGAATGCACGCTTGTCGAAACTGACCACCTGCTTTCAGCAGCGGGTTGCGTCTTCGAGCACCTCCAGAAACGCGACACCGACGACGCGGGGGCTTCCGCAGTGATGGCCCTCGCGGAACGTGCGCTGTTCAACGCCTATGAAATCGAAGGCGCCCGCCTGCGCAAGTTCATCGATCAGCTTCGCGCTGCACAGAAGGATATCCCCACCAAACAGGAGAAAGTCGCATGACGATCACGGCCAGACAGACCAAGCTCCTTCATGTCGCCAAGCGGCAGATCGGGCTTGACGATGAAACCTATCGGCTCGCCCTGGTGAAGATCGCGGGCGTCACCACGTCGAAAGACCTCACGCAAGAGGGCTTTACGGCTGTGATGGGCGTGTTCGAATACTGCGGCTTCCGCCCGTTTGAGGCCAGCGGCAAGAGCTACGGCAAGCGCAAGGGCTTCGCCACGCCCGCCCAGGTCGAACTGATCCGCACGCTCTGGATGGAAATTCACCGCGGACGCGCCCTGGATGAAGACGCCTTGAACGGCTGGTTGCTGAAGTTCCACAAGGTATCTTCGCTGCGGTTCCTGACCGAAGGGGCCGCGCCGAAAGTGATCACGGGATTGAAGGCGTGGAAGAGCCGCGCGAAGTGACGGAGCCAAACGGGCAGGAAAGGGCGGCACCGAAAGGTGCCGCCTTTCGCATTTTTCCCCCTCGCAAAACAGCGCGTGAGCGCGCCAAGGAAACCCCTTCTTTGATTGCGGCACCTCGGGGCCAGAAACCGCCTTCCCCCCTTCAAAAACGGCCCGTTCCCCGTTCAACGAAGCGGATTGCGCGCGAGCGGTGCGACAGGGTGGAAATGGGCGAGGCCGGGCCGGGGTCGAACCGGCATCCATTCCGCGCAAACGAAACCCCCTTACCGATCGGGATCACGGCCTCAAGCACAGTGTAAGCAAGGCCACGACCGCATTCAACGGCGGCTTCATTCGGTGCTTGATCGGGGCGCGGTTCGGGGCGAACATGGCTCTGTTCCCCTTCATCACCTTCGCGCCCCGCGCCTTGCGCAAGGTCTTGCGGATTATTCGGCCCCGTTCGGCATCTTACTGCTTTTTCCAGATCGTTCGCCAAAGGCGAACTGGAAAAAGGACGCCGCCATGATCATCAACGGTCAAACGCTTGATCTTGCCTTCCGGGGCTTCAACACAATCTTTTCCGACGCTCTCGGCGAGGCTCCTTCGCATTACGACAAGATTGCGATGGTGGTTCCCAGCTCAAGCCGCGACGAAACCTATGGCTGGCTGGGCAACTTCCCGGCGATGCGGGAATGGGTCGGCCAGCGCCAGGTGAAGGCGTTCGAGGCGCATGGCTTCACGATCCGCAACAGGACGTTCGAATCGACGGTCGAGGTCAATCGGGTCGACTTCGAAGATGACCGGCTGGGCGTCTTCAAGCCCGCCTTCGCGGAAATGGGGCAAGCCGCCGCGCGCCACCCCGACGAGATGATCTTTTCGCTGTTGAAAAGCGGGTTCAACACGACCTGTTACGATGGGCAATTCTTCTTCGATGTGGACCATCCCGTCACCGGCAGCGACGATCAGGTGACCTCGGTTGCGAACACCGATGGTGGCGCGGGTCCGGGATGGTTCCTGCTCGACACGTCGCGCAGCGTGCGTCCGCTGATCTGGCAAGAACGCATGGGTTACGAGTTCCAGAGCCTCAACGGCACCGAAGACGAATACGTCTTCCGCAACGACAAGTTCCTGTATGGCATCCGGGCGCGGGTGAATGCCGGGTTCGGGCTGTGGCAATTCGCATGGGGCTCGAAGCAACCTCTGACTGCCGCGAACTATGCGGCGGCGCGCGCAGCCATGATGGGCTTCAAGACGGATGGCGGGCGTGTTCTGGGCGTGACGCCGAACGTTCTCGTTGTTCCGCCCGCTCTTGAAAGTGACGCGCTGAGCCTTCTGAACACCGAAACCAACAGCGGCGGCGGCTCGAACCCCTGGAAGGGAACGGCGTCTCTGATCGTGTCGCCCTATCTGTCCTGATCTGCGGAGGAACTGGCCATGGTGGCTTTGAGTGCAGAACGCAACACCGCCCGCCGCATGGGCGACACCCTCAACGATGCCTTGGCTGCAAGCGTCAAGGTCTGGAAAGGGGGCATCGTCATGCGCAACAGCGCCGGGTATCTGACCAAGGGCGCGATCGCGACGGGTGCTTTCGGGGTCGGGCGGGCCGAAGCGACGGTTGACAACAGCGCCGGGGTGGCCGGGGCCTTGACGATCGACTATCGGCCCGGCACCTTCCGCTTTGCGAACTTCGCGACGGACCTGATCACGCAAGCCGATGTGGGCAAGCTGTGCTACATCGTCGATGATCAAACCGTTGCGAAGACCGATGGCACCGCCACGCGCTCGCGCGCCGGGATCGTGGAAGGCGTCGACACCTCGGGCGTCTGGGTCCGCTTCGATGAAGCCGTGACGCGGGGCATGTAATGGCCCTGCAGCTTGCAACCTGCGAACTTGACCCTGCACCCGCAGGCGGCGCGCCCGAATGGGTGCATCTGCTGCCGCCTGGCAAGATGACCGGGCGCGATGGTCGAGGCTTCGAGCTGGCCGATCCGGCGGCGGTGATCCGGGACTTTCAGTCGCGCGGGGTCGATCTGCCGATCGACTACGAACACCAGAACGACCGGCCCGAGTCGAAACAGAACGGCCCTGTTCCCGCCGCTGGCTGGATCAAGGAACTTCGGTCCGACGACAAGGGCCTGTGGGGGCGCGTCGAATGGACCGCGACCGCCCGCGAAATGATCGGGGAACGGGAATACCGCTACCTGAGCCCGGTCTTCGTCTTCGACGGCAAGACGGGGAAGATCCTGCGCCTGAAAGGCGCTGGCCTTGTCCACAATCCGAACCTGCACCTGACGGCCCTGGCCAGCGAGGAACCCACGATGAACGCCCCCGAAACTGACGGCACTCAACCGACCGAAGCGACCGATGTTCTGCGCAAGCTGGCCGAGGCGCTTTCGCTGCCGCCGGAAAGCGATCCGGCGGCGATCCTGAAAACGGTGCTGGCGGCGCTGAAGACCGAGCAAGGCCCGGCCAAGGCCACCGCGCGTGAAACCGCCGATCCGGCGCGCTTCGTGCCGATCGAAGCCGTGTCCGAACTGCTGACGCATCACAATGCGCGCGTGGCCACGATGCAGGAACAGGACGCCCGCAGGCGGGTTGATGGTGCGCTTCGGGATGGGCACATCACGCCCGCCATGCGCGACTGGGCGACGGCGCTTTGCATGCAGGATGCGGCAAGCTTCGAGTCCTTCCTGGCGAAATCGCCCGCGCCCTATGCGCACCTGCACCGGGTTGCGATCAACGGCTTGCCGCCGGGGACCGCCGGAAGCGTTGCCGCTGCGACCGCCGAAGAGGCCGCGATCTGCGTCCAACTCGGGATCAAGCCGGACCGCCTGGCGAAGTGACGGCGGGCGCATCGCGCCCGCTTCCACCTGCACAACCTGCACCACTGCAAAGGGACAATGCCCGTGACGCCTGACCTTCCCCAGCCCGCCACGGGGCGGAACATCGTCAAAGCTCTGCCGCGCCCGCCCGCCTATCTCGCGCCCTATGTCGAGGTTCTTGGGGGCGATCTGGCAATCGAATTCCTTCTGGCCTTCGGGGGGGCCGACATGACCTTTCCGAGCGATGAAGAGCGCGCGAAAGAGGGGGCGGCGGCGCGGATGGTTGGGGGCAAGCGACTCGTCGCGCTTGGGGATCGGCTTTGCGCCACGCGGGCCAAGGTGCCGCTGGGCGATCGCTGGCTTGCGGCGGCTCTTCAAGCGAAGGGATGTTCGATCGCCGAGATTGCCCGCCGGGTGCGCAAGAGTGATGTCACCGTTCGCAGCTGGTTGAACGGCACCGTTCAGCCGAATCCCCACGCGAAAGCCGGGGATGACACATGACAGGCGCGCCCGACACGTCGCATGACTGCCCGAAGGCTGCGGCTGCGGCCCTGGCACAGGTGGCGCTTGCCCTGGCCGAGGTGAAGGCCGGGCAAGCAGCCGTTGCGCGTGCCGTCACCGGGCTTGAAGCTGCCCTTGAAGTGGGTCTTCAAGAGGGGCTGCAAAGCCTGCCCGAATGCACGGCCCTGCCTTCGGAACACCGCCGCGCGCACCGCTTCGGCACGCCTCGCAAGATCGACGGCGACCCGGAGTTGCAGGCCTTCATTGCGGCGCGGGTCGATCGTCTCACCTTCGAGCAAATCGCCGCCGAAGTTGCGGCCCACTTCCCACCGGCCCGCCATGTCCGCAAAACGGCGATCTGGGATTGGTGGAAGCGGCAACAGGCTGGCACCTGAGGCAATGCCGAACGTCGCCGAACGGTCCGGGATAGTCTGCGGACTGACTGGCACTTCCGGTAACAGACCCCACGAAAAGACGTTACAGGGACAATGAAAGATAACAGCGCAGCCGAGGGGGGCAGAGCCCCCCTCTCCCTACCTGCGACCCCGCGCCGCCTTTACGAATTTTGCGATGCTGCGCCTGCACCTGTCTCGCCCCTGAAACAGCTCAGCCATAACCCCAAAACAAAGCGGCTATGCAAGAATCGCAAAGAGGCGCAGTCTCTTCGCATCGACACCCCGGGGAGGGGGTCAGACCATCAGGGAGGACAAGATGGCCAACGACATGCCGCATGATTTCAAGGGGGTGATGGTGTCGCCCTTCAAGCCGCGCTACGACAACTTCATCGGCGGCAAGTGGACGCCGCCGGTGGGCGGCAAGTATTTCGACAACATCACGCCGATCACCGGCGAGAAGATCTGCGAAGTCGCCGCCTCGACCGCGGCCGATGTCGAGTTGGCGCTCGATGCCGCCCATGCCGCGAAAGGCGCCTGGGGCACCACCTCGGCCGCGCATCGCTCGAACGTGCTTTTGAAGATCGCCGACCGGCTGGAAGAGAACCTCGATCTGCTCGCCGCCGCCGAGACCTGGGACAACGGCAAGCCGATCCGCGAAACCACCGCCGCCGATATCCCGCTTTCCGTCGATCATTTCCGCTATTTCGCGGGGGTGCTGCGCAGCCAGGAAGGCTCGATGTCGGAAATCGACAATGACACCGTGGCTTACCACTATCACGAGCCGCTGGGCGTCGTCGGCCAGATCATCCCGTGGAACTTCTCGATCCTGATGGCGGCGTGGAAACTGGCCCCGGCGCTGGCGGCGGGCAACTGCATCGTCTTGAAACCGGCCGAACAGACCCCGTCCGCAATCATGGTGCTGATCGACGTGATCAAGGACCTGCTGCCGCCGGGCGTTCTGAACATCGTCAACGGCATGGGCCCCGATGTCGGCGCGCCGCTGGCCCGGTCGAACCGGATCGCCAAGATCGCCTTCACCGGCTCGACCGAGACCGGCCGCAAGATCATGCAATATGCGACCGAAAACCTGATCCCGGTGACGCTGGAACTGGGCGGCAAGTCGCCGAACATCTTCTTCTCGGATGTGATGGCCAAGGATGACGCCTTCCTCGACAAGGCGGTCGAGGGCTTCGTGCTCTTCGCCTTCAACCAGGGCGAGGTCTGCACCTGCCCGTCGCGCGCGCTCATTCAGGAGGACATCTACGAAGAGTTCATCGCCCGCGCCATCGCCCGGGTGAAGGCGATCAAGCAGGGCGACCCGCGGCTTATGGAAACCATGGTCGGCGCGCAGGCAAGCCAGGAGCAGCAGGACAAGATCCTGTCCTATCTGAAGATTGGCCGCGAGGAAGGCGCGCAGGTTCTGTGCGGCGGCGATGCGGCGAGCCTTGGCGGCGATCTGAAGAACGGCTTCTACATCCAGCCGACGATCCTCAAGGGCCACAACAAGATGCGGGTCTTCCAGGAGGAAATCTTCGGGCCGGTCGTTTCGGTGACCACCTTCAAGGACGAGGATGAAGCCCTGCACATCGCCAATGACACGATGTATGGCCTTGGCGCCGGTGTCTGGTCGCGCGACATCAACACCTGCTACCGCTTCGGCCGCCACATCCAGGCCGGGCGCGTCTGGGTCAACAACTACCATGCCTATCCGGCCCATGCGGCCTTTGGCGGCTACAAGCAGTCGGGCATCGGGCGCGAAACCCACAAGATGATGCTTGATCACTATCAGCAGACCAAGAACATGCTGGTCAGCTACAACCCGAACAAGCTGGGCTTCTTCTGATCCCTCCCCGCCCAGCCGGGCCGCGGCAGTGCCGCGGCCCCACTTTCGAAGCCTTGCGCCCAAGGCGCAACCGGGTCGTCCTGCCGGGCGGCCCGGTTGATGGTTTCGGGGCTTAACTCGCCTTATGGTAATTTATCGAGCCGGTTAATCCCGTAAATCGGGTGTTCACGATTTTCCGCTATCCCGTCTGCGACTGACGATGGAGACCGTCGATGACGCTTCGCAGACAGATCCTTTTGCTTCCCCTTCTGACCGCGGTGATCGCGATCGTGCTCAACCTGTCCGGCATGGTGCTGGTCGGGCAGCGCACGCTGGACGCCGCCTATACCAAGGAACGCGCCGTGGCCGCGGATGCGCTGCGGCTGGCGATCGACGCCCGCACGACACAGGCGCTGTCGATGGCCCAGATCATCGCGGGGGTGCCCGCGATCCAGGAGGCCGTCTCGCGCCGTGATGACGCGGCGATCGAGACGATGCTGGCGGGCTCGATCAAGGCGATGATGGCCCAGACCGGGATGACACAGCTGCATTTCCATGTCCCGCCGGGCATCTCGATGATCCGGGTGCATCAGCTCGACAAGCGCGGCGACGATCTGACGAAAACCCGCCCGATGGTGGTCAGGGCGAATGCGGAGCAGGTGCCCGAGCGCGGGCTTGAACGCGGCAGAACCGGGATCGGCGCGCGCGGCGTCGCCCCGATCAGCTGGCAGGGCGCCCATGTCGGCACCGTCGAGGTCGGCTTTGACATGGATGCGCAGTTTCTGTCGGCGATGTCACGGGATACGGGGAACGAGTTCGAGTTTTACGCGGTGCCCCCGACGGGCTCGGCGGACAAGATCGAGCGCATGGCCGAAACCACCGGCGAGGCGCCGATGCTGGCGGCGGGCGATTTCGAAACGGTGCTGAACTCCGACGGCATGGATGTGTTGCGGGATTTCGGCGGCGTGCCCCATGTCGGCCGCGCCGTTGCGGTAAAGGATTTCTCGGGGGTTCCGATCGGCATCTATGTCGTCGCCTCGCCGGATCATCTGGCGGCCGAGATGCTGGCGGCGCAGGCCCGGCTGAGCGCGATTGCGGTGGTGGTGTCGCTGGTGCTGGCCTCGGGCGTGGCCTGGGCGGGCGGGCGGCATATTGCTTCCTGCGTGCAGCGCCAGGCGGCGACGACGCAGGCGATCGCCGAAGGGCGGACGGATGTCGAGATCGTCGGGACCGAGCGCAAGGATGAGCTGGGCGACATGGCGCGGGCTCTGGTGGTGTTCCGCACCAATCTGCAGGAAAATGCCCGGATGCAGGCGGCTCTGCAGGCCGAGGAACAGGCGAAACGCCGTGCCGAGGAGACGGCCCGGGCCGAGGCCGAGCGCGCCGAGGCGGAGCGCCGCCGGGCCGAGGCCGAGGCGCTCGAACGCGATCGGCAGCGCGTCGAGGCGGAGCGGCTCGACGCGGCCCGGCGCGCCGAAGAGACGCGGGCGCGTCTGACCGAACAGCAGCTCGTGGTCTCGGCGCTGTCGAAAGCGCTCGAATGCCTTGCGGCGGGCGATCTGCACTGCGTCATCGAAACCCCGCTGCCGGGCGAATACGATCAGCTTCGGGCGCATTTCAACACCGCCATCGGTCAGCTGGGCGATGCGCTCGTGCAGATCGACATGTCGGCGATGCGGGTCGATGCCGAGGCGGGCAAGCTTTCGCAGGCCAGCACGCAGCTCGCGCACAGCACCGAACGCAATGCGGCGGCGCTGGAGGAAACGGCGGCGGCGCTCAACCAGTTGACAAGCTCGGTTTCCTCGGCGGCTGACGGGGCGGCGCAGGCGCGTGAAATCGCGGCAAAGGCGCGTCAGAATGCGGAAAGCGGCGTCGGCGTGGTGGCCGAGGCCGTGGCGGCGATGGCCGAGATCGAGGCCTCGTCGCAGTCGATTTCGCGCATCACCCATGTGATCGAGGAAATCGCCTTTCAGACCAACCTGCTGGCCCTCAACGCCGGGGTCGAGGCGGCGCGGGCGGGCGAGGCGGGACGCGGTTTTGCCGTCGTCGCCTCGGAGGTGCGGGCGCTGGCGCAGCGGGCCTCGGATGCGGTGCGGGAGATTTCGCAACTGATCGAAACCTCGACCACGCAGGTGCAGGGCGGGGTGAAGATGGTCGGCCGGACCGGCGAGGCGCTGGATCAGATCGTGACCTCGGTGCGCGACATCTTTGACCGGATGGGCGAAATCGCCGCCTCGGCCGAGGAACAGGCCCGCGGCATCGTCGAGATCAATGGCGCGGTGACCCAGCTCGATCAGACGACGCAGCATATCGCGAACATGACCGACATGTCGGCGGCTTCGGGGCGGGCGCTTGCCAGCGAGGGCAGCGACCTGCGCCAGACCGTCGAGCGGTTCCAGCTGCCCGAGGCGGGGGCGAGCGCGCATCTTTCCGCCGCCTGACCTTGCCGGAAAGGCCCGCGGCCAGGCCGCGGGCTGTGTGATCGGGCTTATTTCGCCGCCTTCTTCATCGACTTGGCGTGATTGGCAATCCAGTCCATCAGCGCGAGCAGCACCCCGGAGATGACGAAGACCAGATGGATCACCACCATCCAGGTGATTTTTTCCGGCGGATATTTGTCGATATCCATGAAGACCTTGAGCAGGTGAATCCCGGAAATCGCGACGATCGAGGCGACCAGCTTCAGCTTCAGCGTCGAGAAATCGACCTCGCTTTGCCAATCCGGCCGGTCCTCGTGGTCGTGGGTGTCCATGCGCGAGACGAAATTCTCGTAGCCCGAGAAGATCACGATCAGGATCAGGTTCGCGGCAAGGCTGAGGTCGATCAGCGACAGCGCCCCCATCACCGCGATATCCACCTCCATCTGCGGGATCTGCAGCGCGAAATGGTAAAGCTCCAGCACGAAGGCCCACAGCAGGATCACCAGCGTGCCCACAAGGCCCAGATACATCGGTGCCATCAACCAGCGACTGGCAAAAAGCACCCGTTCGATCGCGCGTTCCATGAATACTCCGTTAATGTCTGCCCCGCCTAGATAGGGACGGCCCCGCCGCGCGCAAGAGCCAGGGCGGCAGACCGGCCGAAAGGGATATCGGCTCAGCCGCCCTTGCGGAAGGCCGAGGGAGTCTTGCCGACCCTCGCCTGAAAGGCGCGGGTGAAATAGGCCGGGCTGTTGAAGCCAAGTGCTGCGGCGATGTCCTTCACCGGGGTTCCGGTCTCGCTCAGCAGCCGACGGGCTTCGTAAAGGCGGCGATCCTGCAGCAGGTCCGAGGCGGCCCGCCCACAGCTGATCCGGCACGAGCGCGTCAGATGCGTCGCCGTCACACCGAGCTGCGCGGCATAGTCCGCCACCCCCAGCCCGGAGCGGAAATCCCGTTCCAGAACAGCGGCATAGCGGGTCACCAGCTTGCGTGCGGCCTCCGAGGCGCGGGGCTCGGCCGCCTGCGACATGCCCTGACGTTCGATGATCACGCTCAACAGCCCGAGATAATGCAGCGCCGCCCGGTCCGATCCGGGACGGTTGCTTTCCAGCTCGCGGATCACCGATTCGATCAGCCCCGAGATTTCCGCCTGCACCGGAGGTTCGCGCACGCGCAGATATTGCGCCGCATGCGGCAGCGTCAGGTCCGAATTCTTGCCGAAAAACACCGCAAGGCCGGTGGTCTGGGTCGAGATCTCGAAGCCATGCATCACCCCCGCGGGCAGGAAGGCGGCCGAATAGGGGCCATAGCCGCGGGTCACGCCGCCCATGGTGATGCGGCCCTGACCGCGGGTGAACCACAGGAAACAGGGTTCCGACAGCGCCCGCATCGCCTCCACGCGCCAGCGCCCGCCCTGGGCGAGCCGGGCGATCGGCACGATGCGCGGCACCGAGGGCGGCTCGGGCAAGAGCGACTTCGGCCGGGCGGGCTGGGCCGCGACGGATGCGGCCGAAGCGCCCGGGCGCAGGGTCTTGGCGAAGGGCGCGAGCGGAGGGGTCTTGAAAAGGGTCACGTAAACTTCCGGGGCGGCGGCGGTCGGCCCAAGGATAGGGAAGATCCCCTTGTTAATCCAACGAAAAACGCGGCCGCGCGGAAATTGGCGCGGCCCGGTTTCAGCCCCGCAGGATGTTGTGCCAGCCCCCCATCCGGGCACGAAACCATGTGCGCTGGCGCTTCGCATATTGGCGCGAGGCGGCCTTGGCGCGGTCGGTCGCGGTGGCCAGATCGATCTCGCCGCGCAGATACGCGACCAGCTCGGGGGCGCCGATCGCCTTGGCCCAGAGCGCCGCGCCGTCCCACTGGGGCAGCCGGGCGCGGACCTCGTCAAGCGCGCCCGACTCAAGCATCGTCTCGAAGCGGGCATCGATCCGCGCCGCCAGAAGGTCGCGCTCGGGCGAGAGCAGAAGCGGGACGGCGGCGGCCAGCGGCAAAAGCGGCGGCGGCGTATCATCCTGCCAGGCGGCGAGCCCCCGGCCGGTCGTGCGCGCCACCTCCCAGGCCCGCTGCACCCGCATCGGATTGCGCGGATCGACGCGGGCGGCGGTGGCGGGGTCCAGCTCGGCCAGCAGGCCCGCGTGCCCCTCGGTCAGGCGGCGCCGGTCGGCCTCGGCGCGGATCTCGGCGGGCGTGGCGGGGATCTCGGCCAGCCCCTCGGTCAGCGCGGTCAGGTAAAGCCCGGTGCCGCCGGTGATGATCGGGCGCGGGCCGGTGCCCGCGCGAAAGGCCGCAAGGATCGGGCCGATCTCGCGCAGCCAGGCGCCGACGGAATAATCCTCGCCCGGGGCGCGGTGGCCGTAAAGCGCATGGGGCGCGCGGGCCTCTTCCGCGGCCGAGGGCCGGGCCGAGAGCACGCGCCAGCACGACCAGACCTGCAGCGCATCGGCATTCACCACCACGCCGCCGGATTGTTCCGCAATTTCAAGCGCCAGCGCGGATTTGCCCGAGGCCGTCGCCCCCGCGATCAGCACCGGGCGGTCAGCGGGCAGGGCGGCAAGGTCGAACACGGCGATGATCCCGAGGCTGCGGTTGAGGTTGATCCCGGACGCCATTTGCGACATTTTGCGCCCCGATGACAACCAGGGACCGCCAAGGAGCCGCGATGACCGAAGCCAACGAACCGATCGTGAAATACAAACGCGTGCTTCTGAAGATCTCGGGCGAGGCGCTGATGGGCGATCAGGGCTACGGCCTGCATCCGCCGACCGTCGAGCGCATCGCCCGCGAGGTGAAATCGGTGCGCGATCTGGGCGTCGAGATCTGCATGGTGATCGGCGGCGGCAACATCTTCCGCGGCCTTGCGGGCTCGGCGCAGGGGATGGAGCGCACGACGGCCGATTACATGGGGATGCTGGCGACGGTGATGAACGCGCTCGCCATGCAGGGCGCGCTCGAATCGATGGGGGTCTTCACCCGCGTCATCAGCGCGATTCCGATGGATCAGGTCTGCGAGCCCTACATCCGCCGCCGCGCCGTGCGACATCTGGAGAAAAAGCGCGTCTGCATCTTTGCCGCGGGCACCGGCAACCCCTATTTCACCACCGACACCGCCGCGACCTTGCGGGCGAACGAGATGTCCTGCGAAGCGATCTTCAAGGGCACCAAGGTCGATGGCGTCTATGACATGGACCCGAAGAAACACGCCCATGCGAAGCGCTACGACACCGTCAGCTATGACGAGGTGCTGCAAAAGAACCTCGGCGTCATGGATGCCTCGGCGATTGCGCTGGCGCGCGACAACAACCTGCCGATCATCGTGTTTTCGCTCGATGAGCCGGGCGGGTTCCGCGGCATTCTGGCCGGGCAGGGCACCTATACCCGCGTGCAGGGCTGAGATCGGCGACATGTGACGCAACGGAACGGCTGCGTGCGCTTGGCCCCTATCCAAGCGCCGCCCGCCCCGTTAAGAAGACGAAAACGGAAAAGAACGGGGGAACCCATGTCCGACGACATCGAAATCGACACCGACGACCTCGAACGCCGCATGGAAGGCGCGATGCATGCGCTGAAACATGAATTCGGCACGCTGCGCACCGGGCGGGCCTCGGCCTCGATGGTCGAGCCGATCATGGTCGATGCCTATGGTTCGCTGGTGCCGATCAACCAGGTCGGCACGATCAACGTGCCCGAGCCGCGGATGGTCACCGTGAACGTCTGGGACAAGGGCATGATCAACAAGGTCGAAAAGGCCATTCGCGATTCGGGCCTGGGCATCAACCCGCAGACCAACGGCCCGATCATCATGCTGCCGATCCCCGAGCTGAACGAGGAACGCCGCCGCGAGCTGACCAAGGTCGCCGCGCAATATGCCGAACATGCCCGTGTCGCCATTCGCAACGTGCGCCGCGACGGCATGGACCAGATCAAGAAGGCCAAGGCGAACGGCATGTCGGAAGACGACGTGAAGTTCTGGGAAGGCGAGATCGAAGAGCTGACGAAAAAGCACATCGGTGTGGTCGACAAGGCGCTTGAGGGCAAGCAGGCGGAGATCATGCACGTCTGAGACGTGCAGAAAGGCAGATGATGACCGCGACCGAGCCCCGACCCGCGCCGAACGGCGGTGGCGTCACCGATTACGGCGTCTCGCATGTCGCGATCATCATGGACGGCAACGGCCGCTGGGCGAAGCAGCGCGGCTGGCCGCGGCTGGTCGGGCACCGAAAGGGCGCGGAACGGGTCAAGGAGATCGTCCGCGCCTGCCCCGATCTGGGGGTGAAATGGCTCACCCTTTATGCCTTTTCGACCGAGAACTGGAAGCGCTCGACCGAGGAAGTCCTTGGGTTGATGTCGCTTTTTGCCCGCTACATCCAGCGTGAAGCCGATGCGATGTCGGCCGAGGGGGTGCGGATGCGCTTCATCGGCGACCGCGGGCCGCTGGATGGCAAGCTGCGCGGGCTGATGGACGGGATCGAGGCGCGCACGGCGATGAATGCGCGGCTGAACCTGACCGTGGCGATCAATTACGGCGGCCGCGACGAGCTGCGCCGGGCGGCGGTCCTGATGGCCGAGGAAGTGGCGGCCGGGCGGCTGGCCCCCGAGGCGATCACCGAGGCGGTCTTTGCAAGCCATCTCGACACCGCGGCGATCCCCGATCCGGATCTGGTGATCCGCTCCTCGGGCGAGACGCGGACGTCGAATTTCCTGCCCTGGCAGGCGGCTTACGCGGAATATGAATTCACGCCGACGCTTTGGCCGGATTTCAACCCGGCGGCGCTGGCGGCGATACTTTCGCAATTTTCCGGCCGCGAGCGGCGTTTCGGCGGGGTGAAGGGATGAGCGGCAACTGGTCGGATCTGCGCGCGCGCACGGGCTCGGGGCTGGCGATGGTCGCGGCGGGGGCGCTGGCGATCTGGCTGGGGGGGCTGCCGTTTCTGCTGCTGGCGGTGCTGGTCACCGGGCTGATGATCTGGGAACTGGCGGCGATGACGCGCCCCGAGGGGGCCGCGTCCTGGCCTGCGGTGGGCCTTGGCCTGACCGGCGCGGCGGCGCTGTTTGCCGTTGTCTTCGGGCATCTTTGGTTCCTGACGCCGCTTCTGATCCTGCCCGCGGCCCTTGGCAGCTTCGCCACGGCCCGCCGCGACCGGGCGATTTTCGCCGCCTATGCGGTGCTGATCATGCTGGCGGGCTATGCGCTGGCGGCGCTGCGCCTTGGCGTCGGTGCCGAGGTGATCTTGTGGCTGGTCTGCGTCATCGTCGCCTCGGACGTGGGCGGGTATTTTGCGGGCCGTGCCCTGGGCGGGCCGAAATTCTGGCCCAGCGTCTCGCCGAAAAAGACCTGGTCGGGCACCGTGGCGGGCTGGGTCGGCGCGGGCGCCGTGGGCGGGCTTTTCGCCGCAGCGGGCCCGGGCGGTCTTGCGCTTGTCTGGCTTTCGCCGATTGTGGCGCTTGCCGGGCAGATGGGCGACATCGCGGAAAGCGCGATCAAGCGGCGGATGGGGGTGAAAGATTCCTCGGCCCTGATCCCCGGTCACGGCGGAGTGCTGGACCGGTTCGACGCGCTGATCGGCGCGGCTCTGGTGGTGCTTTTGCTTGTGCCCTTGATGCCGCAAACGCTTTTCGGAGGCTAAGTCATGCGACGCATTACGGTTTTCGGGTCCACCGGCTCGATCGGGGTCAATACGCTTGACCTGATCGCCCGCCGACCCGGGGCCTTTCAGGTGGTGGCCCTGTCTGGCGGGCGCAACATCCGGCTTCTGGCCGAACAGGCGCGGGCCTTCCGGGCCGAGGTTGCGGTGACCGCGCATGAAGACTGCCTGCCCGCGCTGCGCGACGCGCTGGCCGGAACCGGCATCGAGGCGACGGCGGGCAAAGCCGCGCTGATCGAGGCGGCTTTGCGTCCGGCCGACTGGATCATGTCGGCGATCGTCGGCGCCGCGGGGCTTGCGCCGGGGTTTGCCGCGCTCTCGCAGGGCACGACGCTTGCGCTGGCGAACAAGGAATCGCTGGTCACCGCCGGGCCGCTGCTTCTGGCCGAGGCCGCGAAACACAACGCGCGCCTGTTGCCGGTCGACAGCGAACATTCGGCGGTCTTTCAGGCGCTGGTGGGCGAGGAGATCGACGCGGTCGAGCGGGTGATCATCACCGCCTCGGGCGGGGCGTTCCGCGACTGGCCGATCGAGAAACTGGCGCAGGCGACGGTGGCGCAGGCCTCGACCCATCCGAACTGGGCGATGGGGCAACGGATCACCATCGATTCTGCGTCCATGTTCAACAAGGCCTTGGAACTAATTGAAACCAAGGAATATTTCGGCGTCAGCCCCGAACAGATCGAGGTGCTGGTGCATCCGGAATCGCTGGTGCATGCGCTTGTCGGCTTCAAGGACGGCGCGCTGATGGCGCATCTGGGCGCGCCCGACATGCGCCATGCCATCGGCTATGCGCTGAACTGGCCCGACCGCATCGACCTGCCCGTCGCGCGGCTTGATCTGGCGAAGATCGGCGCGCTGACCTTCCGCGCCCCGGATGACGCGCGCTTCCCCGCGCTGCGTCTGGCGCGCGAGGTGATGGCGATGGGCGGCACCGCGGGCGCGGCCTTCAACGCCGCCAAGGAAGCCGCGCTCGATGCCTTCATCGGCGAGGAGATCGGCTTTCTGGCGATGAGCCGTCTGGTCGAGGCCGTGCTGACCGAGATGACCGCGCGTCACGGGCTTGGAAAACCGCTCGACAGTCTCGATATGGTGATGGACACCGATGCCACCGCGCGGGCGCTTGCCCGCAGCCTTGTGCCGACAGTAAGGACCTGACCCTTGGATTTTCTTCCCGACCTCGTTTCGATGCTGCAGACCGTGCTGGCCTTTGTCGTCGCGCTCTCGATCATCGTCACGGTGCATGAATATGGCCATTACATCGTCGGACGGCTGTGCGGCATCAAGGCCGAGGCCTTCTCGATCGGCTTCGGGCCGAAGCTGATCAGCCGGGTCGACAAGCGCGGCACGGTCTGGAAGATTTCGCTTTTCCCGCTGGGCGGTTACGTCAAGTTTCTGGGCGATGCCAACGCCACCTCGGCGGGGGTGGACGAGGAAACCATGGCGCGGCTGAACGCCGAGGAACGCCGCCATTCGATGCATGGCGCGCCGCTTTGGGCGCGGGCGGCGACCGTTGCCGCGGGGCCGGTCTTCAACTTCATCCTGTCGATCCTGGTCTTTGCCGGGGCGATGGCCTGGGAGGGCAAGCCCGCCGTGCCGCCGCAGGTGGCGGAGCTGGTGGCGCTGCCCGGCGGCTCGGGCGATCTGCGCCCGGGCGACCGGCTTCTGGCGATCGAGGGCGTCGCGCTGCCCGATTTCGACCGTCTGCGCGAGGTGGCGACGCCGGAAAAACCCTTCCTCAGCTACCGGGTGCTGCGCGACGGCACCGATCTGGTGGTCGAGGGGCCGCAGCTTGCGCCGCCGCGCGCCGCGCAGGTGCTGCCGCAATCGGCCGCCGATGCCGCCGGGATCCGGATGGGCGACGTGATCACCGCGATCGACGGGCAGCCGATCTGGCGCTTTGACGATCTGGTCGCCAAGGTCGGCGCGGGCAAGGGCGCGCCCCTGACGCTGGATCTGTGGCGTCCCGCCGAGGAGGACAGCGGCGGCGCCACGCTCTCGGTGACGCTGACGCCGAAGATCGTCGACATGCCGCGCCCGGATGGCAGTTTCGTCAGCGATTACAAGATCGGCCTGATCGCGGGCCCGGGCTTCAGCCCGGTCACCGAGGCGATCGGCCCGGTCGAGGCGCTGACCGGCGGGGCAAAGCAGACCTGGGCGGCGATCACCGCCTCGGTCTCGGCGATCGAACATATCGTGCTGGGCAAGATTTCCAGCTGCAACCTGCGCGGCGCCATCGGCATTGCCGAGGGCTCGGGCGCGGCGGCCAAGGCGGGGGTGGCGGATTTCATCTGGTTCATCGCGATGCTGTCGACCGCGGTGGGCTTCCTGAACCTGTTCCCGATCCCGGTGCTGGATGGCGGCCATCTGGTGTTCCATCTCTGGGAAGGCGTCACCGGCAAGCCGCCGTCGGACCGGGTGATGAGCCTGATGGTATCGGTCGGGCTGGCGCTGGTGCTGGCGCTGATGGCCTTTGGCCTGTGGAACGATCTGGTGTGCTGAAACCGGCCGGGGCGCGGGGCGGAGGTGCCGCAAATTCGCCCCGATCCGCCCTAATTAGGCCGTATTGAACGGGTATTTCCTTTCCGAAAGGCAAAGGAGACCCGATCATGCAAGCGGTTCTGAGCGAAGGATACCGGAGCTTTGCGCTGGTCTTCGACCTTGCGGCGGATCGCATTCTGGTTCCGATGGCGATCTTCGTGGCGCTTGCGGGCGCCGTGGTGATCGGTGTCGAGGTTTCGGCGCTGCTTCCCGCCGCCGATCCGACCCTGTATCAGCTTTGATCAATCTACCATATCTCGCGCTTTCCTTGCGCCCGAACACGGTCTGTCGCTTTGACAAGGGCCGTCTTTCTCGCTAGTCACGTCAGAGAACTGCGCCTAGCGACCTGACGGGGAGAGTGCGATGACGATCCGGCTGCAACTTGCCAAGACCACGGCGAAGACCCGTCTGGGCACGCTCGCGACCAGCACATTCCTTGCCCTTGCAGTGCCTTGCGCCTTTGTCGCCGCGCCCGTGCTGGCGCAGGACTATGCCTTTCAAAGCGTGAAGATCGAGGGCAACGACCGGGTCGAACCGGCGACGATCCTCAGCTATGCCGGAATCGCCAAGGGCACCAGGGTCAGCGCCGGGGCGCTGAACGACGCGTTTCAGCGGCTGCAGGGCTCGGGCCTGTTCGAAAGCGTCGAGATCGTGCCGCAGGGCGGGACGCTGGTGATCCGGGTCAAGGAATATCCGACCGTCAACGTCGTCGATTTCGAAGGCAACAAGATCCTCAAGGATGACAAGCTGGCCGGGCTGGTGAAGACGCAGCCGCGCAAGGTGTTCTCGCCGGCGACGCTGGAAGCCGATGCCGCCGCGCTGGCCGAGGGCTATGCCACCACCGGTCGTCTGGCCGCCCGCGTCGATCCGAAGGTGATCAAGCGTGACGGCAACCGCGTCGATGTCGTCTTCGAGATCAAGGAAGGCGCCGTCTCCGAGGTCAACCGCATCACCTTCACCGGCAACCGCTCGTTCTCGGACCGGCGTCTGCGCGACGTTCTGGGCACGAAACAGGCGGGCATCCTGCACCGGCTGATCCAGCGCGACACCTTCGTGCCCGACCGGGTGCAGCTTGACCGGCAGATGCTGGTCGATTTCTACCATTCCCGCGGCTATCCGGATGTGGAAGTGACCGGCGTCTCGTCCGAAATGACGCGCGACCGCGAAGGCTTCTTCATGACCTTCAACATCCGCGAAGGGCAGCAATACAGGTTCGGCCAGATCACCACGGTGTCCGAAGTGGGCGAGCTTGACGCCAAGGAGTTCGAGGGGCTGGCCAAGATCCGCTCGGGCCGGATCTATTCGCCGACCGACATCGATTACGCCGTGACCCGGATGGAGGAAGTCGCGCTGCGCAAGGGCGTGAACTTCGTCCGCGTCGATCCGCGCATCACCCGCGATCCGCGCACGCAGACGCTGAACGTCGAATTCGCGCTGGTGCGGGGCGAGCGCGTCTTTGTCGAGCGCATCGACATCGAGGGCAACACCACCACGCTGGACAGCGTGATCCGGCGCGAGTTCAACACGGTGGAAGGCGACCCCTTCAACCCGCGCGAAATCAAGAACGCCTCGGAACGGATCCGCGCGCTTGGCTTCTTCTCCAAGGCCGATGTCGGCACGAAACCGGGCACCGGCCCCGATCAGGTGATCGTCGGCGTCGATGTCGAGGAACAGCCGACCGGTTCGCTGTCCTTCGGCGCGAGCTATGGCGCCTCGTCCGGGATCGGGCTGAACGCCTCGCTCGAGGAATCGAACTTCCTGGGCCGCGGGCAATATCTGGGCATCTCGATCGGCACCACTTCGGACAACCAGCAGAACTCGATCGACTTCATCGAGCCGCATCTGCTGGGCCGCGATCTGAAGGGCCGCTTCCATCTGTGGTACAACACCTCGGAAAGCGACAATTCCGATTACAACACCAAGATGATGGGGATTTCGCCCTCGCTCGAATTCCCGCTGGCGCGCAATGCGCGGCTGGAGATGCGCTACAGCTTCCTGCGCAGCGAGCTGAGCAGCGTGACCTCTTATGACGATGATATGGCCGACAACACCGATGACGGGCTCTGGTCGTCGCAGATCCTTGTCGCCGAGGAGGAGCAGGGCGCCCGCAACAGCATGGGGCCGGGCTACACCTATACCTTTGACACGCGCCGCACCGGCATCGACCCGCGCACGGGCTTCACGTTCCGGTTCAGTCAGGATCTTTACGGTCTGGGGGGTGATGTCGAGGCCTTGAAGACCACGGCGCTTTTGCGCGCCGAACGCAAGGTCTGGAACGAGGATGTGACCTTGCGGGCCGAGCTGGAAGGCGGGGCGATCGCCGCGCGGGGGGATACCACGCTGACGATCCTTGACCGCTTCTCGGGCAACAACAAGGTCCGCGGCTTCGAAAGCAATGGCTATGGTCCGCGCGATTACGTGCATGACGGGGCCGGGGCTGCCAACGGCGATGCCCTTGGGGGCAAGTATTTCGCGGCCCTGCGCCTTGAGAGCGAATTCCCGCTGGGCCTGCCCGAGGAATATGGCATCCATGGCGGTCTGTTCTGGGATACCGGCTCGGTCTGGGGGCTCGACAACACCACGGGCGGGCGCAGCGGTGCGCCAAGCGAGGTTGACGATTCCCTGCGTCTGCGCTCTGCGGTCGGCTTCTCGGTGTTCTGGGATTCGGCGCTGGGGCCGCTGCGGCTGAACTTCATGAAGGCGATCAAGAAAGAAGATTACGACAAGGAACAGAACTTCGATCTGACCATCGCGACGAAGTTCTGAGCCGATGCGGCGGATCCGCCCGCGCAATGCCCTGACGGGGCCGGGGAGCCTCCCCGGCCTTTTGCGCCTTTTGCTGGCCGCGGCGGTGCTGGCGCTTGGTCTTGCGGCGCCGGTGCGGGCCGAGCCGGTGGCCCCGGCCGCGGTGCCGGTGCTGACGCTCGATTTCGAGCGGCTCTTCGATGACACGCTTTGGGGCAAGGCCATCGCCGCCGAGATGACGCGCGAGTCGACCGCGCTTGCGGCGGAAAATACCCGCATCGCCGATGATCTGATCGCCGAGGAAAAGAGCCTGACCGAACGTCGGGCGAAGCTGACACCCGCGGTCTTTCGCGCCGAGGCCGATGCCTTCGACGAACGCGCCACCGGGATCCGCGCCGCGCAAAAGGCCAAGGCGCAGGCGCTGACGCAAAGCTTCGAGGCGGCGCGGCAGGCGTTTTTCGTCGCCTCCGGGCCGCTGATCGACGAGATCCTGACTCGCCGCGGCGCGGTGATGGTGCTTGATCGCCGCGCGATCATCCGCGGCCTTGAAGCCGCCGACATCACCGAGGATCTGGCCCGGCTGATGGATGCGCGTCTGGGCGCGGGCCCCGCCGCCGCGCCCGGCCAGCCCGGTCCCGGGACGGGCGGCGGCGAATAGCCGCCCATGCCCCTGCGCCCCGTCCTTGCCAAGCGGCCCGCGCGACGCTAGCAACGGCCAAAGGCCGCCATCCATGTGACAAGGCCAGTTTCGGAAGGATCGAAGATGAGCGAACCCGCCCCCCATACCAGCGCCGATCTGAGTCTGATCAAACGGATCATCCCGCACCGTTACCCCTTCCTGATGGTCGACAAGGTGCGCGACATCGTGCCCTTCGAAAGCGCGGTGGGCATCAAATGCGTGACCAACAACGAGCCGCAATTCACCGGCCATTTCCCCGAGGAACCGGTGATGCCGGGGGTGATGATCGTCGAGGCGATGGCGCAGACGGCGGCGGTGGTCGTGGGCATTTCGATGAACGTGATCGACAAGCCGCTCGGCACCTATTTCATGGCGATCGACGCCTGCAAGTTCCGCCGCAAGGTGGTGCCGGGCGACGTTCTGGAAATGCGGGTCACGGTCAAGCGCGGCGGTGGCAAAGTGTGGAAATTCCTTGGGGAATCCTTTGTCGAGGGGCAGCTGGCGGCAACCGCCGAATTCACCGCGATGATGGATCTGAAGGGCTGACCATGGGCGTTGACGCAACCGCCCGCGTGCATGTCTCCTCGGTGATCGAGCCGGGGGCGGTGATCGGCCCGGGCTGCCAGATCGGCCCGTTCTGCCACATCGGCCCCGAGGTCGTGCTGGCCGAGGGGGTGGAGCTGAAAAGCCATGTGGTGATCGCCGGCTCGACCGAGATCGGCGCGGGCACGGTGGTCTTTCCCTTTGCCTCGCTGGGGCAGATCCCGCAGGATCTGAAGTTCAGGGGCGAAAAGACGCGGCTGGTGATCGGCGCGCGCAACCGCATCCGCGAATATGTGACGATGAACTGCGGCACCGAGGGCGGCGGCGGCGTGACCCGGGTGGGCGACGACGGGCTCTTCATGGCGAATGCCCATGTCGCGCATGACGTGCAGATCGGCAACCGGGTCATTCTGGTGAATTCGGTCGCGATCGCGGGCCATTGCGTGATCGAAGACGACGTGATCGTCGGCGGGCTTTCGGGTGTGCACCAATGGGTGCGGATCGGCCATGGCGCGATCATCGGCGCTTTGTCGATGGTGGCTTCGGATGTGATCCCGCATGCGTTGGTGGCCGGGCCGCGCGCCGGGCTTGAGGGGCTGAACCTTGTCGGGCTGAAACGCCGCGGTGTCGAACGTTCCGAAATTTCAGCATTGCGTGAACTTTACATGGCGCTTGGCGAGGGCAACTTCCGCGAACAGGCCCGCAAACTCTCGGAAGAGGGCACCGACAGCGCCCATGTCCGCGAAGTGCTCGATTTCATCCTCGGTCCCTCGGACCGCAGCTTCCTGACGCCGCGATGACCCCGGGGGCCGAGACCGCGCTGATCGCGGGCGGGGGGGCGCTGCCCGGTCTGCTGCTGCAGGCCGCGCCCGGGATGCTCGTCTGCGCGCTCGAAGGCCAGCCCGCGCCGGGGGGATCGGTGCTGCCGTTCCGCATCGAGCGGCTGGTGCCGTTCCTCGACACGCTGACGGATCGCGGCATCCGGCGCGTCTGTTTTGCGGGCGCGATGCAACGGCCGAAACTGGAGCCCGAGCTCTTCGACGCCCGCACCGCGTCGCTGGTGCCGCGACTTGTCGGCGCGATGCAGGCGGGCGACGATGCGACACTGCGCGCGGTGATCGCGCTCTTCGAGGAATGGGAGTTCGAGGTGATCGGCGCCGACCGGGTCGCCCCGGGTCTTGTCCCGGGTGACGGGCTGTTGTGCGGCACGGTCGGCGATCAGGATCAGCTGGATGCGGCGCGTGCAGCAGAGATCGTCGCAGCTTTGGGCGCAGTCGATGTCGGGCAGGGCGCGGTCGTCGCGCGCGGTCTCTGCCTTGGGGTCGAGGCGCTTCCGGGCACCGATGCGATGCTCGATTTCGTCGCCGCGCATCGTGCGCTGGTGCCGATGCCGAAGGCGGGCGTTTTCTTCAAGGCGCCGAAACCGGGTCAGGATCGCCGCATCGACCTGCCCGCGCTTGGTCCGCAGACAGTGGCCAAGGCCGCCGCCGCCGGGCTTTGCGGCATCGTCTTTGAAGCCGGGGGGGTGCTGCTTCTGGACCGCGCGGCGACGATCGCGGCCGCCGAAGCGGCGGGGATCTTCCTGTGGGGGCGCAGCCCGTGAAGCTCTTCCTCGTCGCCGGCGAAGCCTCTGGCGACAAGCTGGGCGCGGCGCTGATGGCGGCGCTGCGCGATCTGATCCCCGATGTCCATTTCGTGGGCATCGGCGGCCCGCAGATGGAAGCCCTTGGCCTGCAAAGCCTTTTCCCGATGGAAGAGCTGTCGGTGATGGGCATTCTGGAGGTGCTGCCGAAGTATCGCCAGCTGAAACGTCGCATCGCCGAGACCGCGCAAGCGGTGCTGGACGTCGCGCCGGATGCGCTGATCACCATCGACAGCCCGGATTTCTGCCTGCGCGTGGCGCGGATCGTCAAGGCGGCGCGCCCGGCGCAAAAGACCGTGCATTACGTCGCGCCCTCGGTCTGGGCCTGGCGTCCCGGGCGCGCGGCGAAGATGGCCGAGGTGATCGACCACGTTCTGGCGCTTTTGCCCTTCGAGCCGCCCTATATGACCGCCGCGGGGATGAGCTGCGATTTCGTCGGCCATCCGGTGGTGGCCGAGCCGCGGGCCTCGGCCGCCGAAGCCGCCGCGCTGCGCGAGACCCTGATGATCGGCCCGGATCAGCCGGTGCTGCTGTGCCTGCCCGGGTCGCGGCGCGGCGAGGTGAAGCGGCTGATGCCGCGGTTCGCCGCGACCGTTGCTGCGCTGCGGCGAGATCTGCCCGGGCTGCGCGTGCTCATTCCCACCGTGCGCGGGGTGGCGCCGGAGGTGCGCAAGCTGGCCTGCCGCTGGGACGAGGTGCCGAATGTGATTTCGGACGGGGCCGAAAAGCGCGCCGCCTTTGCCACGGCCAATCTGGCGCTTGCGGCCTCGGGCACGGTCAGTCTGGAGCTGGCGGCGAATCGGGTGCCGATGGTGATCGGCTACCGGATGAACTGGCTCACCTGGCACATCACCAAACGCGCGATGCTGATCGACACGGTGACACTGGTCAATCTGGTCTCCGAGACCCGCGCCGTGCCGGAATTCCTGGGCCCGGCCTGTCGGCCCGCGGCGATGGCGCGGGCGCTGCAGGGATTGTTGCGCGATCCGCACCGCCGCGCGGCGCAGGTTGCGGCGATGGAAACAACGATGCAGCGCCTGGGCGAGGGCGGCGCGGCCCCCGGCCTGCGCGCCGCGCGTTCGGTTCTTTCCTTCCTTCAAAGGCGCTGAAGCACGACTCCTTCGGCCTGCAAATTGCTGCGCAGCAATTTCGCCATTTCAAGGGCTTGCGGGGTGTCGCCATGCAGGCAGACGGTGTCGATCCGGGCCGGGATCCGGTGGCCGCTGGCGGAGAGGATCGCCCCCGCCCGCAGCATCGCCAGAATCCGCGCCGCGGCTTCTTCCGCATCATGCAGCACCGCGCCCGGAAGCGCGCGATCGACCAGCGTCGCATCGTCGTTATAGGCCCGGTCGGCGAAAATCTCGCCCGCCCAATCGGCGTTCAGATCGCGCGCGGCGGCTTCCTGTGCGGTCGCGGAAAGCACCATCAGCTTCAGATCCGGCACGACGGAAAGCGCCGCGCCGTAGCAGGTGCGGGCCAGATCGGCATCTTCCGAGGTGATGTTGGAAAGCGCCCCGTGCAGCTTGAAATGACGCAATTTCAACCCCTTGGCCTGCGCGACCGCAGCCATGGCTCCGGTCTGCCAGGCGATCAGATCGACCAGTTCGGTCTTGGACAGCACCATCCGCGTGCGGCCGAAATGCGCCCGGTCGTCAAAGCCCGGATGCACGCCGATGCCGACGCCTTTCGCGGCGGCCAGCGCCATCACCCGCGCCATTTCCAGCGGCCCGCCCGCATGCAGCCCGCAGCAGATATTGGCCGAGGTCACGACTTCAAGCAGCGCCGCGTCGGCGCCCGCGCCTTCGCCCATGTCGGAATTGAGATCAAGTTTCATGCGTCTTCCTCGTCGCCGCGGATCATGCCCGAGATCAGCTGATAGGACAAAAGGTCGGCAATGTCGCGTGGATCGCGGGTCAGCGGGCGCAACTGGCGGCGGATCTGCGCCAGCCAGAGCGGCTCGGGCGGCGCGGCGATTTCGGCGGCGTCGAGCGGGATCGGCACCAGTCGCAGCGCGGTTCCGGGGCGCGCCTGCGCGGCGCGGGACAGATCGGTCGGGATCACGGTTCCAAGGCGCGGATACCCACCGATGGTCTGGCAATCGGCGAGCAGCACAACAGGTTGTCCCGCGCCGGTCATCTGGATATCGCCCGGGCCGATGAAATCGGACAGCAACCCCGCCGTGGCCGTGCCGAAAGGGGCGCCTTTGTGCGTCAGCGCAAGGCCCTGACGGCTGGCCGGACCGGCTTGGAAAGCGGTCGCAAAGGCACGGGCCCGGGTTTCGGCGTCGAAAAGCGCGGTCTGTGGCCCCTCGATCACCCGCAGCGCGCCACCGCCGAAGCGATCGTCGGCGGGCAGGCGCTGCGGCGGTGTGGCGGGCGCCGGATCGGTGCCAAAGGGCAGGCGCATCCCGGTTTCAACCACCGTGCCCAACCCCGCCGCGGCAAGGGTGGCGCGGGCACCAAGGGTTTCGACCGTCAGCAGCCCGCCGGCGAGCGAGAGATAGCCGTAAACGCCGCTGTCACCGGGGCGCAGATCAAGCAACTCGCCCGGGGCAAGCCCGTGCGATGCGTTCCAGATCAAGGGCTTGCCGTCACGGCTGGCCTGCATCGGCGCCCCGGTCAGGGCGAGGCGCGTGGGCGCGGTGACACGGAACCGGCCGCCCGTCAGCGGCAGTTCCAGTGCGGCTTGCGGGCGGGCCTGGCCCAGAAGCGCCGCGGCCTCCCAAAGCGCGCGACGATCGGCGGCACCGCCGGTCGACAGACCCAGCGCCGTGAAGCCGGGGCGACCCAGATCCTGTACCGAAATTCCGGGACCGGCGGAAATCACTTCCAGATATCCCGTCATTTCGGAAAACTCCGAATTGCACCCCCCAAGGGATCGCCTTTTTCAAGCAGCGCGGCGATGTTTTCGGCACTTGTCGGGGTAAACCGCAGAAAATCGCCCGGGCGCAGCAGGAAGGGCTCGGCGGCCTCGGCGGCAAAGGGACGAAAGGCGGTGCGGCCCAGCGCCCGCCAGCCGGTGGGCGAGGGCGCGGCAAACAGCACGATCTGACGCAGCGCGGTGGTGATCGTGCCCGCCGCGACCCGTGGGGTCAGCGCGGGCAGGCGGGCCATGTCCCAATGCGCGGGCAGGGGGCCCAGATAGGGTTGACCGGGCGCGAAGCCCAGCGCCAGAACCCGCAGATCGGTGGCGCAAAGCTCTGAAATCAGGGCCTCTTCCGTGCGGTGGGCCAAGGCCGCGGCCTCGCGCAGCTGTGCCCCCGCGGCGCCGCCGAAACAGGCGGGCACGGTCCAGTGCCGGGCCGCAGGCGCCGGTGTCGCGACGGTCTCAAGCCGGGGCGCAAGCGCCGTCAGAACCGCCGCGCGCGTGGTCAGCTGGCGGTCGAAACGCAAAAGGACCGCGCCAAGGCCCGGCGCCGCCTCGGTCTGGCCGGGCAGCGGATCGGCGATCAGCGCAGCGGCCAGATGCTGCGCGGCGGCATTCGCCGCCTCGGACCAGGCGGTGGCGAAGCGGATCAGCACGCCGTCGAGGCCAAGGGCCAAAAGCTCGGGCGGGCTCATTCGACATCCAGCGGCAGCATGTCGACGGCCTGTCGCGTCTCGGCCCGTCCGGCCGTGCGCAAGGCGCCGCGGATCGGGGCCACATCGTCGTAATCGCGCCCGACCGCGACGGTGACGAAATCCACCCCGGCGGCTTGATCATTCGTCGGATCGAACTCGATCCAGCCCATTTCACAGCCGACCCAGGCGCGCACCCAGGCATGCATCGCATCCGCGCCTTCCAGCCGCGGTTGCCCGGGCGGCGGAAAAGTGCGCAGAAAACCAGAGACATAGCCCGCGGGAACGCCGATCCCGCGCAGCGCCGCGATCATCACATGGGTGAAATCCTGACAGACGCCGCGGCCGCGGGCAAAGGCTTCGCGCGGGGGGGTGTCGACCGTCGTCGCCTCGGCGTCGAAGGTCATGTGCCGGTGCAGCGCATGGCCCACCGCGGCGACGGCACTGGCGGCGGTCATCGTGCGGCTGGCCGCGGCGCGGGCAAAGGCGGTGATCTCGGGGCAGGGCACGACACGCGGAGAGGCGCCCAGAAAATGATGCGGGGCGCCCGGCGCCAGCGTCGTTTCCGCCGCGATCTCGGCGCCCAGCGCCTGCAGCGGCGGCGAAAGGTCGAGCGGTTCGGGCCGGGCCAGCCGCTCGATCCGGGCGGAAAGATCGAAGCGCACATCGGCGACCGGGCGGTGCCAGACGACCGAGGTGACGACATTGCCGAAGAAATCGAGCCCGTCGCGGCGTTCGTCGGGGGCGGGGTCCAGTGTCAGGCGGCGCGCCAGCACCCGTTGCGCCCCGGGAATGTCGGGCGGCAGCAGCCGCGCCAGATTGCGCAGATGGTCCGAGGGCGCGGCATAGTCGTAATCGATCGCCAGTTTGATGTCGTAGCGCATGACCTACCCCAGATAGCTTTGCGTCACGAGATCCGAGATTTCACCCACTTCCGCGCGCAGGGTCTGCAGCCGGTGCGTGGTGATCTCCTCGGGGGGGACGACCGAGAGCAGGCTCTCGATCGGCACGATGGCGCGCGACAGCGCCGCGAGGCGCCCGTTGTCGCGCGCATGCGGCAGATCGGCGGCGAGCGCCCGCATCCGCGCGATCTGAAACAGGATCGCGCGCGGGTTGTCGCCGTCCAGCGCCAGCAGATCGACCACCGTCTCGCGCGAGCGTTCCATGCGGTAGCGGCGCTGGTGCGTGATCACGCTGTCGGCCACTTCGATCGCGATATCCAGACAGCCCGAGGGCGCCTTGGCATCGGCAAAGGTCGCCAGAACCGCCGCCAGCGCATCGGTGCGTTCGAGCGCGCGGCCAAAGGACAGGAAGGTCCAACCCGAAAACCGATACATGTTTTCATGCACAAGGCCGGAAAAGCCGGTGATCTTGCGCAGCAGAACCGACATCGCGCGGGCGGCGTCATCGCCCGGTTTCGCGGTCTGGCTCATGGACCGCGCGGTGCGGGCCAGATCGGCCAGCGCGGTCCAGCCGTCGGTCGAAAACCGGTCGCGGACCTTGGCGGCGCAACCGCGGGCGGCCTCGATCCGGTCGATCAGCGCGCTCGGCACCGGCTGGGTGGTGGTGATGCCATAGCCCGCAAGGAAGCCGCGCAGAAGCCGCAGCCGCGCGTCCTCGGCATTGTCGGTGGCGGCCAGGCGCAGGTGATAGGCGCGAATGAGCCGGATCGCGTCTTCCGTGCGTTCGACATAGCGGCCAAGCCAGTAGAGATTGTCGGCCGAGCGCGCGGGCAGGATGCCGTGGCTTGCCCGGCGCACGCCCTTTTCCGGCCGCGGCAAGAGGCTGTCTTGCCGCACCGGCCGGTCGGCGACGACCCAGACATCGGCCACCGCCCCGCCGCGCTGCATCGCCAGCGCCGTGGTGTCGCCAGACCGCCCGATGCGGGCGTAGCCGCCCTTCATGAAGGTCCAGTTGCCGGTCGCATCGCGGGCGGCAAAGACCCGCACCGTCATCGGCCGCGGCTCGATCCGGTTCGCGCCGGTGCCGCTTTCGACCCAGGCGGGGGTGGTGGACAGCGTCACCGCCTCCTGTCCCACCAGCATCTGCCCCTCGGCCTCCAGCCAGTCGGAAATCGACGCCCGGGCCGAGCCGCGCAGCGTGCCGCCCAGCGCCGTCGCCGCGCCCAGATCGAAGGGCAGATCGCAGGCATAGGCCGAGCCGATCATCATCCGGTCGGCATGGTCGCGCACGAAGGCGCGTTCCTCGGCGCCGCCGCACCACCAGGTCGCGATATTTGGGATCTTCAGCGGCTGGCCGCGCAGCACCTCGCAGATGCGCGGCAGAAAGGCCATCATCGCCCGCATCTCCATCACGCCCGAGCCAAGCGCGTTCACCAGCGCCAGATTGCCCGCCCGGATCGCCTCGACCAGACCCGGGGTGCCGATCTGGCTGGTGGCATCCAGTTCGACCGGATCGGCAAAGGCCGCATCGATGCGCCGCCACAGCACCCCAAGCGGCTGCGGCCCCTCGATCGTGCGGACCATGGCCTGACCGTCCTGCACCAGCAGATCCTCGCCCTCGAGCAGCATCAGACCCAGATAGCGGGCGATATAGGTGTGTTCGTAATAGGTGTCGTTCGAGGGGCCCGGCGTCAGGATCGCCGCCGCCCGTTCGCGCCCGCCCGGCGCCTGCGCCAGCCGCTCCAGCGCGGCGCGGAAGGTGCCGAAGAACCCGGCCAGCCGGTGGATATGCGCGCGCGGGAAGCGTTCGGGAAAGATGCGGCCCGTCGCCATGCGGTTTTCCAGCGCAAAGCCCGCCCCCGAGGGCGCCTGCGTGCGATCCCCCAGCACGAACCAGCGCCCATCCGGGGCGCGGCCGATTTCAAAGGCCAGCACATGCAGGAAATGGCCGCCGCGCGGGGTGATGCCGACCATCGGGCGCAGCCATTGCCGTGACCCGGCGATCAGCTCCGCGGGCAGATGGCCCTCGGTGACCAGCCGCCCGGGGCCGTAAAGATCGGCCATGACGGCTTCGAGCAGGTCCGCGCGCTGCCGCAGCCCGGCGCAGATCGTCTCCCATTCCGTTTCATGCAGGATCACCGGAATATGCGAGAGCGGCCATTCCCGTTCCGCCAGCGGGTCATTGGAATATTGCCGGAAAAAGACGCCGGCATCGCGCAGATATTGATCGGCGCGTTCGAACCGCGCGGTGATCTCGGCGGGGCTCAGCCGGGCGAAGCGCTCGACAAAGCGCTTCCAGACCGGGCGCATCTGCCCCCGCGCGTCGAACAATTCATCCGCCACCCCGGGCGAGAGCCGGTAATTGGCAAAAAGGTCCTTCGCAGGATGGGGCGGGGGCGTCTGGGTCATGGGGCACCGGGGCTTGAGCCTCACTCAAGCCCGATGGGACGGCGCAGGTCAAGGGTCAGCGGAAATTCCGGGTGCGGCGTCTCGGGGGCGGGGGCATAGGCGCCGGGGCTGTGGCCATGCGGCTCAAAGCGCGCCAGCCTGCGCGCCTCGGCCTCGTTCGCATTGACCGGGAAGGTGTCGTAATTGCGCCCGCCCGGATGGGCGACGTGATAGGTGCAGCCCGCCAAAGCCCGGCCCGACCAGCGGTCGTAGATGTCGAACACAAGGGGCGTGTTCACCGGCAGCGTCGGATGCAGCGCGGCGGGCGGTTGCCAGGCCTTGAAGCGGACGCCTGCGACGGAGGTCCCCGCGGTGCCCGTGCGCGTCATCGGGACGGGTCTGCGGTTGCACATCACCGTATAGCGGTCCTGATGCAGGCTTGTGAGCTTCACCTGCAGCCGCTCGACCGAGCTGTCGGTATAGCGCACGGTGCCGCCGATCGCCCCGGTCTCGCCCAGCACATGCCAGGGTTCCAGCGCCTGACGCAGTTCCAGATGCACCCCTTCGGCCTCGATCTGGCCGCAGAAGGGGAAGCGGAATTCCGATTGCGCCTCGAACCAGACCGGGTCGAAGTCAAAGCCATGCGCGCGCAGATCGGAAAGCAGGGCGAGCAGATCTTCCCACAGGTAATGCGGCAGCATGAAGCGATCATGCAGCACCGTGCCCCAGCGCACCGGGCGGCCGGTGACGGGGGCGTTCCAGCAGCGCGCGATCAGCGCCCGGATCAGCAGTTGCTGCGCCAGGCTCATCCGGGGGTGGGGCGGCATCTCGAAGCCGCGGAATTCGACCAGACCCAGACGGCCGGTCGGGCCATCGGGGGAATACAGCTTGTCGATGCAGATCTCGGCGCGATGGGTGTTGCCGGTGACGTCGATCAGCATGTTGCGCAGCAGCCGGTCGATGAGCCAGGGCGGCGGCAGGTTGCCGCCATGGACCGGATCGCCGATCTGCGCGAGCGCGATTTCGAGTTCGTAAAGCGTGTCATGCCGCGCCTCGTCGATCCGCGGCGCCTGCGACGTCGGCCCGATGAACAGGCCCGAGAACAGGTAAGACAGGCAGGGGTGGCGCTGCCAGATCAGGATCAGCGATTTCAAAAGGTCTGGGCGGCGCAGGAACGGGCTGTCATTGGGTGTCGCGCCGCCCACGACGACATGGTTGCCGCCGCCGGTGCCGGTGTGGCGCCCGTCGATCATGAACTTGTCGGCGCCAAGACGCGAGAGCCGCGCCTCGGCATAGATCGCCTCGGTCGTGGCGACGCACTCGTCCCAGCTGTGCGCGGGGTGAATGTTCACCTCGATCACGCCGGGATCGGGGGCGACGCGGATCACATTGAGCCGCGGATCCTGTGGCGGCGCGTAACCCTCGATATGGATGGGCAGGTTCAGCTCGGCCGCCGTCGCCTCGGCGCTGGCGATCAGGTCAAGGTAATCTTCCAGCGTGTCGCAGGGCGGCATGAAGAGACACAGCCGCCCGTCGCGCGGCTCGATCGCGATCGCGGTCCGCACCGCGCCCGTCGCCGGATCGGCGCCCTGCGCCAAAAGCGCCCCCCGCTCGGTCGGATCGCTCTCGGTCCGGGTGGATTTCTGCTGATGTTCAGGGCTGACCGCAGGCAGGAAGGCCGCGCGTTCCGCCGCTTCCTCGGCGGCCAGCCGGTCGATCTCGGCCTGGATCTTCGCGCGCCGTTCCGCAATGGCGGCGCTGAAATCCGGCAGCGGCCCGACCTCGATGGTCGGATCGGCGGGATAGGAATAGGGATAGGCCTCGGCGGCCACATGGGGCAGCGCGCCGAGCGGCAGGCGGAACCCCACCGGACTGTCCCCCGGCACGAGGAACAGATGCCCGCGCCGCGGCTTCCACAGTTCCGAGCGCCAGCGCCGCCCCTCGGCCCGGCCCTGCCAGGGCTGGATCGGCAGCACGAAGCCCGAGGGTTCGGTCAGGCCGCGGTTGAAGACGCGGGCATAGCGGGCGCGGTCCTCGGGGTTCTTCAGCTTCGGGTTTTCCGGGCTGACATTCGGCGGCAGGTTCGCCTCTTTCAGGATCCACTCGCCCGGGTCTTCATAGGCGGGCTGGGCGAAGATCGGATCGAGCCCCAGATGCGTGGCAAAGCTTTCCATGAAGCGCCCGGCCTCGGCGGGGCCGACCCCCGTCGCGGCGTTTTCCCGCGCGATCAGATCGGGGTTTCGCCAGACCGGCGCGCCGTCGTGGCGCCAGTACAGCGAAAAGGTCCAGCGCGGCAGGCTCTCGCCCGGATACCACTTGCCCTGCCCGTAATGCAGGAACCCCCCCGGCGCGAAGCGGGCCTGCAACCGGCGGATCAGATCATCGGCCAAGGCGCGTTTTTGGGGCCCGACGGCCTCGGTGTTCCATTCCGGCGTCTCGAAATCATCGACCGAAACAAAGGTCGGCTCGCCCCCCATCGTCAGGCGCACATCGCCCGCCCGCAAGGCGTCATCGACCCGGTGGCCGAGCGCATTCAGCCGGTCCCAGGCCGCGTCCGAGAAGGGCTTGGTGATGCGCGGATGCTCGGCCACCCGCTTGACCGTCATGTCAAAGGCAAAGCGCGTCTCGGGCGTGCCCGCCGCGGTGAAGCCCCCGGCAATCGGCGCGGCATTGCGGTAATGCGGCGTCGCCGCCAAGGGGATATGGCTTTCGCCCGCCAAAAGCCCCGAGGTCGGGTCAAGCCCCACCCAACCGGCACCGGGCAGGAAGACCTCGACCCAGGCGTGAAGATCGGTGAAATCGACCTCGGTCCCCGAAGGACCATCCAGCGCTTTCACATCGGGGGCCAGCTGAATGAGGTATCCCGAGACGAAGCGGGCGGCAAAGCCCAGATTCCGCAGCACCTGCACCAGCAGCCACGAGCTGTCCCGACACGAGCCGGAGGCCAGCCCCAGCGTCTCGTCGGGCGTCTGCACCCCGGGCTCCATGCGGATCGTGTAGCGGATTTCCCGCGCGATCCGGGCGTTCAGCGCCACCAGAAAATCAACGGTGCGGGTCTGGGTGAAATCGACCGTGCCGATGAATTGGGCCAGATGCGGCCCCTCGGGCTCGGGCGTGCGGTAGATCGACAGATCGTCGCGCAGATCCTCGGGGTAGGCAAAGGGCCAGGTCTCGGCCGTCTCCTCAAGGAAGAAATCGAACGGGTTGTAGACCGTCATGTCGGCGACCAGATCGACCTCGATCTTGAACTCGGTCACCGGCTCGGGAAAGACGAAGCGGGCCAGCCAGTTGCCATAGGGGTCCTGCTGGTGGTTCACGAAATGGCCGCCGGGCGAAACCTTGAGGCTGTGCGAAATCACCCGCGTGCGCGACTGCGGCGCCGGGCGCAGCCGGATGATCTGCGGCCCCAAACTCACCGGGCGGTCGTAGACATAATGCGTCAGGTGATGGATGGATGCGTGGATCGCCATGGTCTTCCCCCCGTGTTGCCCCGACTGTAGGAAGCCGGGCGGCGGATGCCATGGGAAACCGGCCCCGGCCGCGGGGCGGGCGGCGTTTTCCGGGCAACTGCCCGAAAATTGGGCGCCGCGCATCTTGCACCAAGGTCGAATAGGCAGCCTGTCCCGGCTCAAGCACAGTTGCGGCATGATCCGGTTCCTGCTTCTTTGGCTGGCCTTCGCGACCCCGCTTTGCGCGGAGGTGCTGACGCGCGATGCGCTTTCCGCGCTGATCCTGGCGCCCTATGAACTTGGGGCGCCGGTGAATGACAAGGGCGTCTGGACGCTTTTGAATTCGGGCGGAGGCGAGGCGGGATTTGTCTTTGAAACCGAACCCCTGGCGCCCTTGCCCGGGTTTTCCGGGGCGCCCATCGACCTGCTTGTCCTGCTTGACCGCGAGGGGCGGTTCATCGACGTGCGGCTGCTGCGGCAAAACGAGCCGATCTTCGTGTCGGGTCTGGGCGAGGCGCCGTTCCGGGCTTTTCTGGAACAATATCGCGGCCATGCGATCACCGAGCCGCTGGTCGTCGGCACGCCCTATGGCGCGGGGGGCACGGCCTCGGACAATGTCTATCTTGACGGGGTGACGAAGGCGACGGCCTCGGTGCGGATCGCGCATGACTCGATCCTGGCGGCGACGCTGGCCGTCGCGCGCGACAAGATGCAGGGCGTGGCGGCGGGGCCCGCGCCAAGGCCCGATCTTGCGCATGACGAGGCCCTGTCGTGGAAAGATCTTCTGGATCAGGGGCTTGTTGGCCGGTTGCAGGTGACCGGGGCGCAGCTCGTCGCGGCCTTTGCGGGCACGAAATGGGCGCAGGATGGCGCGGGCGGCGACCCTGACGCGCCCTTCATCGACCTTTACGCTGTCGACCTTGGCCCGCCCGCGCTGGCCCGTGCCGTGCTGGCCCCCGAGACTTTGGCCGAGATCGCCCGCTTCACCGCCCGCGCGCCAGAGGACGAATTGTTCCTGCTGATCGAGGCGGGGCAGCATGGGCTGGTCTCCGAGGCTTTCGTGCGCAACACCGCGCCCGACCGGCTGACGGCGGTGCAGGACGGCCTGCCGCTGGTGCTGCGCGATGCCGATATCCTGCCGGAACTGGCCGCCGCTCTGCCGCCGGAGCTGTCCGAGGCGACGAAGATGGTGGTGCGGCTCGACCGCCGTCTGGGCTTCGATCCGACCCGGCCGTGGGAGCTGCGGCTGCAGGCCGTGCGCGAACACGGGATGTTTCAGGCCGAGGTCGGCTCGGCGCATTTTCCGCTCACGCTGCAGACGCCCGAGCGGTTTTTCCTGCGTCCCGCCGCGCCCGACCGGCTCAGCCCCTTTCACGTGGCGCTGCGCAATCGCGCCGCCGATCTTTGGGCGCTGGGCGGGTTTCTGGCTCTGTTGATGGCGGCGCTTTCGGCGCAATCGCGGCTGGCGGGGCTGCGCGCCTTCACCCCGGTGCGGCTGACGATCCTCGCCGTCGTCATCGGCTTTGTCGGCTTCTGGGGGCAGGGCCAGCTTTCCATCGTCACGGTGATGGCCGTCGCGCGCGGGCTGGTCGCGGGCGGGCTTGACGTGCTGCTTTATGATCCTTTCGGACTGGCGGTCTGGGCGGCGGCAGGGATCGGCTTCCTGCTTTGGGGGCGGGGGTTCTTTTGCGGCTGGCTCTGCCCTTTTGGGGCGATGCAGGAACTCGCCCATCACGCCGGGCGGCTCATGCGCCTGCCACGGATCGAGCCGCCCGCAAGCCTCGCCCGGGCGCTGCTCTGGACCGGTCCGATTGCGGCAACTGGACTCATCGCTGTGGCCTTCCTTGCCCCCCAACATGCGGAAGCGGCGGCGGAAATCGAGCCCTTCAAGACCGCGATCACCCTGCATTTCGACCGCAGCTGGCCCTATCTGATCTGGGCGATTGGCTGGATCGCGGTGTCGATGGTCTGGTTCAAGGGCTTTTGCCGCTCGCTCTGCCCCTTGGGCGCGGTGATGCGGCTTGGGGGGCTGATGCGGCTGCGCGCCTTCATCCCGCGGCGGGCGGACTGCGGCACGCCCTGCCAGCTGTGCAAGGTGCGCTGCAGCTATGGCGCGATCAAACCCACGGGCGAGATCCGCTATTCCGAGTGTTTCCAGTGTCTTGACTGTGTGGCGATCCATGATGACAAAAGCCGCTGCGTGCCTCTGGTGCTCGCGGCGAAACGGGCGCGGAGGGCGGCATGAAGCGGCGTCGGTTCTTGCAGATCATCGCGGGGGCGGCGCTGATCGCCCAAGGCGCACGGGCCGAGACCTGGACCGGTCAGGCCTTTGGCGCCGATCTGCGGATCACCGCGCCCGGAGCCTTGCCGCTGGCCGAGATCCGCGCCGAGATCGCCGCGATCGAGGCGACGTTTTCGCTTTTCCGCGACAGCGAATTGACCCGGCTGAATGCGACCGGCCGCGGTCCCGGCTCTGACCGGATGCGGTCCGTGCTGGCGGCGGCCCGGCGCGTGCATGACCTGACGCGCGGGGCCTTCGATCCGACGGTGCAGCCGCTTTGGCTTGCGCTGGCCGAGGGCCGCGATCCGCTGCTGCCGCGCGCCGCGATCGGCCTGCACCGGGTGCAGATCGGGCGGGACATCGTGCTGTCGCGCGGGCAGGCGCTGACGCTCAACGGCATCGCGCAGGGGCATGGCGCCGATGCGGTGGCCGGGATCTGCGCGCGGGCGGGGCTTGGCGATTGTCTGATCGACATGGGCGAGTTTCGCGCCCTGGGCGGGCCGTTCCGGCTGGGCATCGCAGACCCCGAAGCCGGGCTGGTGGCAACGCGGATGCTTTCGGGCGGGGCGATGGCGACATCTTCGCCCGCCGCGATGCCCTTTCCGGGGGGCAGCCATATCCTTGGCCCGCATGGACAAATTCCGCGCTTCTCGACGGTGACGGTGGCGGGCGCTTCGGCCACGCTCTGCGATGCCGCCTCGACCGCCTTCGTGCTGATGCGGCGCGACGAGATCATCGCCGCGGCGCAAAGGCTGCGGCTGCGCGCGGTGACGGCGGTGGATTTCGAGGGCAATTTCGAGACGCTGGTCTAACGCGCCGGCGCCTCGAAGCTGATCCCGTGATCGGCAAAGATCCGCGCGATCCGGCCATCGGCCAGCGCCGCCGCGATCGCATCATCGACCGCATAGCCAAGGTCGCGATGCTGAAAGGACAGCGCGACGCCCAGCGTCCAGCTTTGCCGTGCCAGTCCCAGCAGCGGCGGCTCATGCACGGCAAGGCCGGGGGCCAGATGGGCCTCAATCTCGGCCCGCGGCCCCATCGCCGCGCTGACCTGATTTGCCGCCAGCCCCGCCATCGCCGCGCCCGTGGTCTTGTAGCGATGCACCTTGTCCGCCGTCGCCCCATGCGCGACCGAGGTCAGGAAGAAATCCGAAAGCGAGTCATTCTCGACCCCCACCGGATCGTAGCGAAACACCGCAGGCACCGGCGGCTTGTCCGGGTAGCTTGCGATGTCATAGGCGATCGCCAGCCGCTCGGTCGCATATTGGCCGGTGAAGACGACCTGATCGAAGCGGCAGGCGTACTCGACGTCATAGGGCACATGGCCCATGAGATCAGAGACATGCCCGCCCACCGCCGCGCCGCGATAGACATAGTTCAGCAGATCGGCATCCAGCGTCTCGCCCGGTTGCACCAGCCGGATCCGCGCCGTCACCCCCAGATCGGCGGCGATCAGCCGGGCGATCTCGACATCGATGCCCCGCGGCCGACCGCCCTCCACCCAGGACCAGGGCTTGTAGTTCTCATACAGCGCCACCTCGATCCAGCCCTCCTCGCGGATGCGGTCCAGGCTGCGGCCGATGTCCTGCGCCGGGCTGTTTTGCAGCTTCTGTTCGGGGGGCAGCCCCTCGCAGGCGGCCAGCGCCGCAAGCGGCGCCAGAGCGGCAAGCCCGCAGAGCAAAACCAGGGTCCAGATCCGCGCCGACAGGGTCATTTCGCCGCCGACAGGCCCAGCGTCAGCAGCTCGGCCGCGTGCTTGAAACTGGCCTTGTCCGCGCTCAGCACCTCGGCGGCGCGGCTGACCGTGCTGTCGGCCACCGGCGCCCCGGAAAAGGTCTTCACCCCGGAATTGATCTGTTGCAGCTCCTCCTTGACCGCCACCCCGTCCGCCGTGCCCGCCTCCAGATCGGCGACGATCGCCCGCAGCCGGTCGGTGTGGCTGTCAAGCGCCCCGTCCTCGGGCCGGGTCTCGATATAGGTGCGGATCGCCCAGCCGGCCTTTTGCCCCAGCACCGGGCCAAAGGCGGGCATCTTCGTCGTGCCGTCCTGAGTGTAGCCGTGCTGGAACCGCTCGGCGAACCATTCATCGCCATATTCCTCGGCCTCGAGGAAGCGCAGATCCGGCGCAAGACCCCCCGAAACCGCGCCCAGCCCATGGCAGCGCGCGCAATTCTGGTTGAAGCCGGAATCGCCGATCTTCACCGCCGCCTTCCAGACCTCCTCGCCCGCCGCATCGGCGCGATAGGGGTTTTCGGTCAGCCATTCCTCGCCCACCTCGGGCAGCGCGTCGGTGTTCACCGGCTGCGGCGCCACGTCGCCATGTGCAAAGAGCGGCCCCGGAAGACCGGCCAGCAGCAGGGCCGCAAGGAAACGGCGGTTGCGGACGTCGAGCATCTCTCTCTCCCTAACGATCGGTGCTGCCAAGGTGGTAACGGCGCGGGCCCGTCCGCTGCCATTCGACCTTGGTCGGGGGGGGGGGCGGGGGTCTGCCGCGATCCTGCCCCAGCCGCGGTCGGGGGCGTATTGGCCATTGGTCTAATAGGAAGGCCGGGGGGGCGCGGTTAGCCTCTGCGCACCGAACGAGGGAGGACACGATGATCAGAATGACGCGCCGGGCCGCGCTGGCCTGCGGTCTTGCGGCGATGCTGGCCGGGGTCGCCCCCGCGCGGGCGCAGGATCTTCCGGTGCTGACCGTGGCGGCGCTGGAAGGCGGCACCGTGAACTGGGAACTCGACACGATCCGGCATTACGGTCTGGACCGGGCGAACGGGTTCCGGCTGCAGGTGCTGGCCGTCGCGGGCAACCCCGCCGCCGAGGTGGCGCTGCAGGGGGGCGCGGCCGAGGCGATCGTGACCGACTGGTTCTGGGTTGCGCGGATGCGTGCCGAGGGCAGGGATTTCACCTTCATCCCCTATTCGCGCGCGGTCGGCGGGCTTTTGGTCCGGCCGCAAGCGGGGATCGTGGATCTGACGGATCTGAAAGGGAAAAAGATCGGCATCGCGGGCGGGCCGCTGGACAAGAGCTGGCTGATCCTGCGCGCCTATGCGCTGCAGACGTTCAACCTCGATCTGGCGGCCGAGACCGAGCAGGTCTTCGGCGCGCCGCCGCTGATCATGGAGGCCGCGCTTTCGGGCGAGGTCGATGCGGCGATCAACTTCTGGCATTTCGGCGCCAAGATGCAGGCGCGGGGGATGGAGACGCTGGTCTCGACCTCTGACGCGGCGACGGCGCTGGGGCTGGATCCGGAAACGCCGCTTCTGGGCTATGTCTTTTCGGAGAAACTCGCGCAGGACAAGCCCGCCGCGGTGGCCGGTCTGCGCGCGGCTTCAAAGGCGGCCAAGGCGTTGCTGGCAAGCGATGACGCCGCCTTTGCCCGGCTGCGCGAGATCATGAATGCGACATCCGACGCGCAATATCTGGCGCTGGTGGCGGGCTATCGGGCGGGCATTCCGACCGAGGCGCCGGTCGATGCGGCCGCGGCCGACAAGATGCTGAAGCTGATGGCCGGGATTGGCGGCGAGGAGCTTCTGGGCCCGGTCCGGGACCTGCCCCCGGGCACGTTCCTGACGAACTGATGGCCAGCATGGCGCGCAAGCCGCAACCCGTCGCGGGGGGGGCGATCACCGCCCCTCCTGTCGTGCCGGGCGGGCGGGAATGGCGCGCGGTCGGGCGCGTGGCGGTCTCGATCCTGGCGGCGCTGCTGCTTTGGGCGGCGATCGCGGCGGTGCTGGGCGATCCGTCCCATGCGCCCGGGCCGCAGCAGGTCTTGCCGGAACTGGCCGAGGGGATCGTTTCGGGCAAGATGCTGCCCGATCTGGGCGCGACGCTTTTGCGGGTGGTGACGTCCTTCGGGCTGGCGATGCTGGGGGGGACGGTCCTGGGGATCGTGCTGGGCCTGTCGCGGCGGCTGAACGACTGGTTCGACCCCTGGCTGACGATCTGGAACAACATCCCGGCGCTGGTGCTGATCGTGCTGTGCTACCTCTGGATCGGGTTGAACGAGACCGCGGCGATCACCGCCGTCGCCTTGAACAAGGTGCCGCTGGTGGCGGTGATCCTGCGCGAAGGCGTGCGGGCGCGCGATCCGGCCCTGTCGGAAATGGCCCGCGTCTTCGGCATGGGCTTTGTGGCGCGCCACCGCCACATCCTCATTCCGCAGCTGATGCCGCATCTGATCGCCGCCGCGCGGGCGGGGCTTTCGCTGATCTGGAAGGTCGTGCTGGTGGTCGAATTCCTGGGCCGCTCGAACGGGATCGGCTTTCGCATCCATCTGAATTTCCAGATGTTCGACATTGCCGGGGTGCTCGCCTGGGCGGCGGCTTTCGTCTGCGTGATGCTGGCCGTGGAATGGCTGATCCTCGCGCCGCTTTCGGTGCGGGCGAACCGCTGGAGGCGGGAATGATCGCGCTTGATCTGACGGAAAAGCGCTTTGGCGAGACGGTCATTCTGGGCGCGCTGCGCCTGCGGGTCGAACCGGGCGAGGTGCTGGGCATCGCGGGGCCCTCGGGGTCTGGCAAATCGACGCTGCTGCGCATCCTGGCCGGGGTGGACACGAAATTTCGCGGCGCGCTGCAGGGGCCAAGCCGCCGCGCGATGGTGTTTCAGGAGCCCAATCTGATGCCCTGGCGGCGGGTGGTGGACAATATCATCCTGCCGACCGGGGTCGATGCTGCAACCGCCGAGGCCTGGCTTTCGCGCGTCGGTCTGGCGGGCTATGGCGCGCATTGGCCGGGGCAGCTGTCGCTGGGGCAGGCGCGCCGGGTGGGGCTGGCGCGGGCCTTTGCGGCGCGGCCTGAGCTGCTTATTCTGGACGAGCCTTTCGTGTCGCTCGATGCCGGGCGGGTCGAGGAACTGCTCGAGCTGACGGCAGATCTGATCGCCGAGACGCGCCCGGCGGTGGTGCTGGCCTCGCATGCGGCGCTGGAGCTTGATCGGCTGGCGACGCGGCGGGCGCGGCTGACGGGCCGTCCGGCGCGGCTGAGCGAGGGGTGAGCGCGGTTTCGGGCGGATCAGGAAAGGCACTGCCTTTCCCCGCCCGTATCGCAACAGCCGCGGCACGACCGTTTCCCCAAGCGGGACAGAGGCCTGCGCTCCGCCCCGGCGGCGCGAATGCGCCCGCCATGGGCGGGGCGGGCGCAGGCCGAGGGCCTTTGGGGCCCTCGGCGGTCAGGGGGCCAATGTCCCGCGGGGCCTCGGCGATGGCCTCGGCCAAGGCAAGTCACTCCCCCCTCGGCGGCCGTGTCCGCGCCGGTTCATAGCCCCAAAGCGCCAGCGCGAAGAACACCGCCGCGGCCCCCGCCGTCACCGCCAGCGACAGCGCATTGCCTTGCAGATAAAGCGAAAACCGGATCAGCTCGACCGCATGGGTAAAGGGGTTGAGACGGCAGATCCAGGCGAGAGCGGGCGAGGCCTCCTGCATCTTCCAGATCGGGTAAAGCGCCGAGGACAGGAAGAACATCGGGAAGATCACGAAATTCATCACCCCGGCGAAATTCTCCAGCTGCCTGATCCGGGCGGACAGAAGCAGGCCGAGCGATCCCAGCATCAGCCCCGAAAGAAGCAGCGCGGGCAGGGCGGCCAGATAGCCGAGCGGCGGCAGATGGATGCCGTAAACCCAGCCGATGCCCAGAAAGACCGCCACCTGCACCAGCCCGACCAGCGCCCCGGCGACCAGTTTCGCCCCCAGAAGGAACCAGCGCGGCCAGGGCGCGGTCAGCATCAGCCGCATCGTGCCGCTTTCGCGGTCATTGACCAGCGAGAGCGCGCTTTGCATGGCGGAAAACAGCAGGATCATCCCGCACAGCCCCGGCGCGATGTAGGTTTCATAGGTGATATAGGTGCGATAGGGCGGAATGATCGACATGCCCAAAGCGGCGCGAAAGCCCGCGGCAAAGACGAAGAGCCACACCAGCGGGCGCACCAGCGCCGCCAGAAAGCGTTCGCGCTGGGTGAGGAAACGGGCCAGTTCGCGCGACAGGATCGCCCCCGCGGCGCGCAGGGCTCTGGTGGTGGCGGCCCTCATGCGGCGGTCCTTGTGTGCGACAGGAACCAGTCGGGCAGGGGCGTTTCGCCCCGCAGCGGCCCGACCTGACCCGTGGCGGCCACCCGGCCGCGATGCAAAAGCACCATCGCATCCGTGTCGCGCAGCTCATCGACCAGATGCGTCGCCCAAAGCACGCTGATGCCGGTTGCGGCCAGATCATGCACATGCGCGGTGATCGCCGCGCGGGCGGGCGCATCCAGCCCCACCGTCGGCTCGTCCAGCAGCAAAAGCCGCGGCCGGTGCAGCAGCGCGCGGGCAATCTCCATCCGCCGCCGATGCCCGCCGTTGAGCTTGCCGACCTTTTCCCCCGCCCGTTCCGCCATGCCAAGCCGGGTCAGCGCCTCCTCGATCCGGGCCTCGGTCTCGGGGCGCGTCAGCCCCTGCAGCGCCGCGAAATAGCGCAGGTTCGCCGCCACCGTCCGGTCCAGATCCTGCGTCGGCTGCTGGAACACCACGCCGATCCCGGCCAGCGCCGCGCGCGGGGCGCGGCCCATGTCCACCCCCGCCACGGTGACGACGCCGGGGCGCGGCCGGATCAACCCGGTCAGCACCGCCATCAAGGTCGATTTCCCCGCCCCGTTCGGGCCGAGAAGCGCGCAGAACCGCCCCGCGGGCAGGGTGAAGCTGACGGCGTCGAGCGCGGTCTTCGCGCCCCAGCGGTGGGACAGTCCCGCAACGGAAAGGGCAACGGCGGGGGCGGGGCTAGTCAATGGTGATCGCCAGCCGCTGATCGGCCCCCTTTGCGCCCGGGATTTCAAGCACATAAGACCCGGGCTTCACCGCGACGAAGCCGATCTCCATCGTGCCCGCCTGATCGAATTCGATCGAATGCAGCCCCATCGGGCGGATTTCCAGCCCCTCGATCACCACCTCGTCGACCCAGATCGCGCGGAAGAAATCTCCCCCCGAAAGCCCGATCTCGCCCGAGCCGTCGGCGGTGATCTCGACCTCGTAATAGCGGCCCGATTTCAGCGCCCAGGGCCCGCCCAGGGGCTCGCCGACCGACAGCACCACCTCGGGCAGGGTCTGTTTGTTCGGTCCCGCCAGAAGCCCGGCGGGGGCGTCGTCATCTTCGGCCAAGGCCGGGGTGGCCAGGGCAAGGGCCAGCAGCAGCGGGAACAGGCGCATCGGATCTCCTTATTTCGGGGTCGGGCGGGCGGCGGCCCCCCAGGGGAAGCGGCCGACCTTGATCGTGGCGAGGGGCTCAAGCGAGGCGAGGTCGATCACCGTCACATCGCCTGAAACCCCGTTCGTGGTGAAAAGCCGGGTCTGATCGGGCGAAAGCGCCATGTGCCAGACGCGGCGGCCGACCATGATGTAGCGCTCGACCTGCAGGGTCTTCGCATCGACCACGGCCAGATGATTGGCGGGGCCAAGCGCCACGAAAACCCGCGTCGCATCGGGCGAGAACCTCATCCCCACGGGCTGCAGCTTTTCCGGCCGCACGCCCGGAATTTCAAAGGAAATCTTGCCCTTCTCGGTCTGCGTCGCGGTATCGAACACCGTCACCGTGCCGCCGATTTCGGAACTCACCCACAGTTCGGCGCCATCGGGAGAAAATTCCGCATGCCGCGGGCGGCTGTCGACCAGCGTGTTCGCGACGATCCGATGCGTCGCGGTGTCGATCCAATGCGCCATGTTGGTGGTTTCCGAGGTCGTCACCTGCAGCTTGCCGTCGGGGGAAATCCCCATCCCCTCGGGCTCGACGCCGACATCGATCTGCGCCACCACGGCGCGGCTTTGCGTGTCGACGACGGTGGTGATCGCGTCATCCTCGTTCGCGATGTACAAAAGCCGGTCATCGGGGGCGAGCACGAATTGCTCGGGGTCCTCGCCCGAGGGCAGGTCATGCAAGATCGCCCCGGTGTCCGGGTCCATCACCTGCACCGCGTCGCTGTCCGAGGCGCAGATGTAGAGCCGTTTGAAATCGCGTGAAAAGGTGATGCCGCGCGGGCGTTCGCCGGTGGGATAGGTTTTCGTGACCGCCAATGTGGCGACGTCGATCACGCTCACCGTGTCGTCGGATTCGTTCGTCACCCAGATTTCATCGGCCATCGCGGGCGTGGTCAGCAGGGTCGTCAGCAAAAGGGCGCGGATCATGGCGTGGCTCCGAAGGCTTTGCACAGGGTTTCGGGGCGGTCGCTGCCCAGCGTGTCAAGCTCGTTCGTCTGGTGCAGGAACCCTTCCAGCGGGGCCATCGCCACCACGGCGCGCTCGGTCACCAAGGGCATCGGCTGGCGCATCTGCCCGTCCCAGGGGCGGAAGCTGACGGGCTGGCCCAGAAAGGCGGCGATCCGCGCCTTGTCCGAGATCAGGAAGCTGCGCAGCGTGGCGGGATCGGCGGTGCCCGCCCGGGTGCGCGCGTCCGAAATCGCGGCGATGGCGACCCAGGCCGAGAAATCCGCGTCCTGCATCGGGCGGCTTGCGGTCTGGCGAAAGCGCACTTGCAGCTGCGCCGCGCCGTAATCCTCGACCACCTCGGTCCAGCCTTTCGCCGTCAGCCCCTCGGAGCCCGCGACCGGGCGGGGCAACCAGGTGTTGAAGGGGATGTAACGGGCGAAATCGCCGCGTTCGTCGGCCACAAGCAGCAGGTCATGCTCGGGCAGGTCTTGCGTGAACAGGGGCACTTCGGCCGCGCCGGACCGGCGCATGTCGGCGGTGAGCGGCCAGTCCTTTTCGCCCGCAAGCGTCAGGCCGAATTTCGTCAGGCTGGCTTTCAGCGCCACGGCAAAGGCGCGGTCCTCGGGCTGCGGGCCGGTGATCAGCGCGAGGCTCTCCCAGCGTTTCGCCCGCAATTGCTGCGCCAGCGCATCGGTCCGCATCGCGGTTGACGGCAGCGTGTGCAGCACATTTCCCCGGCAGTCCTCGTTGCGCAGCCGCGGCTCGGGCGCGGCGGTGTTGAAGATCAGCGCCCCCGCCGCCTCGGGCAGATCGGCGAGCGCGAGCAGATCGGCGGCCGGTGCGCGCACGATCAGCACCCGGGCGCCCGCCGCCAGCGTCTTTTGCGCCGCGGCCAGGAAATCGCCTTCGGGGGGCACGACGGTTTCGTGCAACTCCCAGTCGATCTTGAGGAATTTCCCCGTCGTCGCGATATCGGCAAGGCTGAGCCGCGCCCCCGCAAGGCCCAGATCGGGCGGATCGCCGGTCAGGTTCGACAGCACCGGCGGCGGCGTCAGCTGCCGTTCCAGCCAGTCCAGCCGGACCGTCTCGGCGGCGAGCGGCGTGCAGGCCAGCATCAGGGCTGCGGATGCGACAAGGTTTTTCATGGTTTCCCCCCGGGCTCAGGCTTCCCGCCCCGGCGCGCGGGCGCAATACGACCAAGGTCTAAGGCGGGCGCATCGGGCCGCGTGCTAGCCTGCGCAAAAGCCCGGAGGGGATGATGCGAAAGATGCTTCTGTGCGCCGGGCTGATGCTGGCGCTGGCTGCGCCGGTTCAGGCTGAGGAGGCGGGGGCCGAGGCGGTCGGGCAGGGTGATCTGAACCCGCCCGAGATGAGCCTGGATCGTGTGTTGCGCGATGTCGGGCGGGGCGAGACCTCGATGACCCATTGCGCGAGCGGGTATTTCATGACGAAATCGGGCGATCATGGCGCGGCGCGCGCGGTGTTCGGGCTTTGTGCCGAACGCGGCTGGACCGGGGCGATGACCTGGATGAGCCAGCTCGACGACAACGGGCTCGGCGGTCCCGAGGATCCGGCGGCGGCGGCCGAATGGAACCGGCAGGCCGCTGCGGCGGGCGATCCGGTCGGGCTGTTCAACCGCGGTCTTGATCTGTTGCGCGGGCGCGGCGTTGCGCGCGACCCGGCGGCGGGGCGGCAGTATGTCGATCGGGCGGCGGCGGCGGGTCTGGGCGATGCGCAACGGCTGCAGCGCGCGGGCTACGATTGGCGCGAAGTCACCCCCGATGCCGACGAGGCGCGGTACCTGCCGCAGGGCTGAGGCGCCGGTTTCGGCCTTCCCTGCGACCAAAGTCCAATGGCGCGTTTGATGCGGATCAACCGAGGGTGCGGCAAGCGGAATAGACTGGCGCCGAATGATCAGGAGAGTTGGCCATGAGAAAACGTTTCATCCTTGCCGCCGTGCTGGCCGCGGCCCTTGCCTCTGGCGCGCAGGCGGACCCGACCGAGCGCATCAAGATCGACGCCGGGCGGCAGTTCTTCGACGCCAACTGCCACCGCTGCCATTCGGTCGAGGCCGACAAGAAAAGTTACGGTCCGCTGCTGGAAGGCGTTGTCGGGCGCCGCGCCGGGTCGTTCCCCGGCTATCCCTATTCGAAGGCGCTGCAGGCGGCAGGCTTCGTCTGGACCAAGGGGGCGATCCGCGCCTGGATCGAGGCGAATGACCAGCTCGTGCCCGGCACGAAGATGCGCCATGTCGGCATCACCGATCCGACGGTGCAGGATTTCATCGTCGAATATCTGGCCAGTTTGAAGCCCTGAGACGGCTTCGGTTCGGTCCCGTTTCGGGCGGATCAGGAAAGGCATCGCCTTTCCCCGCCCGTGTCGCAGCGGCGGTGACAAGACCGTTTCCCCGGGCGCGACAGAGGGCAGCGCCCGGCCCGGCGGGCGAGAAGCGCCCGCCATGGGCGGGGCGGGCGCTGCCCGAGGGCCTTTGGGCCCTCGGCGGTCCCGGGGCAAAGGTCCCGCAGGCCTCGGCGATGGCCTCGGCCCGTCGGCGCCACGGGGGTCGTAAGACCAATGGACAATACCCGCCGCCGCCGCCCCCGCCGATACTTCGCGAAGCCGTGATCAGACCTTTGCGGGGCGGCGCGGGACAACAGGGAGGAATACGACAGATGAACCGTTTCGTTCTGGCCGCGGTGGTGGCCCTGACATGTTTCGGCACCGCGCAGGCGGGGGGCGTGACCGAGGACGATCTGCGCAATGACCAGCAGACCGCGGGCGACGTGGTGACGAACGGCATGGGGCGCGATCTGCAGCGGTTCAGCCCGCTTGCCACGCTCAACCGCGACAACGTCAAGAACCTGATGCCCGCCTGGGCCTTCAGCCTGGGCGGCGAGAAGCAGCGCGGCCAGGAAAGCCAGCCGATCGTCTATGACGGCGTCATGTATATCACCGGGTCCTATTCGCGGCTTTACGCGATCGACATCCACACCGGCAAGGAACTCTGGCAATACGACGCCCGCCTGCCCGAGGGCATCCTGCCCTGCTGCGACGTGATCAACCGCGGCGCCGCGATCTATGGCGACAATGTCTATTTCGGCACGCTCGACGCCCGCATCGTCGCGCTGGATCGCAAGACCGGCGACGTCAAGTGGAACAAGAAGATCGCCGATTACAAGGAAGGCTACAGCTACACCGCCGCGCCGCTGATCGTGAACGGGCTGGTCATCACCGGCAATTCGGGCGGCGAATTCGGCATCGTCGGCGAGGTGCAGGCGCGCAATGCGGAGACGGGCGAGCTGGTCTGGACCCGGCCGATGATCGAGGGGCATGTCGGCACGCTGAACGGCAAGCCCTCGACGATGACGGGCACGCTGAATGCGACCTGGCCGGGCGATCTGTGGAAGACCGGCGGCGGCGCCACCTGGCTGGGCGGCAGCTATGATGCCGAGACCGACACGCTGATCTTCGGCGCGGGCAACCCCGCCCCCTGGAACAGCCATCTGCGCAATGCGGGCACGCCGACCGAGGGCAACAAGGGTGACAACCTTTACGCCGCCTCGCGCGTGGGGATCGACCCGGCGACGGGCGAGATCAAGTGGCACTTCCAGACCACCCCGCGCGAGGGCTGGGATTTCGACGGCGTGAACGAGGTCGTGGGCTTTGTCGACAAGGACGGCAACAAGCGCTTTGCCACGGCCGACCGCAACGGCTTCTTTTATGTGCTCAACCGCGCGGACGGCAAATTCGTCAACGCCTGGCCCTTCGTGAAGAACATCACCTGGGCCAAGGGCATCGATGAAACCGGTCGCCCGATCTACAACGAGGACAACCGCCCCGGCGCCCCCGATGCCGCGGCCGAGGGCGGCAAGGGCCAGCAGATCTTTGCCGTGCCGAGCTTCCTTGGCGGCAAGAACTGGATGCCGATGGCTTACAGCCAGACCACGGGCCTGTTCTACGTCCCCTCGAACGAATGGGGCATGGACATCTGGAACGAGCCGATCACCTACAAGAAGGGCGCGGCCTATCTGGGCGCGGGCTTCACGATCAAGCCCCTGTTCGAAGATTACATCGGCTCGCTCAAGGCGATCGACCCGAACACGGGCGCGGTGAAATGGGAATACAAGAATGACGCGCCGCTTTGGGGGGGCGTGATGACCACCGCGGGCAAGCTGGTCTTCACCGGCAACCCCGAGGGCGAGTTCATGGCGCTGGACGCCGAGACCGGCGAAAAGCTCTGGTCGTTCCAGACCGGCTCGGGCATCGTCGGCCAGCCGATCACCTGGGAACAGGACGGCGAGCAATATGTCTCGATCATCTCGGGCTGGGGCGGCGCGGTGCCGCTTTGGGGCGGCGAAGTGGCCAAGCGCGTCAACTATCTGAACCAGGGCGGCACGGTCTGGACCTTCCGGCTGCCGAAACAGCTCGCCTCGGTCAACTGAGGGGAGCCTCACAGAAAGGGGGCGTCCGGGGGACCCCGGGCGCCCTTTGCCTGCGCCGGGCCAATGCGACCATTGGACAATACGGGGGCGGCGCTATGATTGTTAGGGTGGAGAGACACTTATCGCCCAGGGGGCGGAGAGAGACAGGACAGGCCCGATGACCCCGGAACCCGCCGCCGCCGCCAGCCCGCGCACCGATTTCCGCTCGGCGCTGATCGTCGATGACCACCCGCTGTTTTGCGACGCGCTGGCGATGACGCTGCAGGCGGTGGCCGGGATCGAGGAGATCGCCAGCGCCGACAGTCTGGAAACCGCGCTGATCCGCGTCGAGACCGCCGCGGGGGCGCCCGCCGACGTGCTGGTGCTGGATCTGAACCTGCCCGATGTGAACGGGCTGGACGGGCTGATGCGGCTGCGCCAGGCCGCGCCCGACATGCCCATCGTGGTGGTGTCCTCGATCGACGATCCGCGGGTGATCCGCGCCGCGATCTCGGCGGGGGCGGCGGGCTTCGTGCCGAAGCATTCGCGCCGGGAATTGTTCCGCGCCGCCTTTGCCGCCATCGCGCGCGGCGAAATCTTCGTGCCGGAATCGACCGGCGACAGCCTTGCCACCGGCGACGGCATGAGCCCGCAGGACGAGGCCATTCGCCGCCTCAGCCTGCTGACCCGGCAACAGGCGAACATCCTGGAACAGATCTGCGCGGGCAAGATGAACAAGCAGATCGCCTATGACCTGTCGATTGCCGAAACCACGGTCAAGGCGCATGTGACGGCGATCATGCGCAAGCTGGGCGTCTATTCGCGCACCCAGGCCGTGCTGCTGGCGCGCGAGGCGCAGATCAATGCGCCCTTGCCGGAAGGCTGGCGCAAGCCGTAGGATGCGCGCGGAAGTTGAAATGCCAAAGCGGCAGGAGGAGGCTGCGATGGATCACCCCGACAGCGGTCTTTGGCGGGGGCCTGCCGCTGCCGTGCCCGTGCGTGCGGCGGTCTCGGCCGCGCTGCCCGATCCCTTGCCGCGTCTGGCGCGGGCGCTGGGCCCCGGGCCTTTCGCGCAGGTCTTCCTGTTCGTCAGCCCCGAGGCCGATCTGGCCGCGCTGGCCGCCGCGGCCCCCGCGGTTTTCGGCGCGGCGCGGGTCTGCGGCTGCTCCACCTCGGGCGAGATCACCGCAAAGGGCTATGACAGCGGCCAGATCGTCGCCTTTGCCCTGCCCGCCGCCGGGTTCGAGGTCGAGCAGCTGGTGATCGAGCGGCTGGATGCGCTGGATCCGCGGACGCTGATTGCCGAGGCCCTGCGGGCGCGGCAGGCTTTGGGGCGCCGCGCGCCGGACTGGACCCATGAAGCGGCGGTGCTGCTGATCGACGGGCTTTCGGGGCAGGAAGATGCGCTGGTGGCGGCGCTGTCGGGTGGCTTGGGCGCGGTGCCGGTCGTCGGCGGCTCGGCGGGGGATGCGGCGCGGTTCCGGACGGCCCCGGTCTTTGCCCGCGGCGGTCTGCACGAGAATGCGGCGGTGCTGACGCTGATCCGCTCGGCCTGGGAATTGCGGCCGTTCAGCTTTGCGCATCAGCGCCCGACGGCGCGGCGGATGGTGGTGACGCGGGCCGATCCCTCGCGCCGGCTGGTGGCGCGGATCAACGACGAACCGGCGGCGCAGGAATATGCCCGCGCGCTGGGGCGGCTGCCCGAACAGCTGACGCCGTTCCTGTTTGCGGCGCATCCGCTTCTGGTGCGGGCGGGGGGGCGGCATCATGTGCGCTCGATCCAGCAGGTCGAACCCGATGGCGGGCTGACCTTCTTTGCCGCGATCGACGAGGGGCTGGTGCTGACCTTGGCCGAGCCGGTCGACATGGTGGCGCATCTGCGCGCGGAGCTGGCCGGTCTGTGCGCGGGCGGGCGTCCCTCGGTGATCCTGGCCTTCGACTGTTTCTTTCGCCGCCTTGAGGCCGAGGGCCGCCAGCTTGGCCGCGAGATCTCCGAGGTGTTGCTGCAGCATGGCGTCTGGGGGCTGTCGACCTATGGCGAGCAGGTGGGGGCGATGCATGTGAACCAGACCATCACCGGCCTGGCCTTTTACCCGCCCGAGGTCGGCAGATGAGCCCCGATGACCTGCAGGCGGCCCGCGCGCTGGTCGATCCGCGCGATCCGCCCGAGCGGCAGACCGAGAAGCTTCTGACCATCGTCGGGTCGCTGATCCGCCATGCCGAGGAAACCCCGAAGGATCGCGGCGCCGCCTGGGTGCAGTTCGAACGCGCCGCGATGCTGGAAGAACAGGTCCGCGACCGCACCCGCGATCTGGAACGGGCGCTGGATCTGCTCAATGCCTCGAACGCGCGGCTGGCCGAGGCGCATCGCGAAACCGAAGCGGCGCGGCTCAACCTCGCCTCGGCGATCGAGACGGTGCAGGAGGGATTCGCGCTGTTCGATGCGAATGACGTGCTGGTGATGTGCAATTCGCGCTTCAACGCGCTGTTGCCCGACATCCGCGCGCAGATGCAGCCGGGGCTGACCTTCACCCGTTATGTCGAGATCGCCGCCGGGTCCCGCCATCTGGGCATGCCCGACGGGATGACGCGGAACGACTGGGTGCGGATGCGGCTGATGCGGCATCAGCAGCACCATTTCATCCTGACCCAGCAGATGGGCGAGGATCGCTGGGTGCAAGTGTCCGAACATCGCACCCGCGAGGGCGGCACGGTGATCCTGCAGACCGAGGTGACCGATTTCATCCGCCGCGAACGCGAGGCGCGGGGGCGACGGCTGGACGATCAGGCCGCGGTGCTGCGCCCGACGCTGGAACATCTGAAGATCGGCGTCTGTCTGTTCGACGTGCGGCTGCATCTGCTGGTCTGGAACGAGCGGCTGGCGGAATTCCTGACCCTGCCGCGCAACCGGCTGTGGCGGGGGATGCATTTCGATGCGCTTTTGGAACAGGTGCGGGGCCAGTTCATCTTTCCGGGCGGTCATTCGGCGCGGCAATTGTCGGATTGGGTGCGGCGCGCGCGCAGGCTCGAGACCTTTCAGATCGAGGTCACCCGCGACGGCGGTCAGGTCTACGAGATCTTCGCGCAGGAATTGCCCGATGGCGGCTTCGTGGTGTCGCTGGAGGACATCACCGAGGTGCGCTCGACGCTGGCGGAACTGAGCCGGGCGAACGAGACGCTGGAGGCCCGGGTGACCGAGCGCACCTGCGAGCTGGAAGATGCGCTGGCCAGCGCCGAGCGGGCGAATGCGTCGCGCGCGCGGTTCGTGGCGGCGGCAAGTCACGACCTTCTGCAGCCGCTCTCGGCGGCGAAGCTTTATCTGGCCAGCCTTGGCGATGACGCGCTGACCGCACCGGCACGGCGGACGCTCGACAAGGCGCAGAACGCGCTGCTGTCGGTCGAGGGGATTCTGGGCGCGCTTCTGGACATCTCGCGGCTCGAATCGGGGCGGGCGGCGATCGACCCTGCGGCCGTGCCGCTTGGCCCGGTGTTCCGGCAGCTGGCCGATGAATTCGCCCCGGCGGCGGCGCTCAAGGGGTTGCGGCTGCGGGTGCGCCCGACCGAAGCGGTGGTGTTTTCCGACCGTGCCTATCTGCGCCGGATCCTGCAGAATCTGATCTCGAATGCGATCCGCTACACCGCGCGGGGGTCTGTTCTGGTGGCGGCACGCCGACGCGGCGGGCTCTGGCGGGTCGAGGTGCGCGATTCGGGGCAGGGCATCGCCGAGGAACATCAGGACCTGATCTTTCGCGAATTCCAGCGCATCGACGCCCATGCCTCGGCTTCCGAGGGGATGGGGCTGGGGCTGGCCATCGTCGAACGGGCGGCGGCGCTTTTGGGTCATCCGCTCTCGTTGCGCTCGGCGCCCGGGTGCGGCGCGACCTTTTCGCTCGATCTGACCCAGGCGGCCCGGCCGGTCACGCGCGCCGAACCGGGGCGGGCGGTGCCGCTTATGCGCGATGCCGAAGCCGGAGAGCTGGTCGTGCTGCTGGTCGAGAACGACCCGGATCTTTCGCGCGCGATGGTGCAGCTGCTGGAGAAATGGGGGGTGAGCGTGCTTGACGTCCCCTCGGGCGAGGAGGCGCTGGCGCTGGTCGCGGCGACCGGGCTGGTGCCCGACCGCTGTCTGATCGACTATCAGCTCGGCGCGGGGATGAGCGGGCTGGACTGTCTGGCGGCCCTGCGGGCGCGGCTGGGGCCGGTGTCGGCGCTGATCGTCACCGCCGACCGCAGCGAGGCGCTGGGCGCCGAGGCCCGGGCGCTGGGCGTGGCGATGCTGCAAAAGCCGATCCCGACCGAGGCGCTGTCAGAGTTCCTCTTTGGCGCCGGATCGGCCGGGCAGCCCCTTACGCCTTGACGATCCAGCCGCCGCCGAAGATCCGGCTGCCTTCGGTTTCGTAAAAGACGCAGGCCTGACCGGGGCTGACGCCTTCTTCGGGCTCGATCAGCTCGACCTCGGCCGTCGTGGCCGAGAGCGGCCGCAAGATCGCCGGACGCGGCGCCCGGGTGGAGCGGATCCGCACCGAGACCTCCCAGTCCGGGCGGCTCTCGAAGGGGGCATCGCCGAGCCAGTTGATCTCGGCCACCTGCAGCACCCGCGTGGCGAGCGCCTCTTTCGGGCCGACGATCACCCGGCGCGCGTCGGGATCAAGCTTCACCACGTAAAGCGGATGATCGCCGAGGCCCCCGATGCCCAGGCCGCGGCGCTGCCCGATGGTGTAATGGATCACGCCCTTGTGATGGCCCAGCACCTTCCCCGCAAGATCGACGATCTCGCCCGGATCGGCGGCACCGGGGCGCAGCTTCTCGATCACGCTCGCATAATTTCCGTTCGGCACGAAGCAGATATCCTGGCTGTCGGGCTTGTCGGCGACAACGAGACCGAATCTGGCGGCGAGTTTGCGGGTCTCCGCCTTCGACGGCAGATGGCCCAGCGGGAATCGCAGGAAGGCCAGCTGCTCGGGCGTGGTCGAAAACAGGAAATAGCTTTGATCGCGCATCGGATCGGCGGCGCTGTGCAGCTCGGGCCCCTGGGCGCCCAGCTTGCGCTGGATGTAATGGCCCGTCGCCATGCAATCGGCGTCGAGATCGCGGGCGGTTTCCAGCAGATCCTTGAACTTCACCCGTTCATTGCAGCGGATGCAGGGCACGGGCGTCGCCCCGGCCAGATAGGCATCGGCGAATTCCTCGATCACGGCTTCGCGGAAAGTGTTTTCGTAATCAAGGACATAGTGGGGGAAGTTCATCGCCTCCGCGACGCGGCGGGCATCGTGGATGTCCTGCCCCGCACAGCAGGCGCCCTTTTTCGCCAGTGCCGCGCCGTGATCGTAAAGCTGCAACGTCACGCCGATGACATCGTAACCTTCCTCCTTCAGCATCGCGGCCACGACCGAACTGTCGACGCCGCCCGACATGGCAACGACCACGCGGGTCTCGGCCGGCGCCTTGGGCAGGCCCAGCGAATTCAGGGGGAGATCTTTCGGCATCGCAACAGTCCTTTAACCAGACCTGCACGAATATAGGAAAATGCGATCTACTCTCAACCCTTGGCTAAACCCAGCGTTAAGGCCCTCGGCGCATTCTGCCCCCATGAAGACGAGGGGGGTGAGCCCATGTATCTGAAAAAAGTGGATGGTCCGCGCGCAGTTACGCTGCCCGACGGGACGATTCTGACCCGGGCCGATCTGCCGCCGAAAGAAACGCGTCGTTGGGTGGCGTCGCGCAAGGCGATCATCGTGCATGCGGTGACGCATGGGCTGATCGGGCGTTCGGAAGTGCTTGAACGTTACGGCTTATCGGAGGAAGAATTCGATATCTGGGCCGAAGCGGTCAAGAAACACGGCATTGCAGGGCTGAAAGTGACGGCGATCCAAAAGTACCGACAACTTTAAGTTGCAAATAAACAGAATCCTGCGACAGTAACTACGTGTTAACCATTTGGTGCCAAGGTCGAACGTGATCGAGGGATTAATGCGGAGAACCCAGGATGCGGATTTTGTTGGTGGAGGACGACCCGACGACCTCTCGCAGCATCGAGCTGATGCTGACCCATGCCAACCTCAACGTCTACTGCACCGACCTCGGTGAAGAAGGCATCGACCTTGCGAAGCTTTACGACTACGACCTGATCCTGCTCGATCTGAACCTTCCCGACATGAACGGGCTCGAGGTGCTGCGTCAGCTGCGATTGGCGCGGGTCGATACGCCGATCCTGATCCTGACCGGTGCCGATGACACCGAGAACAAGATCAAGGGCTTCGGCTTTGGTGCCGATGATTACATGACGAAGCCCTTCCATCGTGAAGAGCTGGTGGCCCGGATCCATGCGATCATCCGCCGCTCCAAGGGGCATTCGCAGTCGATCATCCGCACCGGCAAGATCTCGGTCAACCTCGACGCCAAGACGGTGGAAGTGGGCGGCAAGCCGGTGCATCTGACCGGCAAGGAATACCAGATGCTGGAGCTGCTCAGCCTGCGCAAGGGCACGACGCTGACCAAGGAGATGTTCCTCAATCATCTTTACGGTGGCATGGACGAGCCCGAGCTGAAGATCATCGACGTCTTCATCTGCAAGCTGCGCAAGAAGCTGGCCGAAGTGACGGGGGGCGAGAACTATATCGAGACCGTCTGGGGCCGGGGCTATGTGCTGCGGGACCCTGATCAGGGCGACCTTGACCGCCGCATGGTCGTGGGCGCCTGAGCAGCGGCTTCGCACTGGACGCTCCTTGCGGCTGCCCCTAAATGGGACAGCCGGAGGAAAGACATGATGAGCGCAGCACCGTTTTCTGACCTGGACAGCCTGACCCGCGCCGAGGCAGAGGCAGAATTGAACGCACTTGTTGCGCAGCTCGACGCGGCGAATCATGCTTACCACACCCTTGATACGCCCGAGATTTCCGATGCCGACTATGACGCGCTGAAGCGGCGTCTGGCGGCGATCGAGGCGCGGTTTCCCGATCTGGCGCAGGCGGACAGCCCGACGACGCAGGTTGGCGCCCCCGTGGCCGAAGGATTCGCCAAGGTCGCGCATGAGATTCGCATGCTCAGCCTGGAAAACGCCTTTCTGGATGCGGATGTGGCGGATTTCGACGTCAGGATGCGCAGCTATCTCGGCCTTGGGCCCGAGGTCGCCTTGCCCTGCACCGCGGAGCCGAAGATCGACGGGCTCTCGCTGTCCTTGCGCTATGAAGACGGCGTTCTGGTGCAGGCTGCGACCCGGGGCGATGGCGAGCTGGGCGAGAATGTCACCGAAAACGCCCGCACGATTGCCGATATTCCGCAGCGCCTGACCGGGGCGCCCGCCGTGCTGGAAGTCCGCGGCGAGGTTTACATGAGCCACGCCGATTTCGCGGCGTTGAATGCGCGGCAGGCGGACCGGGGCGACAAGAGCTTCGCCAATCCGCGCAATGCCGCGGCAGGCTCGCTGCGCCAGCTCGACGCCCGGATCACCGCCTCCAGACCGTTGAAATTCTTCGCCTATTCCTGGGGTGTTCTGTCCGAACCGCTCGCCGATACGCAATTTGGCGCGATCGAACGGCTCAAGGATCTCGGGTTTCAGACCAATCCGCTGACCCGGCTTTGCGCCGATACCGCCGAGATGCTTGCCCATTACCGCGCAATCGAGGCGCAGCGGGCGACGCTTGGCTACGACATCGACGGCGTCGTCTACAAGGTCAACGATCTTGCCCTGCAGGCGCGGCTCGGCTTTCGGTCGACCACGCCCCGCTGGGCGATCGCGCATAAATTCCCCGCCGAACTCGCCTGGACCCGGCTGGAAAAGATCGAGATTCAGGTCGGCCGCACCGGGGCGCTGTCGCCGGTGGCGCGGCTGGCCCCGGTCACCGTCGGTGGCGTCGTCGTCGCGAATGCGACGCTGCACAATGAAGATTACATCGCCGGGCTCTCCTCGAAGGGCGAGGTGATCCGCTACGGCAAGGACATCCGCGAGGGCGACTGGGTGCAGGTTTACCGCGCCGGGGACGTGATCCCCAAGGTCGCCGATGTCGATCTGTCGCGTCGCGATCCCGCCACACAACCCTTTGTTTTCCCTCATCTTTGCCCGGAATGCGGCTCCGAGGCGCTGCGCGAGGAAGGCGATGCTGTGCGCCGCTGCACCGGCGGTCTGATCTGCCCGGCGCAGGCGGTGGAGAAGCTGAAACACTTCGTCTCGCGCGCCGCTTTCGACATCGAGGGGCTGGGCGCAAAGCAGGTCGAGGCCTTTTACAAGGATGGCTGGATCCGCGAACCGGCCGAGATCTTCACCCTGCAGGCACGCTTCGGCGCGGGCCTGCAACAGCTGAAAAACCGCGAAGGCTGGGGCGAGAAATCCGCGCAAAACCTGTTTCAGGCGATTGAAGAGAAACGTAAAATCCCGCTTTCCCGGCTGATCTTCGCGCTTGGCATCCGCCATGTCGGCGAAAGCTCGGCCGCGCTTCTCGCCACGCATTATCTGAGCTGGGAGCGGTTCGAAGCCGCGATGAGCGCCGCGCTGCCGGACAGCGCCGACTGGCAGGAATTGCTCAGCATCGATGGCGTGGGCGAGACTTTGGCCGCCTCGGTGACCGCGGCCTTCCATCCCGGCGCCGAACGCGACGCGATCGACCGGCTCGTGACGCATCTGAGCGTCGAGCCCGCCACGCCGCGCGCAAGTGACAGCCCGGTGGCCGGTCTGACCGTGGTCTTCACCGGCACGCTCGACCGGATGACCCGGGCCGAGGCGAAAGCGCGGGCCGAGGCGCTGGGCGCCAAGGTCGCGGGCTCGGTTTCGGCCAAGACCGACATTCTGGTGGCCGGTCCGGGTGCCGGGTCGAAGGCGAAGAAGGCCGCGGATCTGGGCGTCAAGGTGATCGACGAGGAGGCCTGGATCCGCCTCATCGGGGCGACATGACCGGGCGGCCTGCCGCGCTCTTTCCGCTTTTCGCCGCGATCGAGACCCTGCCGGGGATCGGGGCGAAGACGGCCAAGGCCCTGGAAAACCTTGGTATTACCCGCCCGCGTGATGTGCTGTTCACGTTGCCGCAGGCCGTGATCGATCGCCGTCCGGTGAGCTCGATCCGCGATGTGACACCGCCGCTGACGGTGACGGTCGAGGTCGAGGTGCTGACCCACATGGCCGCGCGCAACCGCGCGGGTCCCTCGCGCGTGCTGGTGCGCGATGGCGCGGGGGGGGAATTCACCCTCGTCTTCTTTCACGCGCGTGGCGATTATCTGGAGAAATTGCTGCCCAAGGGCGGGCGGCGGCTGGTCTCGGGGCGGCTTGAGCTGTTCGACGGCTTTGCGCAGATGGTACATCCCGATCACGTCCTGCCGCTGGCCGAGGTCGAGAAACTGCCGCGCTTCGAGCCGGTCTATCCGCTGACGGCCGGGGTGACACAACGTGTCATGGCAAAGGCGGCCGAGGGGGCGCTGACCCGCTTGCCCGAGCTGCCGGAATGGATCGACACCGCGCTAAAGGCCCGCGAAGGCTGGCCCGACTGGGCCGCGGCACTGCGCGCGGCGCATGCGCCCGAGGCGCAGGCGGACACCGGGCCGACCGCCCCCGCGCGCCAGCGTCTCGCCTATGACGAGCTTTTCGCGCATCAGATGACCCTGGCTCTGGCCCGCCGTCAGGCCCGGCATCCGAAGGGGCGGATCACCGAGGGCACCGGGGCGCTGACCGGCAAGGTGCTGAAATCGCTTCCATTTCAGCCCACCGGCGCGCAGTTGCGTGCCAGTCGCGAGATCGCTGCCGACATGGCGACGCCAAGCCGGATGAACCGGCTGTTGCAGGGCGATGTGGGCGCGGGCAAGACGCTGGTCGCCTTCCTTGCGCTGCTCACCGCGGTCGAGGCGGGCGGGCAGGGCGTCTTGATGGCGCCGACCGAAATTCTGGCGCGCCAGCATTTCGAGGGGCTGGGCACGCTGGCCGCGGCGGCAGGCGTCCGGATGGAGGTTCTGACCGGCCGTGACAAGGGGGCGGAGCGGGCGCGCAAGCTTTCGGACCTGCTTGAGGGGCGGATCCAGATCTTGCTGGGCACCCATGCGGTCTTTCAGAAAGACGTTGTTTTTCAGGATCTTCGGCTGGTCATCATCGATGAGCAGCACCGCTTTGGCGTGACGCAAAGGATGGAGCTGGGCGCCAAGGGCGAGATGGCCGATGTGCTGGTGATGACGGCGACGCCGATCCCGCGCTCGCTTGCGCTGGCGCAATATGGCGACATGGATGTGAGCCTGCTGGATGAAAAACCGCCGGGGCGGCAACCGGTGACGACGGCGCTGATCTCGACCGCGCGGATCGGCGAGGTGGTGGCGCATCTGGCGCGTGCCGTGGCCGAGGGGCGGCAGGCCTATTGGGTCTGCCCGCTGGTCGAGGAAAGCGAGCGCGTCGATCTGGCCTCGGCCGAGGAGCGCTTCGCGCATCTGCGCATGGTGCTGGGCGACGGCACCGTCGGGCTGGTGCATGGCCAGCTGCCGCCCGCCGAAAAAGACGCCGCGATGGCGGATTTCGTGGCCGGCAAGACCCGGGTTCTGGTGGCGACGACGGTGATCGAGGTGGGGGTGAACGTGCCTGCCGCTTCGATCATGGTGATCGAACGGGCCGAGACTTTTGGTCTGGCGCAGCTGCATCAGCTGCGCGGCCGGGTCGGGCGCGGGGCGGCGAAATCGACCTGCCTCATGCTGTATCAGGCGCCGCTGAGCGAGGGCGGCGAGCGGCGGCTGTCGATCCTGCGCGACAGCGAAGACGGATTTCGCATTGCGGAAGAAGACCTTGCGATGCGGGGTGCGGGCGATGTGATTGGCACGGCGCAATCGGGTCTGCCGCGGTTCCGCATCGCCGATCTGGAACGGCAGGCCGGATTGATGGCGCTGGCACAAAGCGATGCGCGAACGTTGCTGGCGATGGACCCGGGGCTCGTCAGTCCGCGCGGGCAGGCGGCGCGGATGCTGATGTGGCTCACCGAGCAGGATCGGGCGATCCGGCTGATCGAGGTCGGTTAACTGTTCTTAAAATGTTCTTGACGCATCGGGCGGAACATGAGAACAAAATGGCAACAGGAAGGAGACCTGAGATGCAGCACCGTCCGACCCCGTTTTTCGCCCGTGAGACCGCCGAATTGGCGCAGGATATGCTCGGGGCGCTGTCGCTTTGCGCCACTTTCCTTGCCGTGCTCTACCTGCCCGGCCTGTTCTGACCTTCACTGCCACGCGCTTTCGCGACCCTGACGTCACATCACGGCCGCCTGTCCCCAAGGGCTTTGCCCGGAAAGCGCTTCCTGCGCCGCCATCTTCGGATGGCGGCGTTTTTTTACATCCGATAGGCCAGACGCAGCCCGCCCCAATGCCGCCCCGAAACGAAGATCGGCGCCGAGAGATCCTTCATCAGCACGAAATTGCCGCCACCCATGTCGCGCCGGTAGATCTGCAGCAGGAAGGGCGCGGTCGATTGCCCGGCCCGCAGCCCGACGCGGTCGTTGAAAATGCGCCGGTTGCGGCAGTTCGCAGCGTTCCAGACCGGGTCCGACCCCTGCGGCTGCGAGAATTTCCGATTGTGCGTCGGCAGATAGCCGTTGCGATCGACGGCGGCGCAAAACACGATTTCGGGCGAGAGGCTCAGCACCCGTTCCTGCACCGCGGGCAGGACGGCATCGGTGAAGCCGGTGAAGGGCGCCATCACCTGCGCCGGATTGCTGCCCGCGATCGGGCTGTAACGCGCCTCGAACAGCGTGCCGACACCGATCCGGCCAGCGGAAATGCCCGCCTCGAACAATTGGCCCACCTCTTCGGCGGCGGATTTCACCGCCTCGATGAAGGTATTGTCGGCCAGCGCGCCGCCCAGCTCGACCGCTTCCTGCACGATGGTCTCGCCCGCGATGATCAGGGTCCGGGTCTTTTGCGTCGCCGCGTGCACCTCGGTCGAGGTTTGCTGCATGCCATCGGCCATGCGGCGGAACGCGGGGCCGAAGGAGGCGTTGGCGCTGTTCACCTCGGCGGCGCGGGTGGCGATTTCGGTCACCGCCGCGCGGGTCTGCGTCAGCCCGCCGAGCATCCGCCCAAGCGCCGCATCGGTGCCCGAGGCCCCGGTCAGCACCGCATCGGCATCGGTCGAAATCGCCCCGGCCTCGTCATGCAGGGCGCGGATCGAGCCGGTCAGCCCGCCCACGGCACTGCCGATCCCCTCAGAGGCGGCGGCGGTCTTGCGCGACAGCTCGTTGATCGCCTCGGCCACGACGGCAAAGCCGCGGCCCGCGTCGCCCGCCCGGGCCGCCTCGATTTTCGCGTTGATCGCCAGGATGTTGACCTGCATCGCCACGGATTTGATGCCGGCGTTTTCCGCCTGCACCCGGGTCAATGTCTGGTTCAGCTCCTCCATCCGCGCGATCGCCGAGCGCACCCAGCTGGCGATCGTCTGTGCATGGGCCGAGGTTTCGCGCAGCTGCGCCGCCGTCTCCTCCACCATGCCCAGCGTGGCATCGGCGCTTTGGCCGACGCGCTGCGCACCGTCCAGCACCCGGGCATTCGCGTCCTGCACCGTCTCGGCCGCCGTTTGCGCGCTGCGCAACAGCGCAAGCTGCGAATCCGCAAGCTTTTCCAGCGCCTCAAGCGCACCGGCCACCTCGGCGACGTCCCGGCCCAGGTCGAGCGCGTCGGTCGCGATGCGGGTGATGCGCCCTTCGGAGCTGGTCGGAAGGGACGGGGAGGAAGCGGGCTGGGTCATGCAAGGTCCGGATGAGTTTCAGCCCACCATCGCATGCGCCCCTTGCACAAGAGTTAAGGTCCGTTCTCAAACTGCCGACAAGGCCGCCAAAGTCGCTTCGGGCGCGAGCAGAATCGAGGCATGACGGTTCGGATAGTCGCGCGCGGCGGTCAGGACTTCGTAGAGCGCGAAGGGCGCGGCGGGCACCGCGCCACCCCGGAGCATCGCGGCCAGAGCCTCGCACAGCGCCGCCACTTCGGAGTGCGAGCGCCCGATCACTTCGGCGCCGAAAATCGCGGCCGAGGCCTGGCCCAGCGCGCAGGCATGCACGCTCTGCGAAAAGGCGGCGATGCGCCCGCCCTCCAGCCGCAGCGCGACCGAGACGGTCGAGCCGCAAAGCGGCGCCCGTTTCGTCGCGCGCAGCGCCGGATCGGGCAGCGGGTCGGTGTGCGGGATCGCGGCGGCCAGCGCCAGCACGCGATCGGCATAGAGTTTGAAAAGATCGGCATCGCTCATGGCTTTTCCCCGCAGGCTGCGCAGGTTAGATAGACCGGGACACGCAGGGAGGAAAGCATGGGTTTCGATCCGCAGAGCCTGAAATACGATGCGAACGGTCTGATCCCGGCGATCGCGCAGGAGGCGGGCACGGGCGAGGTGCTGATGATGGCCTGGATGAATGCCGAGAGCCTGGCGCGGACGCTGGCGACGGGGCAGGTGACCTATTGGAGCCGCTCGCGGCAGGCGTTCTGGGCGAAGGGCGAAAGCTCGGGCCATGTGCAGAAGCTGGTCGAGCTGCGGATCGATTGCGACCGCGACTGTCTGTTGCTGCTGGTCACCCAGGCGGGTCCGGCCTGTCACACCAACCGCCGGTCCTGTTTCTACACCGCGCTGCGCGGCGGCGCAGAAGTCGAGATTCTGACGCCGATGGAGGGGTGACCCCGGGCCTCGGGCGCGGTCCGGCTCTTGCCCGCCGGTAAACCCCTTCGAAGTCAAGATGGTGCGGGTGAAGGGACTCGAACCCCCACGCCAAGGCGCCAGAACCTAAAATTCACGAACTGCGCGGAAGAACAAGGCACTGGCGTTTTTGTTTCGCAAGACAGAGCAGGAACGCAAGGTGAATGTGCGAAACCGCCGTTCTGCGCGGCGAGCGCGTGAAATCCGGTCTGGCAGGGCCTGGCACGCGGCACCGGGACAACCGTCCGGTCGCCATCCTTGATTTTCGGGTGGCAAAATGCTACCTTCCTTGCGTAGGGAGGACCCGATGGCGCAATCCGTGAAACTTGCCGATGATGTCATGGCCGCCGTTCGCCGCGAGGCGGATCTGCACAGCCGCTCCGTGGCGGGCCAGATCACCCATTGGCTCCGCCTTGGCAAGGCGATCGAGCAGTCCGGCGCTTATGATCATGCGCGGGTGACGGCGGCGCTGGACGGGCGCCTTGATCCGGTTGAACTGCGCGAGGAAGAGGCGATCGCCTGGCTTGATGCCTTCACGGAAAAGATGTCAGCCCCAGCGCCAGCGGAGCAGGCCTTCTTTGCCGAGCGGCGCGAGCTTGGCCGGGGTGTCGGCCTTGATGCGGCGGGAAATCTTGTTCATGCAGGGCCTGACGGGGCAAAATGAGACCCAGTCTCGTCCTGCTTGCCGGTCCGAACGGCGCGGGGAAATCCACGCTCTATCAGACCCGTGTCGCGCCGAGCTTTGCTGGCCCCTTCATCAATGCCGATCTGATCCAGCGCGACGAGCTGCGAGACCTGTCGATGGAAGCCTCCTACCGCGCCGCCGACATCGCGGCCGAGCGCCGGGCAGAACTGCTGGAGGCCAACCGCAGTTTCGCGACAGAGACGGTCTTTTCGCACCCCTCGAAGCTTGCGATCATCACCGAGGCGCAGGCGCGCGGTTACATGGTGATTGTCATGCATGTTGGGGTGGAGGACCCGGAGCTGTCCGTTGCCCGCGTGCGCGCCCGCACTAGGGAGGGCGGCCATGATGTGCCCGAAGCGAAGATCCGTGACCGCTACACGCGCGGCCAACCGCTGATCCGGGAAGCCGTGCTGCAGGCCGACCGGGGCATGGTCTTTGACAACTCCCGCCTGAACCAGCCCCCGCGTCTGGTTCTGCTGTTTGCCGCCGGACGTCTTGCTCGGGCCGAGGCGCTGCTGCCGAACTGGGTTCTCTCCGGCTATGCCGCCGATCTGGTTTTCTGAGAGGGGCGTTCGTTCCGCGGACTTGCGCTCGATCATGGCGCGGGGCACCGGGCGTGCATAGGATGGCCTGAGCGTTCTGGCCTCGGAGAAACTTGGGCATGTCGGTCAGCGGCATGGTTTGTGCTTCGCGGTCGTTGATCGGGAGGTTGGCAGATGACAAAATCGCCCCGTGGTCCGTCCTCGATGCCCAAGGATCTGTCTGCGCCGGTCGTGCCAACGGGTCCGGTCGCCCCCGTCACGCGCGCGTCCGATCAGTCGGACTTCGCCATGGAGCATCCCCACCAGAACCTTGACCGGGCTGCGCGCGCCGCCAGGGCCCGGATGAGCGCGGGCATTTCTGCCCATTCCTTCATTGAAGCCTGGACAGATTGGGCGCAGCACATGAGCCAGGCCCCGGGCCGCCAGCTCGAACTGATCGAACGCGCGCAGCGCAACGCGCTTGCGCTGATGTCGCATTTTTCAGGCACGCAGGGCGAGGAGACGCCGCCCTTCGCTCCCAAGCCCTTCGATCACCGCTTTCGCCACCCCGGCTGGCAGAAGCCGCCCTTCAGTATCTGGCAGCAGTCCTTTCTGGCCGCACAGGATTGGTGGGATTTTGCGACCGACCGTCTGCGCGGCCTGCGGCCCGAGGATGCCGACCGCACCCGTTTCATGGCCCGCCAGATGCTCGATGTGATGTCGCCCTCGAACTTTCCGGCCCTGAACCCCGAGATCCTCGAGGCCACCGTCCAGTCTCAGGGGCGCAATCTGGCCGAGGGGGCCGTCAACTTCGTGCATGACGCGATCAAAACCCTGACCCAGTCCCGCGATCCCGCCCCGGAGGGCTACAGGGTCGGCGAGGATCTGGCCTGCACGCCGGGTCGGGTGGTGTTTCGCAACGCGCTGTTCGAACTGATTCAGTATGTGCCCCGGACCGCCGAGGTTCAGGCCGAGCCGATCCTCATCATTCCGGCCTGGATCATGAAATACTACATTCTTGACCTGTCGCCCCGGAATTCGATGGTGAACTACCTTGTCGGACAGGGCTTCACGGTGTTCGCGATCTCGTGGTGCAATCCCACGGCCGAGCAGGCGGAGCTGTCGCTGGAGGATTATCGCAAGGAGGGCGTGATGGCGGCGCTGGCGGCCGTCAACACCATCGTGCCGGACCGCAAGGTTCATGCCGTGGGATACTGTCTTGGCGGCACGATCCTGGCCATTGCGGCGGCCACCATGGCGCGGGATCGGGATGACCGGCTGGCCTCGATCACGCTGATGGCGGCGCAGGTTGATTTCGCCGAGGCCGGCGAGCTGCTGCTGTTCGTCGACGAAAGCCAGGTGGCCTTTCTGGAAGACATGATGTGGGATCAGGGCTATCTTGACCGGCCGCAGATGGCGGGCACCTTTTCGGCGATCCGGTCCGAGGATCTGATCTGGTCGCGGGCGGTGCAACGCTACTGGCTGGGGCGTCAGGAGGTGCATACCGACATGGGCGTGTGGCTGGCCGACACCACGCGGATGCCCGCCCGGATGCATTCCGAATATCTGCGGGGACTGTTTCTCGAAAATCGTCTGAGCGCGGGGCGTTTCGCCGTCGAGGGGCGGGTGATCGCGCTCAAGGACATTTCGACTCCGATGTTCGTCGTGGCGACCGAGACAGACCACATCGCGCCTTGGCGATCGGTCTACAAGACGCAGCTTTTCACCGATTGCGACGTGACCTTCGTCCTGTCCAGCGGCGGCCACAACAGTGGAATCGTGAACGAACCGGGTAATCCGCGCAGCCGTTACCGCGTCTCGCACCGGCCAGAAGCGGCCTTCTATGTCGGGCCAGATGACTGGCTGGAGGCCAGTGCCGAAAGATCGGGCTCATGGTGGCCGGAATGGGCGGGCTGGCTTTCGGGACAAAGCAGCGGCGTGGTGACGGGACGCGCGAAGCTTGGGGCCCCCCAATTCGGTCTGCCCGCGCTTGAGACGGCGCCGGGGTCTTATGTGTTCCAGACGTGAACGTGGCAGGCCTCGCCCTGCCAAAGACCGGGTTTCCTGTTGAACCGCAGGCGAGTCAGATCCCGCTTGTGGAGTGATCGACGTCCCAAACGGCCCCCGCTGACCGAGGCGGCTTGCATACAGTGGCGGTCGGAGGCCGAGCACGTGTTGTGACCCATGATAATTCGTCGCGCCAATCAATCCTCCTTGGGCAGCAGCGGGAACGGAATGATTTCCGCTCCGACCTCGGGTCGTTCTTCGTGGTCGATTCCGGCCAGAATGCGACGGATCCAGTTGGCATCAAGTTCCCTCTCGCGCAGCAGAACCCTCGCAAGGCGATGAATATACTTGAAATTTTGCGACAGAAGCTGCATCGCCTCGGTTTCTGCCGCCCGAAGGCGCGATTCCATTCGGCCCTGCAGGCGCGGATCTGCCAACAGTAGCGCGGACGCATCAATGTCAAACCAGGTCAGACCATCGTCAGACAGATGCCATTGCCGCTCAAGTTGCATGGCAAGGCGGGTTGCCTGGGCAAGATCACTTTGCGGGCCTTCGCCCGCGCCACTCGATACGTCGCCGAAAACGAGGATCTCCGCCATCCGCCCGCTCAACAAAAACGTGAGTTCCGCAGATGCGGTGTCGATCGTGTGAAACTGCCGCTTGGGGCTGATCACGGCGCCGCCCTGCGATGTCAAGCGCACCGAGATCGGCATCGGGCGCCGCAGCAGGTAGCCCGCCAGCACGTGTCCCGCCTCATGAACTGCCATTCGATGGTCGAGACCCGGGTCGAGACGCGGCGCCAGATTGTCTGCTGCGGCGTGTAGCTGCTCGATCATGACGGGTCCGCCCGTCTCTCGAGCCGCACTGGCCGCGGCGCGCAACAGGGCGGCGATATCGGCGCCCGAAGAGCCCAGAAGGCGCCTTGATAACATGGAACGCTCTCTCTCGCTGATGTTCGCGGGCGGTTGCAACTTGGTCAACCCATCCTCGAGTTGCGTCGAAATTCCGCGCAGGTCGGGCAGTTTCATCGCGATTTTGGCATCGAGCCGCCCGCTACGGATGACGGCCGGATCGACATCGTCGGGGTGGTTGGTGGCAGCGAGAACGATCACGCCGGGCGTTTCGGCAAGTCTGGTCAGTTCGGTCAACAGCCCGTTGACGACCCCGCGCAGGTAGCGATCATTGTGGTCGTTGCCACCGCGACGTGAAAACGAGTCGATTTCGTCGACGAATAGAACGCTCGGGGCAAGACGGATCGCCTCAGTTACTTTGTTGTGCAGCGCGGCGAGCATATCGCCTTGGTGGCCATGCCGTTGACACTCTGCATAGGAAGTCGTGATCAGCGGAATGCCCGCCGTGCCCGCCAAAGCCGCGGCTGCCAGCGTCTTGCCGGTTCCGGGAGGGCCGTAAAACAGAGCCGATGCCGTAACCTGAGACCAGGCGAGCTTTCCCGCACGCCACATATCGAGATCTCCGGCCATCCGCCGCAGCCGCGCCACCGCCTCGGTCTGGCCATGGATGTCATCGAGCGTGGTCGCCGCGTCCCCGTCGATGCGGTTTCCCATTTCGGCAAGGCGCAGGACGACATCCTTGGCGTGCTCGGCACGGAATGCCGTGCCAATGCCCTGAGCCGAAAGCCGCCCGAGCGTTTCGGGCTTGGGCAGCAGGCTGCGGAGCGCGTCGGCGTCGAAAGTCTCGGGATGGGTATGGTGAAGCACCGTCAGCAAAGTTTCAGGCGACGGTTTCGTCAGCGCCATGTTCAGCACGGTCACCTCGGCTAGGCTCCAGACCCATTGATTTCGCGGTTTTGGCGTGATTCAGGCTCCGCAAGGAGACCTGATCGATGAGCAATCTTTACTGGCTGACGGAGGCGCAGATGGAGCGTCTCAAACCGTTTTTCCCCAAGAGCCATGGCAAGCCCCGCGTCGATGATCGTCGCGTCCTCAGCGGCATAATCTTCATCAATCGCAATGGGTTGCGGTGGTGCGACGCACCAAAGGACTACGGCCCGGCAAAGACCCTTTACAACCGTTGGAAGCGCTGGAGCGACAATGGGGTCTTCGCCCGGATCATGGTGGGCCTGGCCGCCGAGACCGCCGAGCACAAGACGATCATGATCGACGCGACGTATCTGAAGGCGCACCGCACGGCATCGAGCCTGCGGGTCAAAAAGGGGGGCGCGGACGCCAGATCGGGCGCACCAAGGGTGGCATGAACACCAAGTTGCACGCTGTCGCGGATGCGAAGGGGCGGCCGATCGGGTTCTTCATGTCGGCCGGGCAGGTGAGCGATTACACTGGCGCGGCGGCGCTGCTGGGCGACCTTCCGAAAGCAGGCTGGCTGCTCGCCGATCGGGGCTATGACGCCGATTGGTTCAGAGAAGCGTTGAAAGACAAGGGGATAAAGGTTTGCATCCCAGGCCGGAAGTCTCGCAAGAAAGCCGTGAAATACGACAAGCGGCGCTACAAGCGCCGCAACCGCATCGAGATCATGTTCGGCCGCCTGAAGGATTGGCGGCGCGTCGCCACGCGATATGACAGGTGCCCGGAAACCTTCTTCTCTGCGATCATGCTCGCCGCAACCGTCTTGTTCTGGCTGTGAAACTCAATGAGTCTGGACCCTAATCGGCGGATCGGGCACCTGTGAAATTGACAACATCCTAATTCAAGGTGCCGGCGCTGCGTCGGGGGCGGCCCCGGTCACTCTCGCGTCGAAACCTGATGATGATAGCGTCAGTGGAGGAGATGATGATGCTCCTTTTGCCTCCGACATTGAGGGACCTTCCGACCCGATTGATGATGACTGGACCAATTTCTTTGGCAACAATGATCTTATGAACAAGTATCTCGATCGCCATGAATTGGCTGGCGTCGCTGAGATTGACATCTCTGGTTTCAGGGGGTCTGATGTTCCGCGTTGACCGATCGACGAACCGCATTTCACGCCTGCCGCGCGCCCGTTTCTCGGAATATGGCCTGCGCGAGCGGGATCATCTGCAGGAATGGCTGGCCCATCAACCCGATGCGCTCGATGAGCCGCTTCTGGTGATCCAGAAGGAATTCGACGGGTTCGCCGATACCCGCGAACGGCTCGATCTGCTGGCGCTTGATGCCGAGGGGCAGCTGGTGGTGATCGAGAACAAGCTCGATGACTCGGGGCGCGACGTGGTCTGGCAGGCGCTGAAATACGCCGCCTATGTGTCGAGCCTGACCAAGGCGCAGATCCTCGACATCTATCAGAGCTACCTTGACCGATACGAGGGCGGGGGCGACGCGGCGCAACGGATCTGCGAGTTTCTGGGCCTCGAGACGCTGGACGAGGCGGTGCTGAACCCGGGGCATCGGCAGCGGATGGTGTTCATCGCCGCGCATTTCCGCAAGGAGGTGACGGCAACCGTGCTTTGGCTGCGCGAACACGGGATCGACGCGCGCTGTCTCAAGGTGGTGCCCTATCCCTATGGCGAGGAGTTGTTCATCGACATCCAGCCGGTGATCCCCACGCCCGAGGCGGCCGATTTCATGATCTCGATGGCCGAGAAGGAAACCGAGGAGAAATCGGCGCAGGTGGCGCAGCGCAAGACAGAGAAGCTGCGGCAGGAATACTGGACGATGGCGCTTGAGGCGTTGCGCAAGGCAAATGTCGGTCTTTATCAGAACATCAGCACCTCGGATGCTCACTGGTTGACAGCAGGTTCCGGGATCGCGTCTTGCGGATATGGTCTGATTTTCCTGAAACGGGAGTTGCGGGTCGAGCTGAGCTTCAGCCGTTTCGAAACAGCCGAGAACAAATGGCTGTTCGACAAGCTGATGGAACGCAAGGATCAGATTGAAGCCGCATTCGGGCACCCGATCGAATGGCTCAGGCTTGATGCGAAAAAGGCCTCGCGCATTCAGTTCAGCTATCCCTGCGATGGATATGACCGTGAACGGTGGCCGGAATACATCGCCTGGCATGTGGCGCATATGCAGAAATGGGAAAAGGCGTTGCGGGGGCCGCTCAACGATCTGAACCAGGCCTTCAAGCTGCGTGAGGGGACGAGTGATGGCGTTTCTGTCTGAGGCCGACCTTGATCGGTGCTGATGGAGGATCTTGCCGGACAGGGCTTCACCCCCCTGCACGGATCAGTTGCCAGCCCCGATGCCGCCCCCGCGCTGCGGGGCAGTTACCATCAGACGATCCTTGCCCCGGTGCTGCTGGCGCAATTGGCCCGGCTCAACCCCGATCTGCCGGAAAGCGCGCTGATCGATGCGGCAAACCGGGTGCTCGATCCGGTTTATGCGACCGATCTGATGCAGGAAAACCGTCGCCTGCACCGGCTGATGACCGAGGGTGTCAAGGTCACACATCTGCACGGCGGGGAGGAGCGCGGCGCCGTGGTGCGGCTCATCGACTGGGAGGATGCGCAAAACGACTGGCGGGTGATCAATCAGTTCGACGTGGTGGGCAAGACCGCGCGCATCCCCGATGTGGTGGTGTTCCTGAACGGGCTGCCCCTGGTGGTGATCGAGCTGAAGGGGACCGGCGGCAAGGATATTTCGGCGGCGTTCAACCAGATCGAGACCTACAAGACCGACATTCCCGAACTGTTCCGCACGGCGTTGATCTCGGTGATCTCGGACGGGGTGAAGGCGCGGTATGGGTCGCTCTCGGCCAGTTTCGACCGGTTCATGAGTTGGCGCACGGTGGATGGCGTGACCAAGGTGGCGCCGAAATCGGGGCTGGAGCTGCCGGTCTTGCGGCGGGGGCTGCTGAACCGGGCGGTGCTTCTGGAGATGCTGCGCTGGTTTGTGGTGTTCGAGGACGAGGGGCGCGGGCCGGTCAAGAAGGTGGCCGGGTATCAGCAGTTCTTCGCGGTGAAAAAGGCGATGGCGGCGATTGCCGAGGCGCGGGGGGGCGATGGCAAGGCGGGGGTGATCTGGCACACGCAGGGCTCGGGCAAGTCGCTGTTGATGACCTATCTGGCGGGGCGGGTGATGCATCACGGGGCATTGGAGAACCCGACGCTTCTGGTGCTGACCGACCGCAACGATCTGGACAATCAGCTGTTTGCGACCTTTGGCCGGTGCAAGGATGCCTTGGGCGAGGAGCCGGTGCAGGCGGACAGCATCGCCGATGTGAAGGCGCTGCTCGATCGTCAGGTGGGAGGCGTGGTCTTTGCCACGATCCAGAAATTCCGCCCCGAGACCGGGGAAGGCTTCGGGCAGATCACCGCACGTTCGAACGTGATCGTGATGGTCGACGAGGCGCACCGCACGCAATACGGCTTTGACGCCAAGGTGACCGCAACCGGAGAGTTGCGCCATGGGCTGGCGTGGCAGTTGCGGCAGGCGCTGCCGCATGCGGTCTATATAGCGTTTACCGGAACCCCGGTCGAGTTGGTCGGCGCCAACACGCGCGGTGTTTTTGGCGATTACATCGACGTTTATGACATCGCACAGGCGGTGCAGGACGGCGCGACGGTACCGATCTATTACGAAGCCCGCGTGGCCAAGATCGAGCTTGACCCAGAGGCAGCGGCCGATCTGGACGCCGATTTCGGCGAAGCGACCGAGGGGTTGGCGGCGGCGGATGCCTCGGCGATGGCGCGGAAATGGTCCCAGATCGAGGCGCTGGTGGGGGCCGAAAAGCGGCTCGATGCGGTGGTGGCCGACATTCTGGCGCATTTCGACGCAAGGGTTGCGGCGATCGACGGTAAGGCAATGATCGTCTGCATGAGCCGCCGGATCTGTGTCGAGGTTTACGACCGCATCATCGCCGCCCGGCCCGGCTGGCATGGCGACACCGACGACACCGGCGCGGTCAAGGTGGTGATGACGGGCGCGGCCAGCGATCCCGCGTCGATGCAACCGCATATCCGCTCGAAAGCCCGGCAGGAAGCGATCCGCAACCGCGCCAAGGATCCTGCCGATCCGTTGAAGATCGTGATCGTGCGCGACATGTGGCTGACCGGGTTCGATGCGCCCTGCATGCACACGCTTTACGTCGACAAGCCGATGAAAGGGCACGGGCTGATGCAGGCGATTGCCCGGGTGAACCGGGTGTTCAAGGGCAAGCCCGCCGGGCTGGTGGTCGATTACATCGGATTGGCGGCGGAGTTGAAGGCGGCGCTGGCGCATTATTCGCAGTCGGATCAGGCGCAGACCGGGGTGGACGAGGCCGAGGCGGTCGCGGCCTTTCTCGATGCGCTTGATGTGGCGCGGGCACAGATGTTCGGCTTCGATCATGCCCCGGCGCTGACCGGCACGCCGAAAGAGCGGCTGAAGACCCTTGGCACGGCGATGGAGCATCTGCTGGCGAAATCGCTGAACGATGAGGGCGCCAGCATTGGCCGATTCCACGATGCGGTGGCGGCGCTGGTACGCGGCTACAAGTTGGCCTCCGGCAGCCCGCAGGCGACGATCCACGCGGCCGAGGTGGCATTTTTTGTGGCCCTGCGCGGGACGCTTGAAAAGCTCGACATCGGGGCCACGGGGCGGCGAGCCGACGCCTCGGATTTCGCGATCCAGCAACTGGTGAACACGGCGCTGGCCTCGACCGAGGTCGTCGACATCCTTGAGGCCTGCGGCTTCGAGCGCCCCGACATCAGCATCCTGTCGGACGCGTTCATGATCGAACTCCAGACCATGAAACAGAAGAACCTGGCGGTTGAGGCACTCAAGAAGCTGCTGAATGGCGAGATTTCGGCCCGGACGCGCTCGAACGTGGTCAAGCAGGAGGAATTCGGGGCGCGGCTCGAACAGGCGATCGCGCGTTATCACAACCGAGCCGTCGATGCGGTGCAGGTGATCCAGGAACTGATCGAGATCGCCAAGGATTTGCGCGACGAACCCGAGGACGGGCTGACCGTGGACGAGCGGGCCTTTTACGACGCGCTGGCGCAGAACAAGAGTGCGGTCGAGGTGATGTCGAACGAGAAACTGCAGGTGATCGCGGCGGAACTGGTGCGGATCGTGCGCTCGAACGCCGGGCCCGACTGGTGGCGACGCGAAAACGTGCGTGCCCGGATGCGGGTCGAGGTGAAAAAGATCCTCGCCCGCTTCGGCTACCCCCCCGACCTGGCCTCGGACGCGGTGCGGACGGTGTTGAAACAGGCCGAGGCGCTGGCGAAAAGTTTGGGTTAGGGCGGCAGCCTCGGCGCAGCAAGCCGCCCAAGGGAGGTTCCGCTTCCTGGCGGGAGAGGTGTCTGGGCCGAAATCGAGGCCCGCCAGCGGGAGGCCCCGCAGTCTCAATCCGCTTACTGGCGGGAGAGGCGTCTGGGCACGATTTTTACGGAAAATCAGTCTCTTATGCGTCTCAATCCGCTTACTGGCGGGAGAGGTGTCTGGGCGTGACGACGTTTAGCACCGTTTACGAGTGGGCGTCTCAATCCGCTTACTGGCGGGAGAGGTGTCTGGGCTCGCTGCTCGTGTCCAAAGCCCTGGATGGGTGTCTCAATCCGCTTACTGGCGGGAGAGGTGTCTGGGCCCATGATGGCCGACTGGGAAGAGGAGGCCGCCGAGTCTCAATCCGCTTACTGGCGGGAGAGGTGTCTGGGCTCACCCTCTGCAAACCCATGACCCGAAAGCGCTTTTCGGTCCGCTTTCCAACCTTGCCGTGCTCCTGTCCCTCGAAAGGCCGCCGAAGGCCCCGGTTTTGCTGTCTTTTTGCTCCTTTTTCCTTTATCTTCAAGATCATGGCGGCATTTCCAACGCTGAATCGCCGATTTGAGCCGTTTTCACCGCCACACCCAGAGCTTGGCAGGCGAAAACGACCCTGTCCAGCCGCGAAATTCCCGCGCGCAGGACAGGGCGTCGCAGGGGCGTTCAGCCTTTCAGCGCCACCGCCAGAAGTGCGCAGACAAGGGCGCAAAAGCCCGTCCAGCTGACGGCGCGGCGCAAGAGCGGGCCGATGCTGTCGGGGCTGTCGATCCCCTTGCGCCGGATCAGCCCCTGCACGAAAAGCCCGATGCCATAGGCGATGGCAGCCCAGAACATCAGCTCTGCCAGACCCCAAAGCCAGGCGGTGCGGGGGCTGGCGGGGGCGATCTGTCCCAGGAAATCCGCCACGATGTTCATGCCGGCAAAGCCGGTGGCCAGTGTCGCGGGCAGGAACAGCGTGGCAAAGCGGGTCAGCGCCTCTTGCGAGCGGCCCATGTCACGCTGCTCCTCGGCCAGGGCGAAATCGGACGCCGCGCTCAGCTCTGCCTCGACATCGGCGCGCAGCCCGTCCAGGTTCATCGAGGCGCGCAGCCGCGTGTTCATCTCGCGCGCCTGCAGGTGGTTCGAGACATCGGTGAACAGGAAGCGATGCGTGAAGGACAGGAAATCCTTGCGCACGCGCAAGAGCTTGTCGCGGAAGTCGGGGGCGTCGGGGGTGATCGCGAGATCGGTGACGCGGCGCGAAAAGGTCAACAGGGCGGCGAATTCCAGTTGGGCGATGAAATTCATCCGCCGGTAATGGCTGCGGAAATGCGTCTGGATGACGTCTTCGAAGAAATTATCGGGGGGGGGGATATTCGCGCCGACCAGCGCGTAATGATAGCCCGCGAAACTGTGGCGGGTGCAGCTGGTGCTTTGGGCGCAGGGGGCGTGGCGGTCGTAAAACAAGGTCTCGGCCTGCGCGCGCAGGAAGGGACCGTTGAAGGGCATAGGGTCTTTCCCGGCGCCATCGGCGGCGGCGATGCGGAACCAGTCGCCCTCGGAAATGCTCTCAAAGGCGGCCTTGTCGGGCAGGGCGAGGAAGCTCATCACCGGGATGCGCTCGTCCAGCACGTGGCGCCAGACCGGCAGGCCGCTTTCGCGGTTCTCGCCTTGCAGGCACAGAGGCGCAAGAAGGCTGCGCCACCACGGAAACAGCCGCAGGGCGGGCTTTTCGTCGGGTTGGGGCGCCTTCAGATGCGCGACATGTTCGGTGCGTGATTCGGCCTCATGGCGGGTGCCGCCCAGGGTGACGGCGCGCGGGCACAGGCCGGGGGTGGTGTCGTCATACCAGAAGCCCGGAAAGGCGCGGCGGCCGTGGTCGATGAGGTCAAGCGCGCGCGCCAGCGTCATCGGCGCGACGGCGACCAGTTCCAGCGTCAGGATCGCGACGCCAAAGGTGAAGAGGTCAATCTCCAGCGTCTTGATGGTGCAGGCGACATCGCCCGAGCCGAGATGAAAGACCATCTCCTGGTCGATCATGTCGGGGCGGCAGAAGCTGTAATGCTGGTTGTCGCGATCCTTGGCATAAAGGAAATCGCGCACGAAATCATGGAAATAGGCGGCTTCTTCGTAGCTGTGCGGGCCGGGCTCGTCATTGAAGGTGGTCCGGGCAGGGGCCCAGCCATGGGCAGCCATCTGCTTCAGAAGGCGTCGCATCTGCGCCTCGGGGCCGCCCGCCTGATCCGGGTCAAGAAGCGACAGCGGCAAATGCAGGATCTGGCGGAATTGCGACAGCGGAATGGCGGTGCTGGGCGTCACCTCGGTGGGCTGCGTCATCTTTTCATGCCTCGGGTTTTCTGTTGCTTTTCGGAATCGGGGTAAACACTCTGAAGACAATTATCCGGGGGCTTTTGCGCATGAGTAGATACCTTCATGTCGAGGGGGTCAACTTCGACCAGACGCTTTTCGACACATCGGACATTTCGACGATCCGGGGCGCGTCGCGCGCCTGCGAGGATATCGTCAGCCATTTCCGCGACCAGATCGGCGAGAAGGCGGTGCTGGCCTGCGGTGCCTCCAAGCTGATCGCGAAGACGGAGCTTCTGTTTGCCGATCTGGTGGCGGGTTTGCCCGAAGATCTGAAAACCCTTGCCGGTCAGCTGCATTTCGCGCGCGGCGCGGGGGCCAGTCTGGCCGCGGCCGAGGCGGAGGCGCGGCTCTCGCAGTTGCGCAGCTGGACCGCGCCGCGGCCGTTGACCGGCGCCGTGCCCTGTGCGCTCTCGAAGACCCAGCCCGCGGTGGTGGATATCGGCAAGAAGGGCCTGGTGAGCCGGTCCGTCGCCGATCGGCGCGACTACGGGCGGCAGCATCGCAAGGCGGTGGCGGCGCAGACCGCGTTTGATCCGGCGCCGGATTTCGAAACGCTGATCCGGCTGAGCGACGGTGATGTGCCGCTTTCGGCGCAAAACAAGATGGCGGTGGTGCATGCTGATGGCGCGGGCTTTGGCGCGGCGCTGGTCAAGTTGCAACAGGAAAAGGGGGCCGAGGCAGGGCTGAAGAGTTTCTCGGACCGGGCGCAAGAGATGCAGGCAGGGATCATTGCGCAGGCCGTCATCTGGGCTGCCGGTTGGAGCGGGGACGTTCTGCAATTCGAGGTGCTGCTGGCGGGCGGCGACGATCTGATGTTCGTGTTGCCGGCATGGAAGCTGTTCGATTTTCTGGCAGGCTTTCATGACTGGACGGCCGATGAGGCGATCGAGGGCAGTGCGGTGCATTTCCGCCTTGGCGCGATCATCGCCGATCGCAGCACGCCGATCCGGCAGATGACCGGTCTTGCCTTCGAGGCGGTAGATGCGCTTCGGGCCTCGGGTCTGCCGGGCAGCCTCTGTTCGATTGACGTTTTCGAAAGCGCTGCGCCGCCGATGGACGGGCTTTCGGCCCATCGCCAGCGACTTTATGGCGTGGGTCACGATGATGCGATGCAGGCCTGGCCCCTGGCCGAGGCGGCGGATCTGGCCGCGGTGCTGCGGTATTTGCGGACAACCGAGGACAAGGATGTGATCCGACGCAGCCAGATCTATCGGGCCTTGCGCGACCTTCCCGATCTTTCGGCCGCGGCGGCGGAGGTGGCCAAGCGTCTCGACCATTACACCGAGCGCACCGCCAAGGCCTCCGCTCTGCGCTTGCCGGGGGTGGCGTCGGACAATCCGGCCCTGCATCTGGCCGTTGCAGCGCAGCTTTGGGATTATTGCGGGGAGGCGGCATGAGCGTGCAGATCGACTGCGACGTGACGGTGCGGTTGCGCGCGCCGTTCCTGTTCCCGGGGCTGAGCCTGAACGGCTGGGGCTATGATGCCACCGCCTTGCGCGATGCGCAGGGGCATCCGCTTCTGCCCGCCGATCAGATCAAGGGGGTGCTGCGCGCGGCGCTGGCGGGGATGCTTGCGGATGCAGGCAAACCGCTGACGGCGCTTGAGGCGATCTTTGGTCAACCCGGCCCCGATCAGGCGAATCTGCGCGGGGCACTGGTGTTTTCCGATCTGCGGGCCGAGGGGCTGTCCGCCGCCGGAATGCCCTCGACACGGGTCGAGATCGACGACAAGACGCCAGATGCCCCCGGCACGGTGCGCGAAGGGCATCTGGTGGTGACCGAACTGGTGGCGCCGCCCGGGGCCGAAGTGCAGTTCGTTGGCAAGATCTACGGTCATGCCGAAACCGAGGCGCAGGCGGTGGAGTGGATCACGCTTCTGCGCGCGGCGGCCACGCATATCAGCGCCATCGGCTCGATGAAGAGCGCGGGCTTTGGCGAGGTCGTGTCGGTCGAGCTGTCCAAGCCGAAGATGGTCGCCTTGTCCGCCGCGCCGGTGGCCCCGCCTGCGGGGCGGGTGGCGGTGGCGCTGGCTTTCGATCGGCCATTTCTGGTCGATGCGCAGCGCGTGGCCGACAACGTCGTCGCCAGTTCCGAAACCGTCCCGGGCGGGGTGCTCAAGGGGGCGCTGGCCGCCGCCTTGCGCGCGCTTGGCCACCGGCCCGAGGAGGACGCCGATTTTTCCGCCCTGTCGATCGCCCATGCGGTCCCGGAGGGGGCCAGCCGCGCGGTGCTGCCGCTGTCCTGGGTCTGGCTGCCCGACGAGGCGCGTTTTGCCGATGTGCTGGCGGACCCGGGTCTGGCGCGCGGCGAGAAGCGGTTCGTCACCAGGCCCGACTGGAAGACCGCGCAGCTCGAGGACGCGGAGAAGCGGCGCGGGGTGAAACGGGCCGATCTGAGCCTTAGCGACCGGGCGCATGTGCGCATCGACCCCGAGACCGGTGCGGCGGTCGATCAGGCGCTTTTCTTCACCACGCTGGTTGATCCGGGACAGACCCGCTGGCTGACCGAGATCGACTTCGGCGCCATCCCCGCGTCGCAGCAGGCACTTTACTGGGGTACACTGGTGGCCGGGCTTGACCGCCTCGGCTCGACCTGCGCGCGGGCAACGGTTCACGTGCTGGGGGCGGCACCCGCTCTGGCGCCGGTTGTGACGGGCGACTGGCTCGTGGTGGTGGAGACCGAGGCGGTGCTGGGCGATCCGGCCGAGGGACCGCCGGCAGAGGTCTATCGGGCCTATTGGCGCGATGTGGCGGGGGCCGAGATGACCGGCTTCATGGCTGCGCAGGATCTTCGCGGCGATTATCTGGGCATGCGGGGGGCAGGTGTTTACCGACCGCATTTCGTCACCCTGCCGGGCAGCGCCTTCCGGCTGCGCGTCACCGATCCGGCGCAGCTGGCTGAACTTGTCCGAAGGGGGCTGCCGCCGCGTCTGGGCAAGACCCGTCCCGGCTGGCGGGACTGTCCGTTCCAGCCGGAAAATGGCTGGGGCCGCATCAGCATCGAAAAGGTGGGCGCATGAGCGAGGGGCTTTCCGACATCCGCTTGCGGCGGCTTGATCTTTCCGGGCGGCTGGTGTGCCTGTCGCCGCTTCACGTCGGCTCGGGTCAGGTCGAGACCATCACCCGGCAGCGCGATGGCGAAGAAGAGAGAAGCGAGATCGGTCTTTTTGCCATGGCCGATGGCGGGGTGCCCTGGCTGCCGCCGACCGCGCTCAAGGGGCTGATGCGTCGCCTTGACCGGGGTGGTGACAAGGTGATGACCGACAGCCTCTTCGGCCAGATCAAGGAGGACGACAGCGGGCGGATGGGGGCGCTGCTCTTCCGTGGCGGTCGGATGCTGAAGGCCGGTCAGGCGATCGGCAAGGGAAGCCGCAAGGGCAAGGAGGGGCAAAGCTCTGTCCGGACCCGCACGGCCATCGACGCGGGCCGCGGCATCTCCGAACGCAACAAGCTCTTCAGCCGCGAAGTCGTGGGCGAAGGGGCGGAATTCGAATTTCGCCTGCGTCTGGAATGCCGGGCCTCGGCCTCCGCGTTCGAAGCGCGCGTGGCGCGGACGCTGGAGATCCTGGGCCATTTCTCCCGCGCGGGCGAGGCCTGCCTTGGTGCTGATACCAAGCTTGGCTTTGGTCGTCTGGCGCTCAAGGATGATCGTGTCACGCTCACCCCCTGGACGACAGAGCCGACCGGTGCGCTTGTCGAAGGCAAAGGCACGGTCCGGTCGCTGACCACCCCGGCGGGCGCCGTGACACCTGATTTCAGTCTGACGCTGCGTTGCGATTTCCCCTTCCTGATCGCCGACAGCCACCACGAACGCGACAAGGACAAGAAGGAACCGCATCTGATCCCGCTGCGGCAGGGGACAAAGGCGGTGATCTCGGCCAGCTCTGTTCTGGGTGTTTTGCGCAGCCGGGCCGTCTGGTTGGCCGAATTGGCCAAGATGCGCGGGGCTCCCGTGGCCGAGGGGGTGATGCTCGAGCTTTTCGGCAGCGAAAAGCGCAAGGGGAGGTTGTCTTTGCGCCTTTCCGAGGACGCGCATGGGGCGCCCGACCGCGTGACCTCGGTCAAGATCGACCGTTTCACCGGGGCGCCGATCGAACAGGGCCTGTTCGAGATCGAGGCCGAAACCGCGACCTTCCGGCTGGAGTTCCGGCTAGCCGAGGTCAGCGATGCGGCGCGCGACTTCCTGCGCGTTCTGGTCGAGGATGTCCGTGCAAACGGACTCGACATCGGTCACGCGACGACGCGCGGCTATGGCTGGTTCCGGGTGCAGGAGGGGGTGAAATGAGCTACGTTCACGAAGAACTGCAGGATATTGCCGCCGAAAATCCCCGCCTTGAGGATTACCGCCGCGAGGCGAAAGCCTTCCTGGCAAGCGAGGGGGTGACGCTCAGCGCCGAGGAGATCGACAAGGTCTTCGAAGCCTATCAATCCCGCCGCCCGATGCCGACCTCTCGGCCATTGTCCGGGCGTGGTGGTGCGCCCGCGCGCGGCCCGGCCACGTCGCCCCGCGGGGCTGCGCCGATCCCGCCCGAAGACTGGCACGCGCCCTTCCGTTTCGTGGCGCTGTCGCAAAAGATTGCTCCCCCGGAAGACGCTGTGAAAAAGGCCTGGTCCGAGGGACACTTGCACGACAGGCCGCTTCAGGACGGGCTTTGCGCCACCCTCTCGGTCACCTGGGAATTCGATGGCCCGATGCTGATTGGCGACGGCGGCGACCCGATGCGCAAGGAGGGGGACACGCCGCGCTTTGGCCCGCTCAAGGTCGCGGGGCAGTATGTGCTGCCGGGCTCGTCCCTGCGCGGGCTCTTGCGATCGACCCTTGAGATCGCCGCGATGGGGCGGCTTGAACAGGTCGATGGCCACCGCGCCTTCGGCATGCGCGACTTTACCCACAAGCTTTTCAAGGACGACACTCGCCCTGAAGTGAAGGGCGGCTGGCTGCAAAAATCCTTGGGCGAGGACGGCAAGCCGATCTACGAGATCACGCCCTGCAAGATCCATGAAATCAGCATCCGCGAGATGCGACAGGGCCGCAGCTCGGGGATGGACCACGCCCGCTGGATCTGCACCGACATGGTGGGGAAATATGCCGAACTGGGCATGTGCGCCCGCCCGCAGCCCCGCGACGAAGCCCCGGTGATCGACTTCACCAAGGCGCAGGGCTTCATCAGCACGGGGGCGCATCTGGTTCGCCGCGACCCGAAAGGCCAGATCACCGGCGTCTTCGTCTGCGCGGGCAAATCCCCCACGATCAAGGCCACTGACGAGACCGCCCGCAAGCTCGACCAACAAGCGAAGCAGCGCGAAAAGGGCCAGGCGAAGAAGGTCGAATATGTCTTCGAGACCCGCGCCTCGGACCGCAGCTTCACCCTGAGCGATCAGGAATGGCGCGATTTCCTCGACATGAACTCGACCATCACCCGCGACAAGCCGCGTCCCGCGGGCAACTGGAAGGAACTTTTCCCGACGCTGGAGGCAGGCAAGCCCGTCCCGGTGTTCTGGATCGGCACCCCGGGCGAAAGCGATTTCGACTTCGGTCTGGTCAAGGTCTTCAAGCGCCGGATGAAGCACCGGCTGCGCGACCTGATCCCCGCGCCGCATGGGCAGACCTGGGACACCCCCGATTTCGTGCAGACGCTGATGGGCTTCGTGCGCGAACCCGGGCCCGAGGCGACGCCCGCCGAAGTTGCCGCAAGTCACGATCAGCGCCACCTGCGCTCGCGTCTTTCGGTGGGCTTTGCCAAGCTTGTCGGTCCCGCGCCGCAACTCATGTCGGAAAACACCGTTCAGGCCGTGTCCAAACCCTCGTTCGGGCCGTTCTACCTGCGCGGCACGCCGCTCAAGGACTGGAACGAACCGGTCAAGATCGCGGGCCGCAAGCGTTATCCGGCCTTTGGCGGCTCGGGCGCCGATGTGGTGAAAAACCTGCGCGCCCTTGTCACCAACGACAACCGCAACATTCAAAGCCACCTGACCTTCCTGTCTCCCGCGAAAGGCAACAAGCTGCGCTTCACCGGCGAGATCCGGGCGCACAATGTCACCCCGGCCGAACTGGGCGCGGTGATCTGGGCGCTGACGCTGGGCGGTGATCCGGCGCTGCGCCATGCGATTGGCCGGGCCAAGGCGCAGGGCGCGGGGCAGGCCCGGGTGGCGGCACTGTCGCTGCATGTGGTCCGCAACGATGGCGCGCCAATCAGCGAAAGCCCCGCCGCGTGGGAGGCCGATTTCGTCGCCACGGGCACTGGCACCGGCACGCCCCTTGCCCCCTTCGTGCAGGCCTTTGGCGCGGCGATGCGCAAGACCGACCCGCAATGGCCCGACATCGCCCCGGTGCAGGAGCTGCTGGGTGCCGCCGATCCCAAGGGCAAGGGCCACGATCAGCGCGGCTACATGGGCCTTGGCCGCGAGGCGCCCAGCTACCCGGCGTTGCGAAAGACCGCCTATGACTCTGGCAAGGGCCATTCGGGTCCGGACTGTCTGCTCTCGCCGCCGCGGCGCAGTGCGAAAACCGGTCGCAAGGAGGGGTGAAGGCCGCGCTTTACAGCCCGGCACCGGGCTGTCACTCTTCTCCGGGACGAGCTTCTACGCCCGAAAACTGGCCGAAAATCGCGATTCGACGTTGGAAAGTAGATCATGTCTCTGAAGCAAAAGGAAAAAGGAGGAGAAAGACGCGTGAAAAACGGGCTTGCAAGGGCTGTTTCGGAGTGTCGGGCACATCACGGTTGGAAAGCGGACCCAAAAGCGCTTTCGGGTCTTGGGTTTGCAGAGGGTAAGCCCAGACACCTCTCCCGCCAGTAAGCGGATTGAGACACCGTAAACGGCCGCGTCGTTTCGGCGTTGCTGGCCCAGACACCTCTCCCGCCAGTAAGCGGATTGAGACTCGATGCCGACATTGGTCTTGATGACCTTGTGCGAGCCCAGACACCTCTCCCGCCAGTAAGCGGATTGAGACCCCTGCTCGGTGGTCACCACCACCATCCCCAGAGCCCAGACGCCTCTCCTGCCAGTAAGCGGATTGAGACCCATTTAGCCACGGGCGCAGAATGTGCTCGTAGTTGGCCCAGACACCTCTCCCGCCAGAGGGTGGATTGGCATCGGTCTGTGCGGCATCTGTCCGGGGTCGGTCAGACCAGCCAGTAATTCCCCGGCGGCTCGATCGGGGCGGCGTCGCCGTAGGTGCGGGTGCGGGTTTCGCCGCTCGCGCCGATGGCATAGACGCGCAGGCTGTCGCCGGGGGCAAGTTCGGCCGCGACGCGTTGGGCCAGCGCCGCCGCGCGCTGCTCGCTCAGCCGCGCCTCGAAGACCGAATATTGCACCCGCGTCGCGGCCCCTTCCAGGATCCGCGCCACCCGGCGCCGCTTGCGGTCTTGCGACACGTCATAGGTGAAGACCATCAGCATCTCGGCGCGCGGCATGGCAGACCCTTTTCGGTGCGGATTTCGGGTCTCAGTCTGCCGCGAAACGGGGGGCGGCGAAAGCCCTTGCCGGGCGGGCGGCCCTGCGGCGGTCTGTCGTGGCGCGGGGCAATCTTGAGGCTGGACAGGGGGAATTTCGCCTGTCAGGCTGATCTTGAAAGAGGGAAAATCGGGCAAAAGTGCCGATTCACCGTTGGAAAACCTGTCATGACCTTGAAAACCAAGGATAAAGGAGGAAAAACACGCGCAAAAACCGGGCTTGCAAGGGCTGTTTCGGCATGTCGGGCACATCACGGTTGGAAAGCGGACCAAAAAGCGCTTTCGGGTCTTGGGTTTGCAGAGGGTAAGCCCAGACACCTCTCCCGCCAGTAAGCGGATTGAGACGCGTTGTGTCCCGCGAGGTGAGCGTCGTACTGGGCCCAGACACCTCTCCCGCCAGTAAGCGGATTGAGACGCAGCGGCGCCAGCGCCGCCTCCACTTCCTCCAGCCCAGACACCTCTCCCGCCAGTAAGCGGATTGAGACGCGGTCGTGGTGCCCAGATCGGTCCCGCCGCGCCCAGACACCTCTCCCGCCAGTAAGCGGATTGAGACTTATTGAGGGTTGCACTCATCTCGAGGACATGCCCAGACACCTCTCCCGCCAGTAAGCGGATTGAGACTTTCTCTCCATTTCCGCCATGGCGGCATGAAGCCCAGACACCTCTCCCGCCAGTAAGCGGATTGAGACAACGCCCCCCATGCGGCAAAAATCACGCAGAGGAGAAAGCCCAGACACCTCTCCCGCCTCGCAGCGGGGTCAGTAGTCCTGCATCTGCGGCAGGTAGGGCATTGTTTCCGGGCTGCGGCAGTGGCGGGCGAGCGCGCGGGCCTCTTCGAGCATGATCCGGCGCAGGGCGTGGCGCTGTCCGGTCTGGCTCGAGCTGATCACCCGTTCCAGCGCCTCCTCGTAGCCGGTGATCAGCGCGCGCCGACCGGGGGTGAGGATGCGCAGGCTGTCGCCCTGCGGCTCGAACATCTCGGCGCGCAGGCGGCGGCGGTTGAAGAGGCTCACCGCCAGCCCCTCGGAGAGGGTGGCGCGGAACACCTCCATCAGGTCATAGACGGCGGCGTCGCCCCGGTCCTGCGCCTGATGCAGCACGCCAAAGCCGGGGTGCAGCCCCGCGCCGATCAGCGCCGCGCGGATGTCGCGGGCCAAAAGCGCGGTCAGGTAATTGATCGCGGCGTTGAGGGGCGTTTTCGCAGGACGTTCGCGCAGGAACGGCCCCTTGTGCGCGGTGCAGAGCCGCGCCAGCGCGGGCCAGTAGATCCGGGCGGCCCGCCCCTCATGGCCGCGCAGGCTGTCCAGATCGGGCATCGGCGCGGCAAGGCCCCGGATCGCGCGGCCAAGGGCGGCGATGGCGCGGTCCACCTCGGTCGCCTTGGCGGAGCGGTTGAGCACGGCAAGCCGCGCGCGCTGGTTGCGCAGCCGCGCCCCGACCAGAACCCGCGCCAGCGCCAGACGCCGTTCGGGATGCAGCACAAGCGCGGCCTGTGCCAGCTGCAACTCCGCCTCGGCGGGCTGCGGCGGGGCAAGATAGCCCTTGGTCTCGCCATGGCCATCGAGAAAGGCAAGCGTGGTGTCGGTGGCCAGCGCATGACGCCAGACCGGGTCATCGACCACGGCGCCGGGGCCCAGTTCGATCCGGTTCACCCGCGCGGGCGGCAGCGACAAAAGCAGACTGCCGCCGCCATCAAGCACGGCGAAACTTTCGGCGCGCAGGCTCAGGCGGCGTTCCGGCTCGACCAGATAGAGCACCCGGGCGCCCGGATCATAGCCCGCCGCCACCGCTTCGGCCGTGGCCGCGTCGGCCTCGGCCAGTTCGCGCATCACGGCGCTGGCGTCAGGGTCGGGCTCGTCGGGGGCGGGCAGCACGAGCGAGCGGACGAAAAGCTGGCCCAGAAACTGAAAGCCGCGATCGAACCCGACCACCCGCGTCTCGCGCGAGACCATGCGCAGGCCGTGACCGGCGACGAACTCCTCGGCGAGCGCGCGGGCTTCCTCGGCCCCGGCCTCGCTGCGGGCGAGGATGACGAAATCATCGGCAAAGCGCACGATCCGGGCAGCGCCGCTGTCGAAACGGTCGTCGAGCCCGTCGAAGAAGAGGTTGGACATCCGTTGTTGCGCCGCACCTTTTCGAATGCCAAGGTGAGGGCATGTGGGTCGGAAATCTGGCCAAACAGGCCCGAAAATCGGCTTTCGTCGTTGGAAATCATGCCAGACCCCTGCGGAATAAGGGAAAAAACGAGGTGAGAGACACAGGAAACCAGAAAATCGGGCCCGAGTCGAGGGATGCGGCAGGTCACGGTTGGAAAGCGGACCGAAAAGCGGCTTCGGGTTTTGGGTTTGCAGAGGGTAAGCCCGGACACCTCTCCCGCCAGTAAGCGGATTGAGACACCATCCCTCGATGGAGGGTAATCGACGTCACGATGCCCGGACACCTCTCCCGCCAGTAAGCGGATTGAGACTGAAGCCACGACGGCTTGGCGACTACATCGGTGTGCCCGGACACCTCTCCCGCCAGTAAGCGGATTGAGACTGCAGCATGGGCTTGTTCGCGACGTTCTGTTGCCCAGACACCTCTCCCGCCAGTAAGCGGATTGAGACTCGAAGAAGGCGGGCAGCCCTTCGAGACGAGCCATCGCCCAGACACCTCTCCCGCCCGTAAGCGGATCAGCCGAGCGGCGTCAGCCGCACCCTTCCCGCGCCGATGGTGGTGTCGGCGCCGATGTGCAGCGCCTCGGCCAGAGCGAGCAGGCGGCGCAGCTCGGGCGGGGGGGCGGCAAAGGCGATGCGGCCGGAAAAGCCCGGACGCGGTTTTGTGCCCCGCGCCAGCGCCCGGCGCTCGCCCGCAACGGCCGGGGGGGCGGCGCGCAGGGCCTCGGCCAGTTCTGCCTCGGGCAGATCGAGCGCGAACCCATGCCACTGCGCGATCCCCTTGGCGCGTTTGGCAAATCCTGTCAGCAGCGAGGCGGGATCAAGGCCCAGCCCGGCGTGATCGGCGCGCAGGCGCTGGATGATCGGAGTTTGCGTGCGCAAAGCCAGCGCCCCCGCTGGCGGCATGGCAAGCGTCAGCTGAGTATGGGACACGGCGGTGACCGGCATCGGCACCCGCCCCGCGCGGCCCAGATCAAGGCCGCCGCGCAGCCCGGCAATCAGCGCGGCGCGAAACTCGGGCGCCCAGTCGCAGGCGGCCCCGAACAGGCGCAGCGTGATGGCCAGATCCGCGCCTTGCGCATCGGCGCGCAGGACAAAAGGTTTGGGCAGCTCGAAGCCCGCATTCAGCGCGCCTTGCGGGTTGTGAAACAGATCATAGGCGCAGGGCGGATCATAGGGGCAAGGCGCCCCCGCCAGCGCCTCGGGCGAGGCGGAAAGCGCCAGCGCATGGCCCATCGCGCCGCGCACCCGGCCGAGCGTGGCCGTGCCCTGTGCAAGCCCGCCATGCCCCGCGATCTGAACGACGAGGTCGCGAGCACACAGGGCGGAAAGGAAATCCGTGAGCGAAATCGGCTGCATGGCGCAGTCTTTCGCCGCGCGGAGGCAAAGATCAAGCCCGGCGTGTTTGCCGCGGCGAAAGGCCATTGCGAGGGCGGAAAAATGCGCTCAGGAAGGGGGAGAAAAGAAAAACCCCCGACCGGGGTCGAGGGCCTGCTGGCGGCGTACCGCTTCGCGTGGATGTTTGCGAGGTAGCAGATTGAGCGAAAAAGATCAACAGGAAACAAGGGCCGCGCGCGCGGCGCTTTATATCGACGGGTTCAACCTTTATCACGCGATCGACCGGCTGGGGCAGCCGCATCTGAAATGGCTCAGCTATTGGCGGCTGGGGCAGGTGATCTTGCCGCAAAAGACGCAAAAGCTGGTGCGGGTGGTCTATTGCACGGCGTTCTATCCCGGTTCGGCGGGCAAGCGCTGGCGGCACGAGCAGGTGATCGCGGCGCAGCGGGCCGAGGGGGTGGAGGTGGCGCTGGGTCATTACGTGCATGAGCGGATGATGTGCCGCAATTGCGGGGATCGCTGGGAGAAGCCGACCGAAAAGGCGGGGGATATCAACCTGGCGATCCATCTGATGCATGACGCGTTCGAGGATGTGTTCGACCATGCCTATCTGCTGACGGCCGATTCCGATCAGGCGGCGACGGCGGCGATGTTCGCGCGGCGTTTCCCCGAGAAGCGGCTGACGACGGTGGCGCCGCCCGGCCGCGACCCTTCGGTGCATATCCTGCGCCATGCTTCGGGCGGCAAGATCAAACTCAATGCCGGGCATCTTGAGCGCGCGGTGATGGGGGCCACGGTTGGCAAGGCGCGGCGGCCCGACGAATACGCCCCACCCGAGGGCTGAGGCTCAGCGGCCCTGCACCAGTTCGAGCCAGACCTGCGCCATCGCCTCGGCATCGGGCCCCGCGCGATGCGGATGCGGCAGCGTGGCGAGCAGATCCTGCGCGCGGCCAAGCGCCTCTGCGCCGAAAGTATCGCTGACCGCATCGTCGAAATGCAAAAGCTGCACCGGGCGGCGCAGCAGCATGGCCAGCCATTTGCCGTCGAATTCGGGGCAATCGGAAAGGACATGGGCCCCAAGCTGCGCCTCGACCGCCTCGGTCACAAGATCGGCGGCGGGAGCGGTGTGCAGCCGCTCTCGCGCGATGCCGTGAATCTCTGCCGAACGCGGATCCCAGTCGGCCTCGCTCCAGCCCGGGCGGGGTTGGATGAGGCAAGACCATGTGTCGATGCCGATGGGGCCGAGCCGGGACAGGCCGATTTCGATGGGCCATCCACTCAGGCTCGAGGCTTCGATGTCGAGAAAGACAGGGGTCATGGTGGGAATTGTCCCTTGGCGATAACGTGGAAGGGATAAGATGTGCCGCTTGCGAGGGCGCGGTTTACTCCCCGGTTTGGCCTTCTGGCCTGAGCTTCTCGAATACCTGAAGCAGCGCGAACAAGCCTCCGTAAGAAAGCTGCATCGCCTTTCCGCGTTCCTGGGGGTTGCTGATTTTCTCGATCCACCCGAGGCCGCCGTTGCCGCTGACGCCCTCGGAAAGCAGGTCACAGTGCCGCGCGGCGCTTTGATAGCTCATTCCGAGCGCGTCGGAGAGGACCTTCAGGCTGATGGGAATATCGCTCGACTCGTTTGATGTCCGGCGCGCAATGTAAAGAAACGTGAGGAGAGTCCCGACCGTGATGTCCGGCTTGATCGCCCGGAATCCATTCAGCAATTTTTCCATTTCGTTCCAAGTGATGTGTTCGCGATCGAGAAAATCCCGGATGTGCTCCGGCATGCCGTCACGCGTCGGGCTGAAAAAAAGGAAAAACACGGCAGGCCTCCTCTCATGCAATTATGTGATCGCATAAAATAAGCATTGACGCAAGCTCGCCTGCCGTTTTATGTGAACGCATATTGATGCGGGGTTTGCGGTTCCCAACGCTGAGAAGCCATCGCGCAAGAGATCGCAAAGCGATCACTGGTCGGTGCGAGGCACGCCCCGCGGGCTCCGAACGAGCCCTTTGGGTCAAGAGATGCCGCGCCGGAAAGATAGGTTTTCCCTTCGAAGCTTTGAGTGGCGAGAGGGGGCTGTGGTTGCGTGGTTACCGCGCGGGATGAGATGACGGATTTGACGATGGCCGGTCTGACGCGTTCCAATCCTTTCAAAATCGCTTTGAACGCACGCGAAGCGGCGAACGCGCTTTCGTTGACGCTGCCAGAGTTTGAGCGACTTGTTGCCTGCGGCAGCCTGCCGCGACCGGTGTTTCTCAGCCCGGAAATTCCGTGCTGGCGCTGTGCGGATATCGATGCTGCACTTCATGGCACGAATGTCGAGCATGAGGAGTTCGAGCCGTGAGACGACCTGACCTGCCATACCTCGAGTTCAAGACCGTCAAGGGGCGAGACTACATCTACTTCCGAAAAGGGAAGTTCCGTCGTCGTTTGCCGTCCAACCCTGATTCCGAGGATTTCTCCCGCGAGTACTGGGCTTGTCGAAGCGGCAAGCGGAATAGCTCGACGAGGACGACATGGGATAAGCTGATCATCAGCTACTATGCGTCGCCCGGTTTCCGCGGATTGAGCAAGGGCACCCAGGCAAACTATCGGCGCCATTGCGAGGCGATCCGCGAGAAGAACGCGACCAAGGACATGCGGGCCTTTCGGCGCAAGGATGCCTTGGCTGTGCAGGCGGCGCTGCAGGACACTTGGTCAAAGGCAAATGAAAGGATCGCGGTTCTGTCGATCCTGTGTCGCCATGCCGTCGATCTGGAATGGATCGAGCGAAACCCCGTCGAAGACATCCCCAAGCTGAAAGGGGGCGAATATGCCGCTTGGCCCGAAGACAAGTTGCGCGCCTATGAGCGGTATTGCGACGAACACGGCCTTGCGACCGCGCGGACGATCTATGAGTTGATGATCGGCACCGGCCAGCGCATCGGGGATTGCGTCGCGATGGAATGGGCCGACTTCGACGGTGAATTCATGCGCGTCGTGCAAGAGAAGACCGGCGCCAAGATCGAGGTCTTCTGTCCCGAGCGGCTGAGATCCTATCTGAAAGCCCTGCCCAAGACCGGACGGCATATCCTCGCCAAGAACTTGACCGAGCACATTGGCAAGCGGCAGGCGCAGCGCGAGGCCGAACTGGCGCGCGACAAGATCGGCGCGAGGACGGGTGAGGAACGCCTCGTGCAACACGGCTGGCGCTACACGGCGGCCAAGGAACTGGCCGAGGCCGGGTGCTCTGATGCCGAGATCCAGGCCGTCACCGGGCACAAGACCCTTGCGATGGTCGCGAAATACCGGGCTCAGGCAAGCCAGAAACGGGCGTCGAAGGAGGCGCAGCAGCGCCGCGAACAGAACAAGCACAGAACATGAAAGTGCGAAACTAAGTGCGAAACCGGAGCGAAGGCCGCTGGGGAAGCAAGGGCCGGGCCGAAAAGGACCAATGTTCTCAAGATGGTGCGGGTGAAGGGACTCGAACCCCCACGCCAAGGCGCCAGAACCTAAATCTGGTGCGTCTACCAATTTCGCCACACCCGCACTGCCTTTGCTTTTAGCAACTCGTGCGGCCCCTGTGTAGGGGGGGCAACAGGTCGGTGGGCAAAATAGAGTTTTGTTAACCTTTGTCCTCGCCAGACCGCGGGGCCTGTCCTAGGATTCGGATCAGAGCCGCAAAGGCCAGATGATCAGAACCGCCGGAAACCGGCGCGAGAGCAGGAAGACCCGATGGACAGGCAGGCCACGGGGCGCGAGGAAGGCGGGGCCAAGGCGCCCGTGTCTTCCGCGTCCGCGTTCACATTCGATTCCCGTCTGGGCGCCGAGAGCGCGCATGGGGTGGCGGGCTTTGCCATGGGCTCGCGGGTGACGACGATGGACGGGCTTTTGCCGGTCGAATTCCTGAGCTTGGGCGACCGGATCGTCACCCGCTCGGGGATGCGGGTGCTGCGCGGCCTGTCCAGCCTGCCGCTGGTGTCGCGGCTGGTCGGCATCGCGCCCGGGGCGCTTGGCCATGACCGGCCGGGGCAGGCGATGGTGCTGGGCGCGGGCACCCAGGTGCTTTTGCGCGACTGGCGGGCCGAGGTGATGTTCGGCACCGCCCAGGCGCTGGTGGCGGTGGAGCGGCTGATCGACGGGCAGTTCATCACCCGCATCACCGGCCGCAAGATCCGGATTTTCGCGCTGCATTTCGAGGCGCCCGAGGTGATCTATGCCGATGGGGTCGAGATCGGCTGCAATCCCCTGGCCTTGCGCAGCTGAGAAAGGGTCGAAAGAGCGTATTTGCCCCAAGAAGAAGGCCATGGGTTTCTTCTTGGCGAAAATACGCCCTGTCGCGGTCTCAGGCCGCGGCTCAGAGGTTCAGCGCGCGAAAGACTTTCGGCAGTTCCTCGGGCAGGTCCTCGGCGATCAGGCCGGGGCCGAAGCTCAGCGCGGCTGCGACATGCAGCCAGGCGCCGGTGCAGGCGGCCTCGAAGGGCGTCAGCCCGCGCGCCATCAGCCCGGTGATGATCCCCGCCAGAACGTCGCCCGATCCGGCGGTGGCCAGCCAGGGCGCGGCGCGCGCGCCGGTGGCGCTGTGCAGCGCGGCCTCGCCCGAGGGCTGGGCGATCGCGGTTTCGGGGCCTTTCAGCAGCACCGTGCAGTTGATCCGCGCGGCGGCCTGACGGGCGGCCTCGACCCGGGGCAGGGTGCCGTCCTCCAGCGCTTGCGCAAGATCGGGAAACAGGCGGCGGAATTCGCCCTGATGCGGGGTGATCACCACCTGATCGTGCATCGCGTTGAACAGCGGGCCGGTGTCGGCGCTGAAGGCCGAGAGCGCATCGGCATCAAGCACGCTGGGCCGGCGCAGCCAGAGCGCCGCAGGCACCATTTCGAGCGCCCGCGGCAGGCCCAGCCCCGGGCCGAGGCAGAGCGCATTCAGCCGCGGATCTTGAAAATGGCCGCGCAGGGAATAGGCGTCGGGCAGCGGCGTCAGCATGATCGCGGTCAGCTGCGCCGCATTCTCGGCCAGGCTGATCTGCGGACAGGCCAGCGTCACCAGCCCCGCCCCGACCCGCAGCGCGGCGCGCGCGGCCAGACGGGCGGCGCCGCCCTTGCCGGGGCTGCCCGCCAGAATCAGCGCATGGCCGTGGTCGTATTTGTGGGCTGCGGGCGCTTTGGCGAGGCGGGAACGCATCTCCTCGGTCAAGGTGATCTGGCGGAACATGGCCCCTCCGGCGCGGTCGTTTTTTCCAACCCTAGCGCGGGGTGGTGTGAAAAGCGTGAAGATCCGCCCTAAAGGCCGATCGGTTTGACGATGACGCCGATGCCCTCGGCGCGCAGCCGCGCATGCAGCGGCTTTTCGCGGTGGAAGGTGACGGCCAGCGAACAGGGCGCCGAGGGCCAGCCGGCCGAGTCGGGCTGCGCATCGGCATCGCGCCCCGAGGGCAGGTCGATCGCCAGCACCGGCCGCCCCGCCGTGGCGAGCGCGGCGAAGATCGGGCCGAAGCCGGTCAGCGGCCGCGTCAGCCCAAGCCCGAAAAGCGCATCGACGACCAGATCGGCACTGCTGAAATCGGGCGCGGCGGGCAGGGCCGACAGCGTGCCGATGCGGCGCCAGCGGTCGTGATTGGCGCGGGCGTCGGGCGGCAGGCGCTCGGGGTCGCCGTAAAGATAGAGCGTCACCTTCCAGCCGCGGCGGCGCAGGAGCCGCGCCACCACGAAGCCGTCGCCGCCATTGTTGCCCGGCCCGCACAGGATCATCGCATGGCGCCCCGCCTCGGCGGGAGGGCGGAAGTCGGGCCAGGCCTCGGCGATCGCCTCGACCACCGCCGCCCCCGCGCGTTCCATCAGCTCGAGCCCGCTGGCGCGGCCGGAGGCGATGGCAGCTCTCTCAAGGCTGCGCATTTCATCACTCGTCAGGATTTCCGTCATTTGCCGCCCAAACAGTTTACATTTCGCACAATAAATATGCTAACCGCCCAAATCATCATCGCCATTCGGGGAATCCCCGGGCACGACGCACAAGCCAAAAGCTAGCCGATTGCGGGGCGGCGTGGAAAGTGGTGAGACGAGGGCGCAAGATCGAAAGGGGGGAGTCGGCATGAAGAAGGTCGAGGCGATCATCAAGCCTTTCAAGCTCGATGAAGTGAAGGAAGCGCTTCAGGAAGCGGGGATTCAAGGGCTGAGCGTGATCGAGGTGAAGGGCTTCGGGCGGCAAAAGGGCCATACCGAGCTTTATCGCGGGGCCGAATATGTCGTCGACTTCCTGCCCAAGGTGAAGATCGAGATGGTTCTGCCCGACGAGATGGTCGATATCGCCATCGAGGCCATCGTCGGCGCCGCGCGCACCGAAAAGATCGGGGACGGCAAGATCTTCGTCTCCTCGATCGAACAGGCGATCCGCATCCGCACCGGCGAGACCGGCGAGGACGCGGTCTGAGACTTCCGAATTTCGGGCGATGGCCCGGCACCGCAACGGGCCCAGCCCGCACCCCATGCTCAACGAAAGGGTAATTTGCAAATGAGCGCAGTCAAAAAGGCTCTCGAACTGATGAAGGCGGAGGAGGTCGAATATGTCGACATCCGTTTCTGCGACCCGCGTGGCAAACTGCAGCACGTGACGCTTGTCGCCGACCTCGTCGACGAGGACTTCTTCGAGGAAGGCTTCATGTTCGACGGCTCGTCGATCGCGGGCTGGAAGTCGATCGATCAGTCGGACATGAAACTGATCCCGGACGCGTCCTCGGTCTACATCGACCCCTTCTATGCCGAAAAGACCATGTGCGTGCATTGCAACGTGGTCGAGCCGGACACCGGCGAAGCCTATTCGCGCGACCCGCGCGGCATCGCGCTGAAGGCCGAAGCCTATCTGAAGGCCTCGGGCATCGGTGACGTCGCCTATTTCGGGCCGGAAGCCGAATTCTTCATCTTCGACGACGTGCGCTACTCGGTCACCCCGGCCAAGGTCGCCTATCAGATCGACGCGGAAGCGGCGGCCTGGAACACCGACGCCGAAGTCGAGATGGGCAACCTTGCCCACCGCGCCGGCCACAAGGGCGGCTACTTCCCGGTGAACCCGGTCGACGAAGCCCAGGACCTGCGCGGCGAGATGCTCTCGACGATGAAGCGCATGGGCATGAAGGTCGACAAGCACCACCACGAAGTGGCGACCTGCCAGCACGAACTCGGGCTGATCTTCGGCGGTCTGACCGAACAGGCCGACAACATCCTGAAATACAAATACGTCATCCACAACGTCGCGCATGCCTATGGCAAGACCGTGACCTTCATGCCCAAGCCCATGAAGGGCGACAACGGCTCGGGGATGCACGTGAACATGTCGATCTGGAAAGACGGGAAACCGCTCTTTGCCGGCGACAAATATGCGGACCTGTCGCAGGAAGCGCTGTATTTCATCGGCGGCATCCTGAAACACGCCAAGGCGCTGAACGCCCTGACCAACCCGGGCACCAACAGCTACAAGCGTCTGATCCCGGGCTTCGAGGCTCCGGTGCTGCGCGCCTATTCGGCCCGCAACCGCTCGGGCTGCGTCCGTATTCCGTGGACGGAATCGCCGAAAGCCAAACGCGTCGAAGCCCGCTTCCCCGATCCGTCGGCGAACCCCTATCTGGCGTTTGCCGCCCTTCTGATGGCCGGTCTGGACGGCATCAAGAACAAGATCGACCCGGGCCCGGCGTCGGACAAGGACCTTTACGATCTGCCGCCGGAAGAACTGGCCGCGATCCCGACCGTCTGCGGCAGCCTGCGTGAAGCGCTGACCGAGCTCGAGAAGGATCATGAATTCCTGCTGGCCGGTGACGTCTTCACCAAGGACCAGCTGGAAGGCTACATGGCGCTGAAGTGGGAAGAAGTGTATGCCTACGAGCACACCCCCCACCCGGTCGAATACCAGATGTACTATTCCTGCTGATCGGCGGGATGGTTCGGGAAAGGGCGCCTTCGGGCGCCCTTTTCTTTTGCCGGGCAGAAGGGCGTATTTGAGCCAAGAAGAAACCCGCGGCTTCTTCTTGGTGCAAATACGCTCTTTGCCTGCGGCGCTGGAGCCCGGGCGGCGCGGTTGCTCCGGACGCAGCGTCACGGTATGAAACGGCAGCATTACCAAGGAGGCGGGCATGAGCGTGGCATGGGTGTTCCCCGGTCAGGGGGCGCAGACGATCGGAATGGGCAAGGCCTTGGCCGAGGCCTATCCGGCGGCGAAGGCGGTCTTCGATGCGGTCGATGACGCGCTGAACGAAAAGCTGAGCGCCTTGATCTGGGACGGCGAGATCGAGCGGCTGACGCTGACGGCGAATGCGCAACCGGCGTTGATGGCGACCTCGCTGGCGGCGGTCGCGGCGCTGAAGGCCGAGGGATTTGCGGTGACGGAGGCGGCTTTTGTCGCCGGGCACTCGCTTGGGGAATATTCGGCGCTGTGCGCGGCGGGGGCCCTGACGCTGGCGGATACGGCGCGGCTTCTGCGCATCCGCGGCGAGGCGATGCAATCGGCGGTGCCGGTGGGCGTGGGCGCGATGGCGGCGCTGCTGGGGCTGGATTTCGCGACGGCAACCGAAGTGGCGGCCGAGGCGGCGCAGGGCGAGGTCTGTCAGGCGGCGAATGACAATGATCCGGCGCAGGTCGTGGTGTCCGGGCACAAGGCGGCGGTCGAACGCGCGGTCGAGATCGCCAAGGGCAAGGGCGCGAAACGGGCGGTGATGCTGCCGGTCTCGGCGCCGTTCCATTGCGCGCTGATGCAGCCCGCCGCCGACCGGATGGCCGAGGCGCTGGCGGCGGTGACGGTCTTGGCGCCTGTCGTGCCGGTGGTGGCGAACGTGCGCGCCGAGGCGGTCGTCGACCCCGAGACCCTTCGGCAGCTGCTGGTGGCGCAGGTCACCGGATCGGTGCGCTGGCGCGAGTCGGTGCTGTGGATGGTGTCGCAAGGCGTGACCGACTTCTGCGAAGTGGGCGCGGGCAAGGCGCTTTCGGGCATGATCAAGCGCATCGCCAAGGAAACGACGCAGAAAGCCGTCGGCACGCCCGAGGATGTGGTGGCGCTGAAGGGCTGAGGGCG
>NZ_SWJZ01000121.1 GCF_005144475.1 Rhodobacter capsulatus | reverse complement strand
GTGTAAAGCTCGCCCTTGCAGGTCAGCCGCACCCGGTTGCAACTGGTGCAGAAATTGTGGCTGAGCGGCGAGATGAAGCCGATCCGTTGCCCGGTCTCCGCCACCGTCACATAGCGCGCCGGGCCGCCGGTGCTCAGCCCGGTGTCGGTCAGCCGGAACCGGGTCTCCAGATACGCCCGCACGTCATCGAGCGGCCAGAACTGGTCAAGCCGGGTGCCCGCAGGGATGTCGCCCATCGGCATCAGCTCGATGAAGGTCAGATCGCAGTGATGCGCCGCCGCCCAGTCGGTCAGGGCAAAAATCTCGTCGTCGTTCACGCCCTTCAGCGCCATCGCATTGAGCTTCACCCGCAGCCCCGCCGCCTGCGCGGCGGCGATGCCCGCAAAGACCGTCTCGATCCGGCCGAACCGGGTCAGGCGGGTGTATTTCTCGGCCTGCAGTGTATCGAGCGAGACATTCACCCGCTTCACCCCGCACTCGGCCAGGGCCTGCGCATGGGCGGCCAGCTGCGTGCCGTTCGTGGTCAGCGTCAGTTCATCGAGCCGCCCGGCGCGCAGATGCGCCCCCATCGCGGCAAAGAAGGTCCCGATGCCGCGGCGCACCAGCGGCTCCCCCCCGGTGATGCGCAGCTTGCGCACGCCAAGACCGACAAAGGCCGAGCAGAGCCGGTCCAGTTCCTCAAGGCTCAGCACCTGATTGCGCGGCAGGAAGGTCACGTCCTCCTTCATGCAGTAGGAACAGCGCAGGTCGCAGCGGTCGGTGACCGAGACCCGCAGGTAACGCACGTCGCGGCCGAAGCCGTCGCAAAGGGGATCAGGCAGCATGGGCAACTCCCCGGCTGTCGTCCAGCCAGTGATGCAGGGTGGTTTCGTCGGGCACGAGCAACAGCGCCGCGCCCTCGGTGAAGCGGGTCCAGTCGGACAGGTTGCGCGGATGCAGCGCGGTCAGCACCGGGATCTCGCGCGCCAGCGCCGCGGCGATCACGTCGCGAAAGCCGCGGCCCTCGGCCTCGGCCTTGCCGAAGCGGTTCAGGATCAGAAGATCCAGCCCGGCGTCGATCTCGCCCAGCAGATCCTGCGCGACCCCGGCCAGCGCGCCGAAATCCAGCCGACAGCCGGTCGAGCCGGGGCCAAGCGGCTGGGCGACGGGGGTGCGGTGGCCGCTGGCCAGCGCCAGAAGCGCCATCTCGGCGCAGCGGCAGCCCGCCGCGGTGGCCGGACGTTCCTGCACCACGCCGCCGACGCGCAGGCCCTGCGCGATCAGACGACGGGCAAAGCCCGCCAGAAGCGCATCGGGCGGCGTGTCCTGATAAAGGATCGCGGCCAGCGGGCCGATCGCGGCGCTTTCGGGGCGGTCGGGAAAAAGATCCTGCGCGGTCATGTCCTTGGTCCTTCGGGGCCCTGGTCCTTGGGGCAGCACCGCGCCCGCAGGCGCGGTGGAGGGGAGGGCCCCGGGGGGCCCTCCGTCAGGCGAAAGGGCTTATTCGGCCGCCTTCGGCGCGACGAAGCCGGTCAGGGTGACGGCGGGGCCGGTGTATTTCTCGACCTCGGCCAGCACGGTCTGACCACAGTTCCCCTGCGCCAGTTTCGAGGTGCCGATATCGGCCGAAAGCACGTTGACGTCGCCATATTTGTCAAGCGTGCCCGCCTCGGTCACGTCCGAGGGATCATACCAGCCACCTTCGTAGATCTGGATCACCCCCTTCATCACCGCATCGGTCACCTTGACCCCGGTCAGGATCTGGCCGCGATCATTGTGCACCCGCACCACGTCACCATCGGCAATGCCGCGCGCCGCGGCGTCGTCGGGGTGCATCAGGCAGGGCTCGTGGCCCTGAACCGCATAGCCTTCGCGCAGCACCGTGCCATTGAGCTGCGAATGCAGCCGGTTGAACGGGTGCGAAGCGGCGATGTGCAGCGGATATTTCGCCCCCGGCCCGTCGAGCCGTTCCAAGGGTTCCATCCAGGTCGGATGCGCCGGGCAGTCGTCATAGCCCATCTTCTCGATGTTCTTCGAATAGATCTCGATCAGGCCGGTCGGCGTGCCAAGCGGGTTGAGCAGCGGATCTTCGCGGAAGCTCGCATAACGGACGAAGTCGGCGCCGTCGGTGACCGGGAATTCCACGATCCCTTCCGCCCAGAAGGCGTCGAAATCGGGCATCTCGACCCCGCCGGCTTTGCCCTGCTTGGCGGCATCGTCGTAGAAGGACTTGATCCAGCCCATCTCGTCCTTGCCCTCGGTGAACTCCTTGCCCTTGCCCAGCCGTTCCGAAACCGCGGCGAAGATGTCGTAATCGCTGCGGGCTTCGTAAAGCGGCTCGACGATCTTCTTCATCGCCAGAATGCCGGTGTTCGAATAATCGCCGATCGTCTCGATGTCGTTGCGCTCGTAGCTGGTCGTTGCCGGCAGCACGATGTCGGCATGCCGCGCCGTGGGCGTCCACTGGAAGTCATGCACGACGAAGGTTTCCAGTTTTTCCCAGGCCTTGACCATGCGGTTGCGGTCCTGATGGTGGACGAACGGGTTGCCGCCGACCCAATAGGCCATCTTCACGTCCGGGAATTTCGAGCGCGTGCCGTTGAAGTCGAATTCGGCGCCGGGATTTTCCAGCATGTCGACCACGCGCGCCACCGGGATCACCGAAGCGCCGCTCGCCGCCAGCCATTCCGGCCCCTTCGTCGCCGCGCCGCCATCGGTGATGCCCGACAGCGCCGGACCGCTGGTCGAGGGCGTGCCGCCGCCCGAATAGTGATAGGACAGCCCGAAGCCGCCGCCCGGCAGCCCGATCTGACCGAGCATCGAGGCCAGCGTCACCAGCATCCAATGCGCCTGTTCGCCGTGATGCATCCGCTGCATCGACCAGCCCGCCGCCAGCATCGTGCGTTTCGATTTGAAGAGCCGCGCCAGTTCCTTGATCGTCTCGGCCGGAACGCCGCTGATCCCCGCGGCCCATTCGGCGGTCTTCGGCGTGCTGTCGGTCTCGCCCATCAGATAGGGCAGGAACTTGTCGAAGCCCGAGGTGTAGTTGGCGACGAAGTCCTTGTCATACAGGTCTTCGGCCACCAGCGTATGCGCCATGCCCAGCATGATCGCCACATCGGTCTGCGGTTTCGGCGTGACGTGCTCGGCGCCGAAGAATTCGACCGTCTTGGTGCGGACCGGGTCGATGACGATGACCTTGGTGCCCTTGGCCTTGAGCGCCTCGAGCCCCGGATAGGCGCCATGTTCGGGGATCACCCAGCCGATCTGGCTGGTCTTGATCGGATCGGCGGCCCAGAACACCATGACTTCGGTGTTTTCCGCCAGCACCGGCCAGGCGGTCTGCTGTTCATAGACTTCGAGCGTGCCGACCACATGCGGCATGATCACCTGCGCCGCGCCGGTCGAATAGTCGCCCGCGCCGTTCACATAGCCGCCCGCCAGCGTCAGCATCCGGCGCAAAAGCGTGGTGCAGTTGTGCAGCCGCCCCGGGCTTTTCCAGCCATAGGAGCCGCCAAAGACGCCCTGCGGACCATAGGTCTCTTCGACGCGTTTCACCTCGGCGGCGACCAGGTCGAGCGCCTGATCCCAGCTCACACGGACGAAATCGCCGTTGCCACGGGTGGAGCGATCGGCATTGACGCCTTTTTCAAGGAATTCGCGCCGCACCATCGGATATTTGATCCGCGTCGGCGAATAGATCGAGTCCAGCACACCTTCCAGCATCGGCGTCGGATGCGGGTCTTTTTCCCAGGGGGTGAAGGCGGTGGCGCGGCCGTTTTCGACCGTGGCGGTGAAGACGCCCCAGTGGCTGCCCGACATCACCGTGCCATTGGCCAGCGCCTCGGCGCGGGCGCCCTTGGCCAGAAGCGACGGGCCGAACATGCCCAGCGCGCCCGCGGCGACCGAGTAGCGGAGGAAGGCGCGGCGGGAAAGCTCTGCGCGCAGCTCGTTTCCGGAAATCTTCGTCATTTGACTGTCCTTTCTTCCGGTTGGGGGATGAGTTCGTCGTGATCCAGCGCCGCCAGCAGCAGCGCCGCAGCCCCGGCCCAGAAGCCGGTGCGATCCTCGGCCCGGACCGCGGCGCAAAAGCCGGGCAGCCAGAGCCGCAGCCGGTCTCGCAGCGGCTCGGCGCGCGGATCGGCATGGGTTTCAAGATGGGCGAGCAGCATCAGCTCGACCGAGAGATGGTCGGGCGCCTCGCAGCAGCCCTCGGCCAGCCGCAGGTCGCAGGCGGCCAGAAGGGCGGTCATCTCGGCCACCGGGGCGCGAAACAGCCCGCCCTTGCTCCAGGCCGAGTCGTTCGGCGCCAGCGTGCGCTTGCCGCCAAGGCCAAGGAAGAGCCCGTTGAAGGCGATGGTCAGCCGCGTCTGCAGCTGCGCCGTGTCCTGCGGCACCGCCAGCGCGGTGCGGATCTGGGCGACCGGGGCGGCAAAGGCCGGTTCGGTCGCCAGCGCGGCCAGCCATTTCCGCCCCGCCCCGTCGCGCAGGGCGGCCAGACGGTCGGCAGAGGGCGCGGCTAGGAAGACCTCGGCCAGCCAGTGCCACAAGAGCGCGCGATCGGCCAGGGCGGCGGGGGGAAGGGTCATCACGGTCATTCCTCCGCCTCCCCGCCCATGTCTTTCGCATGCATCTGCACGTATTTCTGCACCAGCCGGAACTGTTCCTCGTTCAGGGGCGCCTTGGGCTTCATCGCATTCAGCGTGCCGATCCACTGGTTCGCCAGGAAATGGTTGGTATGGGGCAGCACGTGGCAGGTGCCGCAGGCGGCGCTGAACATCGAACCCGCATAGGACCAGACCTTGTCGAGACTGTCGGTCAGATTGCCGTTCTTCACCCAGACCGTCAGCGTGCCATCGGTCCAGACCTGATCGGTGTCGGGATCGGTCATGCGCGCGCCCGGCACCACCGCGGCCACCGCCGTCGGCGCCAGCGCGACGTTGAAGATCCGCCGGCCCTGCGCGGCGTAAAGCATCCGCTCGGCACCTTCTTGCTGCCAGCCTTCCAGCTTGACCTGCAGCGCCTTGCCCGAGACCGCCGCGACCACCATCGGCGTCGCCGCGATCACCTTGCCCGCCGCCTTCACGCCGTCCTTCGGTTCCTCCAGATAAAGCTCGACCGTTTGCAGCGGATAGACCGTGTCGCCCGCCTTCGGCCGCAGCTGCCCCGCCTCGGCCTGAAGATCCTCGAACAGCTTCTTGTAGCCCGAGGACATGTCGGGCAGCTTGTGCGCGATGCCCTTGTGGCAATCAATGCAGGTGCCGCCGTCCAGCATCGCCTGCTGCATCTGCTTCGCGCCCTCGGGCTTCGCCTGATGCGCGAAATCCATCGCCTCGAAACTGTGGCACGACCGGCAACCGACCGAGTCATTCGCCTTCATGTCGGCCCAGACCGTTTCGGCCATCTCCAGCCGGTGCGCCTCGAATTTCTCGGGCGTGTCGACCTTGCCGGTGATCTCGCCCCACAGATCCTTCGCCGCCAGCACCTTGGCGCGATAGAGCCGCCAGCCCGATTTCGGCACATGGCAATCGGCGCATTCGGCGCGCACGCCCATCGGGTTCGAATAGTGGACGGTGGTCTTGTATTCTTCGAAATTGCCCTGCATCGAGTGGCAGGACAGACAGAATTTCGTCGTCGTGGTCTGTTCCACGGCATAGTGGAAGCCGTTCCAGCCCAGCGCGCCGACGAAGGCCCCGCCCAGCACCAACGTGCCCAGTCCCCAGCGCGTGCTGGGCCTGCGCATCACGCCCCAGATTTTCCTGATCACTTTCGCCTCCGGTCTTGCCGTTCCGGGGCCCGTTCCAGCACCGACGCCGCGCGTCCGGTCCTGTCACGGTCCGCCCCGTTCGAGTCCCTGTCTGGACCTGCGATGTGAACCACGTTGCGTCCGGTTGTGAACAGGATGAAAAATCCTGTGAACAGGATGTTAAAACCCGGAAAACCCACGGGAAATCGCACGAAAATCATTGCCGGGCCGGGCTTTTGGCGCGATGACGGGGTAAGGGGGGCCGTGATGAAGACGTCCTATCATATCCTTGTCGTCGAAGATGATCCGGTGGGGCGGCAGACGCTGGCCGCCTATCTGGTGAAGGACAATCACCACGTCAGCGAGGCGGGCGACGGCGAAGAGATGCGCCGCGTCTTCGCGCGGGGCGATGTCGACGTGATCTTGCTCGACATCAACCTGCCGGGCGAGGACGGGCTGTCGCTTCTGCGCGAATTGCGGCGGCAATCCGAGGTGGGGGTGATCATGGTCACCTCGCGGCGCGAGGATGTGGACCGGATCGTGGCGCTGGAACTGGGCGCCGATGATTACGTGACCAAGCCTTACAACATGCGCGAGATCCTGCCGCGCACGCGCAATCTGGCGCGGCGGGTGACGGCGGCGCGGGTGGTGAAGGCGGATGAGTCGAAAAAGACCTTCGAGGGCTGGACGCTCGACATCGCGCATTGGACGCTGAACGATCCGGCAGGCGAGGCGGTGAAGATGACAAGGGCGGAATTCGAACTGCTGGCCACCTTCGTCACCCATCCGGGCCAGGTTCTGAGCCGCGATCAGCTGATGACGCATGTGAGCCGGCGCGGGCATGAAAGCTTCGATCGCACCATCGACGTGCTGGTGCGCCGGGTGCGCCGCAAGATCGAGCCCGACCCGGCGAAACCCCGGCTGATCGTCACCGTGCACGGGCTGGGCTACGTGTTTTCGGCATAAGATCCGCAAGGCGGGTTCGGGCGGATCAGGAAAGGCACCGCCTTTCCCCGCCCGTCGGCGCAGCGGCGCGGCCACGACCGTTTCCGCAAGCGTGACAGAGGCCAGCGCCCGGCCCGGCGGGCGAGAAGCGCCCGCCATGGGCGGGGCGGGCGCTGGCCGGGACGCTTTGGCGCCCCGGCAGTCGCGGGACCAATGGCCCGCAAGACCTCGGCGATGGCCTCGGTCAGATCAGCGAGGGTCTCAGCCCGCGATCTCGGCCCAGATCGCCTCGACCAGACCCACCGCCGCGCGGCACGACAGGATCAGATCGGCCACCGGCCCGGCCAGCTCGGCGCTGCGCCGCCCCGAGGCGGAGGCCAGCATCTCGGCCCGCTCGGCCTCCTCGGCCAGCGCCAGAAGACCGACATGCCGCGCCGAGCTTTTCAGCCGATGCGCGATCATCGCCACCTCGTTCCAGCGATCCGCCTCGACCGCCGCCTCCAGCGCCGCCCCGGTGTGCACCAGACTGGCCTTGAAGGTGGCGACGATCCGCCCGGTCGGCGCGGGCCCCAAAGCCTCGGCATGGCCGCGCAGCACCGTCAGATCGACCAGCCCCAGGCCCGCGCCCTGCCCCGCCCCCTCGGCCCGCGCAGGCCCGCCCGAGCCGATCGGCCGCGGCGAGGCGAAGCCGGTGACCCGGCGCAACAGATCCTCGAGCCGGGCAAAGGGGAAGGGTTTCGCCAGAAATCCGCCGATCCCCGCCGCCGCCAGCGCCGCCGCATCGACCGCGGGCCCATGCGCCGAAAGCGCCGCGATCGGCAGCCGCGCAATTGCCGGGTCGGCGTGGGCGCGAATGGCGCGGCCCAGATCGAAACCGCTCAGATCGGGCAGGTTGAGATCGGTCAACACCAGATCGAAGCCCTGCCCCGCCAAAGCCTGCAAGGCCGCCTCGCCGGTTTCGGCCAGCCGCACCTGATGCCCGGCCTGCCGCAGCAGGGTCTCGGTCACCAGCCGGTTCACCGCGTCATCCTCGACCAGCAGCAGCCGCAGCGCCTGCGTCGGCGGCGTCGCCTCGGCCCGCGCCCGGGCACAATCCGCCCCCTGCCGCACCGCCAGATCAAGCGGCACCACCAGCCGGAAACAGCTGCCCTCGCCCGGATGGCTTTCGACCGTCAGCTCGGCCCCCATCATCTCGGCCAACCGCCGCGAGATCGCCAGACCCAGCCCGGTGCCGCCATGCTTGCGCTCGATCGAGCTGTCGGACTGGGTGAAGGGACGGAAGATCTGCTCCAGCCGCTCGGGCGCGATGCCCGGGCCGGTGTCGCGCACCGAAAACCGCGCCAGCACCCGCCCCGGCGTGCGCGAGATCAGATCGAGCCCGATCACCACCGCCCCCGCCTCGGTGAATTTCACCGCATTGCCCGCCAGATTGAGCAGGATCTGCCGCAGCTTCGCCGGATCGCCGCTGACGCAGGGCAAGGCCTGCGGGCAATCGACATGCAGCAGCAGCCCGGGCTTGCGCGCGACGAGCGGCTCGATCACCCGGCCGACCTCGGCCGTCACCTCGGCCAGCGGAAAATCGACCCGTTCCAGCATCATCCCGCCCGCCTCGATGCGGGAATAATCAAGGATTTCCGAGACGATCGAGGTCAGCACCCGGGCCGAGCGGTCGATCGCCTCGACATAGCCCGCCGCCCGGGGGGGCAGCGCGTCTTGCCGCAACAGCTCGACGATGCCACCGATGGAATGGATGGGGGTGCGGATCTCGTGGCTCATCGTCGCCAGGAAATCGGTCTTCGCGCGGGCCAGCGCCTCGGCCTCCTCGCGGGCGCGGCGTTCGTCGGTGACATCGGTGAAGCTGATCACCGTGCCCAGAAACTTGCGCGAGACATCGAGCATTTCCTGCGTCGAAACCGAGACCCAGCGCCGCCCGTCGATCGTCTCGATCTCGTGCTCGGGCAGAAGCGGGCCGATGCCGCGCGGATCAAGGCCGAAGAGCGCGCGGAAGCTGCGCCGCGCCGCCGAACCGTAATAGACCGAGCCGGGCACGACATCCCGTGACAGCAGCAGCGCCGCGGCGTGGTTCATGTTCTCGATCCCGCCCTCGGCATCGATCAGGAAGACCGGGGTCTGGATGCTTTCGAAAATCGTCAGATACTTGTTCTTCTCGTTCACGACGCGCTGGTTTTCGGCCAAAAGCCGGTCGTGATCGGCATCGACGACGCCGCGCCCCCATTGCGTGCAGATGCCGATTTCGGCGCGGTCGAAGAAGCCGCGCAACAGCCGAAGATACAGCGCCTCGGTCGCGGCGGGAAAGCCCGTCAGCTGCACCAGCCGCAGATAGCTGTCACGGTAGCCCTTGAAATTGCTCAGAAACATCGCAAGCGGCACGCCGCGCAGCCCGTGCCTGCGGGCAACGTCAATGCCATAGACGGTCGAGGGATCGTCGCCGATGTTGCTGTCGTAATCCACCTCGGCGGCGCCGCGGGTCTCCAGCATCAGCGCGATGGCGCCATTGAGCCCCTGCACCGAGGCCCGCCAGGCCTCGGGCAGTGTCGAGACATGGGCGTTGTAGCTGCGGGTGATCGAATAGGCGATGTGCATCTCGATCAGCCGGGTTTCGTTCGCCTGAAGGAACCGCGTCAGGGCGGCCAGATCGGCGGCGGCGGCTGCCTCCTCCGCTGCCGGGGGGGCAAACTGGCCTTGATGTTCGGATATCATTCGCAACGTCCAGATCGTGGCACCCCTGCGGGTGCGTCTTGTCTTGCCGGTCCCCCGGCGCCAACCCCAGCCGCGGCGCGCGGCCGCCTCATCGTCACGAAACAGCTTTCCCGTTAACGCAGCCGGGCCCGGTCCGCCTTGATCGGGATCAAGCGCGCCCGGCGCGGCCCCGACACGAGCGGCAATCCGCGCGGGCGCTGCGGAAACTTCCTTGCCCGGGCACTGGACAAGCCCGGCCATCCGTGTTTCCTTGCCCCTGCGACAGGGGCGTCCGGGGATCCGGGCTGAGAAGCACCCTTTGAACCTGAACCAGATCATGCTGGCGTAGGGAGTCCGCAACCGGTCCCGGACCCAGCGTCCGCCCGGCTTCGGTCTTCCGCGTCATGGGAGGACCGATGACCGAAACCGGACCGTTCGCACATGTCGGACAGCAGCTTGCGCAGATGCGGGCCGCCGCGCCGCTGGTGCACAACATCACCAATTTCGTCGCGATGAACGTGATGGCGAATGTGCAGCTGGCGGCGGGGGCCTCGCCCGCGATGCTGCATGCTTTGCCCGAGGTGGCGGAATTCGCCGCGCTCTGCGGCGCGCTGACGGTGAATATCGGCACGGCGGATGCCGACTGGGCCGAGGGGATGGTGCAGGCGGCGCGGGTGATGCACCGGCTCGACCGCCCCTGGGTGCTGGACCCGGTCGGCATCGGCGCGACGCAGTTCCGCAAGGATCTGTGCGCCCGGCTGCTTGATCTGCGCCCGACGGTGATCCGCGCCAATGCCTCGGAGATCCTGGCGCTGGCGGGGCTGGGCGGGCAGGCGCATGGCGTCGATGCGCGCGACACGGTCGCGGCGGCCGAGGTGGCGGCGCGGGATCTGGCCGGGCGGACGGGCGGCGTCGTCGCGGTCTCGGGGCCCATCGATTACGTCACCGACGGGAGCCACGCCTTCCGCATCGGCAATGGCCATCCGCTGATGCCGCAGGTGACGGCGCTGGGCTGTTCGCTCAATGGGGTGATCGGCGCCTTTCTGGTCGGGCAAAAGCCGCTGGAGGCCACGGTGGCGGCGCTGGCTTACTATGGTCTGGCGGGCGAGATCGCCGCGCAGACCGCGCAAGGCCCGGGCAGTTTCGCCGTGGCTTTCCTCGACGCGCTGGCCAATCTGACGCCCGAGGCGCTGAGCGCCGGGGCAAAGGTGAGCGCGGCATGATCGGGCCCATCTACGTCATCACCGATCCGGGCGCGCCCCTTTCCGTGCCCGATCAGGCCAGGGCGGCGGCCCACGGCGGCGCCCGCGCGGTGCAGCTGCGCGACAAGACCGCCCCGGATGCAGATCTGCTGGCGCTTGCCCGGCAGCTGTTGCCCGAGCTGCGGGCGCAGGGGGTGAAGCTGTTCCTCAATGACCGGGTCGAGGTCGCGCTGGCCGCCGGGGTCGATGGGCTGCACATCGGGCAAGGCGACGGCGACCCCGTGGCGATCCGCGCCCGGATCGGGGCGGGGATGCTGCTGGGGCTCTCGATCGAGACCGAGGCGCAGGCCAGCCGCCTGCCCGGCTGCGTCGATTACATCGGCGCGGGGCCGGTGCGGGCGACGGCGACGAAACCCGATGCCGCCGCGCCCTTCGGCTTTGACGGGCTGGCCCGGATCGCCCGTCTGGTGTCCGTGCCGACGCTCGCCATCGGCGGGCTGACCCTGGCCGACATTCCGGCGCTGAAAGCTGCGGGCGTTGTCGGGATGGCCGTCGTTTCCGCCGTCACCCGCGCCGCCGACCCCGAAGCCGCCTGCCGCGCGCTGGTGCAGGACTGGAGGCCGAGATGATCCCCAACATTCTTTCGATTGCCGGCTCCGACCCCTCGGGCGGGGCGGGGATTCAGGCGGATCTCAAGGCGATTTCCGCCAATGGCGGCTATGCGATGGCGGCGCTGACCGCGCTCACCGCGCAAAACACCCGCGGTGTCAGCGCCGTCGATCCGGTCCGGCCCGCGATGGTGACGGCGCAGATCGCCGCGATCCGCGCCGATATCCGCATCGACGCGGTGAAGATCGGCATGCTCGGCGACGGCACGATCATCGCCGCCGTCGCCGCGGCGCTGGCGGGGCTTGCCGCCCCCGTCGTCCTTGATCCGGTGATGGTGGCGAAGGGCGGCGACCGGCTTCTGGCCAGTGATTCCGTCACGGCCCTGCGCCAGATCCTGCTGCCCCGCGCCGCGGTGATCACCCCGAACCTGCCCGAGGCGGCCGATCTTCTGGGCTGCGCCGTCGCGCAAAGCCGCGCCGAGATGGTCGCGCAAGCCCGCGGGCTGCGGGTGCTGGGCGCGCGGGCGGTCTATCTCAAGGGCGGGCATCTGCCCGGGGCCATCTGCCCCGATCTGCTGCTGGATGCGCAGGGCGAGGTCTGGTTCGAGGCGCCGCGCGTCGAGACACGGAACACCCATGGCACCGGCTGCACCCTGTCTTCGGCCTTGGCGACGCAGCTGGCCCGCATCCCCGATCTGCGCCAGGCCGCCGCCGCCGCCCGCAGCTATACCCTGCGCGCCATCGCCGGGGCCGACCGGCTTTCGGTCGGACAAGGCCATGGCCCGCTGGATCATTTCTTTGCCCAAAGGTCATAAGATGAAACCCCTGTTGCTTGCCCTTTTGCTGATGGCCCCGCGGGCCGAGGCCGCCGACAGCCTGTCGGTCATGCTCGATTGGTTCGTGAACCCCGATCACGGGCCGATCATCGTCGCCGCCGAGCGCGGCTATTTCACCGAGGCCGGGCTTGATGTCACGATCATCCCGCCCGCCGATCCCTCGGACCCGCCGAAGATGGCCGCCGCCGGGCAGGTCGATCTGGCGATCAGCTATCAGCCGCAGCTGTATCTGCAACACGCCGCCGGGCTGGGCCTGAAACGGGTCGGCACGCTGATCGATGCGCCGCTTTATTGCGTCATGGCCGATGCGGCGGGGCCGGTGCAAACCATGGCCGATCTGCGCGGCCGCAAGGTCGGCTATTCGCTGGCGGGGATCGAGGCGGCGCTGATGCAACGGATGCTGCGCCACAACGGCGTCGATCCCGCCGAGGTCGAGACGATCAACGTCAATTTCGCGCTGACGCCCGCGGTGGCGACGGGGCAGGTCGCGGCGGTCTCGGGGGCGTTTCGCAATTTCGAGCTGCATCAGATGGCGGCCGTCGGGCATCAGGGCCGCTGCTTCCTGCCCGAGGAAAACGGCGTGCCCGCTTATGACGAGCTGATCTATCTGGCCCGCGCCGATCTGGCGGATGATGACCGCATCGCCCGGTTTCTGGCCGCAACGGGCCGCGCCGCCGCCGAGATCGCCGCCGATCCGCAGGCGGGCTGGGACACGTTCCGCGCCCATGCGGCGGAGCTTGACGATCCGCTGAACGCGAAAGCCTGGCCCGACACCTGGCCGCATTTCGCCCGCGATCCGGCGGCGCTCGATGCCGCGCGCTACCGCGATTTCGGCGCCTTCCTGGTGGAAACCGGGCTGATCGCCACCGCCCCGCCGGTGGAGACGATCGCGGTGGGCAAATGACCGTTGCGATCGCGGGTCAGGTCTGGCTGGGCGATCGCCCGCTGCTGCGCCAGCTTGACCTGCGGCTGACCCCGGGCTGGACCTGCCTTCTGGGCGCCTCCGGGGCCGGGAAATCGACGCTTCTGCGGCTCTTGGCCGGTCTGCCCGTCGCGGCCCGGCTGGAGGGCACCCGGCAGGCGCCCGACCGCATCGGCTGGATGGCGCAAAGCGATCTGTTGCAGCCGCGGCTTTCGGTTCTGGCCAATCTGCGGCTGATGGCGCGGCTGCGCGGCGAGCCCCTGCCCCGCCCCCGGGCCGAGGCGCTTCTGGCCGCCGTCGGGCTGGCGGGCCGCGGTGCCGACCGGCCGGACCGGCTTTCGGGCGGCGAGCGGCAGCGGTTGGCGCTGGCCCGGGTGCTGGCCGATGACGCGTCCTTTGTCGCGCTCGACGAGCCCTTTTCCGCGCTCGATGCCCCCACCCGCGCGGCGATGCAGGATCTGGCGGCGCACTGTCTTGCGGGCAAGACCGTGGTGATGGTGACGCATGATCCGACCGAGGCGCTGCGGCTGGGCGACCGGGTTTTGCTGTTGCAAGACGCCCTGCTGCACGAGATCCCGCCCCTGCTCGGGCCGCGTCCGGTGCCGCTTTCCGATCCGGGGCTGGCGCAGGCGGCGGCAGCGCTTCTGGCGCGGATGCGGGGGGCGTGATGGCGCGCCTGTGGCCGGTTCTGGCGATCTTCGCGCTGTGGCAGGCGGTCAGCGCCGCGGCGCTGGTGCCCGCCTTCGTGCTGCCGCCGCCGCTGCGGGTGTTCGAAACACTGTGGCAAGAGCGCGGCCTGATCGGGCAGCACGCCCTGACCACCCTGGCCGAGACCGGCGCCGGGCTGGCGCTTGGCATCGGCCTTGGCGTCGCGCTGGCGCTGGCGATGGCGCTGGCGCCATGGCTGCAACGGCTGATCGGGCCGGTGCTGGCGGGGGCGCAGGCGCTGCCGGTCTTCGTGCTGGCGCCGGTGCTGGTGCTGTGGCTGGGCTACGGGCTGGGGCCCAAGGTGGCGATGGTGGCGCTGCTGGTGGTGTTTCCCGTCGCCTCGGGCCTGCATGACGGGCTGTGCGCCACGCCCGCGCCGGTGCTGGATCTGGCGCGGATCGCCCGGGCGTCACGGCTGCGCAGCCTGATCTGGCTGCGCCTGCCGCATGCGCTGCCGCAAGGGGCCGCCGGGCTGCGCATCGCCGTCACCTATGCGCCCACAGGGGCGGTGATCGGCGAATGGGTCGGCGCGTCGCAGGGGCTGGGCTATCTGATGCTGATGGCGAATGCGCGGATGCGGATCGATCTGATGTTCGCCGCGCTGCTGGTCATTCTGGCGCTGACATTGCTGCTGAACCGGCTGACCGACCGGACGCTGGCGCGGGCGGGGCTGTGACGGCCCCGCCAAGCTTACATCGCGCGCTGCGTGCGCTGGAACATCCGCATCGCCGTGCCGATCCCCTCCGAGAGCCGCATGATCGTTTCCAGCCGCAGCCGGATGTCGGAATGCGACACGTCGAGCTGGTCGATCGTCGCCGACAGCTGCGTGTTGGCGCCGCGCATCCGCCCGGTCTCCACCCGGCCCAGCACCCGGATCGTGTCCAGCCCCAGCATCTGACGGCGGATCTCGGCGCTGGCGCGGCCCAGCACCTCGGCATGGGAAATCGCCTGTTCCATCGCCGTCCCGGTGTTCTGCTGTGCCTGCGTCTCGATCGCGCACAGGGTCTGGCGTTCCAGCGCCCAGTCGATCCCCGGCACCGGCGTCGCATCGGCGAAGTTCTGCCGCATCTCCGACAACACCCGATGCGCGCCGATCAGGAACAGCGCCTTCGACGCCTGCCGGGACACCCGGTCGCACAGGTTGTCGGGCCCGGCCACGAAGCTGCGCAGCCGTTCCGAAATCACCTGCGACGAGCTGCGGTAGTTTTCCGAAATCGCCGAGACCGGCCCGCCCGACGGCTCCAGCCGCGAGGCGATGATCCGCATGTTGTTGGGCACCGATTGCAGCGCCTCGAAGCTGCGCAAAAGGTTGCGCTGCTCGCGCGAGACGTCTTCGAGCGAGGTGTTCAGCGCGATCAGCTGCGCGGTGCGGGCATCGGCCGGACGGCCCAGCCGGGCATCGCGGGCCGCCAGCTCCTGCCCCATCGCCGCGGCCATGAAGCTGGTGTAGCTGGAATATCCGGCCGCGGCGGCAAAGTCGCGCAGCGCCCGTGCCCCCGCGGCCGGGTCGAGCCCCTCGGCGCGTTCGCGCTGCGCGATCTCGGCATAGATGTCGCGGACCCGGGCAAACAGCGGCGTCGAGGGTTTCAACCGCACCGACAGGAACCCGCCCGCGACCGGCAGCAGCACCGCGAAGACCCAGTAGAAATCGCCGTTGCGGGCGCGGTTCTTCACATAGCCGCCCACCGGATCGCCCTTGCCAAGCGCAGTCCACAGGATGCGGAACACCCCGCGCGGCGTGTCGGGATGGCGCACGACCTTGTGCGGGGCGCCCAGAAGATCGCTCCAGCCATAGCCGGAGACGCGACGGAAGACCTCGTTGCCGGACAGGATCACGCCGCGCGGGTCGGTGCGCGAAAAGAACAGCTCATGGAAGCCGAAATCGGCTTCCCCCTCACGGGTGAGGGAGGACGGATTGACTACATTCATCGGGGCTCTCGTTGAGTGGGGGGAGGGTCGCTTGCCGTGGATGGTGGCCCATCCTAACCGCGGGATCGTTAGCCAAAGATTGACAAGGACCCTTGATCACAAAGGCGTTTTTCGGCCCGAGCGGGCGACGGGGGGCGATTGCGGGCCAAAGCGCCGCCCGTCGCAGGGGTCGGACAAAATGTCGCAACACCCCCGCGCAACGCCTGCGTGTGCAGGGCGATCGCCCCGAACGCCCCGCGCGAAATCGCTCCGATCCTATCCTTTTGCACAGTTGGAAACGCCGCCTTAACAGGTTCCGGGTTTTGTGAGTCGCATCCATTCGAAGGGTCCGTTCCCGATGTCCCTGACCTCCACGCCGCTCATCGCCCTGCTCGCCGCCTGTCCCGGCGCCGCTTTCGTCGTCTCGTCTCCGGGGCGGATTCTGGCCGCCAACGCCGAGGCCGACCGGGTCTTCGGCGCGGCCCGACCCGTCGTCGCGGGGACCGGGCTGTCCGGCCTGCGTCTGGCCGAGGTGATCCCCTGCGCGCTGGGCCACCGGATTCTGGCGGCGCTGCGGGGCGGCGGGATCCGGGCCGCGACGCGGTTCCGGCTGGCGCTTGACCGCGCCGAGGGCCGCCCCCATGACGTCGAGGCGCTGGTCTGGCCCGCCATCCCGCCCGACACCGCCGCCGCCCCCCCCGCCGAAACCCCCGCCGACACGTCCGCAGGTGGTCCCGGGCCGCTCTGGATCGTGCTGGTGCTCGACATGGGCGCGCAGGCGCTGGCAGAGGGCGGCGGGCGGATCCTCTGCACCGGCCTTGCGGCGCTGCGCGCCACCGAGGAAGCCCGGCGCAAGGCCCGGGAAAGCGCCGAAATCCTGCGCATCTCGACCGAAAACAGCGATCTGGCGCCCTGGGTCTATCATCCCGGGCAAGGCCGCGGCGAGCCGAGCCCGCATCTGGCGGCGATGCTCGGCCATCCGGCCGGGACGCGGCTGGATCTGGCCGGGCTGGCCGCGCTGATCCATCCCGAGGATCGCATCAGGATGCGGCGGGCCTTCGTCGCGCTGACCCGCGGGCACACCGACCGGTTGAGCCAGGACATGCGCCTGCGCCGCGCCGATGGCGACTGGGCCTGGGTGACCGCGCGCGGCTACCGGATGCCGCGCACGACGCCCTGCCAGCCGGTGACCCTGTGCGGCAGCCTGACCGACATCAGCGCCCGCAAGGCCGACGAGGCGCTGGTCGCCCGCACCCTCGCCGAGGCGCTGCATGCCCGCCGCCGCGCCCAGCAACGCGAGGAAATGCTCCGCACCTCGGGGCTTTGCGCCGGGATCGGGCATTTCTGCGCCAGCCAGCTGCAGGGCGAGGCCTGGACCCCCGACGAGACCTACCGGCTGTTCGGCTTCGAGCCGGGCGAATTCCCCGCCACCGATGCGGGCTGGCGCAGCCTGATCCACCCCGAGGATCTGCCCGGGGCGATCACTGCGATGGAGGATCTGAAGGACGGCCGCACGACGCTTTACGACCACGAACACCGGCGGCGGCACAAGGACGGCAGCTATCACTGGTATCGCGCCGTCGCCCGCCGGGTCGAGCGCAGCGATCTGGGCCTGCCGACGCTGATCGCCGGGGCGCTGATCTGCATCGATCAGGCCAAGGAAACCGAAATCCGGCTGGCCGATGCCGCCGATGCCGCCCGGTTGGCGCGCGAGCGGCTCGATACCCTTGCCGACAATGCGCCGGGCGCGCTGTTCGAATGCCGGATGGCGGCCTCGGGGCAGATGATGCTGCCCTATTTCAGCGCCCGGCTGCCCGATCTGGCCGGGGTCTCGGGCATCGAGATCCTGTGCGACGCCTGCGCCGTCTTCCGCCATGTGCCGCAACAGCAGATGACGCGGCTGTTGCGCCGCGCGATGACGGCGCTGCGCAGCGGCGCCGCGATCGAGATGCGGCTGTCGGTCCGCCATCCCCACCGCGGCCTGCGCTGGGTCAGCGTCGCGGCGGCGCCGTTCCACCGCGACGATGCCTCGGTGTGCTGGTTCGGGCAGATCCTGGACGTCACCGAGAATGTCGAAACCGAGGCCCGGGCGGCGCTGGCCGCCGAGGCGGCGCTGAAAGCCCATGCCCGGCTTGCCTCGATTGCCGCGGTGGCACCGGCCGGACTATACGAAATCGAACGTTATCCCGACGGTTTGGCCACGATTCCCTATGCCAGCCCGCATTTTCGCAACCTGCTGGGCCTGGATCACCGCGACACGATCCGGCTGGGCGAAGGCGCCGACACCGCGCAGGAGGTCGAGCTGGACGACCTGCCCGCCTTCCTGACCCGGGACGCGGCCACCCCGGCGCAGCAAGGCGGCGCGACGCGGCGGTTCTGCATCCAGCATCCGCTGCGCGGCGCGGTCTGGCTGTCGAATTCGGCGACGGCGAAACCGCAGCCCGATGGCACCGTGGTCTGGACCGGCGCGCTGCACGATGTCACCGGCGATGTCCGCCGCGAGGCCGAGCTGCATGACGCCTATCGTCTGGCCGAGGATCGGCGGCAGGAAAACGAATGGCAGGCGCTGCATGACGGGCTGACCGGGCTGCCGAACCGGCGCTATTACGATCAGGTGCTGGCGAACCGGATCGAGCAGGCCCGGGCCGGGGGCAAGGCGGGCTGCACGCTGATCCGCATCGATCTGGATCATTTCAAGCATGTGAACGACACGCTGGGCCATGATGCGGGCGATCTGGTGCTGCGCCGCGTCGCCGAGGTGCTGCGCGCCAGCCTGCGCCCGGGCGATTTCGCGGCCCGTCTTGGCGGCGACGAATTCTCGGTCATTCTGGCGCGCGGGCTCGGCCGCGAGGATGCCGGGGCGTTGATCCGACGGATTCAGGCGCGGCTCGTCGAACCGCTGATGTTCGCCGGACGGCAATGCCGTTTCGGCGCCTCTTTCGGGATCGCCGAGGCCGAGGATCTGGCCAGCACCGGCCCCGAGATCCAGTTCTTCGCCGATGCCGCGCTTTACCGGGCCAAGGAAACCGGCCGCAACCGGATGGAATTCTTCACCCCCGAGCTGCATCAGAACCTGCGCCGCGACCGCGAACTGGCGGCCGAGATCCAGGAAGGGCTCGACCGCAACGAATTCGAGCCGTTCTTTCAGGCGCAGGTCTCGGCCCGCGATCACCGTCTGACCGGGGTCGAGACGCTCTTGCGCTGGCGCCATCCCGAGCGCGGCCTGCTGACGCCCCACGCCTTCATGCATGTGGCCGAACAGCTGCGTCTGGTGCCCGAGATCGACCGCGTGGTGATGGAACGCTCGCGCGAGTCGCTGGCCTTCTGGCGCGAACGCGGGCTGATCGTGCCGAAAATCAGCTTCAACGTCTCCTCGGGGCGGATGCACGACCCCGATGTGGTGCAGGCGGCGCAGACGATCGCGCGCGGCGAGACGCGGGTGACCTTCGAGCTGCTCGAATCGATCCTGGTCGAGGATGAAAGCGATCTCTTCCGCTTCCATCTCGACGCGATCCGCGAGGCCGGCATCGACATCGAGATCGACGATTTCGGCTCGGGCCATGCCTCGATCATCGGGCTGATGCAGATCGGCCCCTCGGCGCTGAAGATCGACCGCCGCATCGTCGAGCCGTTGGGCCGCGATCCGCAGGCGCGCAATCTGGTGCGCGCGATCATCGAGATCGCCGAGACGCTGGGCACCGCCACCGTGGCCGAGGGCGTCGAAACCGAGGCCCAGGCCGAGATCCTGCGCGATCTGGGCTGCGACGTGCTGCAGGGCTACCTGTTCTCGATGCCGCTGTCGGCGCCCGATTTCGCCGCCTTGTGGCAGCGCAACCGCAAGCGGCTGCCCGCCTGAGCCCGGTTCAGGCGGGCTCGTCGCGCCCGCGTCCGAAGCCTGCGGGGAAGGTCAGCACATTGCCCCGCGGCGGCGGATGCGCTTCGGCATGCCAGGCTTCCTGCGCGCGCAAAAGCCGGGTCTCGACCTCTGCCAGACCCTGACTGTGGCAATAGCGGGCCAGCTCGTCGATCACCTCGCCCAGCCAGCGTTCCTGCTGATCCTCGGCCAGCACCTGGCTGCGCGGCCCGCATTGCGCCACCAGGGCGACCCGCGCCGCCTGCAGCCCGGCGGCTGTCGAGCGCATCGACTGGATTTCGCAATGCGCGATCAGATCGTCCAGAATCGGCAACAGCCAACCATGACCTTCGAACATCGGTAACACACACCTTTCACCGTCTGCCCGCAGCTTCCCCCGGTTTCGCGTTTCGGGCAACCCTGAACCGACGCGCCGCCCCCGCCGGAAGCTTGCGCCACCGCCTTGGGGGAAGTGGTTGAAATGCCGCGATGTTTGGCCGCGCGGCTAATGAATTTACAGAATTGACCAAATGAATGATAATATATTTACTGTTTTCCTTCGTAAATTTAAGGGTTTACAGGCATCATCACATTCTGTTTACAATATCCTTGAGGCGTGATGCCAGGGCTTCGGCCCGGCGCCTGTGGCGCAAGCGGCATCACTGGGAGGATGGAATGGGGAGGATGGAATGGGGCTGCAAAACCAGGTGATCGCCGCACCGGCGCTTCGGGAGGTTCCGGCGGGGTTTGAGACGGCGCATGCGAATGGCGCGAAATACCTCGAGATGTATCGGGAATCGC
>NZ_SWJZ01000120.1 GCF_005144475.1 Rhodobacter capsulatus | reverse complement strand
GGTGCCATTCCGGTCCATGAGGATCTCGGATCCGCCGTTCCTCGCCATCCCCTCGGCCTTCCGGGCGCGGCCACAGACGAGGTGGGTACTGGCCGCGTTGGTGATGCCGCTCAAGGTCGCGCGCGGTCGGGGCCGTCTTGGTGCCGGGGCGGGATGAGCGGGTCTGCTGGCCCCCCTGCGTTGTCCTCGCTCGGCACATCCCTTCGACGCACAATCCCCTAAGCCTGTTCGGGCGCGGGCCGCGCAACCCCGCTCCGGTCCGGGCCGTGTTGGCCCCTGCGGGGCCTGCCCGCGCCACCCCGGCCCGTCGGGGGGTTCCGGCTCGGTTCCCGCGCCGTGCACGCCGCGCCCGACAGGCTTCTTCCGGGTCTTGTCGAAGGGACGGTCCCGGCGACAGGACA
>NZ_SWJZ01000119.1 GCF_005144475.1 Rhodobacter capsulatus | reverse complement strand
TGGGGTGGTGTGTTTTTTTTGCTGATTTTTTTATGTTTTTTTTCTAATTTCTAACTTTATCCGGGGGGGGGGGGGGGCCCCCCCCCCCCCCCCCTCCACAGATCACGCGGCGACCGTCTCCGGACTGGCCAGGGCGACAATGTCCATCATGATCCGGTTCAGCTCGAAATCCTTCGGCGTATAGACCCGGGCCACGCCCATCGCCTTCAGCTTCACCGCGTCTTCCTCGGGGATGATGCCGCCGACGCAGACCGGAATATGGTCAAGCCCCACCGCCCGCATCCGCTCCATCACCTCGGCGATCAGCGGCAGATGCGAGCCCGACAGGATCGACAGGCCGATCACATGCGCCTCCTCGAGGGCGGCTTGCGTCACGATCTGCTCGGGCGTCAGGCGGATGCCCTCGTAGGTGATGTCCATGCCGCAATCGCGGGCGCGGAAGGCGATCTGCTCGGCGCCGTTGCTATGCCCGTCGAGCCCCGGCTTGCCGACCAGGAACTTCAGCCGCCGCCCCAGTTTCGACGACACCGCATCGACCGCGGCGCGGATGTCATCCAGCCCCTCGGTGCGGTTCGACGGGCTGCGCGAGACCCCGGTGGGCCCGCGATATTCGCCATGCACGGCGCGCATCACCCCCGCCCATTCGCCGGTCGTCGCCCCCGCCTTCGCCGCCGCGATCGAGGCCGGCATGATGTTGCGCCCCGCCGCCGCATCGGCGCGCAGCTGTTCCAGCGCCACCGCCACCGCCACCGCATCGCGCGACGCCCGCCAGGCCTGCAGCCGGGCAATCTGATCGGCCTCCACTGCCGGATCGACGGTCATGATGCCGCCATCCGACCCCACCAGCGGCGAGGGCTCGGCCTCGGTCCAGCGGTTCACGCCCACGATCGTGGTCTCGCCGGTCTCGATATTGCCGACACGGGCGGCATTGCTGTCGACCAGACGCGCCTTCATGTAGTCGATCGCGGCGATCGCGCCCCCCATCGCGTCGAGCGTTTCCAGCTCCTGCCGCGCCCCCGCTTTCAGGCTTTCGACCTTCGCCGTCACCACCGGATTGCCGTCGAACAGATCGCCATATTCCAGCAGGTCGGTTTCATAGGCCATGATCTGCTGCATGCGCAGCGACCATTGCTGATCCCAGGGCCGCGGCAGGCCCAGCGCCTCGTTCCAGGCCGGAAGCTGCACCGCCCGCGCGCGCGCATTCTTCGAGAGCGTCACCGCCAGCATCTCGATCAGGATGCGGTAGACGTTGTTTTCCGGCTGCTGCTCGGTCAGGCCAAGGCTGTTCACCTGCACGCCATAGCGGAAGCGGCGGTATTTTTCCTCGGCGATGCCGTAGCGGTCCAGACAGATCTCGTCCCACAGCTCGGTGAAGGCGCGCATCTTGCACAGCTCGGTGACAAACCGGATCCCGGCATTCACGAAGAAGGAAATCCGCCCCACCATCGCCGGGAATTCCGCCGCCGGAACCTTGCCCTTGAGGTCATCGAGCACCGCAATGCCGGTGGCCAGCGCAAAGGCCAGCTCCTGTTCCGGCGTCGCGCCCGCCTCCTGCAGGTGATAGGAACAGACGTTCATCGGGTTCCATTTCGGCAGGTTCTGCGCCGTATAGGCCGCGACGTCGGTGATCATCGTCAGGGACGGTTTCGGCGGGCAGATATAGGTGCCGCGCGACAGATATTCCTTGACCAGATCGTTCTGCACCGTGCCCTGCAGCTTCGAGACATCGGCGCCCTGTTCCTCGGCGACGGCGATGTAAAGCGACAAGAGCCACGGCGCCGGGGCGTTGATCGTCATCGAGGTGTTCATCTGCTCGAGCGGGATCTGGTCGAACAGCGCCCGCATGTCGCCCAGATGGCAGACCGGCACGCCGACCTTGCCCACCTCGCCGCGCGCCAGCACGTGATCGCTGTCATAGCCAGTCTGCGTCGGCAGATCGAAGGCCACCGACAGACCCGTCTGCCCCTTGGCCAGGTTGGTGCGGTAAAGCGCGTTCGACTTCGCCGCCGTCGAGTGACCCGCATAGGTGCGGAACAGCCAGGGGTGATCCTTCTTGGGCTTGAGCGTCTCGGTCATGGCGGCCTCCGGCGTCGATTCTGGTTTCGCAAGAATGTTGCTTTTATTGACCTGATAGGCGAAAGAATGTGTCTCTGTCAATTCGCCGCAGTGCGGCAAGACGGGACGGAAAATCTGCGCGGCGTTTCAACACAGCGCTTGCCGCCGATCACGTTTCTGTCATCCTTGCCGCGATGGCGCGGGACGCCATCCACACAGGGGGACGAACATGTTGCACAAAAGAATTGTGACCGCGCTGGCCTTTGCGGCCGTCGTGGGGTCGATTGCCTCGCCGGGTTGGGCGCTGAACCGTCATGTGACGATCGTGAACAACACGGGCTTCACCATGGTGAAATTCTACGGATCGAACACCGGATCCGACAATTGGGAGGAAGATATCCTCGGCAATGACGTGTTGCCCTCGGGCTCGTCGGTGGACATCAATTTCAACGATCAATCCGGTTACTGCAAATTCGACTTCAAGGCGGTCTTCGAAGACGGCGACGAACTGGTGCGCCAGAACGTGAACGTCTGCGAAGTCAGCACCTTCACCTACAACTGAGGCCGCGGGGCCCGCGGCGGCCGCGCCTTGGGTGCGGCCGTCTGTCTCGGAAATGCTGCGTTCGCTCGGTCATAAAATTACAAAAACCTAACGTCACCAATTGCATTGTTGCGTAGCCAAGTTTATTTACTCCTCGGACCCCGCGTTGATTCTGCACCGCGGCGAAAACAGGAGACGCTGATGGCCCTCGATCAGAACACCGGCATCGCGCCTTATGAGGCGCCCGAGAAAGACCTTTACGAAATCGGCGAGATGCCGCCCTTGGGCTATGTGCCGAAGAACATGTACGCCTGGGCGATCCGCCGCGAGCGTCACGGCGAGCCCGAGCAGTCGTTTCAGGTCGAGGTCGTGCCGACCTGGGAAATCGACAGCCATGAGGTGCTGGTTCTGGTGATGGCCGCGGGCGTGAACTACAACGGCGTCTGGGCGGGGCTTGGCGTGCCGATCAGCCCGTTTGACGGCCACAAGCAGCCCTATCACATCGCCGGGTCGGATGCGTCGGGGATCGTCTGGAAGGTCGGCTCCAAGGTCAAGGGCTGGAAGGTCGGCGACGAGGTGGTGATCCACTGCAACCAGGACGACGGCGACGACGAGGAATGCAACGGCGGCGATCCGATGTTCTCGCCCAGCCAGCGGATCTGGGGTTACGAAACCCATGACGGCAGCTTCGCCCAGTTCACCCGGGTGCAGGCGCAGCAGCTGATGCGGCGTCCGCAGCACCTGACCTGGGAGGAATCGGCCTGCTACACGCTGACCTTGGCCACCGCCTACCGGATGCTGTTCGGCCATGCGCCGCATGACCTGCAGCCCGGTCAGAACGTGCTCGTCTGGGGCGCTTCGGGCGGTCTGGGCAGCTATGCGATCCAGCTGATCAACGCGGCGGGCGGCAATGCGATCGGGGTGATCTCGGACGAGGACAAGCGCGACTTCGTCATGGGTCTGGGCGCCAAGGGCGTGATCAACCGCAAGGATTTCAAGTGCTGGGGCCAGCTGCCCAAGGTCAACACGCCGGAATACAACGACTGGCTGAAAGAGGCCCGCAAGTTCGGCAAGGCGATCTGGGACATCACCGGCAAGGGCGTGAACGTCGACATGGTGTTCGAGCATCCGGGCGAAGCGACCTTCCCGGTCAGCTCGCTGGTGTGCAAAAAGGGCGGCATGGTGGTGATCTGCGCCGGCACCTCGGGGTTCAACTGCACCTTTGACGTGCGCTACATGTGGATGCACCAGAAGCGCCTGCAAGGCAGCCACTTCGCGCATCTGAAACAGGCGGCCTCGGCGAACCGGCTGATGCTGGAACGGCGGCTCGACCCCTGCATGTCCGAGGTCTTCCCCTGGGCGGAAATCCCCAAGGCGCATACGAAAATGCTGCGCAACCAGCACAAGCCGGGCAACATGGCGGTGCTGGTGCAGGCGCCGACGACCGGGCTGCGCACCTTCGAAGACGCGCTGGAAGCCGGTCCGAAGGCGTAAGGCACGCCCCCCGACCTCCTCCGCAACCCGCGCCTTCGGGCGCGGGTTTTGCATATCCGCCATGCGTTAAATCAACATTGTTTAGGTATTCCTTGACCGGCGCCATCCTCCGCGTCATGCTCAGGCGAAGCGGGGGGCGGTCGTGCAACGGATGGTCAGGGACGAGGCGGACAGCGCGAAGATCGGCACCGACCATTCGGCGATGCGGGCGCGCAACGAGCGGCTGGTGCTGTCGCTGATCCGCCGCCACGGCGCGCTGGCGAAATCCGAAATCGCACGGCTGACCGGGCTTTCGGCGCAGACCGTTTCGGTGATCATGCGCGGGCTGGAAGCCGCGGGGCTTCTGACCCGTCAGGCGCCGGTGCGCGGCAAGGTCGGGCAGCCCACGGTGCCGATGTCGCTGGCGCCCGAAGGCGCGTTGTTTCTGGGCCTCAAGGTCGGGCGGCGCCGGACCGAGATGGTGCTGATCGATTTCCTCGGCCAGGTCCGCGGCGCGCGGGTGATGCGGCATGACTACCCGACCCCCGATGGCGTGCTGGACTTTGCCCGCAGCTCGGTCAGCGCACTGACCGAACCGCTGCCCGAGGATTTGTACAAGCGCATTCAAGGGCTTGGCATCGGCCTGCCGTTCCAGCTCTGGGATTGGGCGGGCACGCTTGGCCTCGCCTTCAACGCGATGGACGATTGGCGCCACCGCGATATCCGCGCCGAGCTGGCGCTGGAAATGCCCTGGCCGGTGCTGTTGGAAAACGACGCCTCGGCCGCCTGCAATGCCGAACTGGTTTTCGGCAAGGGCCGCCTGCCGAAGGATTTCGTCTATGCCTTCCTCGGCTTCTTCGTCGGCGGCGGGCTGGTGCTGGGCGGCTCGATGTTTGCCGGGCACAGCGGCAATGCCGGGGCGCTGGCCTCGACCCCGGTGCCCGACGGCAAGGGCGGCGCGCGGCAGCTGGTCGAGGTGGCCTCGCTTTCGGCTTTGGAACGGGCGCTGGCGGCTCGGGGGCAAAGCGGCGCCTTCCTGTGGGAATCCGCCCCGGATTGGGAATTGGACGAAGAGATCGTCGCCCCCTGGCTGGCCGAGGCGGCCAAGGGCCTGGCCCATGTCGCGGCTTCGGCGGGGGCCCTGTGCGATCTCACGGCGATGGTGATCGACGGCTGGCTGCCGGAGCGGCTGCGCACCCGGCTGATCGCGGCGATCGAGGCGGAACTTGATCGCATCGACCTGTCGGGGATGGCGCGGCCGCGGATTCTGGCGGGCACGGCGGGGCCGCAGGCCCGCGCGCTGGGGGCGGCCAGCCTGCCGCTTTCGGCGAAGTTTCTGGTCGAATTCGCCGCGCTGCCGGATGTGCCCGATCGCGACTAGGGACGACGCGATCAGGCGGCCAAGCCCCGCATCGCGACGATCTGCGCAAGCGCCCGGTGCACGGGCACGGTGCGGAACATGTCGGCCAGCATGCGGATATCGGCCAGAATTCCGGCCAGACGCCCGCGTTTGACGCCTTTCCAGGGGCTCGCCACCCCGGGCCAGCGCACGATGGCAATCCGCGCCCGCGCCGCGATCAGACGCCGGTTCAGGTGCATCTCCAACCCGAAGCGCGGCAGCGCCCGCAGCGCTTGCGGATCACCGATCAGCGCCCGGCGCAGCACCCGCTCGCCCGAGATGTAATCAAGCCCGATCAGCCGCCACGGCCAGGGCGCATTGCCCCGCAGCGAGATCGCCACATCGGCCCGCCCGGATTGCACCGGCGCGATCAGCGCGGCGATCGCCTCGGGCGCAAGGCCCAGCAGATCGCTGTCGAGAAGCAGGATCAGCTCGTGGCGGGCCGCCTCGATGCCGACCGACACCGCCCAGCTTTTGCCGCGATTCGGGCTTTGCCGGATCAGCCGCACGCCCGGCACCTGCGCCGCCACCGCGGCGGTGCCGTCGCTTGAGCCGTCATCGACGACGATCACTTCGTCGATCAGCGGATGGCCGACCACGGTTTGCAGCACGGCGGCGATGCGCGGGGCCTCGTTATAGGCGGGGATGATGCAGGAAACGCCCATGGCTTACGCCTTCACTTCCTGCCCGGGCGCCAGCGCGTTGCCGCGCCATTCAAACCCGCGCGACCGCCAGGTGGCGACCCAGAGCGGGGCGAGCAAAAGATCGCGCAGCACCATCGCGGCAATGTCGATCCGCCGCGCAGGCCAGCCCGCGACGCGGTTCATCGCCACCTCGACGCCATACCAGAGCGCGAGGAAAGGCAGCGCCACCGCCCCCGTCCAGAGGCCCAGCGCCGGGATCAGCGCGGCCAGCGGCACGAAGGGCCCAAGCAGGATTTCCGCGGCAAACAGCGCCGGAAAGCCGTCGCGCCGCACCCGCGCCCAGCGCAGCTGTCGCTTCCAGACCGGGCCAAAGCTGCGCTTGCCGATCGGCTGGGTAAAGGCCCGCCGCGTCAGCCGCACCTTCAGCCCCTGCGCCCGCACCGCCTTGGTCGAGGCGACATCCTCGGCCAGATCGCGGCCCAAGGCGACCAGACCGCCCGCGTTTTCCAGCACGTCGCGCCGCCAGGCCAGCGTCTTGCCCTGCGCGAAACCGTTGCCCAGACTGTCCGCGGCCAGCTGCCAGCGATCCTGAAACCCGTCCAGAAACGCGCATTCCAGCGCCGCCCAGATCCCCTCGGCGCGGATGCCGACGGGGGGCGAGGTGACCAGCCCGGTATCAGGGCGGAAGGTGGCCAGGATCTGCTCGATATAGTCGTGCGGCAACAGCAGGTTCGAATCCGCCATCGCGACGATCTCGCCCCGCGACGCGGTCCAGCCCTTTTGCAGATTGTTGAGCTTGGGGTTGCCGGTGATCCGATCCTCGCCAATCAGCAGCTGCGCCCGCGCCAACGGATATTCGGCGATCAGGGCGCGCAAAAGCGCCACCGCCGGATCCTCCTCGACCGCGGCGCAAAAGATGATTTCAAGGTTCGGATAGCTGAGTTCAAAGGAGGAGCGCAGCGTTTCCGCATCATGCGTGTCCAGCCCGCAGACCGGGCGCAAAAGCGTCACCAGCGGCGGGTTGGCGGGCCGATGCGCGGGCGCCGGGCCGCGATAGCGCCAGGCCGTCAGCGCGGCAGAAGAGACATGCAGGGCGGCGGCCAGACCGGCAAACCCGGCCAGTGTTTCGGCGATCATGCGTCCACTTCCTCCATCAGACCCTGACGGGCCGGGGCGGCTTCAACCTCGGCGCGCCATTCCACAAGTTGGAGTGCGCCGTCGAAGGTTTCAACCAGCGCGGTCCGGCTGTCGACCCAATCGCCGCAATTGGCATAGGTGATCGGGCCGCTTTGCCGCAGCGCCGCCTTGTGGAAGTGACCGCAAATCACCCCGTCGTGCCCGGTCGTGATCGCCATCGCGGCCAGACGCTTTTCAAAGCCGTTGCCGACCATCATCAGCGCATTGACGCCACAGATCGCCCATTCGAAAATCCCGCGCTTGGCCGAAGGCCGCAGCCCGCGCAAGGCGTGATCGACCGCGCGCAGGGCCGCATCCAGCCGCGAGCCGATCCGGGTCATGACATGAAAGCGGAAGATCCGCGCATCGACCTGATCGCCGTGCAGCACCAGATAACGGGTGCCGTCGGCGGCGACATGGGTCAGGCTGTCGGTCAGCTCGAAGCGGTCAAAGCGGCCGGTCGCGATCTCGCGCAGCGGCGCATCGTGGTTGCCGGGCAGATAGACGACGCGGGTGCCGGTGCCCGCGCGATTGCCCAGCTCGGTCCAGATCGCATCCTGCAGCCCGCCCCAATGCACCCGGCCGGGGTGCCAGACATCCAGGATATCGCCGACAAGGTAGATCGTCTCGGCCTCGACACTGTCCAGAAACGCAAGGATCTCGGCGGCGCGGCAGCCCCGCGCCCCCAGATGCAGATCGGACAGAAAGAGGCTGCGGTAACGACGGCGCAGACGGGTAGCGGAAGCGTCGAACATGATCATTCCCCGTTGTCGATGCGTTGTCACTATCAACAACCGGGAACGACGCTTCCGTTGCAGCTTCACGAAGATTTCATGACGCGGCGCCGCAATGCAGCGACAGGCTGTCGCAGCGGCAGGCAAAGCGCATGAAAACGCCCGAAGCGCGGCGGCTTCGGGCGATTTCCGACGTTGGACGGGCTCAGCCGCGGGCGAGCAGCGCCGAGGGGCGGTATTGCGCGATGGTGCGCGCGACCAGCCCCGTCACCACCACCTTGATCAGATCGCCCGGGATGAAGGGCGCCATGATCGCGGTCGCGGCCCAAAGGCTCATCGGCGCGTCTTCGGGGGTCAGCCCGGCGTTCTTCACCAGCCAGAAACCGAGGATGCCCAGCGCATACATGATAATGATCCCGCCCAGCGTCGCGCCGATCCCGGCGGCAAGGGCGACCGGAACCCGGCGCAGGCGCTCGACGATCAGGCCGGTGACGAAGGCGGCCGGAAGCCAGCCGATCAGGAAACCCGCGGTGGGGCCGACGAAGATGCCAAGGCCGCCGCGGCCGCCCGCCAGCACCGGCAGGCCGATCGCCACCAGCGCCTGCACCAGCAGCACCGCCAGCGCGCCGCGCCAGCTGCCCAGCACCGCGCCCGCCAGCATCACGCCCAGCGATTGCAGCGTGATCGGCACGCCAAAGCCCAGCGGAATCGCGGGCACGAAGCCAAGCGCGACGATCAGCGCGGCGAAAAGCCCGATCAGGGTCACGTTACGTTCCAACTGTGTCTCTCCCTTTGCGCGGCAGGGCCAATCCACCGCGTGCGCGCAAGGCATCGGCCATATGATCCGCATCGTCAAGCAGCGAAAACGTCAATGGCGCAAGGAGTTTCACCCGCGGCTTGCGGGCAGAGCGGGCCCGCCAGGCCTCGGCCAAGCTGTCGTGACGGGCGCGCAGGACCGGCACGAAGCGGATCACCAAAGCCACCGAAATCGCCGGGACACGCGGGGAAATCCCAAACCGCGCAAGCGGTTGCGCCAGCCGTTCGATCAGCGCCACGATCTCGGGCAGGGGCGTCGTCAGGGTGACGAGATTGGCCAGACCGACCATCGCCAGCACCCGCAGACCGAACACCACCCCCAGCTGCAAGCGCCCCTGCGCCGTATCCCAGAGCAGGATCACCGCCACGATCCAGACCAGCGGACGCAACGTCACCAGGCTTTGCCGGATCGCCCCGCGGCCCAGGCTGGCGGTCAGGCCCGCAACGACCAGCACCGCCGCCCCCTGTCCCCAGATGCTGCCGATCCGCATCAGCCCGATCATCGCCACCGCGAGCAGGCCGAATTTCACCGCCGCGGGCAGCCGATGCGCCCAGGTGCGATAGGGCAGCGCCAGGCTCAGCATGCCCGCGCCAGCGCCTGCATCGCCGCGATATAACGCGGCAGCACCTCGGCGGGCGGGCCGTCGGCCTCGATCTTGCCCCCCTCCAGCCACAGGACGCGGTCAAACCCGGTCAGCCGCGACGGATCATGCGTCACCAGCACGACATTTTGCGCCAGCCCCGCGATCCGCGCCTCGATCGCCAGCGCGGTCGGCAGGTCCAGCGCGTTGAAGGGCTCGTCGAACAGGATCCAGTCCGGTTCCATCACCAGGATCGACATCAGGCACAGAAGCTGACGCTGCCCCTGCGACAGCGTGTGGCACAGCCGGTCGCCCCAGTCCGAGCGCCCCTGCGCCGCCAGCACGGCCTCGGCCCGGGCCAGCGCCGCGGCGCGTTTGAGCCCCTTCTGCTCAAGGCCAAAGGCGATCTCGTCGCGCACCACCGGAAAGATGATCTGATGATCGGGGTTCTGGAACAACAGCCCCACCGTGCCCAGCGCCCCGGCGCGGTCGGCGGCCACATCGACGCCGTTCACCACCACCCGGCCCTTTTGCGGCGCCACCAGCCCGGTGATCAGCCGGATCAACGAGGATTTGCCCGCGCCATTGCGCCCGACGATGCCGATGCGCCGCTCGGTCAGGCGCAGGGTCAGGTCGGAAAACACCTCGGTCCCGTCGCGGTCCAGCGTCACATGTCCGATATCGATTGCCTGCATCATGGCCTCCGGCTGCTGCCTTGCCCGCTTGGCGGCGCAAGGTCAACCGCGAAGCGGTGGAGATTGCGCGGCGGGGGTGATAAGGCTGGCCGTGGTGGTCGGAATCATGTCGCCGATCCTGACCCATCGCCCGACAAAGGCACAAGACCGAAGGCTCGATGACCGAAACCTGTCTTTCTCCCGCTGACGCCAAGGCCGAACTGGCCCGCCTGACCGCCCCGGTGTCGAAGCAGCTGCGCTCGGCCGGGATGCTGGCCTCGCTTTCCGAAGTGCTCTGGGCGGCGCAGGCGGCGCTGGTCGCGCTGGCTTTGGGGGGGCTTGTCGCCCCGCCCGCCAGCCTCAGCGTGCCACAGGCGGCGCTTGGCTTCGTCTTCGTAATGCTGCTGCGCGCCGGGCTGGATGCGGCGGCGCAGGCCCGCGCCAACCGGGCCGCGACGACGCTGGTGGCGGCCGAACGCGCCCGGCTGCTGACCGAGGCCGCCCGGCTGGATGCCCGCGCCACCGGCCTTGCCCCGGCGCAGCTGGCCAGCCTTGCGGGCGAGAAACTGGCGCTGCTTGGCCCCTATGTCTCGCGCTTCACCCCGGCGATGACGCGCTCGCGCATCGTGCCGCTGGTGTTTCTGGCACTGGTGGCGCCGCTGTCCTGGGTGGTCGCGGTGATCTTCATGGTGGCCGGGCCGCTCATTCCGGTCTTCATGGCGCTGATCGGCATGGCGGCGCAGCAGGCCTCCGAGCGGCAGATGGCGCATCTGGGCACGCTGAACGGCACGCTCGCCGACCGCATCGCCGCCAGCGCCGATCTGCGGCTGCTGGGCGCCGAAGACCGGGCGGGGCGCGAATTGTCGATCGTTTTCCATATCCTGCGGGCGCGGACGATGAAGGTGCTGACGGTGGCCTTCCTGTCCTCGACCGTGCTGGAGCTGTTTTCCGCGCTGGGCGTCGCGCTGGTCGCGGTTTACGTCGGCTTCAACCTGCTGGGCGAGATCACCTGGGGCTCCTGGGGCACGCCGCTGCATCCGGCGGGGGGGATCTTCCTTTTGATGCTGGCGCCGAACATGTTCCAGCCGATGCGCGATCTGGCCGCGGCCTGGCATGACCGGGCCTCGGCCTTTGCCGTCGCGGGCGAGCTCAAGGCCGCCAAGGCGATGCTGTCCGAGGAAGGCCAGATCATGGGCACGGGCGCTGCGGCCACGGCGCTGCCGCCTGCGGTGCTGTCCTGGGCCGGGCTGACGCTGCGGCCGGGCCCCGGGGCGGCGCCGATCGCGCTGCCCGACGGGCAGGTCGCCCCGGGCGAGGCCGTGGCGATTTCCGGCCCCTCGGGCGCCGGGAAATCAACGCTGATCGCGGCGCTGGCCGGGCTGATCCGGCCCGATGCGGGCGAAATCCGCTGGGGCGAAACCGTGCTGGCCGAGGACAGCGCCGATGCGATCCGGGCGGGGATGGGCTGGCTGCCGCAGGCGCCGCAATTCATCGCCGCGCCGCTGTCGGAGGCGATCACCCTGGGCCGTCCGGGCGATCTTGCTGCGGCGCTGCGGGCCGCCCATGCCGAGGAAATCATCGCCGCCCTGCCCGAGGGTCTGGCGACGCCGCTCGGCGACATCGGCGGCGGGGTTTCGGGCGGCGAGGCGCGGCGGCTGATGCTGGCGCGCGCCCATCACGCCCAGGCGCATCTGATCCTGGCCGACGAGCCCACCGCGGATCTGGATGCCGAAACCGCGCAGGCGGTTCTGGCCGGGCTGATGGCGCTGCGCGATGGCGGCGCGGCGCTGCTGATTGCCAGCCATGACCCCGCGGTGATCGCCGCGATGGATCGCGTCATCACCCTGGGTCACGATGCGGAGGACCGGACATGATCGCGCTTTTCCGTCTGGCACGTCGCCTGTCCGAAGCCGAACGCACCGCTTTTCTGCGCGGCCTTGCGCTGATGGTGACGGTTCTGGTCATGGGCGTCGCGCTTCTGGGCCTGTCGGGCTGGTTCGTCACCGCCGCCGCCGCCGCGGGCATCGCCGGGGTCGTCGGTTTCGATTTCTTCCGCCCCTCGGCCGGGGTGCGGTTTCTGGCGCTGGGCCGGGCGATGGCGCGCTATGGCGAACGGCTTTTGACCCATGACGCCACTTTGCGCGCGCTGGCGGGGATGCGCAGCGCGGTCTATGCCGGGATCACCCGGCTGCCGCATGAGGTGCAATCGCGCCTGCGCGGCGCCGAGGCGCTCAACCGCATCACCTCGGATATCGACGCGCTCGACGGGCTGATGCTGCGCCTTGTGCTGCCGCTTTGCGCCGCCGTGGCGGGGCTGGCGGCGGGCACGCTGGCGATCTGGTTTCTGGTCACCCCCGCCGCCGCGCTGGCCGTGGCGCTGATCTATGCGCTGGGCGGCACGCTGGTTCTGGTGGTCACCGCCCGCATCGCGCATCGCCCAGCCGCCGCCGCCGAGGCCGGGCTGCAGGGGCTGCGCGCCGCGGGCCTTGATCTGATGCGCAACCGCGCCGATCTGGCGGTGGCGGGGGCGCTTGACCGGCTGACCGGGGTGGCGCTGCAGACCGTGGAGGCGGAACAGACCGCGCGCAACCGGCTGGATGACATCGAACGGCAATCCTCCTCGGCGCTGGCGCTGACGGTGGGCACGGCCGCGGCCGCCGCGCTTTATCTGGGTGGCAGTGCCGCCGAGGCCGGGCTGATTTCGCCCGCGCGCGCCGCGATCGGGTTTTTCGTCGCGCTGGCGCTCGCCGAGAGTCTGGGCGCGCTGCGCCGGGGCCTGGCCGAATGGGGCCGGATGCAGGGCGCGGCCGAACGGGTGCTGCGCCTGACCGACACGCCGCCGCGCCCCGATCCGCAGGTGGTGCCGCTGCCCTTGCCGGAAAAACCGCTGCTCTGCGTCACCGAGCTGCGCCACCGCCGCCATGGCGCGCAGCGCGACAGTTTCGGGCCGGTCAGCTTCGAGTTGATCCGCGGCGAGACGCTGTTGATCACCGGCCCCTCGGGCGTCGGCAAATCCACTCTGCTCGCCACGCTGGCCGGGCTGACGGCGCCGGTCTCGGGGCAGATCCTGCTCTCGGGCGTGGCGCTTGCGGATTGGTCCGAGGAGCTTTTGCGCTCCTGGCTGACGCTGGTGCCGCAACGTTCGGCGCTTTTGGCGGGAACCGTGGCCGAGAACCTGGCGCTGGCCCTGCCCGAGGGCCAGCCGGTCGACGAGGCGCAGCTTTGGCAGGTGCTGGAGGCGGTCGATCTGGCCGCCGCGCTGCAGGCGCGCGAGGGTCTGGCGACGGCTCTCGGCCCGCATGGATCGGGGCTTTCCGGCGGTCAGGCGAAGCGGCTGGCACTGGCGCGGGCGCTCTTGCGCCGCCCCAAGGTGCTGCTTCTGGACGAGCCGACCGAGGGGCTGGATGCGCCGACGGCCAAGGCGACACTGCAGGGCATCCGCAAGCTCTTGCCGGACACCGGGATCGTTTTCGTCAGCCACCGCAGCCCCGATGCCGATCTGGCCGACCGGGTGCTGCATCTGGCCGAGTGATCCCCCCGCTCAGCCGCGGGGGGTCAGTGTCAGCCTGATCCCGGCATCGGACCGCACCGTCAGATGCGCGACCGGCATCGGCACCGCGCCCGGCACCGGATCAAAGCGGAAGGCGCGCAGGAACATCGACAGCAAGAGCGGCCCTTCCGCCATGGCGAAAGCCGCGCCGGGGCAAACCCGCGGCCCCTCGGAAAACGGCACATAGGCGTCGCGCAGCCCGGCCTTGCCGTTTTCGGTCTCCCAGCGGCCGGGGTCGAAAGCGTCGGGATTGTCCCAGATCCGTTCATGCCGGTGCAGGTGCCAGGGGCTGACGATGATCTGCGCGCCCTTTTTCACCTTGCGGCCGCGGAAGGTCATCGGGCAGGCGGCCTCGCGCACGAACATCGGCACCGGCGGGTAAAGCCGCATCGCCTCGCGGAACACCGCGCGCGACAGTTTCAGCCGGTTGATCGCGGAAAACACCGGCACGTCATCGCCCAGCACCTCGGTCGCCTCGGCGGCCAGTTTCTCCTGCCAGTCGGGATGGGTGGCGAGCAGGTAAAGCGACCAGGCCAGCGCCGCCGCCGAGGTCTCGTGCCCGGCCAGGAAAAAGATCGCCACCTGATCGACCATCTCCTCGGTCTCGAAGACACGGCCGGTTTCCGGGTCGGGCGTCGTCATGATCTTCGTCGCCAGATCGTCGGGCGCGGTGCCGTTCTCGATCTCCCTCGCCCGCATCGTCGCCAGCTGCCCGATCAGCGCCCGGATCGCCCGGGCGGTGTCGCGCGTCTGTTTCGAATGGAACGCGGGAAACCATTTCGGCAAGGGCAGGATCGCCGCCAGATTGGCCACCGGATGCGCCGCCTGATGGGCGCGGAACCCCTCGAAGGCGGCTTGGGCGATTTCATGCTCGATCGGCATCGAGAACATCGTGCGGAAGATCACATCCATCGCCACATGGCTGGTTTCCGCCTCGATTTCCAGGGGCTTGCCATCGGCTTTCGCGCGCAGCCGGTCGACCGCCGCGACGCCGCTGTCCCACATCGCCGGGAAGACCTCGCGCAGCCGACCACCCTCGAAAGCCGGGTCGATGATCCGGCGCTGATGTTCCCACAAAGCGCCGTTGGTGATGAAAACGCTGTCGCGCAGCAGCGGTTTCAGACCAAAGCGGATGCGCTCGGATTTCGGAAAATCATGCGGCGAGCCGCGCAGAACCCGGTGCACCAGCTCGGGGTCGTTGCACAGGAAGGACCGGAAGAACGGCGTCTTCATCTCGGCCATCCAGGCCCGGTACAGATGCGCGGGCTGCGCCGAAAGGATGTCGCGCTGAAACAGCCGCAGATATTCCAGAAGCGAGACCTTGCCCTGACGGGCTTGCGGTTTCGGCGGCAGGGTCACCGCGGGCGGCGCGGCGGCGGTTTCATCGGTCATCGGCGCTCTCCGGGTCTGCGTCTGGGGGGCTGCGGGGCCATCGGTCGGGTATCCGGAGAGGTTTCGGGCTTGTCAGTGACGGCTATCACAGGAAATTGCCCTTGTCCGCCCCGTGATACCTTGGGTCGCACTCGCCCACGCCGGGAAAGACGCGTAAAGTCATGCGACCCCACTCCGCCGCAAAGGCCGTTCGTTCATGCTCGACGCCCTCGATCCCCCGGCGCATCCCTGCGGGAAGTGCCTCTTTTACGAAAAGAGCCTGTGGAACCCGGTGGGCCTTGGCGGCGTGTCGGTGCTGGCCTGCGGCTTTTCCCGCCGCGATGTCGCCGCGGGCGAGGTGCTGTTCGAACAGGGCAGCCGCAACAAGGGCGTCTTTTGCGTCTCGAAAGGGCTGATCGCGCTGCGCAGCCACAATGCGGACGGCTCCTCGACGCTGATGCGGCTCGCTTATCCGGGCGAGATCGTCGGCTTCCGGTCCTTCCTCGGCCATGGCGAGCATCAGACCGAGGCCCGGGCCCTGATGCCCGCGCGGGTCTGCACCGTGGCGCGGGGCAGCGCGGAAAAGCTTCTGCGCAACAATCCCGCGATCCTGGAGCGGCTGATGGTGCGCGCGGTGGCGGAAATCGACCGCAGCCATGCGCGGATCATCGCGGCGGCCACCACCTCGAACAAGGACCGGCTGGAACAGCTGCTCGGTTGGCTGATGGCGCGGCACGGCGCCCGCATCGGCGCCGAGATGCGGATGCAGCTGCCGATGACGCGCTCGGACCTTGCTGATCTGATCGGGGTGCAGCGGGAAACGATGTCGCGGCTGATCAAGCGGCTGGAGGAAGACGGCGTGTTCCGCTTTTCCGGCCGCGAGGTCTGCATGCAGGTGCCGGGCGATCTGCTGGCGCAATGTTCCGAGACCGAACGCGAAGAGGTCCGGCTGCTGGTGCAGCGGCTGCGTTGACGCCGCTCAGCGCGAGGTGAGCGCCAGCCAGATCCCGTCGCGGCCGCGCACGGTCAGCTGCGCCACCGGCATCGGCTCGCGCCCGGGCACCAGCGCGACGCGGAAATGCTTCAGCATCATGGCGAGCAGAAGCGGCCCCTCGGCCATGGCGAAACCGGCCCCGGGGCAGACCCGCGGCCCGGCCGAGAACGGCACATAGGCCAGCCGCGAACTTTCGCGCCCCTCGGGCGTGTCCCAGCGGGTGGGATCGAAATCGTCGGGGTCCTTCCAGATCCGCTCGTGCCGGTGCAGGTGCCAGGGGCTGACGACGATCAGCGCGCCTTTGGGCACCTTGCGACCGCGGAAGGTCTCTTCCTGCACCGCCTCGCGCAGATACATCGGCACCGGCGGGTAAAGCCGCATCGATTCCCGAAACACCGCGCGGGCCAGTTTCAGCCGCGGCACCGAGGAGGCGTAGATCTTGTCGATGTCGATCACCGCCTCGGCTTCCTCGGCCAGACGGTCCTGCCAGTCCGGGTAAAGCGCCATCAGATACAGCGACCAGGCCAGCGCCGCCGCCCCGGTCTCGTGCCCGGCCAAAAGGAAGATGCCGACCTGATCGACCATCTCGCCCGGGCTGAAACACTTGCCATCCTCGGGGTCGGGGGTGGACATGATCCGCGTCGCCAGATCGTCGGGCGCGGTGCCCGCGGCGATCTCGGCCGCGCGGGCCTCGACCAGACCGGAAATGAAGCCGCGGATCTGTTTCGCCGTCTTCGCCGTCGCGCCAAAACGCAGCCGCGGCAGCCAGCGCGGCAGGGAAAACAGCGTGCCCGTGTTCACCATCGGCCGCGAGGCCTGATGCGCGCGGAAGGCATCGAAAACCGCATTCGCCGTCGCGTTCTCGACCGGGATCGAAAACAGCGTGCGGAAGATCACGTCCAGCGCGATATGGCTGGCCTGGCCCTCGACGTCGACGGGGCGGCCATCGGCAAGCGGTTTCAGCCGCTCGACGCCCGACAGCGCGGCATCCCACATCGCGGGCAGCACGTCCTTGGTGCGGCCGCCATCAAAGGCCGGGTCGATGATCCGGCGCTGGCGTTCCCATTCCGGCCCGTTGGTGATGAAGATCGAATGGCCCAGAAGCGGCGTCAGCCCCTCGAAAAGCCGCAAGGATTTCGGGAAATCCTCGGGGCGGCGGGTCAGGATCAGATCGACCAGATCCGGGTCGTTGCACAGGAACGAGGTGAAGAAGGGCGAGTGAAATTCGGCCATCCAGGCGCGGAACATCCGAGCCGGTTGCACGGCCAGGATGTCCTGCCGGATCAGACGAAAGAAGTCGCGCGGGCCGACACGCTCGGGGCGCGGTGCGGGCTTGACCGGGCGGCGATGCGCAAAGGGGCATTGCGGCGCTTCGGCGGAACGGTCGGCGGCGTCTTTCATCGGGTCTCTCACCTTGGCATGCTTCGGCCCCTTGTGGCACGAAGCAGGCGCAGGCTTGGTGACCATCGTCAAGTCGATGCTGCGATCTCAGTCGGCGACAGGCAGCAGCACCGGTTCGGCCCGCCACGCGCCCGGGAAGATCCGCTCCAGCGCGGCGATTTTCGGCCTGTCCACCGTGGCGATATAGGGGTGATCGGGGTTCAGGGTCAGGAAGTTCTGGTGATAGGCCTCGGCCGGGTAAAAGGCGGCACCGGGGTCCAGCTGCGTGACGATGGCGGCGTCAAAGGCCCGGGCGCGGCCCAGCTGGTCGATATAGGCTTTCGCGATCCGCGCCTGATCCTCGGTCATGGGAAACAGCGCCGAGCGGTATTGCGGCCCGACATCGGGGCCCTGCCGATTGAGCTGCGTCGGATCATGCGCGACGGAAAAGAACACATGCAAAAGCTCGCCATAGCTGATCTGCTTGGGGTCGAAGACCACCTGCACGGCTTCCGCATGGCCGGTGTCGCCGCCCGAGACCTGATCATACTGCGCCGTCGCCGCGGTGCCGCCCGCATAGCCCGAGGTGGCACTGATCACGCCGTTCAGATGCTGAAACACCCCCTGCACGCCCCAGAAGCAGCCGCCCGCGAAGATCGCGGTTTCGGGGCCGGAGAGCGGCGTTTCATTGACAGCGGGCGGCGGGATCACCCGGCCTTCCTCGGCCAAGGCGGGGGGCGCAAGGGCAAGCGCAAGGGCAAGAACAAGGCGGCGCATGGGCGATCCTTTATCCGAAGGTGAAGGCAAAGGCCTGAACGCCGGGGGCGTCGAAGCGGATTTCAAACAGGTGGTCGGTGACGGGCCCCTTGGCGCGGTAAAGCTGATAGAGCCGGTCCTCGGTCACGATGCCCCGGCCCGCGGCATCGACGTCAAGCCCGGCATCGGCACCGGGGGGCTGGCCGTCGATCGTCACGGTAAAGGGCACCGGCGCGGCCCCGGGCGCCAGCACCAGATGCAGGTCGCGGGCGTGAAAGCGCATCGTCACGCCGCCACCGGGGGCATCCAGCCGTGCGGCCTCGGCGCCCACGGTCCAGTCCCCCGCCAGCGCCCATTCGTTCAGCCGCGGCTCGGGCGCGGTGTAGCGGTGCGGCTGATCGGCGATCAGCCCCTCGGCATTGATGTTGCCGCTGGCGCGGGCATGGCCGAGATAGGTCTCGGGCGAGAACACCTCGCGCATGTCGGCGGGGGCAGAGACCCCCGCGGCCTGCACCTGCGCCGTCGTGTCGGGGCGGGCCCCGGCCTCGGCCAGAAGGCTGCGGATCACCTGTTCGGACTGCGCGTAGCCGCCCTCGCCGAAATGGTGGTGGCGGATCTGCCCCTTGGCATCAATGAAATAATGCGCGGGCCAGTAGCGGTTCGAAAACGCCCGCCAGAGCGCATAATCGTTGTCGAGCGCAACGGGGTAAGTGATGCCCAGATCGCGGACCGCCTTTTCGACATTGGCGGGGTTCTTTTCAAAGGCGAATTCGGGCGCATGCACGCCGATCACCACCAGCCCCTTGTCGCGATAGGCGGCATCCCACGCCTGCACATGCGGCAGCGCGCGCAGGCAGTTGATGCAGGAATAGGTCCAGAAGTCGATCAGCACGACCTTGCCGCGCAACTGGGCGGCGGTCAGCGGCGGCGAATTGAGCCACTGCACCGCGCCGGTCAGATCGGGCATCTGGCCTTCGATCGGCAGGGCCTCGGGCTGACCCTTTGCCACCATCGCGGGCCCGCCCGTCATCGCAGGACCGCCCATCATCGCGGGCCCCCCGGTCATCGCGGGACCGCCCATCATCGCCGGCCCGCCCGTCATCGCCGGGGCGGCCTGCATCACCGCGCTGCCCTCGGGGCCGAGACGGGTCAGCAGCGCGGCTTCCAGCCGGTTCGTCGAGGCGGTCGAAAGCCGGGTCAACAGCCCGGTATCCAGACCCAAGGCAATCGCCGCGACACCGGCCAGAACCAGCGCGCCAAGCCCACGCCGCAGCCCCTCGCCAAAGCCCAGAGCGCGCTTCATCAGCGCGAAGACCCGCCCCCCGGCCAGCAGCGCCACGGCCAAAGCCGTCGCCGCACCCAAAGCATAGGCGAACAAAAGCCCCGTCGTCGCGAAGCTTGCCCCGTTCAGCGCCGCTCCGGTCAGGATCAGGCCAAGGATCGGCCCGGCGCAGGGCGCCCACAAAAGCCCGGTGGCCACGCCCAGAGCGGCCGAGCCGAAGACCCCCTCGCCCCGCCCCGAAGCGCGGTTGCCCAGCGCGACGAGCGGCCGGGTCAGACGTTCCGACAGCGCGGGGAACAGCAGCATCAGCCCGAACAGGCCAAGAAGGACAAGCGCAAGCCCCCGCCCCCAGCCGTTTGCCGCCACCGCCCAACCGCCGCCCACGGCGGCAAGGCTGGCCACCGCGGCAAAGGCCAGCGCCATTCCGGCAAGCATCGGCAAGCCATTCGTCAGAAAGGGTTTTCCGGCACGCGCGAAGACGAAGGGCAAAACCGGCAGGATGCAGGGCGACAGGATCGTCAGCACCCCGCCCAGCCAGGCCAAAAGGACAAGCGCCATCGCTCAGGCCGCCGCGGGGGTGAAGGTCATCGCCACCCCGTTCATGCAGTAACGCAACCCGGTCGGCGGCGGGCCGTCCTCAAACACATGGCCCAGATGACCGCCGCAGCGGGCGCAATGCACCTCGGTCCGGGTCATCATCAGCGCGCCGTCAAGGCGGGTGCCCACCGCGGTTTCGGCAATCGGCTGGTAGAAACTGGGCCAGCCGGTGCCGCTGTCGAATTTCGTCTCGGACGAAAACAGCGGCTGCGCGCAGCCCGCACAGGCGAAGGTGCCCTTGCGGTGTTCCTGCTCCAGCGGGCTGGTGTAGGGATATTCCGTGCCCTCCTTGCGCAGCACCGAATAGGCCTCGGGCGACAAGAGCTTGCGCCACTCCTCGTCGCTGTGCACGACCGCAAAGCTTTCGGCCGCGGCCTTGTGCGTCGCCAGCCCGACGGCCGCCAGACCGGCCGAAAGAAGAAGATGTCTCCGGTTCATGCGCTCCTCCGCAGCTTGCTCCTGCAAGCCAGTTAGGGCGCTAACGGCCGCCGTCACGGGGCGGCGGCCAAAGCTTTCGTGAATGCGTTAAAAGATCGCGTGATCGCCGCGGTCATCGGCGATCTCGCCGCGCAGCATCGCGGCGACGTAATCCTCGAACCGCTCGGCGCCATATTCGGGCGTGGCATCGGCATCATAGCAGCCCTTGACCGGGTTCCAGAGCAGCATCGATTCCGAGGCATAATAACGCCCGATCTTCGCCAGCTCGGCCTTGCCCGCCAGCTTCGGGGAAAATTTCCCCAAGACAGTCAGCACGCCGACGATCGCATCCATCAGCTTCGGCGTCACATGCCGGATCTTCACCGGCTTGCCGGTCAGCCGTTCCAGCATCGCCGCCTGATCAAGCGGCGTGATCGCAGGCCCGGGGCCCCCGATCGGCAGCACCTTGCGAACCTTCTCGGGGTCGCTGAGACACGAGGTGATGAACCGCCCCAGATCGGCATCGGAAATCGGCTTGCAGGCGGTGATGCGGCCATCGCCGAAGACCAGGAAGGGCTTGCCCGCCTGCACCCGCGGGATCTGCCCCGAAAGCGATTTGAAAAACGCCGTCGGCCGCACGATCGACCATTCGAGCGGCGAGCCGCGCAGCTGCGCCTCAAACGCCAGTTTCGCCTTCTGGAAGTCCAGATAGGGTTTTTGCACGCAGATCGCGGACAAAAGCACGAACTTGCGCACCCGCGCCTCCATCGCCGCTTCCAGCGCATGGGCATGGGCGCGGTCGTCGATCGCCCAGGCGTCGGCGGGCAGGCCGGTGCGCGAGGCAAGGCAGGAAACGATCGCCGCGCAGGGATGATCTTTCAGCACCCGGGCGACGGTGTCGGGATGGCTCACGTCGGCCTCGATCAGCGTGCAGCCGGGCAGCTTCGCCGGATCGGTCCCGGGACGGACCAGCGCCCAGACGCCATGCCCCGCCGCCAGCAGCGCCGCGGCGGTGGCGCGGCCGATGGTGCCGGTGCCCCCCAGCAAAAGAACACGGTATTTCAGATCGTTCATCGCAAGGCCCCCTTTTCGCGCCCGCACCTTAGCAGGATGCACGGGCGCGGCCAGATGCAGTTTGGCGCAGGGCCAAAGCAAGGGGGCGCAGACCCCGCGGCCTGCGCCCCCCGCCTTGATGGGTCGATCAGTTCTTGCCGACGATGACGTCGGAAGCCTTGATGATCGCGCAGGCCTCGTCGCCGACCTTCAGCGCCAGATCGGCGGCGGCTTCATTGGTGATCGAGGCGGTGACGATGGTCCCGCCGATGTCGATCTTGACATGGGTGGTGACATTGCCGGTCTCGACAGCGGTCACCTTGCCCGCCAGAATATTGCGTGCGCTGAGTTTCATCGGGGGGTCCTTTCCCGGAACGATTGAGTCGATTTTTGCCAATTTCTTGCGGCAAGGCCAGTGTTAACCTTTGCTACCTCTTTGACAATATGAGAAGAATTTACATATCGGAGCCATGCGCAGATCGCATGGCTCCCCTTCCGGTGGCGGGACGCGCGCTCAACCCTCGGGCACGGTCAGAAGGTCGGTCAGCGCCGAGAGCGGCAGGTCAAGACGGCGGATCTGCAGCTCTTCCAGGAACTTCTCCTCCATCTTCGTCAGCGGCCCGGGGATCACCGCGACATGGCCGGGGGCCGAGCGCTTGGCGATCTGGCGGGCGTAGATGCGCAACAGCTGGTCATCGAAACGGCAGCCCAGGAACAGGAACGGCCGTCCGGTGCGGCGTTCGCGCACCTCTTCGGGGATCGGGGTCTGGATGTCGATCTCGGTCAGCACCTCGACGTAATCGGCGTCCGACAGAAGGAACGAAGACCCCATCCGCACGAGGCCATGCGGCTTGTAGATCAGCGATGTCCACGCCGGATCGGCGACGGCGACGGCTTCACCGAAACTGTCGAAGGCGGCGGTGAAAGCGTCGGAATGCGTCCCCGCCCGGCTGATCCCCTGCACATGGCCCCAATCGCCGTCGCCCGGGCCGAAGGCGCGCAGGAGGCCCTCGTCATACCAGGTGTCGACGACCATCGGCACCCGCCGCGACGCCAGCCAGTCATGCACCGGATTGGGCCGGTCGGGGCGGCCGACGAACGCCTTGCGCACCAGCGCATCCAGCGTGGCGCGGAATTTCCGGCTTTCGATATATTGCGCCACCGACCACAGATTGCCCGCGGCGCGGCGCGGCACCCGGACCTCGGCTTCCAGCCTGCGGCACAGCTCGGCCGTGGTGCCCGGGGCCTGCCCGCCCGACAAGGCCGAGACCTCGGGGCCGAGATAGGCGATGCGGCGGCCCGCCCCCACCTCGGCCATAACGGTTTCCAGAAGCGCGATACCGGTCATGCTCACTCCTCGTCGGAAATCTTGCGCGCCTCGACCGTCACCGGCAGCTGCGGCGGGGTGTCGAAGGCGGGCATGGCAAAGACCCAGCCATTGGCCAGCTTCGCCCAGCCGCCCCAAAGCCCGGGTTTCTCCTGTTCGACCACCATCTCCTCAAGGTCCTTCTTCGGCACATAGGCTTCGATGCCCTTGGCGGTTTCGCGGATCATCACTTTCATCGGGGCAGTTCCTTTGCACTTTGCGCGAAGCTGTCGCGGGTCACGATATGGGATTGCAGCGACCGTTCGGCCTCGCGCGCGGCAAGGGTCCCGACCGGCTTGATTTCCTTTTCGCGCATGCCGACGATCGAGCCGCGCTCGATGAAGTCGATGGCGTAGATGTAGAATTGCGACAGGAACACGCCGATGTCGCGGACATAGCCGACGTCGCCCTTTTTCACCACGATGTCGCCGATCTCGAACCCGGCCATGGTGCCGTCGTTCTTCACCTGCTTGCGGGCGATCACCTTGTCGCCCGGCCGGTAGGCGGGGGCGCGGTAGACCTCGATTTCACGGTCGTCGGTCGACATGGGTCACTCCTTCATATGGGCAAGCCGCTGGATCGCGGTCTCGCGGATGATGTCTTCGGGGTCGGCGACAAGGCGACGCAATTCCTCGCGCCCGCCTTCCTCGGCAACGGTGTGGCGCACGCGGATGTCGTCATCCGTCACGAACAGCCCGGGCCGCCGCCGCGCCGCCACCCGCCGCACCAGCGGCTCGGGATCGGTGCGGAAGCGGTCAAGAAAAGCGGGGTCGATGCGGCGGGCGACCTCGGCGCGGACCTCGGGATCGGGGTCGGCACAAAGCATCGGCAGCATCCCCGGCTCGGCCCGCCGGGCGACGATCAGCCGGACATGGCCGTCCTTGTCCTGCAGCATCGGCAGCAGCCCACCCGGCGGCAACCGATGCGCGACGGCGATCCGCACGGCGCGGTCGGGGTCGTGGATCAGCCGTTCCGCATGGGCGGCGGGCAGGCGCAACACCGCCATGCCGCGCACGGCCGGGTCTTCGTCGGCCAGAAGCCGCGGCAGCCGGAACACCGAGGCCGTCCGCGCCGCCTGCACCCGGGTTTCGAAATAGGGATGGTTCAGGTTTTCATCGGCCAGTTCCGGGTTGAGCGTGAAGAACCGCTCGATCCGCTTGGCGTAGCGATCATTCAGGCAGGACCAGCCCAGCCCGCATTGCCCGCTGTCCAGCCGGTCACGGAACCGGCAGGCGCCGCATTCCAGCGCCTTGCCAGTCCAGTCGAGCGGTTCGGGGCCTTCGGGCATGCCTGATCCTTACGCGGTAATGGCTTGTTTTTGGGTCATTCTTTCGCGGTAGAGCGCAAGGATGGCGGGCTCGATGTAGTCATGGGCCCAGGTGTCGCGGGCGGTGATGCCGGCTGCGGCCAGGCCCTCGCGCGGGCAGTCGCCGATCTTTGCGACCAGAACCGTGTCGATGCCGTCAAGCGTCGCGATGACCCGGTCGAGCCGGTCCTCGGCGCCACCGCCATCGACGCAGTAGTTGTCGCAGCGGCGGTGAAAGGCGAAGCGCACCCCCGTCGCGTCGACCTCGAAGACCTGGAACTCGGTCGCATGGCCGAAATGCTGGTTGATCCGGCCGCCGCCCTGGGTCGTCACCGCCACCAG
>NZ_SWJZ01000118.1 GCF_005144475.1 Rhodobacter capsulatus | reverse complement strand
ACGAGCGCCCCAACATGGGCATCGGTGGCATTACACCCGCCCAGAAACTGAAGATGGCTGCCTGAAGTATACGTCTGTCCCCCGTTGAAATGGGGAGGATTACCATGCAGAACATCGCATGAGTGGCAAGCCCGCAAACATGGCGGTCAGGGCAGACGCCCATGGCGCAAGGTGCATCTGGCCATGGACAGGGGCCAACGTCCGACATCCGGACGGTGGAATTCACCCCCGGCCGCGACGGCGACAGCCCCGTGCTGCCGGAGTTGCCCGGCCAGATCCCCGAGCGTGAAAAGATCGGCACGGTGACCGCCGACGGGGCCTATGATACCCGCCGCAGCCACACCGTCCTCATCGACCGGCTGGCGACTGCGATCCTTCCGATCCGCAAGAACTGCCGACCGTGGAAGGAAGACCGCCCGGCCGCGCTCGACATTGTCCTCGGACCAATGGCGGACGATGTCTCGCTCCGCAACGAAACCCTGCGTGCCACCCGGACCTACGGCAGAGAAGGTCTCGGAAACGATGGACCGGATACCACGTCCGCAGCCGAATCGAGGCGAAGATGCCCTCGCCGGTGCGCT
>NZ_SWJZ01000117.1 GCF_005144475.1 Rhodobacter capsulatus | reverse complement strand
CCTACGGCAGAGAAGGTCTCGGAAACGATGGACCGGATACCACGTCCGCAGCCGAATCGAGGCGAAGATGCCCTCGCCGGTGCGCTCGAACCGGTGGCGCTCACCGGCTTGGCTCAAGGCCTTCGGCGACCGCATCGCCGCCAGAGACCCGGACCGCCAAACCGCCGAAATCCAGAGCCGAGTGGCCGAGGCTGTGTCAAAACCCTGCATTGTGCTACGATTCCGTGAGAGCGGGAGGACCGGCATGGCGGGTTTCATCGAGGGCGTGCAGCGTGGCCAGACGGTGCTTTTTCCCGACCGCCTCGAGGACTGGATCGGCGAGGATGACATGGGGTCCGTGTCGTCGATCTTTTCGTCGAGGAACTCGACCTGCCCGGGCTTGGGTTCATGCGCGCGGCGCCGTCCCGGACAGGGCGGCCCGGATATCACCCCGCAGTTCTCCTCAAGCTTTTCATCTATGAATACCTGAACCGGATCCCCTCCAGCCGCCGCCTGGAACTAGAAGCCGCGCGCAATGTCGAGGTGATGTGGCTGACCGGCCGTCTGGTCCCCGATCACAAGACGATCGCCGAATTCCGCCGTCAGAACGGCGCCGCGATCCGCAAGACCTGCGCCCGGTTTGTCGAACTGTGCCGCCGGATCGGGGTTCTCAAGGGGGATGCCGTCGCCATCGATGGTGAGCCAAATTCAAGGCGGTGAACAGTGAGGCCCGAACGCCATGGGTTCGAGCGAGGGCCGAACCGACAAGAACTTCACCAAGAACAAGATCGTCAGCCGCCTTGCCCATCTCGAGGCCGATGTCGCCCGCTACGTCGACGTCATGGTGCGGATCGACCGGCAGGAAGAGGGCGAAGCCCGGGCCGAGAAGGTGGCCCATCTTGCCCGTCGTTGCGGCCGTATCCGGCAGGAGATCGCACGGTTGCAGGCGATGGAAAAAGCGCTCACTGACGCGCCAGATGGCCAGATTTCTCTGACCGATCCCGACGCCCGCGCGATGGCGACCAGTGCCCGGCACAGCGGCATGGTCGGCTACAACGTGCAAAGCGCAGTCGACACCGAGACCCATCTGATCGTCGCGCAGGGGGGCACCAACCAGGGTTTCGACCGCGATCAACTCAGCCCGATGGCGATCGCCGCCAAAACCGCCCTGGGTCGTGAAGATCTGAACGTCCTCGCGGACAAGGGGTATTTCAGCGGCGCCGAAATCCTGTCGTGTCCCACCGCGGGCATCACCACGACGGTGCCGCGTCCCGCGACCTCGGGCAATGCGGCCAAGGGGTTGTTCGTGAAGGCCGATTTCCTCTATGACCCGGCCCGCGACGTCTACACCTGCCCGGCCGGCAACGAACTCATCTATCGCTATACCCGCGAGGAAGGGGGGCTGCAGGTTCGCCGGTACTGGATCAACGGCTGCCAGACCTGCCCCGTGAAAGGTCGCTGCACCTCCGGCACGGAGCACCGGATCACCCGCTGGGAGCACGAGCCTCTGATCGACGCCATGCGGGAGCGGTTGAGCCGCGACCCGGATCCGATGACACTGCGCCGCTGCACGGTCGAACACCCCTTCGGCACGATAAAGGACTGGATGGGTTCCACCCATTTCCTGACCCGCCGCCTGAAGAACGTGCACACCGAGAGGACGCTGAACTTGCTGGCTTACAACATCAAGCGGATGATTGCTCTGGTCGGCATCCGGAGGCTGATGGAGGCGATCCCGGGGTGAAATCTCGGAAGAAAGCCGTTTCGCGGGCCCCAAAAGAAAGCCCGGCAAGCGATCCCGACGGCGACCGGATCAAATGCCGCCTTCGGGGCGCCGAACCCGCAGAGGCACCCGCGCGCGTCATATGCCAGCCATCTGGCCGAGTTTTGACACAGCCTCGGCCCTCCTCAACCGCTTCAACGCCCTTGGAAAAGCCGAGATCTTCCGCGTGGCATGATGAAATCGGGGAAAGAGGCTGTCTCGTCTCAAGCCGCTGTTGCGCAACATGTATAACCGCCCCTTGCGCAAGAGGCTTTCTGGATCGGTTTTGCGCGCTGTCGGGTGCTGACATGTATCCGGCCTCAGTTACGGCCATCTCCATGCCGCGGGCCTGTATGGTGTTCGCGGATCAGGTCCCAAATCAACGCCGCGTGCTCGAAGGCACTTTGTTGCAGGCTGGTTCCTCTGATCCCGTCTCACGACCGTTGCGCCAAACCGTTCCTTGCCCTCTTCCGCTCCGACGTCCTCGCGACCGACGGTGGCTTATGCCGCCGCGACCGGAGATTGGTAGACGCCGCCCCGGGCCATCAGGGCCCAGACGATCCGCGCTATCTTGTTCGCCAGCGCCACACGCACCAGCATCGGCGGCTTGCGTGTCAGCATCCCGCCGAGCCAGGTGCCCGGCCGGGCCGCAGCATGGACGTGCCGCTTGATGATGACGCTGTTGGCGCCAATGATCAGAAGCCGCCGCAAGGATCGCTCGCCCATCTTCGTCATGGTCCCGAGGCGCTGCTTGCCCCCGGTGGAATGCTGGCGGGGCGTCAGGCCGAGCCACGCGGCGAAGTCGCGCGCCTTGCGGAAGGTGTCTGGCGGCGGCGCGAGGACCGCAAGAGCCGTGGCGATCAGCGGCCCGATCCCGGGAACAGTCATCAGGCGCCGCGCGACCTCGTTCTCTTTGGCCCGGCGAGATATCTCGGCATCGAGCTTGCCGATCTCCGTCTCAAGATGGGTGAGAGCCCTAACCTGCACCTTCAACGTGGCAATGGCATCGGCGGGCAGGCCGCTCTCCGGGTCCTCGACGATGGCGATCAGTCGTGCAGCGTTCGCGGCACCCTGCGGCACGATTTGCCCGAACTCGCCCAGATGGCCCCGGAGCGCATTGATCGCCTGCGTGGGTTGCCCGATCAGCAACTCGCGGATGCGGAAGACCATCGCGGCTCCTTGGGTCAATTCGCTCTTCACAGGAACAAAACGCATCGTCGGACGCATGGCTGCTTCGCAGATCGCCTCGGCGTCGGCGGCGTCGTTCTTCTGGCGCTTGACGAAAGGCTTCACATAGGTCGGCGGGATCAGCCGCACCTCATGGCCCAGCTTGCCGATCTCGCGGCCCCAGAAGTGGGCACCGCCGCACGCTTCCATCGCCACCACGCACGGCGGCAGCTGCCCGAAGAAAGCCAGCACCTGGTCCCGTCTCAGCTTCTTGCGCAACACCGCACGCCCCGAGGCGTCAGCGCCATGCGCCTGGAACACATTCTTCGCTAGGTCGAGCCCGACCGTGATAATCTCGTTCATGACCGCTCCCCTCTGTGGATCGTTGCAGACCCACCTTGGCACACAGATGCCGTCGGGGGGCGGTCACATCATCAATGCCCATCGACACCAGAGGGAAAGCGGCGATGGCTTTCGCCTTGGGGGCATCCCTGCCCGTTTACAAGAAGGGGCGCTTCCCCTCCCGAACCGTGCCGAAATCGTCTGCGCCTTGGGCAACGGATCGGGCAGGTTTCATCGTGCGTCTCTCCTCCGGGCGAAGCCTGCTTTCGGCCCCGGACATGACGCTGATCGAAGCGGCCGTCATCCGCAGCGAGAGACGGCGGCCGGGCATGGCGGCACAGAGAGCGTCGATCCTCCCCACGCCGACGCGACGCGCGGGAGACGGGCATCGCGCGCGCCGCACCATCAATTCGCCAACCCGCACAGCCGACACTCTCCGACCATTGAGAGCAATCTTATGCGGAAGTGGCGTCACCGCGGATCGCGTGTGCGCTCGAAATGTGGCATTCGCATGCTGCGCAGGTTCCGCGTTGCAGGCTGTCGAAGACGCGCCTGCGCAGCATGCGAATCCCGAGCCGTGGGCCCCAAGGCGCTTGGGATCGGCGGCGATGGTCAGAACCGTCTCGGCCGAGGCACGGAACACCAGGTCATAGACTGCCTTCCTGCGCCAAAGTCTGTCGGACCATTGACGTTCCATTGGCTCACCCTGGCATTTGGGGCAATGCCGGTTCTTGCAGGAATTACAGGTGACATGCCGATGGCCGCAGCTGGCGCAACCGGCCACATGCCCGGCCTTTGTGGAGCGCGTTTCGCTCACGTCCCGGGCCTTTCGCTCGAAGGCGATGGGGCTTTGGAAGCCGCGTGATGAGGGCCGCCTGACGGGGTGTAGAACCCGTCGACGTTTTTGGCGACGGCGTTTCGGCCTGCTGGCGGGATTGCCAGGCGACCGGCCAGATCCGCTCCGATTTGATGGTCTTGACGAAGGTTGCCACCCT
>NZ_SWJZ01000012.1 GCF_005144475.1 Rhodobacter capsulatus | reverse complement strand
CCGTGGATGCCCGCCGTGGATGCCCGCCGTGGATGCCCGCCGTGGATGCCCGCCGTGGATGCCCGCCGTGGATGCCCGCCGTGGATCTGAATGCTTCGAATGAAATTCGACCGCATGACCGCTCGGGTCGTCAAGCCCCTTCCGTGTCGCCGATTCCAAAACCGAACAGATCACCGAGCGCCGCCTCGGCCAAGCCCCCCTTTCCCTTTGCCTTGCACACCTGCTTGCGCTTCGGAACAACGTAATCGCTCGGATTTTCGGCGGACGCCACGGGTAGTGCCGTCGCCGCGGTATCGGGAGCGGCTGCGTCAAGTTCGAGGAGAGCCGCCAAGGCGGCCGCAAACGCCGGATCGGTGCGCAATTTGCGCGCAAACCCACGCAGGATCGGGTCATGCTCGCGTGGCACGACCACGCGGGCTTCGTGCAGTCCGCGCGCTTCACGAGAGGCGCGTTCGCGCGCACGATGCGCCGCGCGCACGGGGTTCTTGAGGGATTTCCTGGCCATTTCGGGTGTCTCGCAGATCGGGAGTGATTACCTGCCACACCATTTTCGCCCAAGAATCCCTTGGCGCAAGTTCGAGCCGACTGATTTCGACTCACTGTCCACAATTTTCGGACATCAAACGCTCGAAGCGATCTGTTTAGCCGCAGAAGCAAGATCTACGCGGCGCTTGGCAGATCAAAGCCAAGACTGATCGGTCCATAACGTGTCCACGCTGAGAATCAGATCGCGCGGGATTCCGTGGCGGTGAATGTAATCGAGCACCTCGTGCGGATCCGCAGGGGCACCCAGGCGATACCAGCGCGTCATCGTGCGCGCCCAGATCAGACCGGGATCGAGACCGCAGAGCCGGGAAGTGTGGCTCACCGGACCTCGGCACACGGGGTGCCCCTCCGGCCGCCCCATCAAGATTGCGCCCCCGAAACGGGTATCCCGTAGGCCGATCCATTCGTGCAGGACAGGCGCTGCGTTCAGATCGGTCGCGCTCGGCCCCGCTTCCGCCAGAGCACGCGCGACACGCTGCGCGTCGTGCAGCGCGCGGTTCGCGACCGATTGCCGAAATTGATACCAGTCATGGGCGTAGACGCCCTCCGCAGGGGTCGTTTTGCCGTTCATCCAGTTCTCGAATTCGGCGCGGAGAGCTTCGGGCACATCAGAGAGGCGGACCTTCGGCGGGCCGCCCTCCCGAACGATCGGCAAAACAAGCGACATCAACTCCCCCGCGCGGCGCGCTTCGGGCGTGTCCGCGGCTTGCCAGCTGTAGGCGGCCACGGACATCATGCGCGCTCGCTCATGTCGTCCAGAGCGGCCAGATCGATGATCGCTGCGCCGCGCCGGTCGTCGTCTCCATTCGAGAGGAAGTCCGCCATTTCCATCCAGTCCTCCTCGGTCGCGCCTTTCGACCGGGCCGGGCGCGGCAGCGCCATCGGACAGCCGCTGACAAGCGAGCAAGCCCGCGAGAGGAGATCCCGATCGTCGATTTCGAGCGCGACTTCGAGAGTCGACCGGGTCGCCACGATGCCATTGCCGCGGTCAATCACAAGGTAACTCGACACCGCGCGGTAGATTGCCTCCCGGCACGGGTCGTCGGCGCCTTTGAACGAGAGCGTGCCGTGAAGCTGCTCGAGGCCGAGGTCGGTGAACTCGACGCAATCGAGCTCGCGCCCCGCCAGATCTCCGGCAAGCACGAAGAAGCGGGCCGGCCGCACCAGACCGGCGCCGCGCAGCATCAATCCAGTTTCCAGACTGGTCGCGCCGTTGAGGTGCAGCTCGACGAGGCCGCGCCAGATCGGATTGTCGAGATACCGCGCAAGGCGTTTGCGCGCGAGCGCGCTGAAGCCCGGTTCGCGCGCGATGCGCGCGTCAAACGCCTGCCGCGCAGCGATCTCGGCGTCGACGAGAAAGGTGACCGGTTCAAGGTCGAGGTCGTCTGTGTCCTGCATTTCCGCCCTCCATTATCTAAATTTTAGATAATCTACTTTCCGCATTACCGCCAGCCCCAAAATGCAGGGCGGAGCGAGATGCCAAGAACGATCCACACCGATGGTCAGCGGGCGCTTTGCGAGGCGATCGCCGCCGCCCGCCGCGAGAAAGGGCTCACCCAGGCCGATCTCGCCCGCGAGCTTCATTGCCAGCAATCGCTGATCGCGCGCATCGAATCCGGCGAACGGCGGATTGATGTGCTGGAGTTCATCAAGATTTTCCGCGCGCTTGGCGTTTCTCCGGCGGAGGCGCTTCGGCGTGTGGGCGAGCAGATTCCTGCGGATCAAGGCATCTGAAGTCGCCCCCAGGCATTGCAGAACGCCGTTTGCCGCGACCCGGAGCTTTGACAGCGAGCCCGGCGGCGGAAGCGACTTCAACGATCATCGGCTGATCCGGGACGATCTCGATCAAGCCTTGGCAAGATTGCCGAGAACATCGCAATGCGATAGGGTGCTCCAACAGACTACCGCGGAGGCTGCAATGGGTGTTCACAAGCAAAGCGTCAGCTTTACCGACCAAGCCTTCGCCTTTGCGCGGGAACTGGTGGAGGCCGGCGAATATCCGAACATCAGCGCGGCGGTTTCCGGCGAACTGGCTCGCGCACGCGCGGCGCGAGAGAAAGAGCGCAAACTCTTCGAAGTGGAGGTGCAGCGCCGTCTGAGCTTGCCGCTCGAGGCGTGGGAGCCTTTGGCAGATTCCGCTGACTTCACCCGCGACGCGCGAAACCACCTGCTCTCCATCTTGCCAGCCGGCAGCGGCAACAATCGCTGATGCAGCTGATACGCCACCCCTTGGTCGGGCGCGATCTGCGCGCTCTGGCGGAGCATATCTACGCAACCACGCAAGGCGATCTGCGCGCGGCAACGCGCCGGCTCGATGAGGTCGATGCGCTCGTTGCCGACATCGTCGCCAATCCGCTGTCGGGAATGCGCCTGGATGGACCGCTTGCTGGTTGGCTTGTGCGCCACGGCGGTCGCGGCCACAGGATCACGATCGTTTTCAAAGCCGATCTTGAAACGCGCCGTCTCTATATCGCGCTGGTCGCGTTTGGCGGTCAGGATTGGATAACCCAAGGCCTGAACCGCAAGGCCTTCGAAGATTAGAGGCGCTTGACACCCCTCTCGAATATCAGAGCCGGAATGCCAAGCCTCAAAGCCTTTTCGGCGAGGTTCGCGTCAAAGGAGCTGCAGTAGTCGACCATCAGGGCATCTGAGACCGCGCGGCATTTGCGTCTTGCGGAACGCGACGAAGGGTGTAGGGTCTGCCCTGTGCTACACTGTAGCACATAACTGTATCACAGGCGATTTTCTCGGAGATTTTTTCCTTTTATTTCCAATGCCTTGCGGAATCCGCGAATTTGGCTCCAAGCCCTACCGCCGGAGCCAAAAATATCAATAATACCAACGTGATGAAGGCCACCCGCCGCGGTGGCCTTCATCGTTTTGATGCCCTCTGCAACAACTCTGCAACAATAGAGGTTCTGCAACAGGAGTGGGCGGCGCGAGGTGACGGAGACCGCCCAACTGGACGGCCACCATCGGTTGCTAGGCTCGACACCAGCTCCGAAGCGGTGCGGTTGCCACTTTGCGGTCGAGGATTGCAAGCAATCCAAGGCGACCAGATGAACGCTCGGTCATGCTGCCACCGACGAGAGCGCCCTCTGCGGGATGCGCGTCATCATCGAACCGTCCATCTGCAAGACCATGCGAAACACGCCTCCAAGGCCATACCCATGCTGGATGGTGTCGAGCAGTTCCTCTCGCCCTTCGATGGACTCAACAGCGTCGAGCAGGTTTCTGTCACCGACGACCAGCGCGGCATCTTTCACCTTTGCGACGACCGACGGATCGTCATATCGAACACGCTGGAACGAGACCTTGTTCGCCACTGGTTCAAGACCAAGGTCGAATGACTGCTGCGTCGAAGCGCTGAATGAGGCAATCCACAAGTTCGGCCCACTCGAGATCATGAACACCGATCAAGGCAGCCAGTTCGCGTCCTTCGCCTGGACCGACCGACTGAAGCGGATCGGCAAGCGCGGCCGCGGAGCGCGCCGGTCGCAAGACGTGCCATCTGCCGCTAACTGGGCCGTGTTGACGAAACGGCTTCCCCTCCGCGGTGGGCTGCGTTCAAGCTCCTCTCTGCGTGGGAGGTGACCTTGGCACCAACCTGATGTCCGACGACGAATGGGCATTCCTTGAGGGCTTCATCCGGGCAGTCCGGCCTCCGAAAGGGCGCAAGCCTGCGGACCATCGGCTTGTTCTGGATGGCATTTTCTGGATCGCGCGAACCGGCGCGCCGCACCGCGCTGCCCAGGATTCTTCTGCGAAAGAACCGCAAGGCGGTCGACAGGACGGTCTACACGCTGCGCACCATGGTCGAGCGCGGCTTCAACACGTTAAAAAACAGCCGTCGCCTGGCAACCCGTACGACAAAACCGCAGACCGTTTCCTCGGCGTCATGGACATCGCCTGCATCAGGCTCTGGCTCCGCCAATTGTCAACATGACCTCAGGTCAGCAGTGTGGGACGTTCCTGCCGTTCTCCGCGCATGTTCCGTTCGTGCCACGGCCGCGAAGTCCATCGGGGCGGGGGGCGCCATGTTGCGCCCGGCAGTTCCTGAGTAAAACGCTCTTGAGTTCCTCCGGTTGCGGGGATAGTAAAAAGCGACTCTTTCACTCGGAAACCGGACCCCCCTCATGTTGCCCCTCAAGACCGCCATTCTTGGCGGCGTTGCCCTCTCCTGTCTGTGCTCCGCCGCGCTTGCCGAGCGGACGACCTATCCCCTCACCATCGAGAATTGCGGGCAGAAGGTGACCTTCGTGAAGGCGCCCGAGCGCACCGTGGCGCTTGGGCAGAACAGCGCCGAGATCCTGCTCCTGCTGGGGCTCGAGGACCGCATGGCCGCCACCGCCTTCTGGCCGAACAGCGTCTTGCCGGACCTGGCTGCGGCGCATGACAAGGTGGAGGTGCTGACGGTCGAATTCCCGACGCTCGAAGCGGTGCTGGCGCAGCAGCCCGACTTCGTGCCCGCCATGCTGGTGACGCTGATGGGCCCCGACAGCAAGGTCGCCAGGCGCGAAGATCTGGAAGCGCTCGGCATCCCGACCTACCTGTCCCCCAGTGCCTGCACGACCGAGACCGACACGCAGAACGCGAACGGCAGCGCCGCGACCTCCGCCTATGGTGTCCGCAAGGATCTGTGGTCCATGGACCTTCTCTACAAGGAGATCGAGGACATGGCGCGCATCTTCGACGTGGCCGAGCGCGGCGCGGCGGTGATCGCCGATTTCAAGGCCCGCGAGGCGGCCCTGCGCGCCGAATTCGCGCCGCGCGAGGATCTGACCTTCCTGTTCTGGTTCTCCAGCCCGTCGCCCGCCGATGATGCCTATCTGGGCGGCGGCCATGGGCCTTCGGGCTACATAGCCGACCTGCTCGGCGGCGCCAACGCGATCAGGACCGAGGCGGAATGGCCGACCCTGGGCTGGGAAGGCATCATGGCCGCCGCTCCCACCGTCTTCGTCGCCGCGCAGGTGGACCGCAACCGCTGGGACCTTGACCGGGCCGATACCAAGATCGCCTATCTGACCTCCGATCCGGCGGTCAGCCAGATGGAGGCGGTCAAGGCGGGCCGCATCGCGGTGATGAGCGGGGCGGCGATGAACCCCTCGATCCGCACGCTCTACGGCGCCGAGCAACTGGCAGAACAGCTCCGTGCCTTCGACCTGCCGTGAGCGTTCCTGACGAGACCGGAAGCGGGGCAGGGAAACTCGTCTTGCTTCTGACGTTTTCCCTTCTGGTTCTGTGTCTTGCCGTCGCGGTGGCGATGGCCATCGGCGACTATGCCATATCGCTCGGCACGGTCGTGCTGGCGGTGGGCAACGGGCTGGGCCTTACGGCCGCCGAGATCCCGCGTATCGAGCAGAGCGTGGTCTGGGACCTGCGCCTGAGCCGCGCGCTGGTCGCGGCGCTGGCGGGCGCGGGCTTGGCCATCTGCGGCGCGATCCTGCAGGCGCTTTTGCGCAACCCGCTGGCCGAACCCTTCGTGCTGGGCGTCTCGGCGGGGGCCTCGACCGGCGCGGTGGCGGTCATCGTGCTGGGCATCGGCGCGGGCGGGCTGTCGCTGTCCGTCGGGGCTTTCGCGGGCGCCTTCGCCGCCTTCGCGCTGGTGGCGCTTTTGTCGAACGGCGCGACCAGCGGGCCGAACCACACGATCCTCGCGGGCGTCGCCGCCTCGCAGCTTTTCAACGCGCTGACCTCCTATATCGTCACCACATCGGGCAATGCGCAGCAGGCGCGCGACGTGATGTTCTGGTTGCTGGGCAGCTTCGGCGGCGTGCGCTGGCCGGATTTCCAGCTTCTGATCCTCGTCGTGCTGACGGGCCTCGCGATCTGCCTGTTGATGGCACGTTCGCTCGACGCCTTCACCTTCGGCGACGAGGATGCCGCGGCGCTTGGCGTGCCGGTGGCGCGCATCCGCCTGATCCTCTTCGGCGTGACGGCGATGATGACCGCGACCATCGTCAGCATGGTTGGCGCCATCGGCTTCGTCGGGCTCGTCGTGCCCCATGCGGCGCGCCATCTTGTCGGGCCGATGCACCTGCGGCTGATCCCGGCCTGCGCGGCGGCGGGCGCAATCTTCATGGTGCTGGCCGACATCGCCGCGCGCGTGATCGTCGCGCAGCAGACCATTCCCATCGGCGTCGTCACAGCCCTGGTCGGCGTGCCCTTCTTCGCCATCATCCTGTATCGTTCCCGGCCGCAGTCATGACCATCGCCGCACGCAATCTGATCTGGGGCATCCGCCGGCGGACCATCGTCTCGGATGTCTCGCTCGATGTGGCGCAGGGCGAGACGCTGGGCCTGATCGGGCCGAACGGCTCGGGCAAGTCCTCGCTGCTGCGGCTGCTTGCCGGGTTGAAGCGCCCGCAAGCCGGTCTTGTCGAGATCGAGGGGCAGGACATCGCGCGCCTCCCGCGCCGGGCGCTGGCGCGACAGCTGGCCTTCGTCCGGCAAAGTGCCGCGACGGACACCAATGTCTCGGTCCGCGACGTGGTGCGGCTGGGGCGGACGCCGCACCGCTCCGCCCTCTCGGGCTGGTCGGCGGAGGACGAGGCGGCGGTCGCCTCGGCGCTGGCCCGCGTCGACATGGAGGGGCGCCGCGCGCAGCCCTGGCAGACCCTCTCGGGCGGCGAGAAGCAGCGCGTCCATATCGCCCGGGCGCTGGCCCAGGCGCCGCGCATCCTGTTTCTCGACGAGCCGACCAACCATCTCGACATCCATCACCAGATCGCGATCCTGCGCATGGTGCGCGAGCTTGATCTGACAAGCATCATCGCGCTGCATGACATGAACCTCGCCGCGATGTTCTGCGACCGGATCATCGTGCTGGAAGCGGGTCGTGTCGTGGCCTGCGGCACGCCCGAGGCCGTGCTGACCGCCGATCTGCTGCGCGCCGTGTTCCGGGTGGAGGCCGAGATCGCCGCCTCGACAACGACCGGCCCGCCGCATATCCGTTTCCGCGCCTGAAAGCGAAAGGGACCGATCCTCATGGGCACTCTGACGACCCCTCGGCAGCGGCTGAGCGGCGAGCCGCTTGGCATCGCGCTGCGCATCGGCTCCACCCTCGCCTTCGCCGCGATGACCGCCTGCGTCAAGGCGCTCGGAGACGCCGTTCCGCTGGGCCAGGTGGTGTTCTTCCGCTCTGCGGTGGCGCTGCTGCCTCTGGTGTTCTTTCTGTGGTGGACGGGCGACTTCCCCCGCGGTCTCGCCACGCGCCGCCCCTTCGGCCACATCGTCCGCTGCCTGATGGGGGCCGTGGCGATGTTCACCTCCTTCGCCACGCTGCGCTATCTGCCGCTGGCCGAGGCGACCATGCTGTCCTACCTCGCGCCGGTCCTGCTGGCGCTGCTCGGTTGGGCGATGCTGGGCGAAAGGCTTGGTCCACGGCGGCTGGGCGGCGTCGGGCTGGGGCTGGCGGGGGCCGCGGCCTTCTGCCTGCCCGCCTTCTCGGGCGGGCTGCCGCCGGGCGCGGCTTTGGGGGGGGCGCTGGGCCTTGCAACCGCGATGCTGACGGCCGGAGCGCTGATCCAGGTGCGGCGGCTGACATTGGCGGGGGAAAAGGCGGGGGCGATCGCCTTCTGGTTCGCCGTGGTCTCTGCCGCGGCCGGGCTTGCGACAGTGCCCGCAGGCTGGGTCTGGCCGCACCCGGCCGAGCTTGCCCTGCTGCTCGGGGCAGGCCTTGCCGGGGGCATCGCGCATATCCTCATGACGCTGTCGTTCCGCCATGCCGAAGCCGCGGCGCTTGCCCCATACGAATATCTCGCGATCCTCTGGGCGGCCGTCGCAGGCATGCTTTTCTTCGCCGAAATCCCTGGCGCGGCCTTCCTGATCGCTGGCCCGCTGATCCTCGGCGGCGCCATGATCGCGACGCCCGCGCGGCGCAAGCCGACGGTCTTCGCCAAAGATCGTGCGCAAGGCCGGTGATCTCAAAGCCGTTCGATCATTGTGCCCCCTCTGTCCGCCCGCAGTCTCGCGTCATGGGCCGCGCCGAAGCGCAAACCTCGATCTGTCCGACATGCAATTTGCAGCAGAAACAACGGTGTTTTTCGCGTGTCGCGCTTGCCGTTCCGCCAGGTTCGGGGTAACCAGCATCGTCGGTTTCCGAAAGGAATTGAAAGGGAATCCGTTGTCAGACGCGTCTGACGAAACGGAACTGCCCCCGCAACTGTAGGCGGCGAGGGGTTTCGCACCGAAAGCCACTGTGGCGCATGCCATGGGAAGGCCGCGAAACCTCGATGACCCGCCAGTCAGGAGACCTGCCGACACGTCGAAACGCAATGCGGCCCGGGCGGGGTGTCCGGAGAGGTGTCGAATGACTTTTGCCCTTGGGTGCGTTTGCGCACCCTCCAGCCAGTTCGTGCGCGGCCCGCAGGGGTGCCGCAGGAACACGCCATGGCCGACCTTTCCTGATCTGTCCCCGGCTGCCCTGACATCCGGAGACTTTTCATGTTTGTCCGTTCCCTGACTGTCGCGCTTGCCTGCGCGGCCGGCTTCGCGTCGCCCGTCATGGCCGAAACCACCTATCCCCTGCAGCTGAAGAACTGCGGTGTCGATCTGACTTTTCAGAAGGCGCCCGACAGCGTCGTGACCCTGGGGCAGGCCGCGACCGAGATCCTCTATGCGCTTGGCCTTGGCGACAAGGTGACCGGCACCTCGGTCTGGTTTACCGAAGTCCTTCCGGAGTTCCGCGAGACGAATGCCCGCGTCGAACGCCTGGCCGACAATGATCCGAGCTTTGAATCGGTCGTTGCGAAAAAGCCGGGACTCGTCGCCGTGCAATACGAATGGCATGTGGGACCGCAGGGCATCGTCGCCACGCGGGACCAATTCGCCGATGTCGGCATCCCCACCTATGTCTTGCCCGCCGATTGCTGGAAAAAGGACAACAGCACCGGCTCCGACGGCACCCGCAGCGCGATGTTCGAGATGGACTCGATCCATGCGGGCGTCACCCAGCTGGGGAAGATCTTCGACGTTTCGGACCGGGCCGATGCGCTTGTCGCCGATCTGAAGGCGCGCGAGGCCGTGGCGATCGAAAAGGCCCGGGCGCTCGATCTGCATGACGCTTCGGCGGTGTTCTGGTTTTCCTCGGCCGAGATGGACGTCGACCCCTATGTCGCGGGCAGCAAGGGGCCGCCCGGCTACATGATGGAGAAACTGGGGCTGAAGAACGTCGTGGAGAGCGACGAGGAATGGCCGACCGTGAGCTGGGAAACCATCGCGCGGGCGAACCCCTCGGTCATCGTCATCGCCCGCATGGACCGGCGCCGCTTCGAGGCGGATGATCACGAAAAGAAACTTGCCTTCCTGAAATCGGATCCGGTGACGCGCCAGATGGACGCGGTGAAGAACAACCGGATCGTCATTCTGGATGCCCATGCGATGGATCCCTCGATCCGCAACGTCACCGCGCTCGAGACGCTGGCCGAGGCGCTGCCGGCTTTCGGTCTGAAATGATGGCGGCGGCAGCCTCCGGCTGGCGTGCCCGGTCTCTCTTGTGGCGAGGGATGCTTGGGGCTGCCGTGCTGACGATGGCGATCCTTGCGGGGGTCGTCATCGGCGAGACGCCGCTGCCGGTTTCGACGGTGGCGGCGGTTCTGGCCAATGCGCTTTGGAACGCAGGTCATCCCGTCGATCCGATCGATGCGGCGATCATCTGGAATTACCGGATGCCCCGCACGCTGGTGGCGGCGGGCTGCGGCGCCGGGCTGGCGCTTTCGGGCGTCGTGCTGCAGGCGCTGATCCGCAATGCGCTGGCCGATCCCTACCTGCTGGGCGTGTCGGCCGGCGCGTCGACCGGGGCGGTGGCGGTGAGCATCCTTGGCGTGGGCGGAGGCGCGCTTGGCCTGTCCGGGGGCGCCTTCGTCGGCGCGGTTCTGGCCTTCGGGCTGGTCGCGGCGCTGGCCCGGGCCGCCGGAGGGGGGCCTGCGCAACTGGTGCTGGCCGGGATCGCGGGATCGCAGCTCTTCAACGCCCTGACGAGTTTCTTCATCGCGAAATCGGCCAATGCCGAACAGGCGCGGGGGATCATGTTCTGGCTTCTTGGCAATCTCTCCGGAGTGCGCTGGCCGGATGTGGCGCTGGCCGTGCCTGCGGCGGCCCTGGGGTTTCTGGTCTGTCTCTGGCATGTCCGGGCGATGGATGCCTTTGTCTTTGGCGCGCAATCGGCGGCGGCGCTTGGCATTGCGGTGCGTCGGGTGCAGCTGGTGCTGATCGGCGCGACGACGCTGATGACCGCGACGATGGTCAGCCTTGTCGGCTCGATCGGCTTTGTCGGTCTGGTGATCCCGCATGCGGTGCGCTTCGCCGTGGGGGCGCGGCATGGGGCGCTGGTGCCGGGCGCGGCGCTGGCGGGCGCGGTGTTCCTGATCGCGGCCGACATCACCTCGCGCATGCTGATCCCGGGGCAGGTCGTCGCCATCGGGGTCGTGACCGCGCTCGTCGGCGCCCCGGGCTTCGCCCTTATCCTGATCCGCAACGGGGGGCGCAGATGAAGGTTTCCACGACGGATCTGGGCTGGGCAAGCGCCGGGCGGCCGATTGTCGAGGGCGTCACCCTTGACATCCGCCCGGGCGAGACCTTCGGGCTGGTCGGTCCGAACGGCTCCGGCAAGTCCACCCTGCTGCGGCTGATCGCCGGGCTGCTGCCGCATCCGACGGGCGAGGTGCGGCTGGATGACGTGCCGCTGGCCCGGCTGTCACGGCGCGAGGTGGCCCGCAAGCTCGCCTTTGTCGAGCAGCAGGCCGAAACCGACGCGGCGCTGACCGTGCGCGAGGCGGTCGAGCTGGGCCGCACCCCCTGGCTGTCCGCGCTGCATCCGTTCAGCCGCCGCGATGGTGCGATCGTCGATCAGGCCCTGACCGCGGTCGGCATGGCGCAGATGGGCGCGGCGCTCTGGTCCACCCTGTCGGGGGGCGAGCGTCAGCGGGTGCATATCGCCCGCGCGCTGGCCCAGGAGCCGCGGCTGCTCTTGCTCGATGAGCCGACGAACCATCTCGACATCCACCACCAATTGTCGCTGCTGCGGCTGATGACCCGCCTGCCGGTCACGGTGATCGTGGCGCTTCACGACCTCAATCAGGCGATCGGCTGCGACCGTCTGGGGGTGATGGCCGGGGGCCGGATGATCGCCTGCGGCCCGCCGCGGCAGGTGCTGACGCCCGAGCGGCTGGCGCGGATCTTCCGCGTCGGCGCCACCGTGCTGACCGATCCCGCCGATGACACACAGCTGTTCCGTTTCCATTGCCTTGAGGACTGACCGATGAAATTTGCCGCCATCCCGGCCGCTGCGCTGTTCCTGTTCGCCGCGCCGCTGCAGGCCGAAACATACGACGTGAAGATGTTCAACCGCGCCGAGAGCGGGCCGATGACCTATGAGCCCGCCTTCCTGCACATCGCCCCGGGCGATACGGTGCGATTTCTTCCGGCCCAACCCGGTCACAACGCCGCCACGATCGAGGGCATGATCCCCGAAGGCGCCATCCCGTTCAAATCGAAGATCAACGAAACCTTCAGCGTCACCCTGACCGTTCCCGGAAGCTATGGCATCAAATGCAGCCCGCATTTCGCCATGGGCATGGTCATGCTGATCGAGGTGGGCGACGCCCCCGCGCCGGGGCTGCCCGCCGATCTGCCCGCGCGGGCGCGCAGCCGGTTCGAGGCGATCCTTGCGGCGCATCCGCAATGAGCAACTTTGATCTGTCCGAGGAGATCCGCGCCTATTGGGGGCAGCGCGCCGCGACCTTCGACCTGGCTTTCGGCCACCGGATCGCCCCCGGCGCCGAGGCCAGGGCCTGGGCTGCACCGATGCACCGGCTTGGTCCCGCGCCGCAACGGGTGTTGGAGCTTGCCTGCGGCACGGGCGAGGTGACGCGGCTTTTGCACGATCTTGGCCACGAGGTCACCGCGCTCGACTTCTGCGAGCCGATGCTCGCCGTCGCACGGGCCAAACACGCGGGCAAACCGCGGTTACGGTTCCGTCTGGCCGATGCTCACGCCACGATGGAACCTGCGCAAAGCCATGACGCGATCCTGTGCCGTCACCTCGTTTGGACGCTGACCCGCCCGGCCGAGGCTTTTGCGCACTGGTTTCGCGTTTTGCGCCCGGGCGGGCGGTTGCTGATCTACGACGGCAACTGGGCGCGGCCCGATCCGCGCGGGTATTGGGCGGCCGGGCTCCTGGCGCTGTGGGAGCGGCTGTCGCCCGATCCGACCTACCACGGCGCACTTGGCGATCGGCACGCCGGGATCATGCGCCGTCTGCCCTTTGGCGCCGGGCTGACGTTCGAGACGCTGGAGCCGATGCTGCGTTCGGCGGGGTTCGTCGATCTGACGCAGATCCCGCATGAGCCGATCGCGGAGGCCCAACGCCGCTCCAATGGCCTGCGCAACCGCCTGAGGACGAGGGTCTACAGGCGTTTCATCCTGCTTGCCCGCAAGCCGGAGGCAGAGGCCCCCTCTGCGGTGCGATGAATACGAAATAAGGATCGAGACCACAGGGTCGCGCCCGACCATGTCTGGCGCGGTCGTCCGCACCGGTGCCGCGACCTGAAATCTGCTCTGCGCGGGGGGGGGGCTTCCCCGGTCTGCGAGGGCGGCCTTCAACCACGCCCAAACCTATGCGCTGCACGCAAGCTGATCAGATGCCTTGTGCAAATTGACCGCCGCATCGTCGCCGCCGCGATCTGAGACGCGATCTGAAACGGGGCTAGCCCCTCGGGCTGTCGCGGCGCGCTTGCGAGGGTGTCAGCCCGTAGCGGCGCCGAAAGGCGGTGGCGAAATTCTCGGCCGAGCTGAACCCGGCGAGGCTTGCGGCGGCAAAGACCGGCGCGCCCGCCCGCAGCGCGCGCAAGGCCAGATCGAAGCGTTCGGCGCGCAGGAACGCCCCGAGACTTTTGCCTTCCTGCGCCTGCACCTGCCGCTCCAGACTGCGCAGCCCGACGCCCATCCGCCGCGCCAGTTGCGCCGTCGTCAGCTTGTCTCTGGCCGTCGCGGCAATCTCGCGGCGCAACCGCGTCAGCAAAGCGGGGCTCTCCGGGTTCAGGATCAAGGCCCCCGGCCCGGTTTCGCCAGGCCCGTCGCCCCCCAGATCGGCGATGACCTGATCGAGCAGGCTCATCCCCAGGGCCATCCGCCGCAGCGGCGTGTCCTCGCGCAGGATGTGCCGGGCCGTCGCAAGCACCGCGGGCCCCGGCACGAAACGCAGCACGGAAAATGTCCCGGGCAGGGCCGACAGCGCCCCGGCCCCCGCCACCGTGTCAAGCCAGTCGGGCGGCATCGCCAGCGACAGTTTCGTCAGCGGCCGCCCCTCGTTCACCTCGAACGTCACCTCGGTCGGCGTGCCGATCCGAAACAGCGCGCCGTCGGGCAGGGGGTCCGCATCCATCTCGATCCGTCGGCCGCCCAGAACGAAGCGCTGCCGACCCGAGAGCAGCAGGAACACCATCAGCTTCGGCTCGACCCGGCCGGGACGGGGGTCAAGAACGCCGTCGCGGGGTTCGTTCAGGACGCCCAGTCGGAAGTCGCCGGGGAAGCGCTGGATGCTCATGGCGGGTTTGTCGGAAATTCAAAGGGTTTTGACGCGGTGGCACAGGTCGGGGGCATCGACCCCCGGTGCGCAGGACTATAATACCTGACAAAATTACACAAGATAGCGCCCGCAGGAGCCGCCCATGCCCAGATCTCTTTCCCTGTCCCGGTTTTCGCCGCTTCTGGCGGCGTTGATCTGTTCCACCGTCCTGTCCGCCACGGCGCTGCGGGCCGAAGACACGACGGATCTGCAGCAGATCGACGTCAGCGGCGGCGCGGTCGATGAAACCTCGATCGGCTATGTCGCGCAGGGCTCGCATGCGGGCACCAAGACCGCGGCGCCGCTGACGAAGACGGCGCAGGCGATTTCGGTCGTTCCGGCCAGCCAGATCGCCGATCAGGGGGCGACCTCGGTCGCGCAGGCCCTGCGCTACACCCCCGGCATCGTCACCGAATATCGCGGCAGCTCGAACCTGCATGACGAGACCTTCGTGCGCGGCTTCTATTACGTGCCGCGCTTCCTGGACGGGCTCGCTTTCGGCACCAACAGCTTCGGGCAGATCGACCCCGCGCTGCTGGAGCGGGTGGAGCTGGTCAAGGGGCCGTCCTCGGTGCTTTACGGTCAGGCGAACCCGGGCGGGCTGATCGCGATGACGACGAAAAAGGCCGATGGCGCGCATCACGGCGAGATGGTGGCAAGCTTCGGCACCGGCGATCGGGCGGGCCTGTCCTTCGATCTGGGCGACAGGCTCTCCGACACGCTGTCGTGGCGGCTGGCGGGCACGGGCTGGCGCGTCGACACGCAGGAAAACGGGCTGGAGCAGCAACGGTTTTCCTTCGCGCCTTCGCTGACCTGGGCGCCGACCGATGCCACCCGGCTGACGGTTCTGGCGCTGGTGCAGAACGAACCCGACGCCGGGTTCCGCAACTTCCGCGAGGCGGCGGGCACGCTGATCCCGACGGCGACGGGCGATCTGGTGCCGTGGGATTTCCTCGTTTCCGATCCGGCCTGGGACCGCTCCACCCGCAACACCCGGGCGCTGGGGGCCGAGTTCGAGCATGATCTGACGGCCAATACCACGCTGCGGGCCAAGGCCCGGCTGAGCCAGATCGACAGCGCGTATCGCACGCTGATCTGGGGGGCGCTGGCCTCTGACGGGGTGACGATCTCGCGCAGCGCCTCGGGCGGCACGGATGATCTGCGCCAGGGGCTGCTCGATCTTTCGCTCGAGCATCGCTTCCACACCGGCGCGGTCGAGCACAGGCTGCTGGCCGGGATCGATCATCAGGACAGCCACCGCGACTATCACTGGGGCTATGACTTCAGCACCGCCTCGATCGACTGGACCAATCCGGTCTATGGCCAGAGCGATTTCGACCTGTCCGACCGGGTCAGCGACACCGATACCGACGCGCGTCAGACCGGGCTTTATCTGCAGGATCAGGCGACGGTGGGCAACTGGACGCTGTCGGCGGGGCTGCGGCTTGACGATTTCAGAAGCGAGATCACCGACAACCAGACCGGCACGACCTCGGTCTTTGACGACCGCGCCACCACCGGGCGCATCGCCGCGCTTTACAGCTTCGACAACGGCATCGCCCCCTACATCAGCTGGTCGAGCAGCTTCGAGCCGGTGACGCAATCCTCGGGCACGGCGGTGCCCTTTGATCCGACCGAGGCGGAACAGCTTGAAATCGGGGCGAAATGGGCCTCGGCCGATGGGCGGCTCTTTGCGCAGGCCGCGGTCTACGACCTCAGCCAGACCGGCGTGCTGGTCTATAACGACAGCTCTTCTGCCTACGAGCAGATCGGCCGGATCGACAGCCGCGGGCTGGAGCTGGAAGGCCGGGCGGAACTGGGAAGCGGCTGGAGCGTGATCGCCGCGGCGGGCTGGATCGATGCCGAAGTGAAGGAAACCACGACCGCGGCCGAATTGGGCAAGACGCCTGCGCGGGTGCCGGACATGACCGCCTCGATCTGGGCCAAATACACCGCCGAGGCGGGCTATGACGTCGCGCTTGGCCTGCGCCATATCGGCGCCTCGCAGGGGAATGCGACGAACACCTTCGAGGTGCCCTCGGTGACGCTGGTCGATCTGGCGCTGGGCTATGATCTGGGCCGTCTGACCCCCGCGGCCGAGGGGGTGCGGGCGCAACTGAACGTGCAGAACCTGACCGACAGGCAGTATGTCGCCTCCTGCGCCAGCGCCTATGCCTGTTTCGTCGGCTCCGAGCGCAGGGTGACCGCGAGCGTGAGCACCAAATTCTGATGCGTCCCGCGGTTTCCCTCGGCGGGATCTTGCTGGCGGCGGGGCTTGCCCTGCCGTCAGCGGCCTTTTGCGAAGCCCTTGCCCAGGGGGAAACCCTGTCGGCGACGCTTGCCGGTGCGGCGCGGGTGATCCCGCTCGCCGTGCCGGAGCAAAGCTATGTCACCGGGCGGTTTCAGCCCGGCGGGGTCGAGCAGGTGCTTGATCTGATCGCGCCGGACGGCCGGTTGCGGGAACTGGCGCGGGGCAGCGATGGCGGGCAGGACTTTCATCTTCTGATGCCGCCCGCGGGGGCGCTGCGCGTGAGCGGTCCGGCGGGCAGCGCCTTTTCGCTGCGTCTGGCCAGGGTCGTGCCGCCCGCGGCGCAGACACCGCCGCCCCCGACGTATCTCAGCCCCCGGATCGGCGCCCTGGCCGAGGCTCTGGCGCAGGGGGGCGACAGCCGGGATTTCTGGGCCGAGGTGGCGCGCAAGGGCACGCCGCTGGTGGAGCGCGACGGCGCGGGGCTGATCGTGACCTTTCTCTATCGCGGGCCGGTGCGGAACGTGCGGCTTGTGGGCGGTCCGTCGAACGATCACGACTGGCTCGGCCGTCTGGGGCAATCGGATGTCTGGTATCGCAGCTATCGCGTCAGCCCGGATATCCGGCTGTCCTACCGTCTGGCGCCCGATGTGCCCGCGCTGCCGGGTCCGCCGCGGATGCAGCGCATGGCGCTTCTCGCGACCGTCGGTCCCGACCCGCTGAACCCGCGCCGCTGGCCCGAGGACAGCGGCAGCGCCTCGGTCTATGAGGGCCCCGCCGCGCCCGTGCAGCCGGGCTTTCCGGCCCGGGCCCTGCCGGTCGAGGAGATGCGTTTTGCCTCGGCCCGTCTGGGCAACACGCGCCGCGTGCAGATCTTTCGCAGCACCGGTTTCACCCCCGCCGATCCAGAGGCGCTGCTGCTTTTCGTCTTTGACGGGCCGACGGCGGTGCGGGATTGGCGCCTTCCCGGCGCGCTCGAGGCGCTGGTGGCCGCGGGCCGACTGCCGCCGCTGGCCGCGGTGTTCATCGACCCGATCGACGCCGAAACCCGCAGCGCCGAGCTGCCCGGCAGCCCCGATTTCAGCCGCGCGATGGCGCAAGAGCTGCTTCCCTTTGCCGCCCGCCATCTGGGGATGGAGCCCGATCCCGCGCGCACGGTTCTGGCCGGGGCGAGCTTTGGCGGGATCGGCGCGGCGCGGATCGCGCTGGATCGCCCCGACCTTTTCGGCGCGGCGATCGCGCTTTCGGGGTCGTTCTGGTGGGCGCCCGAGGGGCGGGGCCAGCAGCCGCTGGTCTGGATGGCCGAGCGGGTTCTGGCGGCGCCCCGGCTGCCGCGTCTGGTGCTGACCGCGGGCGCCTATGAAACCGCGCGCGGCGGCGACGCGGGCCCGGCCCCCGACGATCTGCGCGAAACCGGCCGTCAGCTCCATGCCGCGCTTCGGGGGCGGGGCGCCGATGTCACCTTCCTGCCCCATACGGGCGGGCATGATGGTTTCGTCTGGCGCGGCGAGCTGACCGAAGCGCTGCTGCGCCTTTACGGCAGGTGATGCGGCTCGGGGACCGTCCGGCGCAAGGCGCTTGCCCAGCGTTCCAGAAGCGCGGGATAGGCGATGATGTCATAGCCGTTCCACCCGGGCAATTCCGCGATCCGCCCCGTCGCGACCGCGGGAACGGCAGCCGCCGCGGGCACGGCCGAGAGGGCCGCGTCAAGCGCCCGCCGGGCGGCGGCCGGTTCGCCGGTCAGCACGATCATTTCCGGCGCAAGGGCGGCAAGTTCTGCCCCGTCGATCGCCGCGCGCGCCGCCCCGTCTTCTGCGGTCCCGTCTTCTGCCACCCCGTTTGCCGAAGGCCGCGCGGCATTTTCAAGACCGAGCCGGTCGAGCAGGTCGCGCGATATCGGGCTTGCGCGCAGTTCCTGCCGCAAGACCCCGTCCGGCCCGGCAGAGAGCACCAGCGTTCTGGGCCGTGAGGGCAGCGGCAACAGCGTCTCGACGCGCGCCAGCGTCGCCGCGCGCGCCTGCAAAAGCGCCTCCGCCCTGGCCCCGCGGTTCAGCATCTGCCCGATCTGATAAATGAAAAGCTCGTCGCCCAGCGTGTAATCGGCGATCTCGATCTTCACATGGTTGACCGCGATCAGGCCGCCTTCTGCCGTCATCAGCGGCATCAGCCGCATCGGATCCTGCAAACGTTCCGCCGCCGTGGTGGCGCCCGTCTGTTCGACGAGGATCCGCTCGGGCTGGGTTTCCAGAACCGCCACCAGAATTTCGCAGCTGTTCACATCCGCCATCACCCGCGGCGAGCTCAGCGCCAGCGCCCCCGACGGCAGCTGCGCCATTTCGGTGGCGGCATCGTTCTGGCGCAGGGAAAAGGCGCGGCTCTCGACCCCGAGATGACGCGCCACCGCCACCAGCCGGTCGCCCAGCAGGATGCTGGGGTCCAGCGCGGCGACATCGGCGGGCAGGGGGGCGGTGAAGCCCGGGCGCAGCGGATCGGCGGCGGGGGGCGGCGTGTGGGCGGCGCAAGGCAGCACGGGGAAAGACAGGCTCAGGGCAGAGAACAGGCACAGGCGGGCGAGGCGCATGGCAAACTTTCGTTTATGAGGGAGGGGCCCTGTCTCGCCTGGCGCCGGCTGGGGAACGGGTCTGGCAACCCTGCCTTTGATCGCGGGGGAAGGTCAAGATCCTCTGTGCCGCATCTTGAACTGCGCGCGCCAAGCCGGTAACGACAGCTTTGACGCCAGCCTCAGCCAGCGAAAGGTCGCAACCCTTTTGCCGCCCTGGGGGCATGATGCGCAAGACACCCGGACTATTCCTTTTGTTGACGTGCCCCCTGGTTCCGGGGCTGCTGCTGGGCGGGCCCGCCCTCGGTCAGGCGGTGCCGGAGGCGGAAAGCAGCGACGCGGCGACCCTGGCGCCGATCGTCGTGCGCCACCACAAGGCGGGCGAGACCGAGACCTCGGACGGCGCGCAGGAGGTCGAAAAGGGCGAGATCGCGCTTTTCGGCGGCGTTTCGGGCGATGTGAACGCGGCCATCGCGGCGCTTCCGGGCGTGCAGGACGAGACCAGCCGCACCGTGGACGGCGCCTTCGACACCGGCACCAATTCCGACAGCAAGCTCAACCTGCAGCCGTCCAAGCTGTCGATTTCCGGCGGTGCGGTCAACGAGAACCTCTTCATGATGAACGGGGTCAGCATTTCGAGCACCGTCGCCGCGGAGCCCTTCGCGGCGACGCCGCTTGACAAGGCCGATGGCAGCACCGGCATCAACACGATCTACGGCCTGCATCCGCAAAGCCAGTATATCCCCGAAGCCTTCATCGAGAAGGTCGAGGTGCAGACCTCGGACATTTCGGCGCAATACGGCGGCTTTCAGGGCGGGGTGGTGAATTATCGCCTGCGCGAGCCCTCCGGCGAAAAGCGCGGGCTTTACACCTTTGGCTATACGTCGGACGCGCTGACGCATTACAGCAACGGCACCCCCGAGGGCAGCAACCCGCTTGGCCGCAGCAAACCCGAATGGACCCGGCGCGAGATCGGCTTTGAATATGAAACCCCGCTGAGCGACCGCACGGCGTTGCTTTTCTCGGTCAGCCGCAACGCCGCCTGGGGGCGCAAGCAGCTTGATTATCAATATCTTGGCGACGATGTGGAGTCGGACTCGACCAGCGATTTCGCGCGCCTTGCCCTGCGCCATCAGGCCGATGACGGCGGCGTCTTTTCGCTGTCGGCGGCGGCCACCGATTACGATCAGGATTGGGCGTCGAATTACGCCTGGGGCTATACGCTGGCCACCCGGACCCGGGCGCGCACCCTCACGGCGCAATATGAAAACAGCTTTGGCCCTTGGGACATGACCTCCGGCCTGACCTATGCCACCAACGATGTGGAGAATGACAGCAACGTCGATTACTTCGCCAACTGGATCGGGCGTTATTATGACAACACCACGCTTGATGGCGCGCTGGGCTGGTGCAATGTCGGTGCGCTGACGACGGGCTATGTCTCGTGCATGGAGGGCGGCTTCACCGGCGACAAGCGTCTTGACGACGACACGCTGCGCGCCGACCTCAAGGTCAGTCGCGCCCTTGCCGGGGGCGAGCTGCGCTTTGGCGCGGCGGTGCAAAAGACCCGCGCCAGCCGCAGCCGTCTGAAAGACACCACCGCCTATGCCGCCTTCAACCGCAATTTCGCCGGCATCTGCGCGCCGGGCGACGCCTTTTGCAACGCCGATCAATATGCCTGGATCAAGGTGATCTATCCCGCCTATGCGACGACGGTCGAGGCGCAAAAGCTCGAGGCCTTCGCCGAATGGGAAAAGAGCTGGGACAGGGTCGATCTGCGCGCGGGGCTGCGGCTGGACCGCAATGACGTGCTGGACAACACCGATCTCGCGCCGCGCCTCTCGCTGGCCTTCCGGCCCAGCGACACGCTGCGCGTCGATCTGGGCCTGAACCGCTATTATTCGGATGACTATCTGGCCTATGCGATCCACGACAACACCCCGATCGCGATCAACCAGATGCGGTTCAGCCCGACCGGGGACTGGAGCTATTACGATTTCGGCCAGTACCGCTACACCCAGCAGGGGCTCGACACGCCCTATACCGACGAGATCAAGCTGGGGGTGACGGCGGATGATCCCTGGTCCGACGGCGTCTGGCGGCTGACCCTGCTGGATCGGCACGGCCGCGACCAGTTCGCCCAGGCCGCGCGCACCGGCGCGGATGGCAAGGAGATCAACTTTCTGACCAACGCGGGCACCAGCCGCTATCGCGAGGCGAAGCTTGAATACGACCGGGTCTGGGACCGGACCCGGCTGCGCAATCTGGACAGTGTCGGGCTGCGCGTCTCCGGGGTCTTTGCCGACAACGAGACCTCGGCCAGCAGCTATTACGACAGCGACGACGCGCTGAACGAGCTTGACCTGATCTGGTATCGCGGCACCTCTTACAGCCGCGCGGAATTCAGCGAGCTGACGGGCAATTACGATATTCCGGTGCGCGCGCAAGTCGAGGTGCAGACCAGCTGGAAGGACGGGCAATACGGGCTGGGCATCGGCGCCGACATCAACTTTGCCTATGATGGCGTGCGCGATACCGATGTCGATGAAACCCACACCAACCCGACCCATGGCGACCGGCCGCACAGCGTGTTCGAGGATTACCGCTTCAAGACCTATGCGCAGATCAACCTTTCGGCGCAGGCGCGGATCTTCACCGATGGCGACCGCGAGGCCTATCTCAAGCTGAAGATCGCCAATCTGCTGGATGACAGCGCGGGTCCGTCGACAGTTCAGAACCCCTGGGTCGAAGGCCGCAGCGTCTGGCTGGGCACGCAGGTCACCTGGTAATCATCGCGCCCCCGACGCAGCCGCCGGGGGCGCCTTTTGAAAGCGAGGCTTCGATGTCGTTTTTTCTCAAGCGCCGCGGCTTCATCGCGGGCGGGATATCGCTTCTGGCACATGCGGTCGCGCGGGCCGATCCGGCCCCGGTGTTCCGGTTCGACGCGATTGGCGGCGGGGCGCAGATCGACCTGTCGCGCTGGCGTGGCCATCCGGTTCTGGTGGTCAACACCGCCTCTCACTGCAGTTTCAGGGCGCAACTGGGCGATCTGCAGCAATTCCACGAGGCATGGGGGCCGCGCGGGCTGCGTGTGCTTGCGGTGCCCTCGGATGATTTCGGCAAGGAATTCGACACCGCCGCCGAGACGAAGGCCTATTGCGAAACCGTCTGGGGGATGACCGTGCCGATGAGCGAGCCTGTCGTCCTCCTCGGGGAAGCGGCGCATCCGTTTTATCGATGGCTGCGCGAGACGCGGGGGTTCGTGCCGAACTGGAACTTCAACAAGGTGCTGCTGGACGGCGCGGGGCAGGTCGTGACCACCTGGGGCGCGCCGGTCAAGCCGGGGTCGGAGGAGATGAAGCGGATCATCGCGCCGCTGCTGACCGCCTGAACCGGAACGTTCCGGCAGATCCGGTCGGCTCGTGTCCAGGGGGCGGTGCCAGGGCATCGCCGTCGGCGATGTGATCCCTGTGGTCGTCAAGGGGGATGTCGAAATCGGTTTTCTTGTCGCGTGACCGGACCGCAGGGATGAGCGCGGGCCATTCACGGCGGCCTGCCTTCGCAACAAAAATATTCCATCTTTATCAGAATGTTGGGCATCGACATGATCGTCGCCCGTCAAGATCGCCTGCCGATCAGGTCTGCTGCCGAAGCCTGACTCATGCCGAAAGCCTGAAAGCAACGGGGCTGGCGCCTGCAAGCCGAAACCCTTTGCCGGATCGACACCACGGCACGTGCCGAATGCCCGTTGACAGGCGAGTGCGACCCCCTTGATCCCGCCAGGCGGGAATATTGAAACAAATTCCATCCAGGGACGAGTGGCGCGTGGTATTTTGTGCAAGGACCATGGTGATGTCGGGAGGCGGTCTTTCCTGCTGGTATGTGGTGGAACGTCTGCATCGGGCCGGGGTGCCGGTGACCGTCTGGTCGGCCGATACGGGCCAGGTGGACGAGCCGTTGGAAAACGCCTTTCTGGATCGGATGGCCGTGCTTGGCCTGCCGCTGGTGCGGCAGGATCTGCGCCCCGCCCTGGGCAAGATCGGGCTGGAGATTGCCCGCGCCCAGGCCCGGCTGCGGAATGGCTACTGGAACACGACCGGGGCGCTCCGCGTGGCGCTGGTGACGGCCTGTGCCGCCTGGCAAGACGCGACGGGTCTTGATGCGGCGCAGACCGGGCTGGCCCATGGCTGTGTCGGGCTTGGCAATGATCAGCGCCGGTTCCACCGGCTGTTTCGGGCGATGCGGCCTGCCCAGACCGTGCAGACCTGCCTTGCGGATGGGTCGGCCGCCGGCGAGGCGCGCCCTTGCCGGTCTGCCTGCGACCCCGGGGCCCTGCGCGCATCTGCTGCTGAATCCGGCCCGCCATCCGGTTGCAACGGTTCTGGAGGGGATCACGGGCCCCTTGCCCCGGATTTCGGCCGATGCTTTCGCCTCGCGATTGGCGCAAGCGCAGGCCCGCACGCCCCATCCGTCGCTTGCGCGGGCGCTGGTGCTGATGCGGTCTGCGACCGAGGCGCCGTTGTTTCAACCTGCGGGCCCGCCCGCCGATCCTGGCGGGGCGCGCGTGTCCTTGCCCTGGCCGCCGCCCGCCAACCCCGAGCCCGCAAACCCCGGACCTGTCGTCCCTGCGGGGGCGCAAGACGCAATCATTCATCGAGAGGCCGTGTCATGACCGTGACCCCCCGACGCTTCGGACGCCTTGGCTGGCTGCCCATCTGGCCGCGCATCCGGCCCGGACCCTGCGTGTCGCGACGAAGATTGCCCCCGCGAACCGCTGCTGGCCCAGCCGGCGCGGCGATCGCTTCGAGGACATCTATCCGGCGGACTATCTGCGCGCGGCGATGGGGCAAAGCCGGAGCAATCTGCAACAGGATCGGATCGACCTGATGCAGTTCCACGTCTGGGAAGATGACTGGATCGACGCCCCCGCGTTTCATCGCGCGATCGGGGGCTGGCGTGCCGCCGGTCTGGTGCAGGGGATCGGGCTCAGCCTCACTCGCTGGGAACCCTGGAACGACCTGCGGGCGGTGGACAGCGGTCTGATCGATGCGGTGCAGGTGATCTACAACATCTTCGATCAGGCCCCCGAGGATGAGCTTCTGCCTGCCTGCCGGGACAGGGATGTGGCCGTGATCGCCAGGGTGCCGTTTGACGAAGGCCCCCCTGACAGGCACATTGCGCCACGACAGCAGCTGGCCCGAGGGCGACTGGCGCAACAGCTATTTCGTGCCCGAGAACCTGATCCCCAGCGTCGATCGTGCCGAGGCCTTGCGCCCTCTGGTTCCGGCGGAAGAGACCATGGCGGGTCTGGCCCTGCGCTTCATTCTGGCCAATCCCGATATTGCGGTGGTGATCCCCGGGATGCGGCGCAAGGCGCATGTCCGGGCCAATCTGTCCCGCTCGCAGCAGCCGCCGCTTTCGGACGGGGTGCTGGCATCCTTGCGGGCGCATCGCCGGGAGCGCCAGCCGACGGACTGGTCGCAGTGACGGCGGCCCGTTCAGAGCGGCAGCCCGACGGAACCGGGCATTGGCCGGACACCGGTCTTTGGGCGCTGTTCGCGCTGCCGCGATCCCGGTCAACGGCGCTGTTTCGCGCCTTCACCGCGCGCGAGGAATTCCTGTGCCTGCACGAGCCCTTCTGCAGCCTTGCCGATACCGGATCGGCGGTTCTGCCCGCAGCGGGGGAAGGGGCGACGGGGGACGGGTCGGGGGCCGGGGTGCGGCTGACCGGCGTCACCGCCCTTGCCGATCACATTGCGGCATTGGCACGGCACCGCCGGGTGTTTCTGAAGGAAACCACGGATACCGCGCTCGAGGGTCTGGCCAGCCATCCGATGCTGGCCGAGGCGCGCGACATCGCCTGCCTGACCCGCGACCCGCCGGGGGCCATCGCATCGCATCTGACCCTGCGCCCGCAGGCGAGCCTGGCCGATCTGGGCTATGGCCACCTGCACCGGCTTGTCACGGCGCTGGACAGCCGGGGGATCCCGTTGCATCTGCTGCGCGCCGAAGAACTGGCGGCAGACCCCGAGGCGAGCTTGCGCCGCTATTGCCGGGCCGCGGGCCTGCCCTTTCATCCGGCGATGCTGGATTGGCCCGCGCAAGACCGGCCGTGCTGGCGCGGCGGCTGCGCGGCACCCGGGCCGAGGGCGGCTGTGCCTGTGGCGCGCTGCGCGATCACATCCTGCAGTCTCCGCGCGATCTGACGGAATGTTTCTGCCCATTGTGCCGACGCAGCAGCGGTGCGACCCGCCTCGCCTGGGGCACCGTGGATCGGGAGGCTTTCATCTTGTCGGGCAGCGGATTGGCCACCCATGCCTCCAGCCCGGCCTGTCGGCGCGGGTTCTGCATGCGCTGCGGCACGCATCTGACTTTTGCGGACGCCAGCCGCCCGCAAGAGATCGACTTCACGCTGGCCAGCCTTGACGCCCCGGAGGCCCATGTGCCCGGGACGGCGCTGCATGTGGCTGACCGGCTGGCCTGGGATCCCCCGTCGCCGGGCCGCCTGTCCTATTCCGCCGCGCGCGGTTCCGCGCTTCTCCCCGACACGCCCCAAGGGCCCGGGCCGAACAAGAGCAAACATCATGACGCCTGAACTCTGGGGCACATTCGTGCTGACCGTGCTTGTCCTCAATCTGACACCCGGCCCTGACATGGCCTATATCCTGAGCCGGACCCTGGCGCAGGGGGCACCGGCCGGGATCATGTCGGCCGCAGGGGTCTGTTCGGGCGCGCTGTTCCATGTGGGGCTGGCGACGCTGGTTTTCACCATTTCGCTGCAGATCTCCGAGGCGATGCAAACCGGCATCCTGCTGGCCGGGGGGCTTTACCTGTCGTGGCTGGGCATCAACGCCCTGCGCGAAAAGCCCGGGACTTTCGAAATCATCCCGGCCAGTGATCGCAAGATGCTGCGGCGCATCTTTCTGGAAGGGGTGGTGGTCGATATCCTGAACCCGAAAGTGGCGCTGTTCTTTCTGGCGCTGCTGCCGGTGTTCATCTCGGATCGCAGGGCGGCTGGTTTCTGACCCTGGGCATTCTGGTTGTGGCGCTGTCGTTTCTGATCGAGGCGGCGCTGGTCCTGACCGTGCATCGGATGCGCAGGCTCACCATCGGCGATGCCGCCAATACCGTCCTGCCCCGGGTCATGGGTCTGGTCTTCCTGGGCCTTGGGGCCGACACGCTTGCTTCGCTGAATTATCCGGTTCTGCGGCAAGCCTTTGCCGCGAAAGGGTAAGCGCATGGAAGATCAGGCCGTCCTGCCGCCCGATGCGGATATCCTGTATTTCGCCTATGGCTCCTGCCTCCATCATGCCAGCCTGTCGGCTTCGCTTGGTCTGGAGGTGGGGCCGCGCTTTCTGGGACCGGCCCGGCTGAGCGGATACCGGCTCAGGTTCAGCGATGCTTCGGTGACCGAAGCCGTGTGCTTTGCCACGATCCCGCCCGAGCCGGGCGCGCAGACCGAAGGGGGGCTGTTTCGTAAGCGGTGCATATACCCCATGTTCCAATGAAATAAGGGTTTTGCGATGATCTCCCTCTCTCTGTTCGAAGGAGGTCGAGATGTTGGACGAGGGTGAGGGCGGCGATGTGGTGGTCTGGGGAATCCCGGTGATCACCGCCGACAACGGGCGTCGGATCTGGCCCGATGAGCTCAAGGCCATGGCGGTGCAGAAGATCGAGGCCGGCACCAAGATCGTCACCGTCGCCAAAGAGATCGGGGCCAACGAGTCCCTGGTCGCGAAATGGGCGCGCGCCGAATTGCCCGAGCTGCCGCGCCGGGGGCGGCCGCAGGGAAAGGCTGTCAACGGCGGAGTAAAACCCTGCCATTCGGCGGTGCAAAAACCTGCCACTTTGGTCTTTGCGTTTGGGATGGAAATGGGTGGCGGCCAGTCAGCCGCGCTCATCACATAGCTGGCGGTTGACTGGCCGCCTTGGCCCCTCAGGGCCAAGTTTGCGCGGGGTTGGTCAGCGTGTTTCTGCGCCGTTTCTCGCGCGGCTCTGCGCAAGGCGGAAACTCTCGCCATTCATCTCGAGGATGTTGACATGGTGGGTCAACCGGTCGAGGAGCGCGCCGGTGAGGCGCTCGGTGCCGAAGGTCTCGGTCCATTCGTCGAACGGCAGATTGCTGGTGATGAGCGTGGCGCCGCGCTCATAGCGTTGGGAAATCATCTCGAACAGAAGCTCGGCGCCTGTCTTTGACAGGGGCACGAATCCCAGTTCTTCGATGATCAGCAGTTTGACAGCGGCCAGTTGCTTCTGGAAACGCAGGAGGCGCCGTTCGTCGCGGGCCTCCATCAGCTCGGTAACCAAGGCCGCCGCGGTGACGAAGCTGACCGACAAACCTTTCTGGCAGGCCGCCAATCCAAGCCCCAGGGCTACGTGGGTCTTGCCGGTGCCGCTGGGGCCAAGTGCGATGACATTCGCACGCCGTTCGATCCATTCGCAACGGGCGAGCTCCAGCACCTGCATCTTGTTGAGTTTCGGGATTGCCTTGAAGTCGAAGCTGTCCAGGCTCTTGGTGGCCGGGAACTTCGCGGCCTTGATGCGGCGCTCGATCATCCGACGCTCGCGGTCGATCAGTTCAAGTTCAACCAAGCGGGCCAGGAACTGGAGGTGATCCACGCCCTCGGCGGCACATTGCGCGCGCAGGCGCGCAAGACAGTGGCGGCCTGCACCGCCGGGGCCGGGCCAGTTTCTCATGCTCGCGCAAGAAGGTGGGGAGCTTCAGGGTCTTCAGATGATGGGCGAGCAGGATCTTCGGGGCATCGGTCATGCCGCATCCCCCGTCAGCAGGGACATATAGCTGGCGGCCGAGGTGGTCGCGACATGGGCCCTTGGCAAGTGAGGCATCGACCGCGATCCGTCCGAGAGAGATGCCGAACGGATAGACATCGAGATCGAGAACGGCGGCCGTTTCTCGACGTGGCAAAGCACGAGGTGCTTGACGGCGTCAAAGCCGATCGCCCCGAGCTTCAGGGCCTTCTTCACGGCGGCATGCACATCCGCAAGCTCGAAGGTCTTGAGCAGGCGCAGAACCTGCACATACTCACGGCGCCCCATCTTCAGCATTCGTGCCTCCATGAGGCGGCGAAGGGTGACGAATTCGGACGGCAGGTCCCAACCAGCCAGCGGTGCGGCCTGATCCAAGGCATTGATCTTCTTCTCGATCAGCGGGAGATAGTGGATCGGATCGAATACCATCTCTGCGCGGTCGTAACTGCGCGGGTGCCGGGCAATCACCTCCCCACCACAACCGATCACCACCCGGTCGACGTAGCCGCGCACCCAGACATCGCGGTGGCCATGGGCGACCGGGACCGAGTAATCGTTGGTGTCGTAGCGTACGAGGGACTGGGAACTGACCCGGCCACTGGTTTGGTCACAGGCCTCGAAGGGGGCTGCAGGCAAAGGTCGAAACTCCAACAGATCGCGGGCGAGCCGGTCTCCGATCGTCTCATCTTCGCCGCGCAGAACGTCGCTTTGACGCTTGCGGCATCGGGCTTCGAGATCGGCATTGAAGGCATCCCAACTGGAAAAGCGTGGGATTGGTACCATGAAGTTGCGCCGGGAATACCCCACCAGCCCCTCGACATTGCCTTTGTCATTCCCCTTGCCGGGGCGTCCATAGCGGTCACGAAACAGGTAATGTGATTGCAGGGCGCTGAACAGCCTGGCCCGCTGGCGCGTCCCGTCGGGCAAGATCTTCGCAACCAGGCAGCGATCGTTGTCATAGAGCACCGACAAGGGCACTCCGCCGAAAAACGCAAAGGCATGGACGTGGCCGTCTGTCCAAGCCTCCGCCGTCGCCACCGGATAGGCGCGCACGAAACAGGTGTCACTGTGGGGGAGGTCCATGACGAAGAGTGAGACGGAACCGTGGCGCCAGATGGCGCCGCGTAAGTCCGTCGAACGCTTTCTGCTCGACGTCGTCGATGACAACGACAGCTTCGCCGAAATCCGCCTGCGCATGTCCGGGCGGGTGCGCCAGCGGCACGAACATCTCCCGCCCACGCCGTTCGCGCTCCCGAACATAATCCTTGATGATCGTATAGCCCCCGGTGAAACTGTGTTCCTCGCGCAGCCGGTCGAAAATACGCTTGGCGGTATGGCGCTGCTTGCGATGCACGGTCTTGTCGGCCTCGAGCCAGGCATCGATGATCTCGATAAACCCGTCCAACTTCGGGCGCTTGATCGGTGCCGTGCGCCGATACCCGGGCGGCACCGAGAAGGCCATCGCCTTGTCCACAGTATCGCGCGAGATGTTGAAATATGACGCGGCCGCGCGTCGGCTCATACCTTCAGCACAGGCCAGACGGACCTTTCGATACAAATCCACGGTATAAATCTCCACGCCCTCCCTGCCTGACGCAAGAAGAGCAGAGTGGCCGGTTTTTACACCGCCCGCAGCAGGACTATCCCGCCGCTTCCGTGGCCGACTTTTGCACCGCCGTTCTCAGCTTGGCTGGAACGCGAAATTGACGGCTGGGTGGCGGCCCGTGCCGAGGCGCGGGTGTCGGGATGAAAGAAGCCCCAACCCGTGGAGAGCGGGCCGGGGCGGAAGGTGACTTGCTGAACACCTCCAGTCTATCCGATCCCGCCACCGCGACCGACCAAAAAGACTTGTCTGGTAAGACCGATGATGCGGTAGCGTTTCTTGAATGCTGGCAGCCGGGCGGGCCATGGGTTCTGACTGCCATCGTCCCTGACAGCGGCAAGATCGCCACTGCCACTTTTTCGGCCAGCAACCTCGGACAGATGCGCGACTGGATCGAAGCGCGGCTGGGCAGGCAGAACATCTACTTTACCGTGAACGTGGTTTTCGGTGGCGTGGAGGTGAAGCCCAACAAGGGCGCAATTTCGGCTATCCGCGCGCTACATGTTGATGTGGACCCACGTGTCGGTGAAAACCCCGAGGAAGAACGGGCGCGGGCGCTACGGACGCTGTTGGCCTATGATCCGATCCCGACTGTGATCGTGGACAGCGGCGGCGGTATGCAGGCCTTTTGGCTTACCGAAAGCAGTGTCGCTATAGGCGGCTCTCCCGATCTTTCGAACCTTGTCTTGCGCCAAAGTAAAGGCGTGCCTTTGATGGCGGAGGAAACAGCACTTGTCGAGGCACACCTTGGGAGATTGTTGGATGTGGTCGAAGCCCGAAATTTGAAAATTGAAACAGACCTGCAAGCCGATGCCTGCCACAATGCCGACCGCATTATGCGGTTGCCCGGCACAGTGAATGTCCCGGACAGCAAGAAGCGCAAGAAGGGGCGCGTCCCGCGCCTTGCCGCCGTAGTGGCCTCCGACTGGGCGCAGCGCTATCCGCTGGACGCCTTCCCCCGCGCGCCGCAGAAGGTGGCAGGCGGTGGCGCTCCGCTGGCGCGCGCGGCGCTGGCGACCGATCTGCCCGCCGTGCCGTTTGACGCGGATGGACGGCCCGACCTGCCGGTGTCCGACCGGACCAAAATGCTGATTGTGCAAGGGCGGGACCCTGACGATCCCGGACGCTATGCAAGCCGTTCGGAGGCGTTCTGGGCTGTGGTCTGCGATCTAGCGCGGGCGAATGTGCCTGACGACGTGATTGCCGCCGTGACCCTGAACCCGGAATTTGCGATCAGCGGCCATGCGCTAGACCAGCCCAAGCCCCGCCAATATGTGGCGCGCCAGATCGGGCGGGCGCGGGCGGAGGCAGATGACAGCTTTGAATGTGATAAAGAAGGCAGGCCGCTTTCGTCGTCGCAGCGCAATATCCGCTTGGCGATGCGAAAGCTCGGGGTGGTGGTGCGCCATGACCTCTTCGCTGGCCGCGACCGGATTGATGGTCTGGAAGGTTTCGGCCCGCCATTGGACGATGCGGCGGCAAACCGCCTTTGGCTGCTGACCGATGAACGATTTCGGTTTCGGCCTTCGCGCGACCTGTTCCTGACCGTCCTTTCGGATGCAGCAAGGCAGAACGCCTTCCACCCTGTCGCGGAATACCTTGCCGGGCTCCGGTGGGATGGCGTTCCCCGGATCGGGCGATGGCTTGCCACCTATGGCGGCGCGGATGACACGACCTATTCGAGGGCAGTGGGGGAATTGATCCTTGTCGCCGCTGTGCGGCGGGTGCGGCGACCGGGTGTGAAGTTCGATGAAATGCTAGTGTTGGAAAGCCCGCAGGGCACGAACAAGTCGACGGCCTTGAAGGTTCTGGCTGTCCGGGATGACTGGTTCACCGATGACCTCCCGCTGAATGCCGAGGCGAAGCGCGTGATCGAGGCGCTTTCTGGAAAGTGGATTGTCGAGGCAGGCGAGTTGAAGGGGATGCGACAGGGCGGGGCAAACCATTTGAAGGGCCTGCTGTCTCGCACCCGCGATAAGGCCCGCATGGCATACGACCGCCTTGAACGAGAGGCCCCCCGCCAATGCGTGATCGTCGGCACGACGAACGACAGTCGCTACCTGCGCGACACGACCGGCAATCGCCGGTTCTGGCCGATTGCAGTGACGGGCTTTGACCTTGATGCCCTGCGGCGCGACCGCGACCAGCTCTGGGCCGAAGCCGCCGTGCGCGAGGCCGAAGGCGCGGCGATCCGGCTGGACCCGGCGCTTTGGGGTGAGGCAGCCGCTGAACAGGATGCCCGGCGGGAGGAAGACCCGTTCTATGAAACGCTGCATGCGGCGCTGGGCGAAGAAATGGCTGGCAAGTTGCGCGCGACCGATGCTTGGCGCATCGTCGGGCGTGTGGCCGGGATGCGGACCCAGGACGATATGGAACGGCTGGGGGACGCAATGCGTCGGCTGGGGTTCGACAGAAAACAGCGGCGGTTCGGTGGAAACCCGGAACACTGCTATGTGCGCGGCGATGGAGCGCTGCGGATCGTGCCGGAGTTTGGACCCGATGGAGCCCACGAAGGGACGCATCTGGAAGGCGACGTGAGCCGCGACCCGTTTTAGGCGGCTACGGGGCGACGGCGCGCCAATGTGGGGGCTACGCTTAAGTGTTTGGCTTTGTGTCGGGAAAGCCCAGCGTAGCCCCCGTAGCGGCCCGTAACGCCAGCGACCTAACCCCTGCGGCAGAGATGCTGAACGCCCAAGATAGCGGTGCCATTCCCCCGCCGCTCTTGCCCCTTTGTCCTTTTGGGAGGCTACGGGGGTTACGGTGGAAGAAGGGCCAGCGGCGGGTGGACTTAGCCGTAACCCATCGGGGGTAACGGCTGGGGATACGGCGGGCGCTACGGCGGCTGCCTCTGTGCTTCGGTCTTTGGGCAAGAAAGCCATCGCTTTGCGCGCTGTGCTGCCGCCTAAAAGGCCGGGGGGCCGATCTGTCCGGCGACGGCCCCGGGTGCCAGTGCCAGAGCCACATTTCTTGCCGCTAAGTGCACAATCCGACCCGCCCGGAAATCGTCTCCGCCGCCCCGTCATATTTTTCCACGATTTCAACGGCCACTTTCCGCCCGGACCTATAGCCCCATAAGTGCTCGTTTTCCGGGCTAGACGGTGTGGAAGTGTTCCGTTTATGTTCTCGTACTTGGCACAACCTATGGCGGAGTTTGAATGAGCGGCATTGAAGACAAGATGAATGAATTCGTGCCGGGCATCGTTGACGGCCAGCGCGAGTTTTACCACGTGGCGGCTGATGGCGCAGTGACGCGCTGGTGGCTGGTGCCGGGCCGACACACATCGACCATCTATGGCCCGGCTGATGGCCACCCTTTGGGCAGCGCGCACCGCCCCGGCTGGCACGATGCGACCGGCAACCCCCTTCCCTGCGATCCAAGAGAGGCCACCGAATGACCCGCAAAGTCGCCTTGTATGCCCGCGTAAGCACCATATCCCAAGACCTGACCCCGCAGCTTATCCGGCTGCGCGAGGTGGCGGCGCGGGCGGGCTGGACCGTCGCCAACGAATATCATGAGACGATTAGCGGCGCGGCCAAGGCCCGCCCTGCCTTTGACCGGATGATGGCAGATGTGCGCCGCCGGAAGGTGGACATTGTCGCCGCCGTGGATCTGACCCGTCTTGGCCGCACGACCATCGGCCTGCTGCATCTGTTGGACGAATTGCGCCAGACCAACTGCGATCTGTATGTGGACCGCGAAGCAATCGACACCACCACGGCGGCGGGCCGGATGATGTATACGATGGTGGCCGCTGTCGCCGCGTTTGAGCGTGAATTGCTGATCGAACGCACCGTGGAAGGTCTGGCCCATGCCCGCGCAAAGGGTGTCCGCTTTGGCCGTCCCCCGGCTTCTGACGGCATCGTTGATGCGATCCGGTCGCTTCGCCTGCAAGGTCTGGGCATCAACTCCATCGCGCGGGAATTGCGCGTGGGCAAATCTACCGTCCAGCGCATCGCCAATGAGATGAAAGAGGAGGCCGCAAATGCCGTCTGACGATCTGCCATCGCGCAAGGTGAACCCCGGCCCCGGCGGCTCTGGCCGCTCGCATTTCGTCGTTGGCGCACGGGGCATCAAGATCATTGAAGAGCTATCCGCCCGGGGCTGTCACCTGACCACCATCGCCCGCGCCCTACGCATGTCGAAGGACGCCTTGCAGGTCTGCCGCGCCCGCCAGCCCGAGGTGGAAGAAGCCTACCAGCGCGGCCTTGCCTCCGAACATGACGCACTCGTTTCGAACCTGCGAACCGCCGCAAACGAGGGCAACGTGGTCGCCAACCTGTTTCTGCTGAAAGCTCGGCACGGATACCGTGAAGGCGTCCCCCTTGAGATCAACACCACTGTCAACATGGGCGGGGTTTTGGTTGTTCCGGCTGACATGACGGTAGAGGAATATCTTGCCCGCAAGCAGGCGGAAGGGATGATTGACGTGACCCCGCTGCAGCGCAACCACGCGCCCTCGCCGGTGGACCAGAACATCATGCCTGAACTCATCGAACGTCTGCCGGAAGCGCCGATCCCCGGTTCTCGCCCCACGCCTTCTGGAACCGCCATCGCATCGTTTCCGGGGTCGCGCGGCCTGCGAGGCGAGCGCGGAGATTGACTGGCAGCGATCTATGGCACTTTGGGTTTGCCGAGGGCCTTCAACTCTGCCAGTTCCTTTTGGGCCGCTCTTTCGAACCGCTTTACTTGTCCTGTGATTTTCTCATCGCTGCCGAAAACAGCAGCGCTTCGCCTCCCGTAGGACGAAAAATTCCGTATCGTTCGAATGCCTTGATCGTCCCGGACTTTGAGGTGCGAAAAGCGCCTGCGCAGCCTTTTTGTGTGAGCCCCGTCAGAGACCCCCGCCGCTATCTTTGCAGTGGCAACCTTTCTGATCCGCTTCATGGCTCGTCGCATTTTTCGCCATTGCCGTGACAGCGAGCTTTCTCGGATTGCTGGCCCATCCTCATGCAGCGTGAATCCAAGATATTGCGCTGCGCGTGATGATCTGGGCAAATGGGCTGCCGCTCCAAAATCAGTTCGTTCGGTCTTGGCGGGGTTGATTTCAAGCAGTTCGCTTGCGATCAAACGCATCACTTCTGCCTCAACCGCAACAGCTTGGGCCGGATCGCAAACTACCATAATGTCGTCGGAGTAGCGGCGGTAAAGGGCACCTATCCTGTCACAATGAGCCTTCGCTGCTGCATCGAAATCTATCATATAGAGATTTGAAGCTGCTGCGCTGATCGGGGTTCCTTGCGGTATCCCGCGCTTCTTGCCTTTTGCGATTTCTGGGTTGGGGTGAAAAAATACCCCAGCCGCTTTCAGTTCCTCTACACCTGCAATCCTATCCCGTGATCGCGCAGCCAATCTTGGTGCGAAGATGGCATGTGCCTTCAATTCCTCTAGATCAACAAAATGGAAGGCGGTGAAAGAACGGAAAACCCTGTGCCAGTCGTCGGCAAGCGAAGTAACACCGAGCACAGTCTTGAGGCGCTTTTTCAACAATCCATGGTCAAGGTTGTCAAAGAAGCCTGTCACATCAAACGCGAGAATTGTCACCGGGGCGTTGGCCTTTGCGTAGGCGAGAACCTCCGCAGAAAAATCATAGTTGCCCTTGCCGAGTGAACGGTATGCGATGACGTTTTCTGACAGGCCCGATGCAAGATACAGCTTTTCCAGCGCCTGATTTAATTGATGGGCATAATACGCCAAGATGCAGGCATCACGATGCGAGGCGTATTTTATTTGCCGATCTTTGGTCGTAATGGTGCGAACCCCAGACTTGGCGTCCTTCTTGTAACGTTTTTCCGATTTTGTGTAATGAAGCAGCGGTGAGAACGGATGCCGGGCCACGAAAGCCGGGTCCATAGCGCGAGCAGAAAACTTATCATCAACCGGGAGGTCAAAGTGACGGTATCCACGGGGCTTAAACCAGTCCAGCGACATAAATCCTCCTGTCGCAAAGTTTGGAGGACTGACCCTGACCCTGGGTTCCGGTTTGCACCGGGCGTCCTCCAAACGCACGCCACCTTCTGTCAACGTATAAGTTCGGTGTCTCTCCCGAACGCCTCGCCAACACGGGCCTCGAAACGCGAGGTGGTATAATGTAACCGTGGAGGTCCGAGCAATGCTCAGTGTCTCATTCGATCTGGCCGTGTTGGCGGCGATGCTGTTCGGCATCGTGCTTCCAGCGAACCTTAAAGAGGTTGACAGTCTCAACAGTCCAACCACCCGGCCAATTCCGGGCGGCAAAGACGATCTGGTGATTGCCTAACCAAACGTCAAGAGGGGGATACACCTTTTGTTCTCGCTCTGAACAACAAGGGATAACGCTCTGCCGCCCCATGCCGCCGGGCTATTCTTGGGCATCCGGGCGGGCAATGGTGCCAGCCCTCGGCACAGGAGCCCGACATGGCGGAACCCGTCCTTGACCTTACTCCCCCGATCCCTTTCGGCAATACTCCGGCGCTTGCGACCGCCGAAGTGATCTCGCTTGCCGAAGTTGCCGCCAAGCGTGCAGCAAAGTTCGCCGCGATGATCGATAACTTGGAAGCCGGACCTGCCGCCCGTGCTGCCGAAGTGGGTCGCAGCCTGTCGGGTGTGGGGATGCCCCGGCGCGATGTAGAGGCCGCTGTCGCCAAGGCCGAAGTGGCCGCGCGCACCGAGGTCCAGAACAACAGTTCCGATGCCCGCTGGCAGTCGATCAAGGAATTGGTCGCATCGGCTGAAAGTCTCGCTACCACGGCGCAGCTTTGGGCCAGCCCTGTTGTCGTCCTTACCCGGGCTGGACTTGGTTCTGATGAACGCACGAATTTCATCCGTCAGCTTGAAGGGGCCGGGCCTGTCGAGTTGACCAATATGGCCGTCCATGCCGCCGCAACGGGCAACCGGGTCTTGGGCGCGGCGCTGGTCAGCATCATCGACCGTATGCCGCGCAAGGACCGCCCTTTCAGCGCCGCTGACCTTGCCGACAAGCTGGTCGGCGCTGAAACTAAAGCAGTCCAGGACGCCATCGCCCGCAATGCAGCGCAGCGTGCCATCGTCCGCAACCGCGAGTTTGAACAGCGGCGCGTCAACCCCATCGACCGGGTCAAGATGGCCCTGAACCAGAAGGACACTAATTGATGCCGCTGTATCGCATTTCCCGCCCCGCGAATGCCGCCCTTGCTGAAACCCTTGGCACGTCCTCGGGCATCCGGGGGGCGCTGGTAAGCGCCGCCAACCCCGCCGCCGCCATTGTCGCTGCCAACGCACTTGCGACGGCGCGCGGCTATAACGATGTGTTCTCGCCCTCGGGCTGGGTTGTGACCGATGTGGCTACCACCCCCGGCGGTTTGCACACGGATACGCTCGTGGACGGCGACTTTTCTTCGGTTCGCGGCATCTGGCCGGGGAGGTGAAATGACCGGACAAGAATTGATTGACGGATACGACATTCTGTTCAGCCCCGATCTGCGCTTGGCGCACGAAGCTGTGCTGACCTATGCGGCAGAGATGGAGCCCGATGGCTGGCCGTCTATCCCGACCCTTTGGCGCTTCGCTCGCTGTTACGGCGTGGCTGTAGGCGAGCTTGCAGCCCTATGTGGCATCCTGACCTATCGGATGGGGCGGCGCACTGTCTTTTGCGACAGCACACGTGATCCGGCATTGGTCTACCGAGCCACGCCCTCCAAATTCAGCCGCCGCACCATCGTCGCCTATGGCTTCTATGTGACCGCTGCTGCTGCTCCTGCAAATCAACAACTTTCGCTGATGGCCGCTTTCTTAATGTCTTCACTGAATATCCTACGTTGCCGTCAATTATATCGAAGATTTCCTTTCTACGCGAGTGGTCAAAAGTTGCATTCTTGACAATACGAATTAGCGTTTCGGCGTCCTTACCGTCAAGATCTGTCGAGTATGGGATTGTGAAGAATGCCTTCAAAAGGCGTTCCAATTCAAGAACTTCGGAGGGCGATAAATAATTGTCACTATTCTTGATGAACATAAATAGTCTCCAGCAGGCTTTGAGGTGGAACGTTGAGCGCGTTGGAGATTCTGCAAATGTTCGACAGCGAGACGTTTTTTTCGCCCCGTTCAACTTGGCCTATGTAGCTACGGTCCAGCCCTGCTTCATCAGCGAGCGCTTCCTGTGAAAGACTGCGCTCCTTTCGAAGTTGTCGAACGCGGCTTCCAAATGCAGCCAGTATGGGGTCCTTGCTCGAAGTCACTGTTCCTCCGCATCATCAAACAGCGTGCCTCAAAGGTGCCGATGGGTCCACGGACTATGAATGCCATTTTGGACTTGCTCAGCGTTGATGTTCAGGTTAGGTTGCGATGGTGAGCCGTAGCGGATCGCTGTGCGAGGTTTGAAATTGGCTAAAAAATACAAGATCATTGGCCTCTTCTGCGGGTGCGGCGGCTTGAGCCGAGTCTTTGAGCCGAGCCTTTGAGGCAACTGGGCGTTTCACGACTGAATTTGGTGTGGAGCTTTTAGCGCACCCCTCAAGGGCCTTCGTGGCTAATCTGCGAAATTCAGAGGGCCAACCACCGCGAGTGTTCACGGGCGACATTAGGAAGCTAACGGATAACAGGACCACCCTGTCCCAAGAGCTTCGTGCCGCAGGTTTAACCAATTTGGACGATATAGACGTTATCGCTGGTGGTCCGCCATGCAACGGATTTAGCAGAAATGGTGTCAGAAAGTATGTTGACTCGGAGAAGGGCGTCCGTTTCTATGACGATCCTAGAAATCATCTGTATAAAGACTTCTTGGATGTTTGCGAGTTTATCAAGCCGAAAGTTGTATTGGTCGAGAATGTTCGGGAGTTTTTGAACTATGATAGCGGAAAGTTTTCTCAAGACCTAATCTCCACTTTTGAGGAATGGGGTTATGATGTAGCATTTCAGAAATTGTGCGCGGCTGATTTTGGCGTGCCTCAAATGCGGCATCGCGTTTTCTTTCTGGCCGTGCGGAAAGATGTTTGTGATGTAGTTGGGCGTGGGCCAAGTTTCCCTAAGGCAGAGTTTTTTCCCGCTGCGGGTGACCTGTTCGGAAATTCACGCCGATATAGAACAGTTCGCGATGCGATTGGAGACCTACCTGAACCTTCAACGGTTCGTGGGTTGAGTCCCCTCCAATACATAACCATGTCCGATTTAAGTGACTACGCCTTTTCAATGCGGTCCGCGAGCGGGTCAGTTACAAATCATGTTGCGCGCGTTCTTAGCGGTAAGCAAGTTGAGCGAATTAATGCGGTTGGCACTGGTAGAATGAGGGAAATTGATTCTAGGCTACAGACAAACAAATTCTATGGAAGTGCTTACGGTCGGTTGGACTGGGACGAGCCCTCTCTGACTATCACAACATGGGTTTACCATGTGGGCTCGGGACGTTTCGCGCACCCTGTTGCAGATAGGGGTTTGACAATGCGCGAAGCGGCGCGTCTCCAGAGCTTTGATGACTCCTTTGTTTTTCCCCCTCTGGTCAATCCCGTTTCTCAGATGATTGGAAATGCCGTTCCGCCTCTTCTTGCGAAGTCAATCGCGCAAGAGGTCTATTCAATACTTGACTTGCATTCAGAGAAACGTATCGCAGCATAAGAGTTGTGCCTCGCCTTTGTAGATTGGCGCGGCACTATGTTTCTTCAATTCTTGGATGGGAGCGGTATTTGAACCGGCCATTCAGCCCAGCAACGGCGCAATCCGCCGCCTTCGGCGTGGCGGTGGAAGAAATAGTAGATGCGGTTGCGCAGACGATGCTGGAACCAAGCCTCCCATGTGTCGAACCGCTTGCCCCTCGGGGCGTCGCGGTTGTAGTGCAGGTGGGCGTCGGGGATCAGCGGCTTGAGGGTGGCGATCACGTTTTCGGCGGTGACGCCAAGATCGGTCAGACTGCACCTTTCTTCGACATAGTCGTGCAGCGACCAACCCCGAAACGCAGCTTCCTGAATCAGCCAGCGGGCGACCGTCTCGATGGTCGTCTTGCCGTCGCCGTGCTTGAAGTATGTGGGCATGTGTTTTTTCCCTTTCCTCAGAACGGCGCATCGTTGTCCAAGGTGGAGAGAGGCGGGAACCGCTCCTCCTCAAAATCCTCGGGGTCGAGCACGATGTAGTCGCGCTGGTCGTGGTTCTGGTCGTTTGGCAGGTCGTCAAGCGCGGCAAGACGGTCGAAGCCGGTGGTCAAGTTGATTGCGCGGATGAACCGCCCACCGTCCTGTTCCCCCAGCCAAGCCAGCGCCCCCTTGTTGAAGGCCACGCCGCCGCCCGACAGGCGACCGCGCCCCAGCAGGCAGATGTTTCCCAAGGCATCGGCAAAGGCCGAATGCGGGCTACCCACCACGTTCTTCTTGATGCGCTTCGCCGACTTTGCGTCGAAGCAGTTGATCTTGTCTTCCATGGTCTACTCCTCTCAGACAGGCACAGCACCTGTCGTGAGCGGAGTCTTCTGTGATGGGGGTTCTTCTAGCGATTGCGCTAATCGCGGCCTGAATCCGCGCCAATTCGCGCAACACAAAATGCGGCAAAACTGGGCTTGGGGTAACTTGGGGTAACGGGGTCGACTGCCGCCCGACCTGCCGAACTACCTGTTTTTCTGAAGATTTATGGTGCTGCAAGAGAGGATTGAACTCTCGACCTCTCCCTTACCAAGGGAGTGCTCTACCACTGAGCTACTGCAGCATCCGACGCTTTCGCGCTGGTCTTCGTTGACCGTGGCGGGGATTTAGACGACTCGGGCGGGGTGCGCAAGCCAAATATTCACCCTCTCTCGACACATTTCATCGGCCTCGCTAAAAGGGCGCATGACAAAGGACACCCCCAGCCGGAAAACCGCCTCTGACGCCACGCGCGACGCGCGTCTGGCCGCCGCCCTGCGCGCCAATCTGACGCGGCGCAAGGCGCAGGCGCGGGCGCGGTCCGCCGAGGAAAACAACAACGAGACGGCCGAAACCGGCCCGGAGGAGTGAGCGAGTGGACAGTATCCTTGTGCGCGGCAACGGGCCGCTTTCCGGGCAGATCCCGATTGCGGGCGCCAAGAATGCCTGTCTGGCGCTGATGCCCGCCACCCTGCTGTCCGAAGAACCGCTGACGCTGACCAATGCGCCGCGGCTTTCCGACATCCGCACGATGACGCAGCTGCTGGCCAGCCTCGGCGCCGAGGTCACCGCGCTGCAAGACGGCAAGGTGCTGGCCACCTCGTGCCACGGCGAGATCAACCCGGTCGCCGATTATGACATCGTGCGGAAGATGCGGGCCTCGAATCTGGTGCTGGGCCCGCTTCTGGCGCGGCTTGGCCATGCGGTCGTGTCGCTGCCGGGCGGCTGTGCGATCGGGGCGCGGCCGATGGACATTCACATCGATGCGCTGACCGCCTTGGGGGCCGAGATCGAGCTGAAGGAAGGCTATCTGCACGCCAATGCGCGCGGCGGGCTGAAGGGCGCAGTGCATGAGATGCGCTTTGCCTCGGTCGGCGCGACCGAGAATTTCCTGATGGCGGCGGTGCTGGCCAAGGGCACCTCGGTGCTGAAAAACGCCGCGCGGGAGCCCGAAATCGTTGATCTGGCGCGCTGCCTGCGGGCGATGGGGGCGCAAATCGAGGGCGAGGGGACGGCGACGATCACCATTCAGGGCGTCGATCGGCTGCACGGGGCGACGCATCCCGTCGTCACCGACCGGATCGAGCTGGGCACCTACATGCTGGCGCCCGCGATCTGCGGCGGCGAGGTGGAATGCCTGGGCGGCCGGATCGAGCTGGTCGCAAGCTTCTGCGAGAAACTGGATGCGGCGGGGATCTCGGTCGAGGAAACCGCGCGCGGCCTCAAGGTCAAACGCAAGAACGGCCGCATCCGCGCCGTCGATGTGGTGACCGAGCCTTTCCCCGGCTTTCCGACCGACCTGCAGGCGCAGATGATGGCTTTGCTTTGCACGGCCGAGGGAACCTCCGTGCTGGAAGAGCGGATTTTCGAGAATCGCTTCATGCATGCGCCCGAACTGGCGCGGATGGGAGCGCGGATCGAGGTGCATGGCGGTGTTGCAAAAGTGCATGGCGTCGACCGTCTGAAAGGCGCGCGGGTCATGGCAACTGATTTGCGGGCCTCGGTTTCCTTGATTCTGGCCGGTCTGGCCGCCGAAGGCGAGACGGTGGTCAGCCGAGTTTACCACCTTGATCGCGGCTACGAACGGGTAGAAGAAAAGCTGCGCGCCGTCGGGGCGCATATCGAACGGGTGAAGGGCGAATGAGCCGGGATGCACGGTTTGACGACGGGGCCGAAGGGCCGCTGACCCTGCGCGCCGAAAGCGCGGTGGATCTGGGCGTGCTGGCGGCGCTGGTGCAGGATGCCGTCCTGCCGGTGACTGAAATCCGCTACGAGCCGAAGGCCCGGCGGCTCTCGATGCTGCTCAACCGCTTCCGCTGGGAGGACAAGGCGGCGGCCGAGGCCGAGCGTCGCCCCTACGAGCGGGTGCAATCGCTTCTGGTGCTCTCCGACGTGACCCAGGTCGCCTCGCAGGGGTTTGACCGCAAGGACCCGGATCTGGTGCTCTCGGCGCTCGACATCACCTTCGAGCCGGGGGCCGAGGGGGCAGGGCGCGTGGTGATCACCCTTGCGGGGGATGGGGCGATTGCCGCCGGGGTCGAATGCCTGTCCGTCGATCTGCGGGATGTGACGCGGCCCTATCGGGCCGTTTCGGGCCAGGCGCCGACCCACCCGGAATAGAAGGTCGAAGATCATGATCCGTCCTGCCCGATCCGAGGAACTGCCCGTCCTGTCGGCGGTGATCGGCGCGTCGATCACCGCTTTGTGCCGCGCCGATCACCGGGACGACCCCGAGCGCATCCGGCCCTGGGTCGCCTCGAACAGCCCGAAGGCGCTCGCCTCGATCCTGCACGACCCCGAGCAGCGGCTGTTCGTCGCGGAACCCGAGGGCATCGTCGCCGTGGGCGCGATCGACTGGCGCCATCAGCCCGACGGGGAGGGCCGGATCCGGCTGCTCTTTGCCGCGCCGGAGGCGCAGGGCAAGGGCTGCGGCCGCGCCCTGCTGGCGGCGCTGGAAGAGGAATTGCGCGCCCATGGCCGCGTCGAGGCGCGGCTGACCGCGACCAACACCGCGCTTGGCTTTTATCGCCGTCAGGGCTGGCAGATGGATGACCGCGGCGGCGGTGGCGGCTGGCTGCTTGGCCATCCCCTGCACAAGCGCCTGATCTGAAACGCCGCGCCCGGCCCGCAAGGCAGAGGCGTATTTGCGCCAAGAAGAAACGGTATGGGTTTCTTCTTGGCCGAAATACGCCCTTTCGCGACGGATGCCGCAGGGCGCGGCCGCGCGCGAAGCTTGCCCCGCGTCCCGCTTCGCTCTATCCCCTTGGTCAAGAAGGAGCCTCCGATGCCGCATTTCCTGACCACCGATGCCGATGATTTCGAGACCCGTTTCACCGCCCTTCTGGGGATGAAGCGCGAGGACAGCCCCGATGTCGATGCGACGGTGGCGGCGATCATCGCCGAGGTGCGTGCGCGCGGCGATGCGGCGGTGATCGACTACACGTCGAAATTCGACCGGCTCGATCTGACACCCGAGACGCTCGCCTTTTCGAAGGCCGAGATTGCGGCGGAAATCGCCAAGGTGCCCGCGGCCGAGCGCGCGGCGCTCGAACTCGCGGCCGAGCGTATCCGGGCCTATCACGCCCGGCAGATGCCGGTGATGGAAGAACGCTGGACCGAGGCCACCGGGGCGGAGCTGGGCTGGCGCTGGTCGCCCGTCTCGGCCGCCGGGCTTTATGTGCCGGGGGGGCTCGCCTCCTATCCCTCGTCCGTCTTGATGAATGCGATCCCGGCCAAGGTGGCGGGGGTGGAGCGGCTTGTTGTCGTCTGCCCGACGCCCGGGGGCGTGGTCAATCCGCTGGTGCTTCTGGCCGCCGAGATCGCCGGGGTGGACACGGTCTACCGCATCGGCGGCGCGCAGGCGGTGGCGGCTTTGGCCTATGGCACGGCGACGATCGCGCCGGTCGACAAGATCACCGGGCCGGGCAATGCCTTCGTGGCGGCGGCGAAGCGGCGGGTCTTTGGCCGCGTCGGCATCGACATGATCGCCGGGCCTTCGGAAATTCTGGTGATCGCGGACGAGACGGCGAACCCCGACTGGGTGGCGCTGGATCTGCTGAGCCAGGCCGAACACGACCAATCGGCGCAGGCGCTGATCCTGACCCCCGATGCCGGTTTTGCCAAAGCCGTGACGGCGGCGGTGGAAAAGCGGCTTGAGACGCTGGAGCGGCGCGACATTGCCGGGGCCAGCTGGCGCGATTTCGGCGCGGTGATCGTCACCCGCGATCTGGCCGAGGCGGCGATGCTCTCGAACCGGGTTGCCCCCGAACACCTTGAGCTGTGCGTCGCCGACCCCGAGGCGCTCGCAGGTCAGATCACCCATGCGGGCGCGATTTTCCTCGGCCAATGGACGCCCGAGGCGATCGGCGATTACGTTGGCGGGCCGAACCATGTTCTGCCCACGGCGCGCTCGGCGCGGTTTTCCTCGGGGCTTTCGGTGATGGATTTCCTCAAGCGCACGACGCTGGCGAAAATGACGCCCGAGGCCTTGCGTGCGATCGGCCCGGCGGCGGAAACGCTCGCCATTTCGGAAAGCCTGCAGGCGCATGGGTTGTCCGTCCGCGCGCGTCTTGATGCATTGAACGAAAAGGCGACAGAATGAGCCGCATCACCCGCCTTGAGATCGACGATTCGGGCCTGCCCGCGCCGACGCCCGAGATCGAGCAGGAACGCCGCGTCGCGGTTTTCGACCTGCTCGAGGACAACAGCTGGGTGATCCCCGGCCGCGAGGGCGGCGCCGCGCCCGAGGGGCCCTTTGCGCTGACGTTGTCGGTGCGCGACGGGCGGCTCGTGTTCGACACCTGTCTGGAAACCGGCGCCAAGGTGGCCGAGTTCCATCTGTCCTTCGGCCCGTTCCGGCAGGTGGTGAAGGATTATTTCCAGATCTGCGAAAGCTATTTCGAGGCGGTGAAGAAACTGCCGCCCAGCCAGATCGAGGCGGTGGACATGGCCCGGCGCGGCATCCACAACGAGGGCGCGCGGGTGCTGCAGGAACGTCTGACCGGCAAGGCCGAGATCGACATCGACACCGCCCGGCGGCTCTTCACCCTTGTTTGCGTGCTGACCCCGGTGAGCTGATGGGCAAGCTTCCCAACGCCGTCCTGTTCTGCTGCGACCATAACGCGACGCGCTCGCCGATGGCCGAAGGGATGATGAAGCAGTTCTACGGCCGCGAGGTCTATGTGCAGTCGGTGGGGGTCAAGGCCGATCTGGACACCGATGGCTTCGCGATTGCTGTCTGTGCGGAAATCGGCGTCGACCTGGAACGGCATCAGGCCAGAAGTTTCCATGAACTCAAGGAGATGGGCGACGATCTGGGGGCCTTTGATCTGGTCATCGCGCTCTCCCCCGCGTCTTACCATCAGGCGCTCGATCTGACGCGCTTCTACCATATCGAGGTCGTGCACTGGGCGATCATGGACCCGACCGGGCTGGGCGAGGGGCGCGAGGCGCGGCTGCATTACTACCGCCAGACCCGCGACCAGATCCGCGATCATATCCTTGAACGCTTCGGTCAGCCCAAGGCCTGAGCCGGTGCCGCCCGCTCTGCCAGCAGCTCCGGCAGATGCGTCTCGATCCAGTCGGTCAGCGCAAAGACCCGCGTCGCGATTTCCCAACCCGCGGGGGTCAGGCGGTAATCGACGCGCGGCGGCACTTCGCCGTGATCGTGCCGCGCCACCAGACCGTCGGCCTCCAGCACCTGCAGCGTCTGCGCCAGCATCCGTTCGGAAATCCCGCCGATCTTGCGGCGCAGCTGCGCGAATCGCAGCGTCTCGCGGCCAAGCGCGATCATCACAAGCCCGCCCCAGCGCGAGGTGACATGCTGCAGGATCTGCCGCGACGGGCAGTCGGGGGCCAGAACATCGCCACGCGGCAGCTCTGCAAGGACGGCGGGGGGGCTGTGCATCTTTTCCGGATACTTACAGAAATGTGGGTACTTACGTTTTGATAGCACCTGTGGCCAGATCGGGCAAGTCAACGAATGGAGTTTGCCATGACCATCGCCGTCTCTGCCGCCACCGGCCAACTGGGGACGCTTGTCCTTGCCGCGCTGAAAGCCCGGGGGGCCGATCCCGTAGCCCTTGCCCGCACGCCCTCGCGCATCGTGGGATACGAGGCCCGGGCCTTCGACTACACCGCCCCCGATGCGGCGGCGCTGGCCGGGGTTTCGGTGCTGATCCTGATTTCCAGCAATGATTTCAACGACCGCGCCGGGCAGCACGCCCGCGCCATTGCCGCCGCGAAGGCCGCGGGCGTGGGGCGGATCGTCTATACGTCGCTGCTCAAGGGTGACGCCTCGCCGATGACTCTGCTGGCCGCTGATCACATCGCGACGGAAGCCGCGCTGAAGGCCTCGGGCGTGGCTTATTCGATCCTGCGCAACGGCTGGTACACGGAAAACCTGACCGGCAATCTGGGCGCGGCGCTGGCGCATGGGGCGCTGATCGGGGCGGCGGGCGAGGGCAAGTTCTCGACCGCGCCGCGGGCCGATTACGCCGAAGCGGCGGCGGTGGTGGCGCTGGAGCCGGGCCATGAGGGGCAGGTCTACGAGCTGGCGGGCGACACGGCCTTCACCATGGCGGAACTGGCGGCCGAGGTTTCGGCGCAGGTGGGCAAGCCGGTGGCCTATGTGAACATGACGCAGGCGGACTATGCCAAGGCGCTGGAGGGCTTCGGCCTGCCTGCCGCCTTTGCGGCGACGCTGGCCGAATCCGATGCGGTGACGGGCACGGCCGGGGCGCTTTACGACGACAGCCACACGCTCTCGCGGCTGATCGGGCGGCCGACGGTGCCGGTGGCGGAAACCGTGCGCGCGGCGCTGGCGTGAGCGGCCTTGGCCAAGGCCATCGCCTTGGCCCTGCGCGACAGAAGCCCCGTGACCCCCGAGGGCCCAGAGGCCCTCGGGCAGCGCCCGCCCCGCCCATGGCGGGCGCTTCTCGCCCGCCGGGCCGGGCGCTGCCCTCTGTCTTGCGGGTTGAAACGGTCATGCCGCAACCGGGCGCTGCGGGCGGGGAAACGCGGGTCGCGTTTCCTGTTCCGCCCGAACCCCATGCCGCTTTTGCCCCATGCCCTGCCGGTTCCAAGGTTTGACCAATGCCCCGGCCCATGCCACAGATGGGGCCTCAGAAGGAGGATCCGATGCCCCGCGCCGCCGCCCTTGCCGTGATTTCCGCCTATTACGACGCCTTCAACCGGGGCGATACCTCGGCGATGGAGGCGCTTCTGACTGACGATTTCGAACATCACGTCAACGAGGGCCAGATCCGCCGCGGCGTCGAAAAGTTCCGCGATTTCAATGCCCACATGTCCCGCTGCTATCGCGAAAAGCTGACCGACATCGTGGTGATGGCGACTGACGCGGGCAGCCGCGCGGCGGCGGAATTTGTCGTCCACGGCACCTATGTCGCCACCGACACGGGCCTGCCCGAAGCGCGCGGCCAAAGCTACATCCTGCCCGCGGGCAGCTTCTTCACCCTGCGCGGCGACCGGATCCAGCGCGTCACCACCTATTACAACCTCGCCGACTGGATCCGTCAGGTCCGCTGATGCAGACCCGGGTTCTGACCGGCGCCGCGCTGGATGCCGCGCTCGACGATGTCGCGGCGCTGCGCATCGCGGTCTTTCGCGACTGGCCCTATCTGTATGACGGCGCGCTCGATTACGAACGCCGCTATCTGGAGAGCTACCGCAGCTCTTCGGGCGCCGTCGTCGTCGGCGCCTTTGACGGGCCGCGGCTGGTCGGCGCCGCCACCGGCACGCCGCTCGAAGACCATGCGGAAGATTTCGCCGCCCCCTTCGCCGCGACCGGCCTGCCGCTCGAGACGGTCTTTTACTGCGCCGAGTCGGTGCTTTTGCCCGACTATCGCGGGCAGGGCCTTGGCCACGCCTTCTTCGACGCGCGCGAGACCCATGCAAGGGCGCTGGGCCGCCGCTTCAGCGCCTTTTGCGCGGTGATCCGTCCCAAGGATCATCCCCTGAAACCAGACACTTACCGCCCGCTTGACGGGTTTTGGCAAAAGCGCGGCTATGCGCCCCTGCCCGGCGTGATCGCGCATTTCCGCTGGACGGATCTTGGCGCCGCGGGCGAGACTGTGAAACCGCTGCAATTCTGGGGGAAGCCGCTGTGAGACATGTCACCATCGCCGCGGCGGCCTATCCGCTCGACTGGGCCGGGGACTGGGCCGCCTATGCGGCGAAGACCCGCGCCTGGGTGCAGATGGCGGCGTTGAAAAAGGCCGATCTGCTGGTCTTTCCCGAATATGCGGCGATGGAGCTGGCCAGCCTTGGCGGCGCCGAGGTTGCCGCCGATCTGAGCCGCGCCGTGGCCGAGGTGCTGCACCACCGCGCCGCGATGGAGCGTCATTTCGAGGGTCTCGCGATCGAATTCGGGCTTTACATCCTTGCCCCCTCGGGCCCGGCGCAGGACGGCTACGATCTGCGCAACCGCGCCGTGCTGTTCGGGCCGTCGGGGCGGATCGGCCATCAGGACAAGGCGATCATGACCCGCTTCGAGCGCGAGGACTGGACCATCGGCCCGGGCCGGGGACTCACCCTCTTTGATACAGGCATCGGCAAGATCGGCATCGTGATCTGCTATGACAGCGAATTTCCGCTTTTGTCGCGGGCCTTGTGCGAGGCGGGGGCAGAGATCCTGCTGGCGCCCAGCTGCACCGATGCCGCCGCGGGCTACAACCGGGTGCGGATCGGGGCGCAGGCGCGGGCGCTTGAAAACCAGTGCGTGACCGTGCAGGCACCGGTCGTGGGCCTTGCGCCCTGGTGCCCCGCGGTCGATGAAAATCACGGCGCCGCAGGGATCTACGGGCCGCCCGACGCGGGCTGGCCGGACGATGGCGTGCTGGCGATCGGGGGCTATGACGAACCCGGCTGGGTCGTCGCCACGGTCGATCTGGACCGTGTGACACACAGTCGCCGCGACGGCTCGGTGCTGCTCTTTCAGCACTGGTCGGAGCAGCCCTTGCAGGCGGTGCAGATCCGCACCGTGGCCGAATCCCCTCGCAAATCTTGACATTGCCCTTGAATTCTGCCTTTAGCGGGCGCAAAGAAAGCGCGCCCGCCGCATCCGTGCGGGTATCCCCCAATGGAGTGACCATGGCCAAGGAAGAAATGCTCGAATTCCCCGGCGTCGTGAAGGAACTCCTGCCGAACGCGACGTTCAAGGTCGAGCTGGAAAACGGCCATGAGATCATCGCGCATATGGCAGGCAAGATGCGGAAGAACCGCATCCGTGTTCTGGCAGGCGACCGGGTGCAGGTGGAAATGAACACCTATGACCTGACCAAGGGTCGCATCAACTACCGCTTCAAGTGAAGCTCATCCTCGGATCGGCCAGCCCGCGGCGACGCGAGCTTCTGGGTCAGCTGGGTCTGACCCCGGCCGAGGTGCGTATCCCCGACATCGACGAAACCCCGGAGCGCGGCGAGGACGCCCGCGCCTATGTCGCGCGCATGGCCCGCGAAAAGGCGGCGGTGCTCGAGTGTGCGGGCGATGAGGTGATCCTGACCGCGGACACCACCGTCACCTGCGGGCGCCGGATCCTGGGCAAGCCCGCCGATGAAAAGGAAGCGGCCGAGTTTCTGTGGCTGCTCTCGGGCCGTCGCCACCATGTGCTGACCGCCGTTGCCGTGCGGACAAGTGCCGGGCTGCGCGAACGGCTGGTGGATACGGTGGTGAAATTCCGCCCGCTCTCGAACACCGAAGTGAACGGCTATCTTGCCAGCGGTGAATGGCAGGGCAAGGCGGGCGGCTACGCGATTCAAGGCCTGGCCGGGGCCTTCATTCCCTGGATTCAGGGGTCGTTCACCGGCGTCGTCGGCCTGCCGCTGGCCGAGACCGCCGTGCTGTTGCGCGCGGCGGGCCTTGCCATGGGAGAGGGCGCATGAAGGGTCGGATCGTGGTTCTGGGCGCGGTCGGCGGGCTTGAAGCCGCCGCGCTGATGGTCGATGGGCAGCTCGAAGACCTGCTTGTCGATGTCTCGGACGCGATGGCGCTGGCACCCGGCGCGATCTGCCGCGCGAAGATCGAACGCCCGATGAAAGGGCAGGGCGGTCTGTTCGTGGCGCTTCCGGGGGCCGAAAAGGGCTTTTTGAAAGACGCCAAGGGGCTTTCGCCGGGGCAATCGGTTCTGGTGCAGGTCTCGGGCGGGGCGGAACCCGGCAAGGCCTTGCCGGTGACGCTGCGGCTCTTGTTCAAGGGCCGTTACGGCATCGTCACGCCCGGCGCGCCGGGGCTGAATGTTTCGCGCCGCATCCGCGAGGAAGACACGCGCGAAGGTCTGCAGGCGCTTGCGGCCGTGGTGATGGAGGGCTCCGAGATGGGCCTGATCCTGCGCTCGGCCTGCGAGGGCGCCGAGGAGGGCGAGATCGTCGAGGATCTGGCCGGTCTGCGCGAGCTGGCCGAGGCGGTTCTGGCCGATGTCGAGGGCGCGCCGGAATTGCTGGTCGATGCCCCCGCCCCGCACGATGAAGCCTGGCGCGAATGGGCCGATCCCGCCCCCGACGAGGTGGTGGAGGGTTTTGAAGATCACGGCGTTCTGGAAGCGATCGACGCGGTGCTGAGCCCCCGCGTGGCGCTGCCGGGCGGCGGTCACATGATGATCGAGCCGACGCGCGCGCTGGTCGCCGTTGACGTGAACACCGGCGCCGACACCTCGCCCGCCGCGGCGTTGAAAGCCAATATCGCCGCCGCCCGCGATCTGCCGCGGCAGCTGCGGCTGCGGGGTCTGGGCGGTCAGGTCGTGGTCGATTTCGCGCCGATGCCGAAGAAAGACCGTCTGGTGCTGGAACAGCAGCTGCGCGCGGCTTTCAAGACCGAGGCGGCGGAAACCAGCCTGGCGGGCTGGACGCCGCTTGGGCTTTACGAACTGGTGCGCAAGCGCGACCGGGCGGCGCTGGCAGTCCTGCTTGCGGGGCGGACATGAGCTGCCCGATCTGCGGCAAGGAGACGGCGGCGAAATACCGCCCCTTCTGCTCGAAGCGCTGCGCCGATCTTGATCTGGCGCGCTGGCTGAATGGCAGCTACGTCATTCCGGGCGATCTTGCCGAGGAAGACGAAAGCCCGGCCGAAGACCCCGTCGGCCCGCACTCCTGACCGCCCCAACCCTGACCGCCCGCGTTCCTGACCGCCTGCAGGCTGGCGGGCGGGGCGATCCCCTTTTATGGTGAGGCCGGGGAGGCCTGCGGCATGGTGAGGATTCTGATCGTCGATGACGACCCGGATGTGCGCGAGCTTGTGCGCTACGAGCTGGAATCGCGCGACTGGGAGGTGACCGAAGCGGCCACCGCCGCCGAGGTGGCGCCCGCGCTGGCGGCGGCGGCGCCCGATCTGATCTTGCTCGACCTGCGCCTGCCCGATCAGGACGGGCTGACGCTGGCCGCCCGGTTGCGGGCCGGGTCTGCCGTTCCGATCATCATGCTGACCGGGCTTGGCGGCGATGTCGACCGGATCGTCGGCCTTGAAATGGGCGCCGATGATTACGTGGTGAAACCCTTCAATCCGCGCGAATTGGTGGCGCGGATCAAGGCGGTGCTGCGCCGGTCGGGCGCCGCCGCGGTGCCGGTCGAGCTGACTGAACATGACCGGCGCAGCTTCGCGGGCTGGGTGATCGACCTGACGGCGCGGGTGCTGGAAACCCCCGCGGGGCAGGCGGTCGCGCTGACCAATGCGGAATTCCTGTTGCTCGAGGCCTTTGTCCGCGCGCCGCGCTGCGTGCTCAGCCGCGATCAGCTCCTCGAACGCACCCGCGCCGATGGCGGCGAGGTGTTTGACCGCACCATCGACGTGCTGATCTTGCGGCTGCGGCGCAAGATCGAGCCCAACCCGCGCGCGCCGCAGCTGATCCGCACCGAACGCGGCGCGGGCTATGTGCTCGATGCCGAGGTGCGGCGGCTCTGATCTTCCAGCGTCAGGCGGATCGCGGCGGCCAGAACCTCCTCGGGGACGGGTTTGCGCAGCAGGTTCGGCAGATCCGCCCCCGCCTTGCCCGGCGCGCCCGAGGTGAAGAGCACCGGCAGACCCGGGCGCAGCGCCTGCGCCTTGTCGGCCAGCGTCCGCCCGTCCAGCCCGGGCATCGCCAGATCGGTGTAAAGCAGGTCGATTTCGGGGATTTCCTGCAGCATTTCCAAGGCGGTCAGCCCGTCGGGCGCGGTGACGACGGCATGGCCCAGACGGCGCAGCTGATCGGCGGTGATCTCGAGCAGGTCGGCATCGTCATCGACGGCCAGAATGCAGGCCTCGGCCGTGTCCAGCCCTTCGGGGCGCGCGGGGGCCTCGGGCGCGGTGCTCTCGGGCAGGCGCAGGCTGACGCGGGTGCCCGCCCCCGGGGCGCTGTCGATCGCCACCGTGCCGCCCGATTGGCGCACGAAACCATAGACCATGGACAGCCCCAACCCGCTGCCCTTGCCGACGGGTTTCGTGGTGAAGAAGGGCTCGAAGACCTGATCCAGAAGGTCGGGCGGGATGCCCGTGCCGGTGTCGGAAACGGCCAGCTCGACAAAGCCATCCGCGGCGCGGCGGGTGGTGACGGTGATCTCTCCGGCCCCCTCCATCGCGTCGCGGGCATTCACCGCCAGGTTCATCAGCGCGTTTTCCAGCTGTCCCGGATCGACCCGCACCCGCGGCAGATCCGCGGCGAGATCCGGGCGGATCCGCACCCCCGACCCAAGGCTTGACTGCAAGAGATCGAGCATGCCGTGCACGAGGCCGTTCAGATCGACATTTTCGGGCGCAAGGCGCTGGCGGCGCGAAAAGGTCAGCAGCCGGTTGATCAGCCCGGCGGCGCGGTTGGCGGCGGAAAGCCCACGCTCGGCCCGCGCCTTCAGCGCCGGGCTGGCGGTCAGTTCCCGCGCCAGGATGTTCAGATTGCCGATGATCACCGCCAGGATGTTGTTGAAATCATGCGCGATCCCCCCCGTCAGCTGGCCCACCGTCTCCAGCTTTTGCGCATGAAGCAGCTGGCTTTGCGTCGCCCGGCTTTCGGTCACATCCATGTGGATCGTCGCAAAGCCGCCCATCGGGATCGGGTTCGAGCGCAGCTCCAGCACCCGCCCCGAGGGAAAGCGCATCTCGATCCGCGTCGGCCCGGCCAGCCGCCGCGGCACCAGATCGTCCAGATCGACCGGCGTGCCGTCGGGCAGGCTGGCCTGCACCCCGCGCGCCGTCAGCATCCGGTTGATCTCGGTGATCGAGGGGGCGGTGGCGACCTCCTTTGCGGTGAAATCATGCAGCGCCAGATATTGCGGGTTGCAGGCCACCAGCCGCCGGTCGCTGTCGACAACCGAAAACCCGTCCTTCATCGTCTCGAAGGTGGCCAGAAGCAGGCTTGAGCGTTCCGCCAGTTCGCGGTCAAGCTTTTCCACCTGCGCCGAGTTTTCGCGAAAGACGGTGAAGGCACGGGCGAGATCGCCGATCTCGTCGGCGCGGTTGGCGCCGGGCACGGTGGCGTCGCGCGCGCCCGCGGCAAGGCGCACCATCGCCGCCGTCACCTCGCGCAGATTGCGCGACAGCGGCCCGATCACCAGACCATAGGACAGCCCCCCGGCGATCAGGATCACCGCAAGGCCGATCGCCGCGAATTGCGCCGTGCGTTCAAGGATCGTGCGGCGCAGGCTTTCGGTCACCTCGGCGGTGGTGGTGCTTGCGGCCAGCACCCGGCCATCGACCGCGGCCTTCAGATCCGCGGCCCGCGCCGCCGCACCGCGCAGATCGGCCTCGGCCTGGGCGCGGGCGGACATGTCCCTTGCCTGCAGATCGAAGATCCCGCCCGGGTCGGCCTGCGCGCGAAAGGCCGAGAGCGCGCGGGCGAAATCGGCGCGCAAGCCCGCGGGCAGCGCCGCCCCGGTGGCGTCAAGCTGCGCCAGCGTGCGTCGATAGGCGGCGCGGCCAGCCTCCAGCGTCGGCGCGTCACGGGCGTCGCCCGCCAGCAGCAGATCCGACATCGCCCGGTCAGTCAGCCGTTCCGCCGCCAGAAGCGGCGCCTGCGACCGCACGGCGGTGCGGTAGATGTCCGGGTCGGGCAGGGTGGCGCCCGCGGTGATCGCCTCGACCGCAAGGATCGAGGGCCCCAGCAGCTGGCGCAGAAAATCCTGTTCGGCCAGCATCTTCGCCCGCTCCGCCGCGCGCAGGGTCGCAAGGCCGCGCAGCCGGTCCAGATCGGCGGAGAGCGCGCGCAGCCGTGCCGCCAGATCGGCCGAAAGCGTGGCGATCTGATCCGAGCCCGGCAGGGGCGCCGCCGCCCGCAGCACCCGGGCCTGTTCGGCAAAGGCGGCCAGATCGGCATCGATGGCGCGCTGCGCCTCGCTCAGCGCTTCGGCGGTGCTGGCGGCCATCAGGCTGGCGCCGCGGCTTTGCAGCCGGTCGCCGATCCGCGCCAGCCGCAAAGCCGCCGCCATCGCGGGGACATCGCGGCCGGTCACCGTTTCCGCCGCCTCGCCGATCTGATCCAGCGCCCGGATCGCGGCAACCCCCGCCAGCGCCATCGCCAGCGTCGACAGCGCGACGATCAGCAAAAGCCGTCCCTGAATGCCGCGCCACAGGCTCATGGCGCGGCCTCCAGCCCCATCGCCTCGCGGTAGTGGCGGCGCTGGCTGGCGCGGCCAAGCCGGTCGGTGATCCGGTCCCAGTCGGTGGCCGCCGCCGCAAGCGCCGCTTCGGGGGTGATCTCGCCCGAAAGCACCCGGCCCAGCTTGGCATCCAGCGCGGCCATGTAGGCGGGATATCCCGGCAGGCGCAAATCCGGCGCGGTCTGCGGCGCCGCAAGGCTTTCGCGCAGCACCGACAGATAATCCCGGGCCGCCTGCGGCCCCATCAGCCGCGCCCAGCCCGCGGTGTCGTCCAGCTGCGCGAGCCGGTAGGGGTTGAACCCCGAAGCGCCCGACATGACATCCTGCGCCGCCCGCGCCGGATCGGCGAGGAAAGCGATGTAATCCCAGGCGGCGTTCGGATCGGCGGCGCCGCGCGGCACGACGGCGATCCAGCCGCCAAAGGCGAGGAACGGCACCGGGCGCGGCGCCGCCAGCCGGTCCCAGCGCTTCGCGACCGGGTTCCAGACCTGATCGGCGCCGGGCAGAGCAAAGAACCCGACCCGGTCGCGGATTTTCGAACTCACCGGATCGGTCGCCACCGTGCCGATGTCGGACCAGTCCAGCGCCATCGCCGCCCGGCCCGCGGCAAATTCCGTCCGCACCGCGTGACTGGGCAGCGGCGCCCCGGGCGCGGTGGCCAGCGCCGCCAGATAATCGTGCAGCGCCCGGATCCAGGCCGGGTTGTCGATCTCGGGCGCCATCGTCTCGGGGTCGAAGAAGAAATGCCCCGGATGGTCGGGATGGGCGGTATAGGCGGCGGCATGCGAGAACAGCGACCAGAGCCGCTGGCCGTTCTCGGCCGAGGCTTCGAGCGTGCCCGAAATGCCGCGGGCGTGGAAAAAGGCGGCGATGCGGGCGTAGTCGTCCCAGCTGCGCGGCGGCTCCAGCGCCTGGCCGGTCTGCGCCTGATAGGCCGCCCGCGTTGCCGGATCCTCGAACAGATCGCGCCGATACGCGCCCATGTGCAGATCGCCATCCAGCGTCACCGCCAGCCACTGGCCCCGCCAGCGCATCTGCCGGTCGCGATAGGCGGGGTGGATGCCCTGCACCAGCGGGCTTTCCACCAGGCCGCGCGGCACCGGCATGAGGTAAGGCGCGACATCGGGCAGCCAGTCGGCGGGCAGGATCAGCACATCGGCGGGCGCACGGCCGGTGACGAACCCCATCATCACCGCGCCGTAAAGCGCATCGAAGGGGCGGGGCGTCACCTGCACCGCGACGCCGGTTTCGCGTGCAAACTCCGCCCCATGCGCGATGGCCGGCCCCGCGATCGGGCCGCCGTCGCGGGTCAGCACCTCGAGCGCCTCGGCCCGGCCAAGGCTCAGCGCCAAGATGACAATTGTTACAAGCCGGGCCGTCACGGGCGACATACTCCATTCATCTGCGGGGCGCTTCGTCCCCTCAAGAGCATCGCACATCCGATGCCGAGGAGGAACCGTGATACCCCTGACCAGCGAACTTGTGGCCATCGGCAAGACGGCCACCGACAAGGCCGATGCGATCGCGCAGGCCGTGGATCTTTTGACCGCGGCGGGCAAGATCGACCCGCGTTACGGCCAAAGCATGATGGGGCGCGAGGCCGTCGCGAACACCTTTCTGGGCAATGGCATCGCGATTCCGCATGGTCTGCCGCAGGACCGCGACCTGATCCACGACACGGCGATTGCGGTGGTGCAGCTGCCCGCGGGGGTCGCATGGGCGCCGGGCGACACCGCGCGTCTGGTCGTCGCGATCGCCGCGAAATCGGATGAGCACCTGCAGGTTCTGAGCAATCTGACCGATGTTCTGGCCGACGAGGCCGAGGCCGAACGCTTGGCGACGACGACGGATGCGGCGGTGATCGTGGCGCGGCTGACCGGCGCCGCGGCGCCCGTGGCGGCCCCGGCCGAGGCGCCCGCCGATTTCGCGCAGGGGGTCGATGTTGTCGTCAGCGGCGCGCATGGGCTGCATGCCCGGCCCGCGACCCGGCTTGTCGATCTGGCCAAGGGCTTTGCCGCGGAAATCCGTGTGCGCAACGGCGCCAAGGTGGCGAATGGCAAAAGCCTGATTTCGCTGCTCAATCTGGGGGCGGCGCAGGGGGCTGCGCTGCGCATCAGCGCCGAGGGGGCGGATGCGACCGCTGCTTTGGCAGCCATTGCCGCGGCCTTTGCGGCCGGGCTTGAGGACGAAGAAGATACCGGTGCGGCGGCCCCCGAAGCCGCGACGCCCGGTCTGACGGGGGCGGGGGCGTCGATGGCCTGCTACGAGGGGCGCACCCTTCATGGCATCTCCTCCTCGCCGGGTTACGCGCTTGCCCCCGTCTTCCGCTTTGCCCGCGACGAGGTGGTTTTTGACACCGACGCCGCGGATGCGGCCGTTGAAACCGACCGGCTCGACACCGCCCTGCAGACCGCCTGGCACGAGCTGGAGGAACTTCACGACGAGGTCTGGAAAAAATCCGGCCCCGCCCGCGCCGCGATCTTCCGCGCGCATCAAGAATTCCTGCACGACCCCGAAATGGTCGCCGAGGCGAAGGCGCTGATCGGGCAGGGCCGCTCGGCCGGGTTCGCCTGGCATCGGGTGTTCAGCGACCGCGCCGACCTGCTGGGCGCGATGAAGGATGCGGTGCTGTCGGGCCGCGCCATCGATCTGCGCGATGCGGGGCAGCGCGTGCTGCAGCATCTGGGCCGGGTGCGGACGGGCGAGACGCATCTGCCCACCGCGCCCTGCATCCTGCTGGCCGATGACCTGACGCCCTCCGATACCGCGCGGCTTGATCCTGCGCTGGTGCGGGGCCTTGCCACGGCGCAGGGCGGGCCGACCTCGCATACCTCGATCATTGCGCGCGCGCTGGATATTCCGGCGGTGGCGGGGGTCGGGCCGCGGCTCCTTGATCTGGCCAGCGGCACGCCGGTTCTGCTGGATGGCGGCGCGGGGGTGATCGTCGTTGCCCCGACCGCGGCCGACAAGGCCCGGGCCGAGGCCGCGATGGCGGCGCTGACGGCGCAACGCGAGGCCGAGGCGCGCGAACGCTACATGCCCGCGCTGACGCTTGATGGCGCGCGCATCGAGGTGGTCGCCAATATCTCGGACGTGGCCGAGGCCATCGCCTCGGTCGAGGCGGGGGCCGAGGGCGTGGGGCTTTTGCGCACCGAATTCCTGTTCGTCAACCGCGAGGCGCCGCCCGGCGAGGACGAACAGCTGGCGATCTATGCCGCCATGCTCGAGGCGCTGAACGGTCTGCCGATCATCATCCGCACGCTGGATGTCGGCGGCGACAAGGAAATCCCCTATCTGCGCATGCCCGTTGAACAAAACCCGTTTCTGGGCGAGCGCGGCATCCGCTTTTGCCTGTCCCACGAGGATCTTTTCCGCACCCAGCTGCGGGCGATCTACCGGGCCGCGGCCAAGGGTCAGGTCCGCATCATGTTCCCGATGATCGCGATGATCGAGGAGCTGGAAACCGCCCGCCGCATCGCCGAGGAGGTCCGGCTGGAGGTCGGCGCCGCGCCGGTCGAGATCGGCATCATGATCGAGATCCCCTCGGCCGTGATGATGGCGCCGGAACTGGCCAAACGGGTCGATTTCTTCTCGATCGGGACGAATGACCTGACGCAATATGCGCTGGCGATGGACCGGATGCATCCGGTGCTGGCGAAACAGGCCGACGGGCTGCATCCGGCGGTGCTGCGGCTGATCGACAGCACCGTGCGCGCGGCCGAGGCCGCGGGGATCTGGGTCGGCGCCTGTGGCGGCATTGCGGGCGATCCGATCGGGGCCGCGGTGCTGTCCGGGCTGGGGGTGCGGGAATTGTCCGTGTCGATCCCGGCGGTGGCGGGGATCAAGGCGCAGCTGCGCCGCTCTGCGATGGCGGAAAACCGGGATCTGGCGGCGCGGGCGCTGGCCTGCACGACCGCGGCCGACGTGCGGGGGCTGAAATGACGCTGCGCATCGCCACGGTTTCGCTCAATTCCGCCGTCGATCAGACGGTGACCGTGCCGGGCTTCACCGCCGATGCGGTGAACCGGGTCGCCGCCTCGCGCATCGATGCGGGCGGCAAGGGGGTCAATGTGGCCTCGTTCCTGGCCCATGCGGGGCACGGGGTCGCGGTCACCGGGCTGCTTGGCGCCGAGAATGCGGCGCTGTTCGCGCGCCATTTCGCGGCGACGGGGCTGGTCGATGCCTGCCAGCGCCTGCCCGGCGCGACGCGGACGAATGTGAAGATCGTCGATCCGTTGCAAGATCAGGTCACCGATCTGAACTTTCCGGGCATCGCGGCGGGGCCTGCCGATGTCGAGGCCGTGGCCGCGACCCTGACCGAGCTTCTGGCGCAGGGTCTGGATTGGGTGGCGCTTTGCGGCAGCCTGCCCGCCGGGATCGGCGCCGAGGCCTATGCCGATCTGGCCGTCCTTGCCCGCAAGGGCGGGGCGCGGGTGGCGCTGGACACTTCGGGGCCCGCGCTGGGGCTGGCGCTGGCGGCGCGGCCCGACATCGTCAAACCCAATGTCGCGGAACTGGGCGCGCATCTGGGCCGCCGCCTGACCGGGCCTGAGACCGTCTGCGAGGCCGCGCGCGATCTGGCGGCCTCGGGCGTCGGGCTGGTCGCCGTCTCGATGGGGGCAGCGGGCGCGGTGCTGGTGCGCGGCGCCGAGGCGGTGCTGGCGATCCCGCCCGCGACCCGGATCGCCTCGACCGTCGGGGCGGGCGACGCGATGGTGGCGGGGCTGATCCATGCCGCCACCCTTGGCCTGTGCCTGCCCGACACCGCCCGTCTGGCCACCGCCTTTTCGCTGGGCGCGCTGGGGGAAATCGGCCCGCATCTGCCGCCGATGGACCGCATCACCCAGCTGGCCCGCACCGTCACCGTCAAACCGCTTGGCCCCGTCTGAGCCGAAGGGGAGGAACCCATGTCGAAGATCGTTGCCGTGACCGCCTGTTCCACGGGCATCGCGCATACCCACATGGCCGCCGAGGCGCTGACGGCGACCGCCGTGCAGATGGGCCATGACATCCGTGTCGAACGCCAATCCGCCGAGGGCGTCGAAGCCCCGCTGCAGGTGGCCGAGATCGCCGCCGCCGATGTGGTGCTGATCGCCGCCGACATCCGTGTCGAGGATGTCCGCTTCGTCACGAAACCCGTTTACCGGACCTCGACTGCCCGCGCCGTCACCCAGACGGCGGCGGTGCTGGCCGAGGCCCTTGCCCTGACCGGAGAGGAGACCCCGCAAATGACGACAGATACAGGCCAAAGGCCGCTCAGGGTGGTGGCGATCACCTCCTGTCCGACCGGCATTGCCCATACGTTCATGGCGGCCGATGCGCTGAAGAAGACCGCCGCCGCCCGCGGCTGGGAGATCGCGGTCGAGACCCAGGGCTCGGTGGGCTCGCAAAACGCGCTGAGCGCGGCGCAGATCCAGGCCGCCGATCTGGTGGTGATCGCGGCCGACACCCATGTCGATGACAGCCGCTTTGCCGGGAAAAAGGTCTACAAGACCTCGGTCGGCGCGGCGGTGAAGGGCGCGGCGAAGGTGCTGGATGCGGCCCTGGCCGAGGGCGTGGTGCTGGGCACCAATCTGGCCGACACGGTCGATGCGCTCAAGGCGCAGCGCGCCGCGACCCGCTCGGGCCCCTACATGCATCTGCTGACGGGCGTGTCCTACATGCTGCCGCTGGTGGTGGCGGGCGGTCTGCTGATCGCGCTTTCGTTCGTTTTCGGCATCAAGGCCTTCGAGGTCGAGGGCACGCTGCCCGCGGCGCTGATGGCGATCGGTGGCGGCGCGGCCTTCAAGCTGATGGTGCCGGTTCTGGCGGGCTTCATCGCCTATTCGATTGCCGACCGTCCCGGCCTGACCCCCGGTCTGATCGGCGGCATGCTGGCGGTGAACCTGAACGCAGGCTTCCTGGGCGGCATCGTCGCGGGGTTCCTGGCGGGCTATGTGGCGCGCTGGCTGCGCGATGCGATCAAGCTGCCGCGCACGCTTGAGGGGCTCAAGCCCGTGCTGATCCTGCCGCTGCTCTCGACCGCGATCACCGGGCTGATCATGGTCTATGTCGTCGGCACGCCGGTCGCGGCGCTTCTGGCCGCGATGACCGCCTTCCTGCAGGGGCTGGGCACCACCAACGCCGTCGTTCTTGGCCTGATCCTGGGCGGCATGATGGCCGTCGACATGGGGGGGCCGATCAACAAGGCCGCCTATACCTTCGCCGTCGGCCTCTTGACCTCGAGCACCTATGCGCCGATGGCGGCCGTGATGGCCGCGGGGATGACGCCGCCGCTGGGTCTGGCCTTGGCGACGCTTGTGGCGAAGAACCGCTTCACCGCCGAAGAGCGTGAGGCCGGGGGCGCCGCCGCGGTGCTGGGCCTGTCCTTCATCACCGAAGGCGCGATCCCCTTTGCCGCGAAAGACCCGGCCCGGGTGATCCCCTCGATCATCGTCGGTTCGGCGATCACCGGGGCGCTGTCGATGGCGCTGGGCTGCCTGCTGGTCGCGCCGCATGGCGGGATCTTCGTGCTGGCGATCCCGCATGCGGTGACCAACCTCGGGCTTTATGCGCTCTCGATCGTTGTCGGCACGCTGGTGACGACGGGCCTGCTGATCGCGCTGAAAAAGCCGATCCCGGCCGAGGACAGCGCCCGCGCCTGATCGGGCAAGGCGGCAAGATCAAGGCCGACGGTCCCGGACCGTCGGCCTTTGCGGCGCCGAGGGCGCGCCGTCATTCGTTAAAATGTCTTCGAAATTCGAAGCCGAATCGTAAAATCGCAAGAATTGCTTCACCGCTTTCGGTGCAGGCTGCCGGAGTATTTCAGGCGGGCCCTTCACGACGATTGACACATCGTCCGCGTTCGTGTCCGACTTGCTCTGACCCCGGAACACACGCGAAAAGCCCGCCATGCCTGCCAGACTGGTTCACCATTTCACTGCGTTCCGGGTTGCTGCGGCCTATGCGCTGGTCGGCGTGCTCTACATCCTGACCAGTGACCGGATGCTGACGGTGATTTCCGGGGATTATCAGCATTATCAATCCTATCAGACCTTCAAGGGCTGGGCTTTCATCGCCGTGACCTCGCTGGCGCTCTGGGCGGTCCTGCGCGGCGCGCTGGCGCGACTTCAAAACTCTCTCGCGGCGGTCTCGCAGGCCGAGGACCGGCTGCGCGGGGCGCTGGATGCGGCGGGGGGCTGCGACTGGGAAAGTTTCGTCGACCGGCAGGGGGTCTTGTGGCTGCGCGCCGCGGGCGTGCTGGCCGGCAGGATCGGCTGGACTGACGGGGAGGCGCGGCCGACGACGGCGCTGCGCGCGCTGGTCCATCCCGACGACATGGACAGCTTCAGCGCCCATATGGCGCTGCACCGCGAGATTTTCGCCGGCAAGCGGGTGCCGATCCCGCCGCATGTGCACCGGATCCGCGACCTTGACGGCGACTACCGCTGGATCAAGGTGGTGACCGATGTCGACAGCGCCCTGCGCGATCCCTGCGGCAGGCTGTTCGGCTTCGCCCTGGACGTGCACGACCAGCAGGAGGCGATCCGCGGCCTTGCCGATGTCATCGCCGGGGGGCAGGTGGGCACCTGGCGGCACGATCTGCGCACGAACCGGCTGGTCATCAACGACCGCTGGGCCGAGATCATCGGCCACAGCCCCGAAGACCTGCCCGCGCCGCTGATGATCGACGACTGGCGCGCGCTGGTCCATCCCGAGGACATGGTGCGGCTGAACACCGCCCAGGCGCCGAAATTCCGCAGCCGGGACTATTTCTTCACCGAAGAATTCCGCATGCGCCACGCCGAGGGGCACTGGGTCTGGATCCTGTCGCGCGGCCGCGCCGTCGAGATGTCCGCCACCGGCGAGGCGCTGGTGCTCTCGGGGGTGCATGTCGACATTTCGCGCCGCAAGCAGCTGGAAGCCGAGCTGATCGCGAAGAACGACTTCCTGCAACGGCTGACCGAAACCTCGGTCTCGGGCATCCTGGCTTTCGATCCCTCGGGGGTGATCGTCTTTGCCAACATGGAGGCGGAACAGATCCTTGACACCACCGGGGCGGGGCTGGTCGGGCGCGGCCATGCGGCGCTGGGCTGGCTTTACGGCCACCGCGACGGCTCCGGGGCGGGGCGGGGCTTTCCCTTCGACCGCGTCGCGCAGGGGGGCGAGACGCTGAACGATCTGCGCCTGACCCTGCCGCGATCGGACGGAACGGACCGGGTGATCTCGGTCAATGCGGCGCCGATGGAAGCGCGCGGCGGGCCGGTGCAGGTGGTCTGCTCGGTCTCCGACATCACGCAAAGGCTGATGGACGAGCGGCGTCTGGCGCAGGCCGCCGAAGAGGCCAGCCATGCCGCGACGCATGATGCGCTGACCGGGCTGCCGAACCGCGAATCCTTTCGCGCGCAGGTCGGCCCCGCGCAGGCGCGGGCGCGCGGCACGGGCGAGCTGTTGCAGCAGGTCTTCCTGTCGATCGACCAGTTTCAGCAGATCAAGGACCGTTTCGGCCCGCAGCTGGGCGACCGGGTGATCTGCAAGGTCGCCGAACGGCTGGAGGCGCTGCGCGAACCCGATCAGCTGCTGGCCCGGGCCGGGGCCGAGGAGTTCACCTTCCTCAGCCGCGGCCGCCTTGCCGAGGAACCCGAGGCGGCGACCGCGGCACTGGCGCAGGCTTTTGCCGAACCTTTCGAGATTGACGGCCAGCCGCTTTATCTGTCCGCCTCGATGGGGATGAGCCTGTTTCCGATGGACGCGCACAGCCCCGAGGAAATGTGGCTGAACGCCGATCTGGCGATGTACGAGGCCAAGGCGCTGGGCGGCAACCGCGCCGTGCGCTTCACGCCAAAGCTGCGCGACCGGCTCGCGCGCGAGGCGACGATCGGCCAATCGCTGCAACGCGCGATCCGCGACGGCGCCTTTGCGCTTTATCTGCAGCCGAAGATCAATCTGCTCGATCACGGCAGCCTGGCCGGGGCCGAGGCGCTGGTGCGCTGCACCGATCCGGCGCTGGCGGGGATCGGCCCCGACATCTTCATGCCGATCGCGGAAAAGACCGGCCTCGTGCGCGACATCGACCTTTTGATGATCGATCTGGTCGGCGCCTTCGTCGCGACGCTGCGCGCGCGCGGCCAGCAGCTGTGCATCTCGATCAACCTCTCGCCCGAAAGCCTGCGCCGGGTCCGGTTCGGGCAGGCGGTGCTGGCGCATCTGCAGGCGGCGGGGCTTGGCCCCGAGGATGTGCTTTTCGAGATCACCGAGGGCGCGGTGGTCGATCTGAATTCGGAGGCGCGCGACAGCATCGAGGCGCTTCTGGCGGCCGGGTTCGAGCTGTCGGCCGATGATTTCGGCACCGGCTATTCCTCGCTCAGCTATCTGCAGAAGCTGCAGCTGAAGGAATTGAAGATCGACCGCAGTTTCGTCTCGCGCATCGCGCTGGATGACGGGGCCTCCGATGCGATCGTGCGCGCGACCCTGGCGATGGCGGCGGCGCTGGGGCTGCGCACCGTCGCCGAAGGCATCGACACACCCGCGCAGGTGGTCTGGCTGCGCCAGCATGGCTGCGATCTGGGGCAGGGCTATCATTTCGCCAAACCCCTGCCCGCCATGGATTTTCTATACGAATTTCTGCAGCCCGACGCGCTGCGGGCGGGCAGTGTCGCGCTCGGCTGAGGGGGGCATTTCGCCCTGGACGGGATTTTTTCGCTGCGCCTTCAGGCGCTGGTTACCATTTGCCGCCATGATCAAGGCGCGCGTCTCCGATGAAAGACTGACATTTGCCCCTGGTGCCTCTCCTGTTGACCCGGATCCGGGCGGTGCTGACGAAGCATCCCAGCCCGGAAGACGTTGCCAGCGTCGTGCAGGGGACGTCGGTCGGGGTTTCGGTGACCGCGCTGAACGCGATGATCTACGTGCTGGAATCGCTGCGCCATGATGACCGCAGCTTCGTCGTCTTCTGGCTCGGCTCGATCCTTGCGCTGGGCGGTGCGCTCAGCCGGATGTCGCGCCGTGCCGCCGGGCGCCGGGTCGAGCGGGTCTCCGCGCGGGCGGCGCGGCGGCTGATCCTGACCTCGGTGCTGTTTGCCGCGCCCTGGGCGGTGCTGCCTTTGCATGTGATCGGCCTGCATCAGACCGGCGAACCTCTGGTGGTGCTGCTCGTCAGCACCGGCATGCTGGCGGGCGGTGTCTTCATGCTGCACCGCGCCTTCGTCGCCGCCCTGACCTTCCAGTCGACGATCCTGGCTGCAGTGATCTTGTCGTTTCACCTGGGCGGCTGGGCGCAGGCCTGGTCGGTGACGCTTTATGCGCTGCTTTACGGCGCGTTTCTGGCCTATTTTTCCTATCGCACCGGCGAAACGGCCCGTCAGCGCGACGATTCCGTCGCGGCGCTGTCGCGGGCCGTCGACAGCCTGCGCCAGGCCCGCGACGAAAACTATCTTCTGGCCAATATCGACGACACCACCGGGCTTCTGAACCGCAAGGCCTTCAACGCCCGCCTGGCCGAGGCGGTGGCGCGGCAGCGCCGCAGCGGCCGGGGCTTTGCGCTGCTGCTGATGGATCTTGACCGGTTCAAGAACGTCAACGACCTGTTCGGCCATGGCGTCGGCGATGAATTGCTGACCGAGATCGCCCGCCGCCTGCGCGCCAACCTGCCCGAGGGCGATGTGATCGCCCGGCTCGGCGGGGATGAATTCGCCGTGATCCTGGCCGAGGTGAGCGCGGCGGCGCAGATCCGCCCGATCGCCGAGCGCCTGCTGGCGGCCTTCGAACCGCCCGCGCATCTGGCCGGACGGCGGGTGCATCCGGGCGCCTCGATCGGCGCGGTGATCTGCCCCGACGATGGCGCCGATCCGGTCGAACTGCTGCTCAAGGCCGATCTGGCGCTGAACCGCGCCAAGGAAAGCGGCCGCGGCCAGTGCCTGCAATTCGACGAACAGCTGCGCCGGCGGGTGATCGAAAGCGACCGGATCGAGGCCGGGCTGCGCGAGGCGCTGGAGGGAGAGCAGCTTTATGTGCAGTATCAGCCGAAGATCGCGCTGACCGATGGCCGCCTGCTGGGGGCCGAGGCGCTGGTGCGCTGGCGCAGGCCCGACGGCTCTGCCGTCGCCCCCGACAGTTTCCTGACCATCGCGGCCGAACGCGGTCTGCTGCCGAACCTGTCGCGCCGGATCGCCGAGACCGTGGCCGCGAACCTGCTGGGCTGGCGCGACGCCGGGTTGCTTCCGGGCAAGATCGCGCTGAACATCCATCCCGACGACATCAAATCGCCCGAATTGCTGCTGGATACCATCACCATGTTCGAGAGGGCCGGGATCGATGGCCGCGATCTGCTGCTCGAAATCACCGAGGGCTGCTTTGTCGGGCGCGGCACCGACATGGCGATCAGCCTGCTCGATTCGCTGGCCGACCGCGGCTACGAGCTGTCGCTGGACGATTTCGGCACCGGCCATGCGTCGCTGGGCGATCTGAAAAAGGTGCCGGTGGCGGAATTGAAGATCGACCGCAGTTTCATCGCCGGTCTGTGCTTTCGCCGCGAGGATCGCGCCATCGTCGCCGCGATCGCCGAAATCGCCCGCGGCATGGGCATCCGATCGGTCGCCGAGGGGGTGGAGGACGAGGCGCAACGGGCGGTGCTGGTCGATCTGGGCATCGATGTCGGGCAGGGCTTCCTGTGGTCGAGCCCGATGGATGCGGCCGACTTCGCCCGGTTCCTGGTCTGGAACGCCCGCCGCAGCGGCTGACCCCGGCCGCCGCGCGGCGACGCGCGAAAAAACCGGCCCCGGTCGGGACTGTGGCGCTTTCGCGCCTTGCCGTGCCGCGTCGTTCGGCGTCAAATCCCGGCCGGAACGACCGTGGAAGGACCGAGGATGACATCCTATCTCAAGACGACACCGGACAAGGACGGGTGGTTTGGCACTTACGGCGGGGCGATGCTGCCGCCGCCGCTCGAGCCGCATTTCAAGGAGATCCGCGAGGCTTATGCGAAGATCTCGAAATCGGCCGATTTCATTGCCGAGCTGCGCCAGATCCGCAAGCATTTCCAGGGCCGGCCCACGCCCGTTTCCTATCTGAAGAACCTCTCGGCGCTGTGCGGCGGCGCACAGATCTATGCCAAGCGCGAGGATCTCAACCATACCGGCGCGCATAAGCTCAACCATTGCATGGCCGAGGGCTTGCTGGCGAAATTCATGGGCAAGACCAAGCTCATGGCGGAAACCGGGGCGGGGCAGCACGGGGTCGCGCTGGCCACGGCGGCGGCCTATTTCGGGATGGAGTGCGAAATCCACATGGGCGAGATCGACATCGCCAAGGAAGCGCCGAACGTCACCCGGATGAAGTTGCTCGGCGCGACGGTGGTGCCGGTCTCGTTTGGCGGGCGCTCGCTGAAAGAGGCGGTGGACAGCTGCTTCCAGAGCTACATCGCCCAGGCCGACACCGCGCTGTTCGCCATCGGCTCGGTCGTCGGGCCGCATCCGTTCCCGCGGATGGTGCGTGACTTCCAGCATGTCATCGGCGTGGAAGCGCGGGACCAGTTCCTTGAAATGACCGGGGAATTGCCCGACATGGTGGCGGCCTGCGTCGGTGGCGGCTCGAATGCGATGGGGATTTTCTCGGGCTTCATCGACGATGCCTCGGTCGGTCTTTACGGCGTCGAGCCGCTCGGCACCTCCTCGAATCTGGGCGATCACGCGGCGACGATTTCCTTTGGCGAGGATGGCGACATTCACGGCTTCCGCACCCTTGTGCTCAAGGATGCGAACGGCGAGCCCGCGCCGGTGCACACCGTCGCCTCGGGGCTGGATTATCCCGGCGTCGGCCCGGAGCACGCGCATCTGCACAAGATCGGCCGGGTGCATTACACCACCGCCGATGACAAGGAGGCGCTGAAGGCCTTTTTCGCGCTGTCGCGGCACGAGGGGATCATTCCCGCGCTTGAAAGCGCGCATGCCGTGGCCTTCGCGATGCGCGAGGCGGCGGCCCATCCCGGCAAGTCGATCCTGATCAACCTGTCGGGCCGGGGCGACAAGGACATCGATTACGTCACCCAGACTTACGGCTTCGGCACCGATCTGTGAGGCAGGCGCGCGCCGGGGCCTGATCCCGGCGCGCGGCGCGCCCCGGGCGGGGCGAATCCCGGGCTTTCGCCCGGGGCAAGTTTGCGGATTTTATTCTCTGAACCGGGGGGGCGTGCCGGTGTTCGGCCCGGATTTCCCGCGCCGGTCGGGCACGGAACAGAATTTTGTGCTTTTTCGGGCCATGCCGAAAACACCATTCTCCCAAAGTTCGGCCGCTTTCCGGAAGGCGGGTTTTAGCCCCTTTTCAAGCGCGGCCGGGCATGCTCGAAAGGGGCAGAACCAATCGGGGAGAGGCAGATGACGACGGTTTTCGAGGACAATTCGCTGTCGATCGGCGGCACGCCGCTGGTGAAACTGGGGCGGCTGGGGCAGGGGCTGGGCGCCACCGTTCTGGCGAAGATCGAGGCGCGCAATCCGGCGGGCTCGGTCAAATGCCGGATCGGCGCGGCGCTGATCTGGGACGCGGAAGAACGCGGCCTCCTGACGCCGGGCAAGGAAATCGTCGAGCCGACCTCGGGCAATACCGGCATCGCGCTGGCCTTCGTCGCCGCGGCGCGCGGCATTCCGATCACGCTCACCATGCCCGAGACGATGAGCCTGGAACGGCGCAAGCTGCTTCTCGCTTACGGCGCGAAACTGGTGCTGACCGAAGGCGCGAAGGGCATGGCGGGCGCCATCGCCAAGGCCGAGGAAATCGCCGCCTCGGACCCGAAATACGTGCTGCTGCAGCAGTTCAAGAACCCGGCCAACCCGGCGATTCACGAACGCACCACCGGCCCCGAGATCGAGGCGGCGACCGGCGGCAAGATCGACATTTTCGTCGCGGGCGTCGGCACCGGCGGCACGATCACCGGCGTCAGCCGCTATTTCAAGAAGACGCTTGGCAAGCAGATCACCTCGGTCGCGGTCGAGCCCGCGGCGAGCCCGGTGCTCAGCCAGACCCGGGCGGGCGAGGCGGTGAAACCCGGACCGCACAAGATCCAGGGCATCGGCGCCGGCTTCGTGCCCGAGGTGCTGGACCTGAGCCTGGTCGACGCGATCGAGCAGGTCTCGAACGAAGAGGCGGTGGCGGTGGCGCTGCGGCTGGCCCGCGAGGAAGGGATTCTGGCGGGGATTTCCTGCGGCGCGGCCACGGCGGTGGCGCTGCGGCTGGCGGCGCGGCCGGAAAACGCGGGCAAGACCATCGTGCTGGTCCTGCCCGACTCCGGGGAACGCTACCTGTCCTCGGTGCTGTTCGAGGGCGTCTTCGACGGCACCGGCGCCCCGGCCTGATCCGCCTTGCCGCTGGTTTCAAAGGCCCCGCCCCGGCGGGGCCTTTTCATCTGCCGACTCGCGCGGAAGGGCAGAGAATAAAATTCTATATTCACGACCAACAATGGCGAGATTTATCCCTTTCAATCTCGACTGACACAGTGGATATTTCTGAAAATGACGATGCTCACTGCAAGGAAGGGGTCCGCCATGCCGCGCCCGCTGATCAACCGCTCGCCGATGCCGGGGCTGGGGCTTTCGATGGGGATCACGCTGACGATGCTGTCGCTGGTGGTGCTGGGCCCGATCGGCGCGCTTCTGGCGCAGGGTGCCAGCTACGGGCTTGACGGCATCTGGGCCACGGTGAACCGCGAAAGGGTCTGGGCGGCGCTGGAACTGTCGTTCCGGCTCTCGTTCTTCGCGGCGCTGTTCAATCTGGTCTTCGGCGTCGTTCTGGCCTGGGTGCTGGTGCGCTACGACTTTCCCGGCCGCCGTCTGGTCGATGCCGCCGTCGATCTGCCCTTCGCCCTGCCCACCGCCGTCGCGGGTATCGCGCTGACCACGCTTTACGCGCCGAACGGGGTCTTTGGCGCGCTGGCCAAGGATATCGGGCTGAAGATCGCCTATACGCAATGGGGGATCTTTCTGGCGCTGATCTTCGTCGGCCTGCCCTTCGTCACCCGCACCGTGCAGCCGGTGATCGAGGAAATCGACCGCGAGGTCGAGGAGGCCTCGGCGACGCTGGGGGCGACGCGCTTCACCACCTTGCGCCGGATCATCGCGCCGATGCTGCTGCCCGCCGCGCTGACCGGCTTTGCGCTGTCCCTGGCGCGGGCGGTGGGCGAATACGGTTCGGTGATCTTCATCGCCGGAAACATCCCGCTGAAAACCGAGATCGCGCCGCTCTTGATCGTGATCCAGCTGGAAGAATTCAACTACGACGGCGCCGCCGCGATCGGCATCGCCATGCTGGCGATCAGCTTCGCGATGCTGCTGTCGATCAACCTCATCCAGATCTGGAGCCGCCGGAGGATTGGCGATGTCTGACGCAGCCGAACGCAACTGGCGATCCGCCACCGATGAGACGCCGCTGGTGCGGGGCCTTCTGATCCTGGCCGCCGTGGCCGGGATGGCGCTTCTGGTCGCGGCGCCGCTGCTGACCGTCTTTGTCGAGGCGCTGGCGAAGGGCTGGTTTGCCGCGCTGAAAAGCCTGGGCAACCCCGATGCGCTTTCGGCGATCCGGTTGACGCTGACGATCGCCGCCCTGTCGGTGCCGCTCAACGCCGTCTTCGGGATTGCGGCGGCCTGGTTCATCACCCGCTTCGAGTTTCGGGGCAAGGCCTTCCTGATCACCCTGATCGACCTGCCGTTTTCCGTCTCGCCGGTCGTGGCGGGGCTGTGCATCGTCTTGATGTTCGGGGCGAATTCCGCGGTCGGCGGCTGGCTTGTCGCGCAGGGCTACCCGATCGTCTTCGCCCTGCCCGGGATCGTGCTGGCGACGATGTTCGTCACCTTCCCCTTTGTCGCGCGCGAGCTCATTCCGGTGATGATCGAGCAGGGCTGCCAGGAGGAAGAGGCGGCGCTGACGCTGGGCGCCTCGGGCTGGCGGGTCTTCACCACGGTGACGCTGCCGAAGATCCGCTGGGCGCTGCTTTATGGCGTGCTTTTGTGCAACGCCCGCGCGATGGGGGAATTCGGCGCCGTCGCCGTCGTCTCGGGCAAGATCCGCGGCCAGACCGCGACGATGCCGATCACCATCGAGATGCTTTACAACGAATATCTCTCGGTCGCGGCGTTTTCGCTGGCCGGGTTGCTCACCGCGCTCGCGCTGGTCACGCTGCTTCTCAAGACCGTGCTGGAGCTGCGCCACGCCGACGAAATCGCCGCCACCCACCGCCATTGAGGGACATGATGGATATCGACATTCAAGAGATCTCGAAGCTGTTCGGCACCACGGCGGCGCTGCATCCGGTGTCGCTGGCGATCCCCTCGGGGGCGCTGGTGGCGCTGCTCGGCCCCTCGGGCTCGGGCAAGACGACGCTGTTGCGGATCCTGGGGGGGCTGGAATTCCCGACCTCGGGGCGGGTGCTGTTCGACGGCCAGGACGCCACCGACATCCGGGTGCAGGATCGCCGCGCGGGCTTCGTGTTCCAAAGCTATGCTTTGTTCCGGCACATGACGGTGTTTGAAAACATCGCCTATGGGCTGCGCGCCCGGCCGCGGGCAGAGCGGCCGCCGAAGCTGGAGATCGCCCGCCGGGTGGCGCGGCTTCTGGAGCTGATCCAGCTGCCCGACATCGGATCGCGCTATCCGAGCCAGCTGTCGGGCGGGCAACGGCAGCGCGTGGCGCTCGCCCGGGCTCTGGCGATCGAGCCGCGGATGCTGCTTCTGGACGAGCCCTTCGGCGCGCTGGATGCCAAGGTCCGCAAGGAACTGCGCCAGGGGCTGCGCGACATTCACGACGCGACCGGCCTGACCACGGTCTTCGTGACCCATGATCAGGAAGAGGCGATGGAGCTGGCCGACATGGTGGTGGTGATGTCGATGGGCCGGATCGAGCAGATCGGCCGCCCGAACGACATCCGCGCCCGCCCGGCCAGCAGTTTCGTGCGCGATTTCATCACGGCTTGACCTCCGTCTGGCCAAGGCCATCGCCTTGGCCTTGCGGATCATTGGTCCGATGCCCCCCGAGGGCCCAAAGGCCCTCGGGCAGCGCCCGCCCCGCCCCCGGCGGGCGCTTCTCGCCCGCCGGGACGGGCGCCGCCCTCTGTCACGCCTGGGACTGCGGTCCTGTGCCGACCGGCCCGCAACGGGCGGGAAAACGCGATGCGTTTTCCTCTTCGCCCGACGCGCCGTTCGGAGGGCCAAGACCGGCGGCCAAGACCCGCGGGCAGGGCAGGGGGGGCCAAATAAAAGGCGCCCGCCTGTTCGGACCTTCCGGGGAAGGGCGGACAGACGGGCGCAAACCCGAGGAGTGCAGGGGCGGTCAATGCCGCCCCTTGTCAGGGATCAGCGACGCTGAATGGTCGCCAGGCCGAAGGTGTTCGAGAAGGGCAGGAAGTCGCCCGGGATCACGTTCGATTGACGCGGCGTGTCTTTCAGCAGCGGGGCTTTCCAGAACTTCGCCGATTGCGGCGGGGCGTCAGCCGGCAGCAGCTTGACCTTCGGCGCGGTGGTTTTCACCAGCGGCGTCGGCCAGAAGTCTTGCGACATGAACTTGGTGCCTTCGTAGACGTTCTTCTTGCGCGGGGTGTCGAGCAGAAGTTTCCAGCCAAAGCGCTCCGAGAAGGCGCCGGGCTTTTCGTCGGCCTTGACGGGTTGCGGCAGGAAGATGTGCCGGTGGTCTTTCATGATGTTGTCAGTCATTTCAGATGCGTCCTCACAGGTGAACTCTTCGGTTGCGTTCTCGACCGCGACCACCGCTGCGCGAGCAGTGATGGCGCGCACGAGTTTCGCCGCGCCGAGCGGCTTGTAGTTGACTTTCGCCACGAGCGCGGCAGCGCCGCCGGCGACACGTTCGGCATAGCCCGCAGCCGCGCTGGGATGCACGCCGGCGGACTTGAGGGCTTCGGCCAAGGCAGCGCCCTTCTTGCCGTCGGCGACGACGACCTTCAGAGCGCGTTTCGGAATACCTTCGCTTTTCAGTTGTCTTGCGATGTCGCAAGCCGTTTCTTCATCGGCATAAAGCCGTGTGATCACCGTCGTCATGCGTCCTCCTCGGGTTCAAGGGCATTCTTCAGTCACGTCCAGGTGTCCCGCCGGGCCTCGCGTCATCGGCCTCCCCGCCGCACAAGCGGAACCGCGAAGGCGATGGCCACGATCAAGATCAGCGCCTCGATGGCGAACACCGTATTATAAGGCCCGGCCACACCGGACCCGAAAGTCCCCGGCAGGGCAACCAAACCGTCCCGAACCACCCCCGCAAGCGCGACCCCCAGACCGGCGGCCGTCGCCTGCACCGCCCCCCACGCGCCCAGCGCCAGCCCGATCCGATCGGCGGGCGCGGTCCGCATGGTCGCCGTCAGCGTGGCATGGCCAAAAAGACCGATGCCGAGCCCGACAGCGAAGGTGCCCACAAGGAACAGCCAGATACCGTCTTGGCTGATCAGCGAGGACAGAATGATGGCAGCAAACCCGGGAACCCCGATCAGTGCACCCAGCACCGCCAGCGGCATCGGCCTTGCCCCGTTCCCCAGCACACGGGACGCAGTGCCGAAACCGGCAAGCGTCCCCAGCGCAAAGAGCGCGGTCAGTTTCGTCGTCTCCCCGACGGTCAGGTGCAGCGCCTGTCCGCCGTAGGGTTCCAAAAGCACATCGGCCATACCGAAGCCGAAGGTCCCCAGCGCAATCACGGTCAGCAGCGCCAGCATCCCCGGACGGCCCATCAGCAGGCCGAAGGCCTCCTTGAAGGTCGGGTGCACGGCGGTTTCCATCTGCCGGGCACGGTCCCGGCTGACGGCCTCCTGCTTCCACATCGCGGCCATGTTCAACACGACACTCATCAACGCAGTGCCCTGGATCACCTGGATCAGGCGGCCGGGCGTGTAATCCGCCAGCAACGCCCCGTAGACGAGCGCGCTGATCACCATGCCGAAGAGCAGCATCACATACATGAGGCCGACAACCTTCGGTTGGTCTTCCTCCTCGACGAGGTCGGTGGCCAGGGCCAGACCCGCGGTCTGGACGATATGCACACCGGCCCCCACGAGGAGGAAGGCAAGGGCAGCCGCGCTCATGCCGATCCAACGCGGCGCATCCACGGATTCACCGAACCCCGACAGCACCAGAAGCGCGAAGGGCATGATGGCGAAGCCGCCGAATTGATAAATCGTTCCCTTCCAGATCCAGGGCGCGCGACGCAGCCCGAGAGCCGACTTGTGCGTGTCGGACTTGAAGCCGATCAGCGTGCGGAAGGGCGCGAACAGCATCGGCATCGCCAGCATCACGGAGACGAGCGAGGCCGGAACCGCCAGCTCGACGATCATCACCCGGTTGAGGGTGCCCGCGAGCAGCGTCAAGGTCATCCCGACGGTGATCTGAAAGAGCGACAGTCGCAGCAACCGCGAGAGCGGAACCTCTTCACTGGCCACGTCGGCGAATGGCAGGTACTTCGGAGCGTGCCGCGCCAGGTTCTTCAGAGCAAAAGCACGGTAGCCCATAGTCCAGCCGCCCGTCGGAGAGAGAAAGTGCGAGGGGCTCAGCCCCGGAGGGAATGGGCCCACCGACAGGTGCCGGTGGGCCCAAAGGTCAGCAGATTACTGAGCCGGCGCAACAGCGACGACGGTCGCCATCGGGTTGCCGTTCCAGTAGTTCGCGAACCAGGTCGTGTTGGTCAGCAGGCCGGCGTGCACGATCAGAGCGGCGACCGCAACGGCGCCGAGGATCAGCGGGATACCGGTCGAGGGCTTGACGACGGTCCAGATTTTGGCGTTGTTCATTGTATTTCTCCTCTACCCGATTACCCGAGCCACGGCGTGGCGATGGCCGAGAGGATGTGCGCAACAAGCGCCATCGCCCCGAACACACGGGTGCCATCGATCAGGTAGCTGTGGATTTCTTCAGCTTCTTTCAGCGACAGGCCGCTCGGCCCAGCTTTATCGTCAGTCATTGTCCCGAATCCTCCAAAACTGGGATCATTGAGGACGTTGATGAAGCTCTCTCGGTTAAGTTCGAGCCCCGTCTCAGCGCCCCCCCGCTGCCGGACCGTCTGTGATCCGACCTCGTGAGACGCACTATGGGAGCCCGAGTGTCGGCGATCAAGTGTAAAGTCGGGCTGACACTGCGGCAAATTCGGCCACCCCCCGGGGACGCAAAACCCCAGTGAAAACAGGTGTTCCAGAGGTATCTTTGGCTGATTCCAGGGCCGGTCCGCGGGCCCGCGCGGGGCCTGCGGCAGGGGGGTGCGACAGGGCGCAAGAGCCATGTTGTAAAGGGGGTTTGCGCCTCGCGACCGCCGCGCGGCGGCCGCCTTTCGGGCGCCTTGCGGGGGGTGCGAAACCGGCCTTCGGGTCAACCTGTCGTCGCGGATGTACAATAAACTGCGTTAGCCTGTCGCAGATCGGCCGGTTGCCCCGGCGACCGGGCCCGGACGGCCTGTCGCAGGCAACCGGAATTTTCAGGTCGAATTGTCGCGCCGAATTTCTCCGCCGCGAGGGCTTGAAACCGTTCTGACGGCTTCCCAAGTCGCGTGATTGACATGAATGTCGCAGGCTCGGGCGTGATTCTGGGCCGAAGCTGCGCCGACTCCATGCCGAATCCGTGGTCGTCGCCGCCGATTTGCGCCGTCTTCCCGAATCTCTGACCGCAATTTTCCCCGCATCAGCCCATTCCTTGGGCAGATGCCCGGCTGCGATGCGCCAATGCCTGTCCGCCAGTATTTTACCTATTGATAAAATTTCGGATCATGGCAGCCTCGAAGGCAATAACAAAGCCAGGGAGGTCACCGTGACCACAAGCCAGTTTCGACCCGGGGTGCACCCGGGGCGTCTTCCGCCCGAGGAATATTGCACGGCCTTTGCCGATGTCGCGCCACCTTTGACGGCGCATCAGGCGCAGGTGGCGGCCGCGCGCTGCTATTTCTGCGCCGAGGCGCCCTGCACCACGGCCTGTCCGTCCGATATCGACGTGCCGCTGTTCATCCGGCAGATCCTGACCGGCACGCCCGAGGCCGCAGCGCAGACGATCCTGTCGCAAAACATCCTGGGCGGCATGTGCGCCCGGGTCTGTCCGACCGAAACCCTGTGCGAGGGCGCCTGCGTGCGCGAGGCGGCCGAGGGCAAGCCGGTCGAGATCGGCGCCTTGCAGCGGTTCGCCACCGACCGGCTGCAGGCTTCGGGCGTGCATCCCTTTGCGCGCGCGCCGCGCACCGGGAAAAACGTGGCCGTCGTGGGGGCGGGGCCTGCGGGTCTGGCCTGCGCGCATCGGCTGGCGATGCTGGGCCACGAGGTCACCGTCTATGACGCGCGGTTGAAACCGGGCGGGCTGAACGAATATGGCATCGCCGCCTACAAGGCGCCGGGCGGGTTCGCGGCCAAAGAAGTGGCCTGGCTGTTGCAGATCGGCGGCATCGCGGTGCTGGAGAACTGGAAACTGGGCCGCAACGGGTCGGTGGCGGATCTGCTGGCGGACCATGACGCGGTGTTTCTGGGCATGGGGCTTGCCGGGGTGAATGCGCTGACGATCCCCGGGGCGGAATTTGCCACGCCCGCGACAGACTTCATCGCGCATCTGCGTCAGGCCGAGGATCTGGCACTGGTTCCGGTCGGTCGCCGCGTCGTGGTGATCGGCGGCGGCATGACCGCGGTCGATGCGGCGGTGCAGGCGAAACTGCTGGGCGCGGAAACCGCGAGTATCGTCTATCGCCGGTCGCAGGCCGAGATGCCCGCCTCGGCGCACGAACAGGAACATGCGCAAAAGAACGGCGTGCGGATCGTGCCGAATGCCGCGCCCGTGGCGATCCGCAAGGATGATCAGGGCTATGAGGTCGAATTCGCCCGCACCGAGACGCGCGACGGCAAGCTGGTGCAGCTTGAGGACACGCTTCGCATCAAGGCGGATCAGATCTTCACCGCGATCGGCCAGACTTTGGGGCCGGTGCCTGAAGGCCTGACGATTTCGGGCGGCAAGATCGAGATCGACGCGCGGGGGCGCACCGGGCTTTCCCATGTCTGGGCGGGCGGCGATTGCGCCAGTGGCGGCGAAGATCTGACGGTGACCGCCGTCGCGCAGGGTCGCGATGCGGCCGAAGACATCCACGCTTTTCTGATGGGGGCCTGAGATGGCGAACCTTTCCTCGACCTTTCTCGGCATCAAATCGCCCAATCCGTTCTGGCTCGCCTCGGCGCCGCCGACCGACAAGGAAGTGAACGTCCGCCGCGCCTTCGAGGCCGGTTGGGGCGGCGTCGTCTGGAAGACGCTTGGCCTTGATGGCCCGCCGGTGGTGAACGTGTCCGGGCCGCGCTATGGCGCGATTCACGGGCCCGATGGCACGCTTCTGGGGCTCAACAACATCGAGCTGATCACCGACCGGCCCTTGGAGGTGAACCTGCGCGAGATCAAATCGGTCAAGCGCGATTACCCGGATCGGGCGCTCGTCGTGTCGCTGATGGTGCCCTGCGACGAGGACAGCTGGAAAGCGATCCTGGCCCGGGTCGAGGAGACCGAGGCCGACGGGGTCGAGCTGAACTTCGGCTGTCCGCATGGCATGGCCGAACGCGGCATGGGCGCGGCGGTGGGGCAGGTGCCCGAATATGTGGAAATGGTGACGCGCTGGGTGAAGCAACATTCGCGCATGCCCTGCATCGTCAAGCTGACGCCCAACATCTCGGACATCCGCAAACCGGCCGAAGCGGCGAAACGCGGCGGCGCGGATGCGGTCTCGCTGATCAACACGATCAATTCGATCACCTCGGTCGATCTGGATCTGTTTGCGCCGCAGCCGACGATTGACGGGTTCGGCACCCATGGCGGCTATTGCGGCCCGGCGGTGAAACCGATCGCGCTGAACATGGTGGCCGAGATCGCCCGCAACCCCGCCACGCATGGTCTGCCGATTTCCGGCATCGGCGGCGTCACCACCTGGCGCGATGCGGCCGAGTTCATGGCCTTGGGCGCGCATAACGTGCAGGTCTGCACCGCGGTGATGACCTATGGCTTCAAGATCGTCGAGGAGATGATCTCGGGCCTGTCCGACTACATGGACCGCAAGGGCCTGACCGAGACGCGGGAAATCGTCGGCCGCGCCGTGCCGAAGGTGACGGATTGGCAGTATCTGAACCTGAACTACACCACCAAGGCCAGCATCGCGCAGGAGGATTGCATCAAATGCGGCCGCTGCCACATCGTCTGCGAGGACACCTCGCATCAGGCGATCGCGATGGCGGCGGATCGCACGGTGACGGTGAAAGAGGAGGAATGTGTGGCCTGCAACCTGTGTGTCGAGGTCTGCCCGACGAATTGCATCACCATGCGCGAGTTGGCCGAGGGCGAGCTGGATCAGCGCACGGCCAAGCCGGTCGGCGACTATCTGAACTGGACCGGCCATCCGAACAACCCGATGGCGAGCACCGGCGGGAAGTGAGGCAAGGGGCTTTCCGGTCGAAGCCCGGGAAGCCCACCCAGATTGACCGAGGCCATCGCCGAGGTCTGGCGACACATCAGCCCCGTGACCCCCGAGTGCCCCAAGGCACTCGGGCAGCGCCCGCCCCGCCCATGGCGGGCGCTTCTCGCCCGCCGGGCCGGGCGCTGCCCTCTGTCCCGCTTGGGGAAACGGTCGGGTGACTGCGGGCGCGCCAGCGGGCGGGGAAAAGCGGTGCTTTTCCTGTTCCGCCCGACCCTTGCGGGGAATTTTCTTACGACGCCAGCGCCTGTTTCACCGCTTCGGGGGCGGTTTCGATCACCCGCAACAGCACGGCGGCCGGGCCGCTGATCGCGCGCTGGCCCTGTTCCCATTTGCGATAGCCCGACAGGCTCATGCCCATCATCGGCGCCATCTGCGCCTGGGTCAGCCCCATCTTGCGCCGCAAGTCGACCGGGTTGATGCGCTCCTGCGGGATCGGTTCAAAGGCCGCGCTGCCTTCGAAAAAGGCCGCGCTGCGTTCAAGCGCCTGCCAGAGGTCGCTCTCCATCTCTTCCATGCCTGCCTCGTCCTTGACTGCTCTCGTTGTGGCCGCGGGATTTCCCCTGTCAGCCGCACCCCGGGGCCTTTGGCGCCTTCTTGGGTGACCAAAGGCTAGCCGCATCGCGCCCGTCGATCAAGCCGCCGCTTGCCCGCGCCCAAAATTCGGGCAATGGCTTGTGTCTTGCGCGCCCGGCGCCGCATCCGCCCCCCATTCCCCATTGACCGGGGCGGGGAAGCGTGGCCTCTTTCCTCTGACCAATCGGTCAGAAAATGAGTCGCAAGAGGGCAAAGCCCCGCAGACGACAGGGAGACAGCCAGATGCCATCACCCGGAGAAAACCTCCGTATCAATTCCGCGCGCCTGTGGGACAGCCTCATGCAGATGGCGCAGGTCGGGCCGGGGATCGCGGGCGGGAACAACCGCCAGACCGTGACCGATGCCGATGCCGAGGGCCGCGCGCTGTTCAAGAGCTGGTGCGATGCGGCGGGGCTGACGATGGGCCTTGACCGGATGGGCAACATGTTCATGTGCCGCGAAGGCACCGATGCGCAGGCGCTGCCCGTTTACATCGGCTCGCATCTGGATACGCAGCCGACGGGCGGCAAATACGATGGCGTTCTGGGGGTTCTGGGCGGGCTTGAGGTCATCCGCACGCTGAACGACCGCGGCCTCCGCACGAAACACCCGATCGTGGTGACGAACTGGACGAACGAGGAAGGGGCGCGGTTTGCGCCGGCCATGCTGGCCTCGGGCGTCTTTGCGGGCGTGCACAGCCTAGACTATGCCTATGCGCGCAAGGATCCGGAGGGCAAGAGCTTCGGCGAAGAACTGGCGCGGATCGGCTGGGTCGGCGACGAAGAGGTGGGCGCGCGCAAGATGCAGGCCTATTTCGAGCTGCATATCGAACAGGGCCCGATCCTCGAGGCCGAGGCCAAGACGATCGGCGTGGTGACGCATTGCCAGGGGCTGTGGTGGCTCGAATTCACCCTGACCGGGAAAGAGGCGCATACGGGATCGACGCCCATGGGGATGCGGGTCAATGCGGGCCTTGCGATGGCGCGGATCATCGAGATGGTGCAGGAGGTCGCGATGGCCGCCCAGCCCGATGCCGTGGGCGGCGTCGGTCAGGTGAACTTCAGCCCGAATTCGCGCAACGTCCTGCCCGGGACGGTGATTTTCACAGTGGATATCCGCAGCCCCGATCAGGCGAAGCTCGATGGCATGCGGGCCGAGATCGAGCGCCGCGCGGCGGCGATCTGCGACGATCTGAAAGTGGGCTGCGCGGTTGAGGCGGTGGGCCATTTCGACCCGGTCACCTTCACGCCCGAACTGGTGGGGCGCGTCCGCGCCGCGGCCGAGAAGCTGGGCTATCCGCATCGCGACATCATCTCGGGCGCCGGGCATGACGCCTGCTGGACCGCGAAAGTCGCGCCGACGACGATGGTGATGTGCCCCTGTGTCGATGGGCTCTCGCATAACGAGGCCGAGGAGATTTCGCCCGAATGGGCCGCGGCGGGGGCGGATGTGCTATTGCATGCGGTTCTGGAAACCGCCGTCGTCGTAGACTGACCGCGCGCCGGGGGCTTTGCGCCCCCGGACCCCCGCAGGATATTTGAGCCAAGGTGAAAGCAGGCGCTTTCAAGGAGTTGGACATGACCACAGTCATCAAGAACGGAACCATCGTCACCGCCGATCTGACCTACAGGGCCGATGTGGCGATCGAGGGCGGGCAGATCATCGCGATCGGGCAGGGGCTGACGGGCGAGACCGTGCTCGATGCCACCGGCTGCTATGTGATGCCGGGCGGGATCGACCCGCATACGCATCTGGAAATGCCTTTCATGGGCACCTATTCGAGCGATGATTTCGACTCTGGCACCCGCGCGGCGCTGGCGGGCGGCACGACGATGGTGATCGACTTCGCGCTGCCCAATCCGGGGCAGGGGCTGATGGATGCGCTGCAGCAATGGGACAACAAGTCCAAGCGCGCGCATTGCGACTATTCCTTCCACATGGCGGTGACCTGGTGGGGGCAGCAAGTCTTTGACGAGATGCCGAAAGTGGTCGAGCGCGGCATCACCTCGTTCAAGCATTTCCTGGCTTACAAGGGCGCCTTGATGGTGAATGACGACGAGCTCTTCGCCAGTTTCAAGCGCTGCGCCGAGATCGGGGCGATCCCGATGGTGCATGCGGAAAACGGCGATATCGTTGCGGAAATGTCGGCGAAACTGCTGGCCGAGGGCAATACGGGCCCCGAGGCGCATGCCTATTCCCGGCCGAGCCAGGTCGAGGGCGAGGCGACGAACCGCGCCATCATGATCGCCGACATGGCGGGCGTGCCGCTTTATGTCGTGCATACCTCGTGCGAGGAGGCGCATGAGGCGATCCGGCGGGCGCGGATGCAGGGCAAGCGGGTCTGGGGCGAGCCGCTCATTCAGCATCTGACGCTGGATGAAAGCGAATATTTCCACCCCGACTGGGACCATGCGGCGCGGCGGGTGATGTCGCCTCCGTTCCGGGCGAAGCACCATCAGGACAGCCTTTGGGCGGGGCTGGCGGCGGGGACGCTCTCTTGCGTTGCCACCGACCATTGCGCCTTCACCACCGAGCAGAAGCGCTTCGGGGTCGGCAATTTCACCAGGATCCCGAACGGGACCGGGGGCCTTGAGGACCGGTTGCCGATGCTCTGGTCGGCGGGGGTGAACACGGGGCGGATCACGATGAACGAATTCGTCGCCGTGACCTCGACCAATATCGCCAAGATCATGGGGATGTATCCGAAGAAGGGCGCGGTGCTGGTTGGTGCCGATGCCGATCTGGTAGTCTGGGACCCCGAAGCGCGCAAGACGATTTCCGCGACCAGCCAGCAATCTGCGATTGATTACAACGTCTTCGAGGGCAAGGAGGTGAAGGGCCTGCCGCGCTACACGCTGAGCCGCGGGATGGTTGCGGTTGCTGACGGAAAGGTGCAAAGCCGCGAGGGCCACGGGCAGTTCGTGGCGCGTGACCCGAACGGGTCGGTGAGCAAGGCGCTGAGCACCTGGAAGGAATTGACCGCGCCGCGTCCGGTGGTTCGGGCGGGCATTCCGGCCAGTGGCGTGTAAGCAAGGATGACCGAAGACGTGAAAGCCCCCGTGATATTTGCCAAGGATCTGAACCTTGTCTTTCAGACGAATGACGGGCCGGTTCAGGCGCTGAAAGACGTGAACCTGTCGATCGAGCGGGGCGATTTCGTCAGCTTCATCGGTCCTTCGGGCTGCGGCAAGACCACCTTCCTGCGCTGCATCGCGGCGCTGGAACACCCGACCAGCGGCACGCTGACGGTGAATTCGATCCCGCCCGAGGAGGCGCGCAAAGCCCGCAGCTATGGCTATGTGTTTCAGGCGGCGGGGCTTTACCCGTGGCGCACGATTGCGGGAAATGTGAAACTTCCGCTGGAAATCATGGGCTATACCAAGGCCGAACAGGACGCCCGTGTTGAAAAAGTGCTCTCGCTTGTCGATCTGCAGGGGTTTGCGAAGAAGTTCCCCTGGCAGCTTTCGGGGGGGATGCAGCAGCGCGCCAGCATCGCGCGGGCCTTGGCCTTCGATGCGGATATCCTGCTGATGGACGAGCCCTTCGGCGCGCTCGATGAAATCGTGCGCGACCGGCTGAACGAGGAGTTGCTGAAGCTTTGGGCGCGGACCGGCAAGACCATCGGTTTTGTCACCCATTCGATTCCCGAGGCGGTGTATCTCTCGACGAAGATCGTCGTGATGTCGCCCCGTCCGGGCCGGATCACCGATGTGATCGAAAGCACCCTGCCGAAGGACCGGCCGCTGGATATTCGCGACAGCGCGGAATTCCTGAAGATCGCCCATCGCGTCCGCGAGGGGCTGCGTGCGGGGCATGCCTATGACTGAGCGCCGCGCATCGGGACTTCTGTCGGACGGGGGGCTGTCTGCCCCCCGCGCCCCCCGAGGATATTTGAGGCAAGATAAAAGGGGGGGCCGGGCATGAGATCGATCCTTCCGATCCTGACGGTTCTGAGTGCCATTGTCGCGCTGTGGTATGGTGCGGCGGTGATGCTGAACAAGCAATGGACCTATGATCAGGCCGCGCGCGCCGGGGGGACGGTGACCACGGCGCAGATGCTGGCCGATACGATGATGCAGGAACGCCCCGTCCTGCCCGCGCCGCATCAGGTGGCGAAGGGGCTGTGGGACGGGTTCGCAGGGCAGAAGATCACCTCGAAGAAAAGTCTGGTGCTGCATTCCTGGATCACCTTTTCGGCGACGATGGCGGGCTTTGCGCTTGGCACGGCGGCGGGGATCTTGCTGGCGGTGGGCATCGTGCATTCGCGCGCCATGGACATGAGCGTGATGCCCTGGGCGATTGCCAGCCAGACGATCCCGATCCTGGCGATTGCGCCGATGGTCATTGTCGTCTTGGCATCCTTGGGGATCAAGGGCTTGATTCCAAAGGCGATCATCGCGGCTTATCTGAGCTTCTTCCCGGTGCTGGTGGGCATGGTCAAGGGGCTGCGCGCGCCCGATGCGATGCAGCTTGACCTGTTGCGCACCTATAATGCCAGCGGGTCTGAGACGTTCTGGAAGCTGCGGCTGCCGTCCTCGATGCCCTATCTTTTCGCCTCGCTGAAAGTGGGCGTCGCCGCCGCGCTTGTGGGCACGATCGTCGCCGAACTGCCTGCGGGGGCGTCGCAGGGCCTGGGCGCGCGGCTTCTGTCGGGCAGCTATTACGGCCAGACGATCCAGATCTGGTCGGCGCTGTTTGCGGCCGCGATCCTGGCCGCGGGGCTGGTGCTGATCGTCGGGCTGATCGAGGGCCGGGTTCTCAAACGCATGGGGATGGTGCGATGAGCGCGATCGGCTGGGGAGCGATCCTGTTCTGGGGCGTCGCGATGGGGCTCAACTTCCTTCTGGCGGAGCGGTTTCCGAATGCGCGTCCGGTGCGCGCTCTGGTGGCGACGCTGTTCGGCGTCACGCTTCTGGTGCTGTGGCAGGGGCTGGTGCGGGGGCTCGATGTCAGCCCCGTGATCCTGCCCGCGCCGAGCGACATCGCCGCCGCGATTGCCGCCAACCTGCCCCTTTTGTGGGGGGATTTCGTGCAGACGATCCTCAAGGGGGCGCTGGCGGGCTATCTGATCGGCTGCGGCGCGGCGATTTTGGTGGCGATTGCGGTTGACCGCTCGCCCTTCCTGCAGCGCGGGCTTTTGCCGGTCGGCAATTTCGTCGCCGCCCTGCCCATCGTCGGCATCGCGCCGATTCTGGTGATGTGGTTCGGCTTCGACTGGCACTCAAAGGCCGCCGTCGTCGTCGTGATGGTGTTCTTTCCGGTGCTGGTGAACATGGTCGCGGGGCTGGCCGCCACGGATGCGTTAAGCCGCGATCTGATGGCGACCTGGTCGGCAAGCTATGGCCAAAGCCTGATCAAGATGCGCTTGCCCGCGGCCTTGCCCTTTCTGTTCAACGGTTTGAAGATCGCCACCACGCTGGCGCTGATCGGCGCGATCGTTGCCGAGTTTTTCGGCTCGCCCACCCGCGGCATGGGGTTTCGCATCTCCACCTCGGTCGGGCAGCTTGATCTGGCGCTGGTCTGGGCCGAGATTGCGGTGGCGGCGCTGGCGGGATCGGGCCTGTTCGGGCTGATCGCGATGATCGAGAAGGCGGCGACCTTCTGGCACCCGTCGCAACGGGGAAGATGAGTTCAACCAACCGGGCGCAAGTCCCGGACGCAACAGGAGAGACGATGATGAAAAAGGTGATGCTGGGGGCGGCGGCACTGGCGCTGATGGCGGGCGCCGCCTCGGCCGAAGAGGTCAAGCTGCAGCTGAAATGGGTGACGCAGGCGCAATTCGCGGGCTATTACGTCGCCGCCGAAAAGGGCTATTTCGAGGAAGAGGGGCTTGATGTCACGATCCTGCCCGGTGGCCCCGATATCGCGCCCGAGCAGGTGATCGCGGGCGGGGGCGCCGATGTGATCGTCGACTGGATGCCGCCCGCTTTGGCCGCGCGCGAAAAGGGGCTCAAGCTGGTCAATATCGCGCAGCCCTTCAAGCATTCGGGCATGATGCTGACCTGTCTGAAGGAATCGGGCGTCGCCACCACCGCCGATTTCAAGGGCAAGACGCTGGGCGTCTGGTTCTTCGGCAATGAATATCCGTTCCTGAACTGGATGTCGAAGCTGGGCATTCCGACCACCGGCGGGGCGGATGGGGTCGAGGTGCTGAAACAGGGGTTCAACGTCGATCCGCTGTTGCAAAAGCAGGCGGCCTGCATCTCGACGATGACCTACAACGAATATTGGCAGGTGATCGATGCGGGGATCAAGCCCGAGGATCTGGTGACCTTCAAATATGAGGACGAGGGCGTCGCGACGCTGGAAGACGGTCTTTACGTGATGGAGGACAAGCTGGCCGATCCCGCCTTCAAGGCGACGATGGTCAAATTCGTCCGCGCCGCGATGAAGGGCTGGAAATATGCCGAGGCGAACCCGGACGAAGCCGCGATGATCGTTCTGGAAAACGACGAGACCGGGGCGCAGACCGAGACGCATCAGAAGCGCATGATGAGCGAAGTGGCAAAGCTGACGGCGGGTTCGAACGGGGCGCTGGATGTGGCGGATTACGAGCGCACCGTGGCGACGCTGATGGGCGGCGGTTCGGATCCGGTGATCACCAAGGCGCCCGAGGGGGCCTATACGCTCGAGATCACCAACGAAGCGCTGAAATAAGCGGTACAAAGCGGAAAGGGCGCCCGCGGGCGCCCTTTTCCGATCAATAGATCAGGATATCGGCGCTTGTCAGAGCCAGATCCGGGGCCAGGATCGCCACCAGAACCCGCCCGCCCGCGGCCGTGCCGTTCGGATCATAGAAGAGCCGCCCGGTGTCGCTTTCATAGATCAGCCGGTCGTCGGCCTCTTGCGCCAGACCCGTCGTGTTGATCACGAAGGCGCCGCTCGCCACCCGCCCCGGGACCAGCGCCGCGAAGACCGCGTCCTCGAACCGCAGCGTGTCCTCCAGCGGGTTGAAATCCAGGATGCGATCCAGATTGTCCGGCGCGGGCGCGGTGTCGAAGACGAAGCTGTCCGCCCCGGCGCCGCCGCCGAGCGTGTCCAGGCCAAGCCCGCCCGAGAGCCGGTTCGCCCCCGCATTGCCCGAGATCTGGTTCGCCCCCGCATTGCCGGTGCCACTGATCGCCGCGGTGCCGGTCAGCACCAGCCGCTCGACAAAGCTGCGGGCCGCCCCCGTCAGGCTGTAGCTGACCGAGGCCAGCACCGTGTCGATGCCGCCCGCATCGCGCAGGTCGGTCTCGGAGATCGTCTCGACGACGCGGTCGGCGGCATTCTCGACGATGTAGGTGTCGTTGCCCGCGCCCCCCAGCAGCAGATCCTTCCCCGCGCCGCCATCAAGCCGGTTCGCCCCGCCATTGCCGGTCAGCCAGTTGTCCAGCGCATTGCCGGTGGCATTGATCGCCGCGGTGCCGGTCAGCACCAGCCGCTCGACAAAGGCGCGCGTTGCCCCCGTCAGAGCGTAGCTGACCGAGGTCATCACCGTGTCGATGCCGCCCGCGTCGCGCAGATCGGATTCGGAAATCGTCTCGACGACGCGGTCGCTGGCGCGCTCGACGAAATAGATGTCGTTGCCCGCGCCGCCGATCATCACATCCGCCCCCGCGCCGCCGCTGAGCCGGTTCGCCCCGCCGTTGCCGGTCAGCGTGTTGTCCAGCGCATTGCCGGTGGCATTGAGCGCCGCGGTGCCGGTCAGCACCAGCCGCTCGACAAAGCCGCGGCCCGCCGCCGCCAGACTGTAGCTGACCGAGGTCAGCACCGTGTCGATGCCGCCCGCATCGCGCAGGTCGGTCTCGGAGAGGGTCTCAAGCACCTGATCGGCGTCGCTGTCGACCGTGTAGACATCGTTGCCCGCGCCGCCCAGCATCACATCCGCCCCGGCGCCGCCCTGCAGCCGGTCGTTGCCGTCGCCGCCTTCCAGCCGGTCATCGCCGCCGCCGCCGTCCAGCGTGTCGGCTCCGTCCAGACCGCGCAAAAGATTGGCATTGTCGTTGCCGGTCAGACGGTTGCCGAGCGCATTGCCGGTGGCCGAAAGCGCCCCGGTGCCGATCAGGATCAGCGTCTCGACGTAGCAGGCGCCCGCGCAAAGCGTAAGATCATAAGAGATCCGGGCCAGAACCGTATCGGCGCCGCCCGCATCCTCGGCGCCCTCGGGGGTGCAGAATTCGCAGACCGTGTCGGTCTCGCTGTCGACGACATAGGTATCATCGCCCGCGCCGCCGCGCAGCGTGTCCGCCCCCGCGCCGCCGTCCAGCGTGTCATTGCCCGCCGCGCCCAGCAGGGCGTCCAGCCCCGCCGCGCCGTAAAGCAGGTCGTTGCCCGCAAAGCCCAGCACCGCATCGTCGCCGGTGCTGCCCGAGAGCGTGTCATTGCCGATGCTGCCCGAGAGCCTACTGGCGAAACTGCCGCCATACAGCACCACCGCCGCCCCCGCCGCCGTCGGATCGCCCTGCGCGCCCGGGGCGCCGAGCAGCAGATCGCCGAGCCCGTCGCCGTTCAGATCGCCCGCCGCCGCGACCGAGACCCCGGCCGAGGCGCCCGCCCAGCCGATCAGCGCCAGCCCGTCAAGCCCGTCCAGATCAGCGAGGTCGAGCGTGCCGAAGGGCGTCGCCCCCGCCGCCACATTGCGCCCGAAGATCACCCAGGCGGCGCCGGTCCCGCCGTCGCGCCCGGGGGCGCCCAGAACCAGATCGCCCAGCCCGTCGCCGTTCACGTCGCCCGCCGCCGAGACCGCCCAGCCCAGGGCGTCATTCGATCCCGCGCCGGTGATCGCAAAGCCCTCGCTCGGGTCCAGCGTCGCCAGATCGAGCGCGCCGAAGGGCGGGCCCCCGGCGCCGGTGTCGCGCCCGAAGATCACCCAGGCGCCGCCGCTCCAGGGGGCGGTGCCCTGCGCATAGGGGGCGCCGATCGCGAGGTCGTCGATGCCGTCGCCGTTGATGTCGCCGAGCGCCGCCACCGACCAGCCCGCCGCCGCGCCGTCGCCGGGGCCGGTCAGGGCAAAGCCGGTCCCGGGCGTCAGCGCGGCAAGGTCGATCGGGCCGCGGTCGGGATCGGCGCTGCCGAAGATCACCCAGGCCGTGCCGGCATCCTCGCCCGTCGCCCCCGCGCCCGCAACATCGCGGCCCGGCGCGGCAAGGATCAGATCCATCAGCCCGTCGCCGTTCAGATCCCCCGCCTGCGACACCGAAAGCCCGAGCAGATCCCAGTCGGAAGGGCCGGTGATCGCCTGACCCAGCCCCGCGGGCAGTGCCGTCAGCGCGATCTGCCCCAGCCGCGACAGGTCGGCCCCGCCGCGGATCAGCCAGACCGCGCCGGTATCGGTGCCGCCCGCGTCGGCGCGCGGTACGCCGATCAGCAGATCGGCCAGACCGTCGCCGTCGAGATCCCCCGCCGCCGCGACGCTGCTGCCCGCCAGATCGGCCTCGGCGCCGCCGCTGATCCGCAGCGCCCGGTCGGCCGGGCTGTCGGTCAGATCAAGGGGCCCCCCGGCGCCGATATCGGGGGCGCCGAAGACCACCCAGGCCGCGCCGCCATCCGTGGCCCCGGCATCGCTGCGCGGCGCGCCGATCACGATATCGTCGAGGCCGTCGCCGTTCACGTCGCCCGCCGCGGCCAGGCTGGCGCCGAACCTTGCGCCCGTCTCGGGGCCGCGGATCATCAGCCCCTGCGCCGGGGTGAGCGCGTCCAGATCGATCGGCCCCGTCGGGCCCCCGGCACTGCCGAAAATCACCCAGACCGCGCCGGTATCCGCCCCGCCCCGGCTGTCGCCGATCGCCCCGATCATCAGATCGTCGTGCCCGTCGCCGTTGAGGTCGCCCGCCGAGGCGACGCAGACGCCGAATCCCGCGCCTGTCACGCTGTCGTGCAGGACAAAGCCCTGATCCGATGTCAGGGCCGAAAGGTCGATTTCTCGCGCCATCCGCCCTCCCGCGCGGCGCCGGTCCGCGCTGCCGCACCGCGGGGCCCGCCGGACCGGGGGCGTCGGGTGCAACGGTGAAAATTCTGCGCCCCGACCCCGGTTGCGGCAAGGATTATTTAACGAACTGCGGAAAGACAGGGGGCAGGGCAGGCGCAGGGCCCGGCAAGATCGGCCTTGTCCTGCACAATCTGGGGCTGCATCAAGGTTTTGGTGGCAACTCGGGTATATTCAGGGAGGACGGGGCGGGATGCGCGCGCCCCGCGCGGAGGACTGTCGCATGCCGAATTCTCGCATGCTGAAATCGCTTGCTGTCGATTCGGGCGACCTGCCCCGGCCCCGGCCGGGCGGGGCCGGGTCTTGCGGCCGCCGCGGCGCGGGGGCGGCGCGGTGATGGATTTTCCGCCCCTTGCTTGCGATGGTTTCGGACCGGAGGCCGACCTGCTGCCCTGCGGGCTGTTGCTGACCGATCCGGAGGGGCGCATCCGCGCCGTCAATGCGACGCTGCTGCGCTGGCTCGGGCAGCCCGCATCGGCGCTGATCGGGCAGCGCGGCTTTGCGCATCTGCTGGCGATGCCGGGGCAGGTCTACTGGAAGACGGATCTGTGGCCGAAGCTCTGCGCGCAGGGCCATCTGGACGAGGTGACGCTGCCCTTTCCCGATGCGGGCGGCGGGCTGCGCCACTGCCTGCTCAGCGCGCAGCTGTCGCAAGACGGGGGCCGCATCGGCTTCGTGCTGTTCGATGCGGCGCGGGCGCATCAGCGCGATCAGGATCAGGCGCGCGCGGGCGTGCTGGCGCAGCTGCGCATGCGCTGGCTGGCGCAGATCGAACGCATGGCCGGGGTCGGCGCCTTTGCGCTGGATCCCGAAACCGGCGAGATCGAGGCCTCGGACCGGGTGTTCGAGATGCTGGGCCTGCCCGCGGCGGCGGGGCTGACGCTGGAGCAGCTGCTGGCGCGGTTCGTCTCGGACAAGGTGCGCGTGGCGATCCGGGACGATCTGGCGCAGCTTGCGCGCAGCCAGACGCCGCTCGAGCACGAGGCGGTGCTGTCGACCCCCGCGGGCGCGCTGCGCCGTGTGCAGCTGCAGGCCGAGGGGGAATGGCTGGGCGGGCAGATGACGCGCATCGCCGGGGTGCTGCACGACATCACCCGGATGCACGAGGATCAGCAGCGGCTCTGGCAGGCGGCCAATATCGACGAGCTGACCGGCCTTGCCAATCGCCGCCTGTTCCACCGCCATCTGCAGGGCGCGCTGGAGGGGGGGGGCTTTGCGCTGGTGCTGCTCGATCTCGATGATTTCAACGGGGTGAACGATCTTCTGGGCGCCGATGCGGCGGATGCGCTGTTGCGCGAGGTGGCGGTGCGGCTTTCGGGGCTTGTCGGCGCGGCCGGGCTGGCGGCGCGGCTGGGCGGCGACGAATTCGCCCTGCTTTTGCCCGCGGCCGATGCCGATGCGGCGGCCGAACGGCTGGCGCAGGCGGCGCTGGCGGCGCTGGCGCAGCCTTTCGACGTCGCCGCGACGGTGCTGACGGCCTGCATCGGCCTGGCCAGCTTTCCCGCCGATGCCACCGATGCCGAGGGGCTGCTGCGCTGCGCCCGTCAGGCCCTGGCCGAGGTGAAAACGGTCCGGCCGGGCTCGGCCGCTTTCCTGCGCGGGCCGCTGCGCGACCGGGTCGAGGCCCGCCGCGCCGCCATCGCCTTCGTGCAGGAGGCCGCGCGCGAGGGCCGGATTCTGGCCTGGTATCAGCCCAAGGTGCGGCTCGACAGCCGCCGCATCGTCGGCTACGAGGCGCTGGCGCGGATCCGCGGCGCCGATGGCACGATCAGCGGTCCCGAATTCTGGGGCGCGGCGCTGGACGATGTCGATTGCGCGCGGCTGGTTGATGGCAATGTGCTCGATGCGGTTCTGGCCGATCTGACGCGCGATGCGGCGCGGCTGATGCGGGTGGGGGTCAATTTCTCCGAAGCCTCGCTGCGGGGCATGGATTTCGCCGAACAGATTCTGGCGCTGATCGCGACGCGCGGGCTTTCGCCCGCCCTGATCGAGCTGGAAGTGGTCGAAACCGTGCTGCTGGGGCAGCGCGCGGGGGTGCTGGCGCAGGGCTTCACGCGGCTGCGCGCGCAGGGGATGCGGATTGCGCTGGATGATTTCGGCACCGGCTTCGCCTCGCTGTCGCATCTGCGCGATCTGCCGATCGACCGCATCAAGCTCGACAAATCCTTCGTGATGGGGCTGGCGGCCGATCACCGCAACGCCCCGATCTTGCGCGCGATTCTGGATCTGGCGGCGGTGCTTGGCCTGGAAACCGTCGCCGAAGGCGTGGAGACCGAAAAGGCCGCGGTCTATCTGCGCGGGCTGGGCTGTCTGGAAGGGCAGGGCTTCCGATTCGGCCCCGCCCGTCCCTTCGCGATGCTGCCGCCCGCGGGCAGCAAGCTTTAGCGCGCCGCGCGCCGGGCCCGCCGCCGCTGGCGGCGCTGCCGGTTCCAGATCCGCAGCCGCGCCAGCATCTGCCGCGGGTTCAGTAGCAGCGCGCGCAGCGGATGTCCGGCGTCGCGTTCGGCGATCTCCCAGCGCGGCGTGCTCAGGAACGGGGTTTCGCCCAGCCGCAGCGCCACGGCGCGCAGCAGCGCGGCGCGGCGGCGGGTGAAATCGGCCGTGTCGCGCGGGGCAGGGGCCACGGGCTTGCGCAGATGCACGAAGAATTCATGCCCCTGCGTCGGCGCGATTTCGAGGATCTCGAAGTCGACAAGGCCCAGATGGTGCAGCTCGCGCAGATGCAGTTCGAACAGCTCGGGAAAGAGCACGCTGCAATGGGCGTCGGTATAGTCATAGGGCGCGGCAAGCCGGGCCACGAAGGCGTCATATTGCGCCTGCAGGGTCTCGTCGGGGCGAAACTGGGCCGGATCCTCGGTCAAAAAGCCGCTGGCCTCGCTTGTTTCCGTGCCGCGCAGGTAAAGTGCGCGATAGCCGTAGGCGTCGAACAGCGTGACCGGATCGGGTTTGCTGCGGTCCTCATGGAAGGCCAGCAGCCAGTCGCCCAGCCGGGTCGGGAAGCGGAAATGGTCGAAACAGGCGCGGCCATCGGGAATCGCCATGCTCAGCACGCCGCCCGGTTTCAGCGCCTGCGCCGCGCCCTGCAGGAACAGGATCGGATTGGCGAGATGTTCGAAATTATGCGACGAGACGATGTGATCGAAACTGCCCAGCAGGCCCTCCCGGTCCAGCACCGCACCGATCCGGCAGGCATCGCCGACGAAATCGACCGCTTCGATCTCGGCGATGCGGCTGTCGGGGATGAAGCTGTTCTCGCGCGCCCGGGCCCGCAGGGTTTCGGTGTCGAAGACGTCGAAGATCCGCACGTTGCAGCCCGCGCGTTTCGGCAGGGCGGGGTTGAAATAGGGGGCAATCTCGATCCCGCAGGCGGTCGGGGTCACATGTTTCAAAAGCAGGTCGAGGCGGGAAGCCATGGCCGTTCTCTCCCGAAATGAGGGCGTCGCGCCGGATCTGGCGCCGGGTCAAGGTCAATGAAGACACCGCGCCCGGAAACCGGGTCGGCTGTCCGGAATTCCCTTGAGGCAGAAACTTTGCCTCGGGTCAACTTTCAATGGAACGGCTTGGTGGAGCTGAGGGGGATCGAACCCCTGACCTCATCATTGCGAACGATGCGCTCTCCCAACTGAGCTACAGCCCCTCGCCGTGGGGGGGTATTTCGCCCAAGGCGCGGGTAATGTCAAGCGCCTCAAACCCCTCCCCGCACAAATTTTTTCATCTTCTCAGGCGCGCGCCCCCAGCTTGCCGCGGACGAAGCCCACCAGCTCGCTTGCGGGCCGGGCACCGGCGGCCCGCGCCAGCTCGCGGCCCTTGCGAAACAGGATGAAGGCGGGGATGCCCTGGATGCGGTGACGCTGCGCGGCCGCCGGATGGGCCTCGGTGTCGATCTTCGCCAGCCGCACCTGACCCGTCAGCGTCGCCGCGGCGGATTGAAATTGCGGCGCCATCTGGCGGCACGGGCCGCACCAGGGCGCCCAGAAATCGACGAGCAGCGGCAGGTCGTCGCGCTCGGCCTGGGCCAGCGTCGCCGGATCGATCTCGGCCACCTTGCCGGTGATCAGCGCCGCGCCGCAGATGCCGCATTTCGGCCCCGCCGCCAGCCGGTCCGAGGGCACCTTGTTCGCCTGCCCACAGGCAAGGCAGGTCAGTCGCAGCGCTTCCGCCATCTCGATCTCCATCATATGCGCGTTGTGGAATATATTTGGCGCCGACGGCCGATTTCAAGACGGCGGATTCAAGGTTGCGGGGTCACGCCTGCGGGCCGTCGCCCATCGCGTCGCGCCAGTGGCGGCGACACAGCGAGACATAGGTCTCGTTGCCGCCGATCTGCACCTGCGCGCCTTCGTGCAGGGCCAGGCCATCGGGGCCCATCCGCACCACCATCGTCGCCTTCTTGCCGCAATGGCAGATGGTGCGGACCTCGCGCATTTCATCGGCCAGCGCGAGCAGCGCCGCAGAGCCCGGGAACAGCTGGCCGCGGAAATCGACGCGCAGCCCGTAACACATCACCGGCAGCCCCAGATCGTCCACGACCCGGGCCAGCTGCCAGACCTGCGCCTCGGTCAGAAATTGCGCTTCATCGATAAAAACACAGGCGCAGGGGCCTGAGTCGAGCCGATTCTTGCACAAATCGAACATGTCGGTCTGGGGGGAGAAGCACGTCGCCGCGGCCGAGATGCCGATGCGGCTGCCGATCTTTCCGGGACCGGCGCGGTCATCCAGACGCGCCGTGACCAGCAAGGTCTGCATGCCGCGTTCGATGTAGTTGTAGGATGCCTGCAAGAGCGCGGTGCTCTTGCCGGCATTCATCGTCGAGTAATGGAAGTAAAGCTTGGCCATGCCGCCTTCTGCGTCAGCCGGGTCGGCCGCGCAAGAGGGCAGGCGGGGGCAGGGCCCCCGCGCCGGGTCTCAGTGACCGCGTTGCGCCCGCGCCGGACGCTTGGGCGCGGCCTGACCGCCCGTCGGGGCATGTCCTTCCGCGCGGCCGCCCCGTTTCGCCGCCGGTTTCGCATCGGGCTTGCGGGCCGGTTTCGCCTCGCCCTCGCGGGCGGGTTTCGGCCCCTGACCGCGGTGCTGCTTTTTCGGCTGGCTGTTGCGCCCGGGGGCGGGACGACTGCCGCCTTCGGCATGGGGCTCGCCGCCGATGACCGGGATCTTCGCCCCCATCGCGGCCTCGATCGCGCGCAGATCGCTCATTTCGAGCGGTCCGCAGAAGGCCACGGCGCGGCCATCGCGCCCGGCCCGCGCGGTGCGGCCGATGCGGTGCACGTAGTTCTCCGGCACGTTCGGCAGGTCGTAGTTGTAGACATGCGCCACCTGCGGAATATCAAGGCCGCGCGCCGCCACGTCGGTCGCCACCAGCACCTGCACCTCGCTGGCGCGGAATGCGGACAGCGCCCGTTCCCGCTGCCCCTGGCTTTTGTTGCCATGGATGGCGGTGACCGAAAAGCCCCATTTTTCCAGAAGCTTCGTCAGCTTGTCCGAGCCATGCTTGGTGCGGTTGAAGACCACCGCCAGCTCGCCCGGATGGCGCGAGATATATTCGGCCAGAAGTGCTGCCTTTTCGCCCTGGGTGGTGAAATGCACGCCCTGATCGATCTTTTCGGCGGCCTTGCCGGGGGTGGCGACCTCGACCCGGATCGGGTCGGACAGGTAGCTGGCCGCCAGTTCCTCCATCAGCTTCGGCATCGTCGCCGAGAACAGCAGCGTCTGCCGTTCCGCCGGGATCAGCTTGGCGATGCGGCGCAGCGCGTGGATGAAGCCGATGTCGAGCATCTGGTCGGCCTCGTCGAGCACCAGATATTTCGTCTCGCTCAGCACCAGCGCGCGGCGCTCGATCAGGTCGATCAGGCGGCCCGGCGTGGCGATCAGCACGTCGCAGCCCTTGGACAGTTTTTCCGCCTGCACGTTCAGCGAGGCGCCGCCGACGACGCGCTGGATCCGCACCGGGGCGCCCTCGGCATAGGCGGCAAGGTTGTCGTGGATCTGCGTCGCAAGTTCCCGCGTCGGCGCCAGCACCAGGGCGCGCACGGTTTTCGGCGCCGGGCGTTTGCCATAGGCGAGGATTCGGGTCAGCATCGGCAGGCCGAAGGCGGCGGTCTTGCCGGTCCCGGTCTGAGCAAGGCCAAGGATGTCACGGCCGCGCACGATCTGCGGGATGGCTTTCGCCTGGATCGGCGTCGGTTTGGTCAGGCCAAGCCCGGCCAGGTTTTTCAGCAGCATCGGCGCAAGGCCGAGGTTTTCAAAGGTTTCCAAAGGGTTCGTCTTTCGTGGCGCATAGGCGCGCAAAGGTCCATGCCCCCGGTCGGGGGCGGCGGCGGGCGGGCGGTGCAAGGCGTTGCACCCGGCCCCCCGCGTGAATGTGAGGCCAATTGTCCCGGTCGTGCTTTCGCAATGAAAGCGGCTGCTCACGCGGCAGCGAGGGCGGGATGCCTAGCAGATGGGCGCGATGGCCCCGCATGTCAAGGCAATCCGCGCAATCTTCCGCATTTCTGCCGATCGATCAGGCGCGATCGGCACTGTCCATCCAGATCGTCACCGGCCCGTCATTGACCAGACTGACCGCCATGTCCGCCCCGAACTCGCCATTCGCCACCGGAAGGCCGAGGTCGCGCAGATTGTTCGAAAACTGCACATAAAGCCGATTGCCCTCTTCCGGCGGGGCGGCGCTTGAAAAGCCCGGGCGGTTGCCGCGCGACGTGTCGGCGGCCAGGGTGAACTGGCTCACGACCAGACAGGCGCCGCCGATATCGGTGACCGAGCGGTTCATCTTGCCCGCCTCGTCCTTGAAGATGCGCAGCTTCGCAATCCGGGCGGCGAGTTTCTCCGCCTCGGTTTCGGTATCGCCCTGCATGGCGCAGACGAGGATCAGGAGGCCCGGTCCGATCTCGCCCGTAACCCGCTCATCCACTTCAACTTTTGCGCGGCTGACGCGCTGGATCAGGGCTCTCATTTCAGCTCTTCCGCCCAGGGTGGGTTGGCGCCCGCACGGCTGACGGTGATCGCGGCCGCGGCATTGCCAAGCTTGAGACAGGCAGACATCAGCGCCGCATCGGCGGTGGCGATACCGGCTTTCGTCAGCCTCCCCGCCCGGTCGAGCGCCGCCAGAACACCGGCGTTGAACGTGTCGCCCGCGCCCACGGTATCGACCACATGCACCCGGTGCGCGGGTTCGAAAAGGGAAAGTTCGGCGTTGAAGGCATGGGCTCCGTTGCTTCCCTCGGTGACGAAGATCAGCTTCGGTCCGCGTGCCAGAAGGCCGCGCGCCAGCGCTGCGATCTCGCCCGGACCTTCCAGCCAGCGCAGGTCTTCGTCCGAGAGTTTCACGATATCGGCCAGCGCGATCATCCGGGCCAGCCGGGCGCGATAGGCGGCCGCGTCGCGGATGAAGCCCGGGCGGATGTTCGGGTCGAGCATGGTGATCCGGGTCGCGGCCGCGCGCGTCATCAGCGCTTCATAGGTGTTGCCACAGGGCTCGACCGGCAACGAGATGCCACCGAAGAAAAGCGCCGTCACCTCGGCCGGAAGGGCAGGCAGATCCTCCGGGCTGATCATCCGTCCAGCGGTATTTTCGTCGTAAAATGCGTAGCTTGCGTGACCATCCACAAGCTTGACAAAGGCCAGGGTCGTCGGCCGGTCCGACCGGATCGAGAGCCCGGCATCGACGCCGGAGGCCGCCAGCGTCTCGATCAGCATCGCGCCGAACAGATCGGTCGAGATCCCCGACAGAAACCCGGCGCGCGCGCCCAGTCGGCCCAGCGCGATCGCCGTGTTGAACACCGAGCCGCCCGCATGGGGGGCAAAAGCCGCCTCGCCCGCCGGGCTTTGCCGCGGCAACATGTCGATCAGCGCTTCGCCGCAACTCAGGATCATCGTTCCCTCCCCGTTTGGCGAGACATAGCGCCTGGCGGCGCGGGGCGCAATAAATCAGCGTTGTTGAATATTGTAGAGCCAGACCCCAACCCCCACCGCAATCGCCGCCAGAAGCACCGCAAAGGCGATCTTCCAGGCCGACCAGGGCCGATCCCCGCGCACCTGCCCGGTCTGCGCGTTGATGACGAAGCGATAGGGGCGGTCGCGATACTTGTAGGCGGCGGTCCAGATCGGCAACAGGATGTGCTTGAAGGTCTCGGCCGAAAAATCGGTGTCGATCGAGGCCACGCGCTGCTCGTCGCCGCCGATGTCGCGCCGCACATCCATGTCGATCACCCGCGCCATTTCGGTGCGCGCCTGATCATGCCCGTCGGAGAGATCGACCGTATAGCCCTCGGCCTCGAATCCGGAAAGGTAATCAGGGTGATAGGGCGTCAGCGCCGACAGATCCCAGGGCTGCAGCGCCGCCATGTAGGCGGGCGGCAGCGCACGCGAGGCATAGATCACCACATCGTCGAAATCGCGCGCGACGCGGCCCGCGACCGGGGTCCAGCGCACATGCCGCACCTGCTGGCTGCGGGTTTCCATCTTCCCGTTCACCTCGACCCGAACCTGCTCGGTCTCGTAATAGGCATCGCCCCGCGCGCCGCTGTAATGCGAGCGGGTCTCGGCGTCGAAGGTCCAGAACGGCGCATAGACGCCGGTCATCTTGCGCCCCTTGCGGGCATATTGCCTCAGCCCCGAGGGCGCGAACCAGAGCCCGGACAGCCAGGTGCTCAGCGCCGCATGCGCCTGCGCTTCGGTCAGGGCGAAAGGCACCACGCCCTGCGGCTTGATCTGCCGTGAAAGGCCTGTGTCGATCACCACCGGAGTTGCACAAAACGGACATTGCACCGCATGATTCGCGCCGGTGATCTCGATCAGCGCTGCACAATTCGAACATGTCAGCGTCCGGCTTTCCTGCATCGCCTCGGCGGGCAGACGTGCCGCCAGACCGGCGGCCAGCGGCAGTTCCACCAGCCCCGAACGGCCCCGGCCAAGGGCACGCGGGATCGCCTGTTCATGGCCGCAATGATCGCAGACCAGCTTTTCCCGACCGGGGGCAAAGCGCAGATCGGCGCCGCAGGCTTCGCAAGGCGTGTGATGTTCGGTCTTGTCGCGAGAGACCTTGGGCAGCGCCATGGCTTACACCCCGGGCGGCGGCGGCGGCGGGGTGGTGGCGAAGAGCGCGGCCAGATCCGGCACCTCGGCGGCGGCTTTCCAGCCCTCCTGACCCGGCGCCCAGACGAGGCTGGCGCGGCTGAAGCCGCCCGCGGTGATCATCGCCGCCAGCTGCGCGCGGCCAAAGGGGCCGGTGGTCTGGCCGTTCGCCGCCACATGCCAGACGGGTTCGACGGGCGGCGGCGGCGGAGGGGGCGGCGCTGCGGCGGCGGCGGGCGCGGCCCCCCACGGCCCGGCGGCCATCCCCATCCCCATCCCGGCGCCCATCCCCATGCCCATGGCGGTGCCCATCGGGTTGCCCGGCTGCGCCACCGCCTGCGCGGCGTTGAACTGCATGTAGCGGTTCAGATCGCCGACGATCCCCATCGAGGTGCGCTGATCCAGAACCTTTTCGACTTCCTCGGGCAAGCTGATGTTTTCGATATAGAATTCCGGGATCGAGAGGCCATAGGCCGCGACCACCGGATCGATCGCCCCGGCCACCAGCTTGCCCAGGTCGGCCGTGTTCGCCGCCATGTCGAGCACCGGGATCTTCGCCGCTGCGACAACCCGCGAAAATTCCTGCACGATCACGTTGCGGATCTGGAAGCTGATCTCGTCGGCGGTGAATTCGCCATCGGTGCCGACGATTTCCCGCATGAAAACAGCCGGATCGACCACGCGCATCGCATAGGTGCCAAAGGCGCGCAGCCGCACCGGGCCGAATTCCGGGTCGCGGCAGGTCACCGGATTCTTCGTGCCCCATTTCAGATCGGTGAAGCGGGTGGTGTTGAGGAAATAGATCTCGGATTTGAAGGGCGAGCGGAAGCCGTGGTCCCAATGCTGCAGCGTCGTCAGGATCGGCATGTTGTTGGTTTCAAGCTGATAAAGCCCGGGCCCGAAGACATCGGCCAGCTGGCCCTCATGCACGAAAACCGCCGCCTGCCCCTCGCGCACGGTCAGTTTCGCGCCGTATTTGATCGCATGCCCCTCGCGTTCGAACCGCCAGACCATCGTATCGCGCGTGTCATCGACCCAATGGATCACGTCGATGAATTCGCCCGTCAGGAAATCAAGAATGCCCATGGGGTCTCCTAGCTGCCGCCGGTGAGCTCGGTGGCGATGTCGGTGATGATCGGGCGCGCTTCGGCCTCGGTCATGCCGGGGCGCAGGCGCGGGTCGTAAAGCATCCGCAGCAGCAGCTCGTCATGCCGCGTCAGCAGCGCGAATTCCTCGTCATCGTTGAAGACCGAGGGCCGGGCATGCGGATAATCATTCGCAAGTCCAAGACCTTGCGCCAGTTCCTCATGCACGCAGGAGCGCCGCATCAGGTCGGGGTGTTCGGCGCGGATCACCGCGACGGCATGGTTGTAGGCGGGCGCGTCGCCCGCCGAGAAGGCGAAGACGACGCAGAAGGTCGAGGGCGCAAGGCTGGTGATCGCGGTGACCGAGGCGGCGTCGATCCCCGGCACCAGCTGCATCAGCCGCGGCGCCAGCGCGCGGCGTTCGTCCTCGTTCACCACCAGCACGTCGAAATTCGCCCCCTCCGTCACCACCGAAACCGGGTGCCGGGTGGCGCCGGCCAGTTGCCCGGCATAGGCGGAGATCATCGCCCGGTCTTCGGCGCGCTGCGGCAGCGGCACCGAGTCGCCGAAATCGACCGAAATCCGTACCGGCATCTCCCAGCGGCGCAGCCGCGAGGCGCGGGTCTGCGCGATATAGGTGCCGCCGAAGGCCGAATATTCGTCGTAAAGCGCGACATGAATGAAGTTGTCGATCAGCTGATGCGTGGCAAAGGGCGCATCGCGCGGGGCGACATCGACGCGCATCAGCCCGCGGCTGCGCAGCGTCGCCGCGACCTGACGGTAATAGGCTTCGGCGGCCAGACTTTCGGGGCTGCGCGGGCTGACCGAGACCGGCGCGGGCGGCGCGGGCGCAGGGCGCGGGGATCGGTCGAGACCGCCCCCCGGGTCCGGATCGAAACAGCCCGACAGCGCCGTGCAGAGCGTTAAAATACCCGCAAGCCTTTGACCTTGCTTCATTCCTTGCCCTGCACCGGCTTGGCCCGGGCCGAAGACAGGGTCTCGCGCAGGGTGGCTTCCAAAGTGACCAGTTCCGCCTCGGCCTCGGCGCGATGCCGCTTGCCCTCGTCGGCGATGCGCAGACTGTCCTCGATCGTCGCGATCAGCTCGGCATTGGCGCCGCGGATCGCCGCAATGTCGAAGACGCCGCGCTCCATTTCGGTACGCACCGTCGCATTGGCCTCGCGCAGGGTTTTCGCATTCGCCGCCAGCAGCTCGTTCGTCAGATCGGCCGCCTGTTTCACCGCCTTCGCCGCATCGGCCGAGCGCTGGATCGTCACCGCCTGCGCCAGCTGCGTTTCCCACAGCGGCACGGTGTTGACGAGCGTCGAATTGATCTTGGTGATCAGGCTCTTGTCGTTTTCCTGCACCAGCCGGATCGAGGGCAGCGACTGCATCGTCACTTGTCGCGTCAGCTTCAGATCATGCACGCGCCGTTCCAGATCATCGCGCGCGGCGCGCAGATCGCGCAGCTCCTGGGCGCGCAGCATCTTGTCGGCCTCGGGGGCGGCGGCCAGCGCGGCTTCCTTGGCGGGGATGTCGGCGCGGTCGGTCTCGGCGATCTTCGCCTCGCCCGCGGCGATGTAAAGCGCCAGTTCGTCGTAGAAGTTCAGGGTCTTTTCGTAAAGCTGATCGAGCGCCTTGATATCGACCAGAAGCCGCTGTTCGTGGCCCAAAAGCGCATCGGTGATGCTGTCGATCTGGCCCTGCACCTCTTCGTAGCGGGCGACGAATTTCGCAAAGGGCGCGGCCCGGCCGGTCAGCCGGTCCCAGAGCGAGCGTTCGCGGCGGACATCCAGTTCCTCCTCGGAGAAACCGCGGATCGTCGTCACCAGCGCCGAGAGGCTGTCGCCCGCCGCGCCCAGATCCTTGGCGCGGACATCGGCCAGCATCTCCTGCGAGATCGCCTGCAATTCGACCTGCGCCCGGGTGCCGAACTGGGTGATCGAGCCGCTGTCGCGCAGGTCGATTTCCGCCATCCGCGCCCGGATCGCCTCGGCCACCGCGGGCGGCGCTTCGGCCAGCGGCGCCGGCGGCGGGGCGGGCGCGGCCAAAGCCGTCGCGGTCACGGTTTCAATTTCTGCAAGCGCCTTCGCGGCTTCGGCGCGGACGGTCTCGGTCATGCTCACCCCCCTTGGGGCGGTGTCAGGCCGGATCGACCTCGCCCCCGATCTGCACCCCACGCGGAGCGCCCGTCGCCCGGGCACGCAGCGCAATCAGGCAATCCAGCGTCTCGCCCGTGACTTTTTCGAGCGTGTCGGCATAGCTGCCAAGGGCATATTCCTTCGTCGTCTCGGGAAGGACAACCGAAAGTTTGCGCGTCGCGGCCTCGATCTGCACAAGCGCGCCGATCAGCGCGGTTTCGGCCTCGTGCCGGGCCTCGGCGGGGCGGGGGCGCAGATCATGCAACAGCCGCAGCTGCGCGGCGCGGCAATCGGCGAAAACCGGCAGCAGTTCCGGCGCAAGGCGGCGCAGTTGCCGGTGCACCTCGGTCATGCGCAGCTTCACCGCCTCGGCCAGATCGCCGCCTTCGGCCAGCTGCTTCGCGGGCGCCAGAGGCTGCCGCGGCCCGGGCGACCGGCGCAGCCCCGAGGCGCGGATCGACAGCTGCACCGTGGCGGCATGCAGATGGCCGATCAGCCTGCGGTGACACAGCACCGCCGCAAGGGCAAGCGGCGTGACGCAAAGCGCGGCCAGCCCGCCAAACCCGCCCCAGGGCGTCTCGGTCAGGGGGGCAAGCGCCTGCGACGCGGCGCCGGTGGCGGCCTGCGCCTGCAGCGCCCCCAGCCCGAGGGCGGCGGCAAGAACGGGAAGCGGAACGGCGGTCTGGACCATGGGACACCTTTGACACGATGCGGTCAGACTCGCCGTCCGGTGCGGCCGATTTGTGGCCAAGCTGCGGAAACTGCCGGGAAAATGGGCAGTTTGAAAAGAACGGCGTGTTTCCGGGCGGGAAACGCTGTCCGCTCAAAAGGTCTTGTCGGGGGGGCTGATCACGCCGTCGCGGGCCAGCCGGTCGCGCAGAACCTCGATTTCGATCTCCAGCCCCTCGCGGCCGCTGTCCAGAAGCGTCCGGGTGCGGGCGGTGAAATTCGCCTCCAGATCGTCCAGAAGCGATTCGAACTCCGCGCGCGCGCGGGCGTCCTGCGTGCTGGTCCAGAGATCGGCGAATTTCACCCCGGCGTCGCGGGCGCCCTGCAGATAGACGGTCATGTAGCGCCGCGCCGCGGTCAGATCGCCCGGGTCGTCCTCGACAGCGCGAAACAGCCCGCGCGCCGAGGCGGCAAAGGCCTCGGTCCGGGCGGTCAGGCGGGCGTCGTCGATCCGCGCGATCGCCGCGCGCAGGGCGGTCAGGTGCTTTTCGCCCTCGGCCACCACCTTGGCGACGCGGTCTTGCTGAAACGGGTCGATCCCCTCCATCCCCTTGTCGCGCATCGGATCAAGGCCAAAGGCGATCAGCCCCAGCGCCGCGCCGACGGCGGCCACGACCCCCGCGCCGATCAGGCCAAGTTCCGGCGCCTGCGCCCCCGCGGCCAGCCCCGCACCAAGGAGGATCGACCCCAGAGCCTTGCGCGGCAGGGCCGGGCGGCGGGCGGTCTTGCGCGCCGCAAAGGCGGCTTCGGCCTTCAGCCCTTCGCGCATCAGGAAGGCGGCCAGACCGATCGTGGCAAAGGCGCCGAGACTGCGCGCCAGCGCCAGGGGTCCATCGCCGAAGGCATTGAGAAGAAAAGGGAAAGCGGCGAAGACCAGCCAAGCCGGGCGGCCTGCCAGCGGGTGGCGCGGCGCGGTCTCGGGCAGCCGGTCGGGGGCTATGCCCGGAAAGCCCTGGTCGGGCACCCCGGGCCGGGGCGAGTATTTGCCGCCGAAACGCCGGGCCATTTCAGACCGTGCCTTTCAGCGCGACCGAGAAGATCAGCGCCAGAAGCAGTCCGAAAGCGATGGTTTGCATGGTCTTGTGCGACATGGGCCCTCCGCGGGTGGTCGGTTGCGCTCAAGGTAGGCGCAACCGGGCCGGGTTTGAAGGGGCTTGCCGCGCGGGATCAGCCGCGTTTCGGGCCGGGCTTGCCGCCGAAGGGCCGCTTGTCGCCGCCCGCGTGGCTCTTGAACCCTTCCGAGCGCGGTTTGCCGCCCGGTTTGCCGCCGTGGCTCTTGAAGCCTTCGGATTTGAATCCGGGCTTGCCGCCGCGCGGGCCGAAGGATTTGGCCCCCTCGCCATCGCGCGGGGCGTAGGGCTTGCGGTCGCCGTCTTCGCGGCGCGCATAGGGCTTTTTCTCGCCATCGCGCGGGGCGTAGGGCTTGCGGTCCCCATCTTCGCGGCGGGCGTAGGGCTTTTTCTCGCCGTCGCGCGGGGCGTAGGGTTTGCGGTCACCATCGTCACGACGGGCGTAGGGTTTCTTCTCGCCATCGCGCGGGGCGTAGGGCTTGCGGTCGCCATCTTCGCGGCGCGCATAGGGCTTTTTCTCGCCATCGCGCGGGGCGTAGGGCTTGCGGTCACCGTCTTCGCGGCGGGCGTAGGGCTTTTTCTCGCCATCGCGCGGGGCGTAGGGTTTGCGGTCGCCATCTTCGCGGCGGGCGTAGGG
>NZ_SWJZ01000116.1 GCF_005144475.1 Rhodobacter capsulatus | reverse complement strand
GGCACGTCGCCCATCTGCATCGGCATGTAGTTTCTGATCGCTGTCTTGCCCAGACAGGCCTCGATCGCCTCGACGAAATCGAGCAGCCGCACCTTGTCGGAATTGCCGATGTTGACGACGCGCCAGGGCGCCACCGGCGACAGGCTGTCGCCCGCGGGCACCACCCCATCCGCGGGCCGCACCGGCACCGCATCGATCAACAGCCGGATCCCGCGCACGAGATCATCGACATAGGTGAAGTCGCGATACATCTCGCCGTGGTTGTAAATGTCGATCGG
>NZ_SWJZ01000115.1 GCF_005144475.1 Rhodobacter capsulatus | reverse complement strand
GCGGCGCCGCGAATGCCTTCGACGAGTGGCTTTGGGTTCGGGACGATCTGCGCACTGTCGCGGCGCATCGGAACCTCGATCTCGAGGACAGGAAGCAGAGGGGGCAGGTGGGCCTCATGCTCGGGCAGTTCCATGAACAGGCCGAAGCATTGATCGATGCTGGTCACCGGCGCGAAACCGATGCGCCCTCCACACGGCTCGTCGGCACGATGCGCGCGATGGCCCGGACAATTGCGGCGACCGGCACGGTGTGTTTCGGGTCGGACGATGAAGCGCAACGCTTCGCGACGGATTTACGCCAGAGATATGGGAAAGGGGTTGCGACGGATCTGGCGGCGGGGCGGACCGACGCGCTGATGCAGGACTTTCCGGAAAAGCGGGATAGGCAAGCCGTGGCGCTGGCGGTCGCTAGTGCGGCGCGTGCCCATCCCGGCATGGGCGTAACCTTGCGGGAGGCGGAGCGGGCGGAGGTGCGACACCGCAACGAAGATCGGGAACTGGAATAGAGGCGCCCTGTTGCCTACCTTGTAAACGAATGGCCTGATCGGTCGATGTCGCCTCTTTCGCGGCCCTGATGTTCTTGTGACCCCCGGGGGGGGGTGCCTTCGCCTCAGGGGGAATAGTCCCGATAGGGATTTTTGTCTGGTGGATGGAGATCCAAATGGACGCGACGGCAGTTTTGCTCTTGGTTATGGTCATCTTCCTGTTTTGGATATCGATCTGGGTTCCGGCAACGATGGCGGCGGAGCGTGGCAGGTCGGTGTTCGGATGGCTCCTTTTGACGCTGTTCTTCTCGCCCATGATCACCATCATCGCGCTGCTGGTCCTGGGGCCGACGGTCGAAAAGGCTCTGGAGCGGATGCACAGAAGGTAGCCAAAGCGCCATGAGCGTCGGGGGGGGGGGCTGCGGGTATCTTGCCGAAAAAGGTATGCTACAAGACAGTGCGCGATGATCGGCGCAATATCGGGT
>NZ_SWJZ01000114.1 GCF_005144475.1 Rhodobacter capsulatus | reverse complement strand
CCGGGTGGGGGTGGTGTTTCCCCTCGGCTCACCCCGCGGCGACCCGCGGGGGGCTTCGCCCCCCGCACCCCCCTTTGCGTATTTTGCCAAGGAAAAGCGGGTGCCGTGGCGGGCCTGCGTCGCAGGCGGGCTTGCGCCGTGCCCTTTCACCTTGGGACAAATATCCCGGGGGGCCGAGGCATCGCCTCGGCGGGGGCGGAGCCCCCTCTGGCATGTCGCACTGGCGCGACGCAAACAAAAGGGCGCCCGAGGGCGCCCTTTCGGAACCAGTCACGCGGCAGCTCAGAAGCCGAGGCCGGCGTATTTGTTCTTGAACTTCGACACGCGGCCGCCGGTGTCCATCAGCTTGGCCGAACCGCCGGTCCAGGCCGGGTGCGCCAGCGGATCGATGTCGAGCGCCATCGTATCGCCTTCCTTGCCCCAGGTGGACTTGGTCAGATACTCGGAGCCGTCGGTCATCTTGACGGTGATGAGGTGGTAATTCGGGTGGGTATCGGCTTTCATCGTCCCGCTCCTTATTCGGCTTTGGCTTTGTAGTTGGTGACTTCGGCGATCCGAGCCGATTTGCCGCGACGCGAACGCAGGTAGTAGAGCTTCGCACGACGGACGCGACCGCGACGCACCACTTCGATGCTGTCGATGTTGGTCGAGTAGAGCGGGAACACGCGTTCCACGCCTTCGCCGAACGAGATCTTGCGCACGGTGAACGAGGCGGCGATGGTCGAGCCGCCCTTGCGGGCGATGCAGACGCCTTCATACATCTGCACGCGCGAGCGGGTGCCTTCGGTCACCTTGTAGCCGACGCGCACGGTGTCGCCAGCCTTGAAGTCGGGGATGGTCTTGCCGAGGGCGGCGATCTGTTCCGCCTCGAGTTGTGCGATCAGGTTCATCGCAAATCCTTTCGTTGCTTGCGGTTATGTCCGCAAAGGTGTCGCCGCCCGAGAGCTCCGGTCTTCGCTCGGGTCCGCGCCTGTTGCCAGGGGCGCCCGCCGGAGGATCGTTCGTCCTGTTCAAGCCCCGTCCAGAACCCGGTGCTGCGACCGAAGCAGGCCGCCGCAGGCAAAGGAAAAGGGTCCGCGAGCCGATTCCGGTCCGGACCCGCGCGGCATACGGGGAAAGCTTGCGCGGATCAAGAGGGAAGTGGGGGCGGGCGGGCGCGCCGCCGCTCACCTCTGCTCCTTCAGCCAGCGGCGCAGGCGCCCGCGCGCATTGGCGTAGGGCGAGGCCGAGTTGAACTGGATCATCCGGCCCTTCGGCCATTTGCCATACCAGGGGCGTCCGTAAAGCTCGTCCTCCGACCGCGCCGCCACCGCGCGCATCAGTCCGGCCTGTGCCCGGGACAGGCGCAACAGCAGCTCCGGCCAGTCCAAGGCGTGATGATCGCGGTAGAATTTCTGCGCCAGGGCGCCCAGCTGGGTCCATTGAAAGCCGGTTTCGGGGAAATCGACCGGCTCGCCGCGGTCATCCCGGTCGAGCCATTTCAGAACAAGTTCGTTCCAGCCGATCAGATAGCTCACCAGATCCGCCGGAGACATCATCGACCCGTTCACATGGCCCGCCATCGACAGCTCTCTGGCCCGCTCCGGCGCAACCCTCTCGCAGTCCTGCATCAGCTTGTCGAAGCTTGTCGCAATGGCGCTCAGCAGCTCGGCTTTTGAGGCGGGGACAGCCATCGGAAATCCCTCCTTGTCGAGGTTTCAAGACTACGCGGCCCAAACCGGAGAGACAATGCCCGCCCCCTTTCACCTTGGCGAAAATATCCCGGGGGTCCGGGGGCGGAGCCCCCGGCGGGTGGCCCCCGCCGGGGCCGGGGGCAATAACCTGGCCGGCGTGAGCCCCCGATA
>NZ_SWJZ01000113.1 GCF_005144475.1 Rhodobacter capsulatus | reverse complement strand
TAATGATCGCAATGGCCGCGAGCATCGTCACGCTGACATGGATCAAACCCCTGGATAGGTCAAAGTCGCCCTGACCGGACGCTTACCGATCACCTTTGGATCGCAGCCATCAACCCCGGCATGCCCAGCAAGGAGATCATTCTCTTGATGTCATAGGCCAGCACGTTCAACGCCATTTCCGTGCCCACCCCTTGAAACCGCTTGGTCAGGAAATGGCATGGCCCGGTCCAGGCTTTGATCGTTCCGAACGGATGCTCTACGGTTGACCTTCGCACCCGCATCGGCGCGCCGGCGCTGCGTCGGCGCGCATCCGATGCCTCGACCAGATGTTCGTGCTCCCACCGCGAAACCCGTCGTTCGGAGCCCGTCGTGCAACGGCTCTTGATCTCGCAGCGTGAACACCCGCCGCGCCAATAACGTCGCATCTGCAGCCCCTGCTGCTCGGTGGTCGTGCGATAGGGCAAAGCCTGCCCGGCCGGGCATCGATAGACATCGGCATCGGGCTCGTAGGCGAAGTCCGCCTTGACGAAATGCCCTTTCAATCTTGCGCCGGAGGTATCCGACCGCGGCACAGTCGCGATGATCTTCGCTTGGTGGCAGGCAAGGATTTCCCGGCCGCTGAAATACCCCTTGTCGGCGAGAATATGCAGATCATCGCGCTTCAGCACGGCCTTTGCGCGCATGGCCATTGCGGCCAGAAGATCCCGGTCATGGCCCTGGTTCGTCACCTCATGAGTCACGATAAGATGCGTCTCGGCGTCAACAACGGTCTGCACATTATAGCCGACGTGACCGCTGTGCTGCGCGCGCGTTGCCATCGCACGGGCATCTGGGTCGGTCAGCGAAATCTGCCCGTCCGGCGCATCGTTCAGCGCCTTTTCCATCGCCAGCAGACGTTCGATCTGCTGACGAATGCCGTGATATCGCCCCTTCAGATGGGCCGCACGCTCGGCCCGCGCCGCGCCGGTTTCCTGACGGTCGATCCGGTCAGCCTCCTCGATGTAACGACCGACCTCGGTTTCCAGATGCGCCAAACGGCTGGCAATCTTCGCCTTGGTGAAGTTCCGATCCCGGTTGTTCACCGCTTTGAATTTACTGCCATCCACGGCCACGCAGTCGCCTTTCAATATGCCGACCCGGCGGCACAGCTCGACAAACTGGGCGCAGGTCTTGCGAATGGCCGTGCCGTTCTGGCGGCGGAACTCGGCGATGGTCTTGTGATCTGGCACCAGGCGGCCAGTCAGCCACATCACTTCGACATTGCGCCCGGCCTCGCGTTCCAGGCGGCGGCTGGACGGGATCCGGTTCAGATAGCCATAGATGAACAGCTTGAGCAGCACCGCCGGATGGTACCCAGGCCGCCCGGTTCGCGCCGCAGCGTGGCGCAGGAAGCCCAGGGAAGCCAGATCAAGCTGCTCGACGAAGAGATCGACGACGCGGACGAGATGGTCCTCGCCGATCCAATCCTCCAGCCGCTCAGGGAAAAGCGTTGTCTGGTCGCGGTTCAGACCTTCGATGAAACCTGACATGCCAGACCTCCAAAACTCGAGGAATTGTAGCAGATTCAGGGGGTTTTGACACAGCCTCCGCCCATCACGTTGGTCGTGGCCTCGTAGACATGGTCGGCCCTCACCGAACACTCGACCTCTACCAATGCTGCGTGGCAGCAAACCTAGAAGCCGACGTTCGATTGACACCGCAGCAAAGTCTAGGGGAGGATGGTAGCGATCCGTCCACGGACGTGACTCTCTCATGGTGCGTTTGCAGCTCCCGCCGCCGCTATTCGTGGCAGGTGTAAATCTCAAGGCTGCTTGCAAGAAAGGCGATGTTTGATCGGGCACAGCCGTTGAAAATTCGCCTCAAAGTTGATATCTTGTGACCGAGAGAATTTGGATGCGAGGTTTAGTATGAATGCGGGTGCGGGCATAGGTTACGGGTATAACGTCGCGATTGAAAAGCTCGCTGAAGAATTGGCTGTACCGCAGGATCGCTTCGAGCAAGTCGAAAGACGCTACAAGGACCTCGGTGATTTTTTGCATCGCGACGAGTCTAAGGTTCGCGTCTTCGATCCCGAAGTCTATATCCAGGGCTCTTTTGCGCTCGGCACTCCGATCAAGCCGACTTCCAAGGATGAAGACTACGATCTCGACATCGTTGTCTCGTTCCGGTCTCTGACGAAGGCGCAAATTTCCCAAGCAGATCTGCGCGCTCTTCTGCTGGCCGAGCTCAAGGCGTATCGCGATGCGCGAGGGATCAAGAATGAGGTAAGTGATGAGCCTAGAAGATGCTGTACCTTGATCTACGCGGATGGTGCGCAATTCCACATGGACGTATTGCCGGCTGTGCCGAACGAGGCAAACATGCGTGCCGTTCTTTCTTCCTACCTCGCGGATCAGGCGCTGGCGGAAGGTGCAATTGCCATCACCGATAAAGACAAGACTAGCACGTACCGGATCATCACAGATGATTGGCCCCGAAGCAATCCCAGGGGCTTTGCCGCATGGTTCAAGTCAAGGCAGATCGAACAGCTAAATGAACGTCGCAGGGCATTCCTCGACGCCCAAGGTAAAGTGACAGCGAGTGTGGAGGACGTCCCGGTATTTCGGGTGCGAACACCTCTCCAGTCAGCCATCATGATCTTGAAGCGTCACAGGGATGAGTGGTTCGCGGAGCAGGATCCGGACCTGAAGGTTATCAGTGTGATCCTCACGACGCTCTCGACTCATGCCTATGCAGGCGAAGCAAGGGTGTCGGATGCAATTGCCAAGATTCTGAGGGACATGCATCTCGCAATCGAAGAACGGAATGGGGTGTCGTGGATCGCCAACCCTACGGACCCTTCAGAGAATTTTGCGGATCGGTGGGAAAAGTTTCCCGAGCGCCGGGACTCCTTCTTTGCTTGGCTTGAGGCTGCTCGAACGGATTTTGGTGCCGTTCAAAGGTTCAGTGATACGAATATTGTTTTGAATGAGCTCTCAAGAAATCTTGGCAGCACCCTTGTTGAAGGTGCTCGATCGAGGGTAGCGGCATCCGCGGGTTCACGTGCGGCATCCGTGGCTCCTGCCGCTGCGGCCGGGGCTTCTGCGCCGGGTCTCGTTTTTGGTAGTGAAAATCGGAGGCCGACGGAGCCAAAAGGTTTTGGTTGATGGAGTTCTCAGCCAGCGAGACGCGGCTAATCCGTGAGTGTGAAGAACTCGCCGGTCTAGCTGCGGCATCAGATTGGCTGGAAGAACCCCAATTCGGCAAGAACGCGGATGGTCTACTGACTTGGTCGTTTGTTCTGCTTACTGGTGATCGCCGCATTCCGTTGCGGCTTGTTTTTCCAGCACTCTTTCCAGATTTGCCCCCATTTGTGCTTCCAGCCGACAGTTCAGTCCGGCTATCGCAGCACCAATACGGTGAGGGTGGCGAACTATGCCTCCAGTACAGACCGGATAACTGGCATCCCGACTGCAAGAGCACGGATGTAGTAAGGAGTGCCCAAGCACTCCTCGAAGCAACACCAAAGGACGATGGTTTCTCGGACGTGGAAAGCGATCATCCGGCTGACTTGCCCTCGCTGCTCTCGGGGTGTTCCCGGCGCTTCATGCTACCGCCTGATACCGCCCGCCTCTTAAGGTTGCGCCTTGCCGGACACGCAACCGATATTCATATGACTTTGGAGTGCCGGGGTGGGGCTTCGGAAGTCCTTGTTGCTCGCATTGCGAGTATCGGGCTGGATTCTGGCTTGAGCGTGCCGATTGATGGTGCGGGATTTGGGGGAAGGGTGATCCCTGGGGTCCTATATAGATTACCCGACATTCGGCATATTCCAGATCTGCAGCCCGAAGAACTGAAGGGGCTCTTGTACCAGTACCTGCCTTCATGGCTTCGCAAATGGGTAGAAGATGCCGGCGACATGTTGGTCGTCATCTCAAATGGCAAGCGAGAGGTATTGCTGCGCGTTCGGCACAACGGATCGAAACGAAAGATTGACCTATTTCAGACCTTTGAACCGCCGAAGGCTAGAGAGCGCCGAGTCCACGGGAAGATGTTTCGAGAATCTAGCATCTGCATCATCGGCGCAGGTTCGCTGGGATCAAAAGTGGCCGCCAGTCTTGCGCGCGATGGCGTCGGTCATTTCATATTGCTCGACAATGACGTTCTTTGGTCCGACAACTTGGTTCGAAACGAACTCGATGAAATGGATGTCGGGCATCACAAGGCGGTCTCTCTTAAGCACAGATTGCTTCGCATAAATCCGGCAGTGAAAGTCGGTGCCTTGGGTATGAGTCTGACGTCTCAATCCGCTGTCCAGCACATTGCTCAGTTGAGCGAGATCATCAGCTCTTGTGATCTCGTCATCGACACGACGGCTGATAGCGGAGTGTTTCGAATGGCAGCGGCCATTTGCACGCAAAAGTGTAAACCTCTCGTATGGGGACGTGTCTATGCGGGTGGCCTCGGAGGTTTGATTGCGCGAAGTATTCCATCTGAAGATCCGCCACCGCTGATCGCTGCATCTCAATTGCGAGCATGGTGCGACGAGAAAGGCATGGCACCGCCAGAGGGCCGCGAGCACAATTACGGGGTGCAAGGTGATGACGAAGATGAGCCCTTATTCGCTTCTGACGGCGATGTAGGCGTCATTGCCAATAGGCTGGTACGTCACGCCCTGGACGCCCTCGCAACCACAGAGATGAGAGTTCATCCGGAACCTGCATACTTTATCGGGCTTCGCAAAGGCTGGATCTTTGATCATCCCTTTGACACCCACCCAATCATTTTCGGTCCTCACGAAGGATGGGTAAAAGCCAGCACAAGTTGTGCAGAAGAGGGCGTTGAACGCGTCATGACTCGCCTTGGAGTGCAACATGACGCTTAGCCTCACAGTCCCGCGCTCGCAGCTTGCGAACTTGCAGATCTACCTAGCGCAAGGCGGCAAGCGCGAAATCGGCGGTTGGCTGGTTGCAGAACAGATAGCTCCGGGAGAATTTGAGCTCGTCGGTTTAACTGTCGATCTTGAGACGGGCACACGTGATCGTTTCGATAGTCTGCCTGAGCCGCACTCAAAACAGATGGATAGGATCTTGCTGGAGAACAGTGGTCGCGTTGGTCGGGTTGACTATCTTGGCGAATGGCACTCGCACCCGACATTCCCACCAATACCAAGCAAAATCGACTTAACCTCTATGATGCATATGGTAGAAAACAGCGGGCCCTCGTTTGCAGCGTTGGTCATCGTGCGTCTAATGCGCAACGCCTCGATTCAGGCGACCATCACCACGTTTCAACGTGGCCAAATGCCAGAGGTCGGTCGACTGATCATTGCAGATGCAGTTCCAGATGCTGGATTTAAATAAGGCTGGCGGTCGCCGGAGTTTTAGCATCATTCGATGGTCGGGTAATCGTTGGCTAATTGTTTTACCATTCAAACATCAACTACTGCGCCGGCGTTATTCAAAATGGAGCGGAAAATTTTCTAGCTAAAATACCGCAGCATTGTAGTCTATGTTTAGAGGCGGACACGACGGTGACTGGGGGTTTCAAGGACTACTGGCAGGCTGTGAACATCGGGCGGGATGCCGAGGATGCGAATTGCCCCGCGCGGAGGTTTCAGCTCGGACGTGGCGGTTCGAGGTGGTCTGCCCCATTCTGAGACCGCCCTCTATCGCGGCCAGCACAGCATCAAGTGTTTCATCGTGAATATTGGCTAATTCGGAGGCTGAAAACATGTCTTTCTGGCGCAAACATGGTGACCGGTTTTTTGATGGATTGATCACTTTTATCTTTCGAACCCCGTCCTGGCCTTCGAGGTTGCTGCGTGCCGGTGTCACATTGATCGTCGCCGGGCTGAGCGTCGGCGGGCTGGCCGGTGATCTTTCTTGGATCGATGCGGACCGCGTCCTGCGCCTGACTGTGCAGGCGGATGGCGGCGGGTCGTCTGTCTACTGGTCACAGATCACCGTCTTCCTCGGCATTCTGCTCGCTACTGTGGGGGTTATCCTTGGTGTGATAGATCACATCGCTGACCGGCGGCAGCTCAGGAAGCAGAGTGTGGTTGTCCTGGAGCACCGCGGGTTGCACCAGACTGTTGATACCCCTCTTGCCTCTGCCGTGCCGAAACGCCTGAAAGGCCGTATCGATGTCTTGCCAGTCGACCACCGGCAGTCGACCTCAACGAGTCAGATCAGCAGTCCCGAAGATGCGCTCTCGCAGATTGCCGGGTTGCGGCAACAGCTTCGTCAAAAGCGTGATGCGGCAGGTCCTGGCAACGTCAGGCTGGTCTACGGCGGCATGGCCCCTGTTCCGCTGACGTTCCTGACCGGTATGATGGTTGGCAATGAAGCCGGTCTCACAGTGATGGACTGGGATCGTTTCGCAGAAAAATGGCGCGAACCTGACGGCGCAGATGACGGAGACCGGTTCGTCGTTTCCGGGATGGACGGCCTGAAGAACGGTATTCCGGAGGTAGCATTGGCCGTCGCTGTTTCCTACCCGTCGGACGCAGACGGCATCAGGGCGACTCTCGGTGAGATGCCTCTGATCCGCCTCGCTTTGCCAAATCTGAGCACAACGGCGCACTGGTCTGCCGACAAACAATCATCCATGGCGAAAGACTTCACGGATATTCTGGGCGATCTCATGGCGAAAGGGGTCAAACGCGTTCACCTGTTCATCGCAGCCCCCAACAGCGTTGTATTCACTCTGGGCCGACACCTCGATGACAGGCTGCATCCCGAAGTGCTGGTCTACCAGTACGAGCGCTCGGCATCGCCACCATTTCCTTGGGCGGTTAAGATGCCGACCCATGGGCAGAGTGCCGCGCAGATCGTCAGAAGTGGCGCGATACCAATTCCTCCTGCAACCACCTGACCATTTACTGGTGTCTTGCGGCGCGCAATGAACAATTGATCAGTGAACATGTCTTCTTGAGCACGGAACGCTGCGGAAGAGGAACTCCTGAGCGGAAGGCTCACGCCACACTGAAGGTCCGTTTCGGGCGTTGAAGACACGGCCGATTCCGCTCTGCCGCAAGTCCGCTGTCCGCCCTCTGTGACGGGGCGAAGTTTCTCGCAGTGCCCGCACAAGGTGGCGGAATGACCGGCAGAGGCATCTCACCGTGAAGTGCATCAGCGGCGGCTTCGGATGACTGCGCCAAGACGGGTTATCTGCGGTTCAGGGCCGGGTGCGTCTGTCAGCGATGCGCCAGATACTCGGACGCGACATAGCCCGAGAGGTTTGGCCTGTCGGTGAGGGAGACCCGACACCAGACCTTGCCCGCCCGTGTCACACAAGCACCTCGGGTAAGGCGGGTGCCATCGGGCAGGCCGATGAGGATCTTGTGATCGAGGCCCGGGCCGTCGCGCAGTTTCAGAAGATCGTCGGGCCCGGCCCCCTTGACCACGGCGCCGTTCCCGGGCGCGCAACCGGCCGCGATCAGCGGGGCGAAAAGGGCGGCAAAAGGAAGGCGCATGATCTGTCCTGAGCTGTTTTCCCAAGCCATAGGACATCCTTGCGCGCGCCGAAAGCTGGGCGTCATCGAAAAAGCCTTTGCAGCCGGGGGCGCAGGCGCAGGAAGCGGCAATAGGCGGCCTCGAAAGCCGGGGCGAGGGGCGGCCACCCGGCCATCAGGCCAAGCGGGCGCAGGATCGGAACCGCCCGCCACATTGCGCCAAAGGCTGCCGCGCCCGAGAGCAGGCGGCCGTTTTCCTCGGCGTGAAAGCGGGCGAGCAGGTCCGCGCGGTCGATCGGGCAGGGGGCGTCAGGGCTGTGCAGATCGACGAAGCGGATCGCCCCGCGCCGGTCGAGCCGCCGCATCAGCGCGATTTCGCGTTGGCACAGCGGACAGCCGCTGTCGAACCAGACCGTCAGAGAAGGTGCCATACGGGCCTCGCTTTGCCAGAGGGGACCGGCTGAGAGATGGGCAGGGTCTTGCGGCGGTCAAGCCCGGTGCAAGTCGCTCGCCGCTTCGCCCTCAGCCCGCCGCCTCGCGGCCGATCCAGTCGCAGAAAGCGCGGGCTTTTTTCGGTGCATCTTCGCGGCGCACTGCCACATAGGAGAGCCCGGAGGGTAGAAAGCCAAAGGGCGCGATCAGCCGCCCGGCGGCAAGATCGTCGGCCACATGCGGTTCGGGGGCGAGGGCGACGCCAAGCCCGGCACCGGCGGCCTCAAGCATGAAGTAGAAATGCTCGTAGGGCGCACCGCCCTCGAGCGCCGTGCAGCCGCTGCGGGCGCACCAATCGGCCCAGGCATTTGGCCTTGTGCGAGCCCAGAGGCGAGGCGCGCGGGCGAGATCGGCGGGGGAGCGCAAGACCAGTCTTTCGGCCAGGGCGGGCGCGAGCACCGGGCCGAACCGCTCGGCGAAGAGCGGGGTGACATGGGTGCCCTCGGGCAGATCATGGTCGGTCACCCGGATCGCGACATCGTAGCGGCCCCGGCTGAAGTCGCAGGGCGCATCGGATTGCGACAGCCGCACTTCGAGGCCGGGATGGGTGGCGGTGAACCGGCCGAGCCGCGGGATCAGCCAGCGCAGGGTGAAAGTGCCAAGGCAGGAGACGTCGATCACACCGCCCGCGTCGTCGCGCAGCGCCGCAACGCCCGCCTCGATCTCGCGAAAGCCGCGGCCGAGGCGCTCGGCCAGGGCGGCCCCCGCCTCGGTCGGCACCAGACCGCTGCGGGTCCGCACGATAAGCTGCGCGCCGAAGCACTCCTCGAGAAGCCGCACCTGTCGGCTGATGGCGCCGTGGGTCACGCCCAGCTCCTCGGCGGCGCGGGTCATGCGGCCGTGGCGGATCGCAGCCTCGAAGGCGCGCAGGGCGGTGAGCGGCGGTAGCGACACGGGCGGGACCGACAAGCTGTGAGATTTGCTCACAGAAGCTCGGCCAAGACGTCGTTTGTCAAGAGGCGCGTGCGGAGGCAGGGTGCGCGCATGTCACATCTCTCCGCGCCCCCGCCTGTCTGCGAAACGCCCCCGACGTGCCATCCTGCGCAGCTCGGGCCGTTCGGTACCTTGCGCCTGTTGCACCGCCTCGCGCTCTGGCATCGCCGCGCCCGCAGCCGCGCGCGGCTGGCCCGGCTTGGGGCAGAGGCGCTCGACGACATCGGGCTGAGCGAGGCAGACCGCCGCGCCGAATGCGGGCTGTGGTTCTGGCAGGGCAGGGATCGGTGAGAGGCGCGACCGGTGGCGATCGCATCGGGAGGCTTGCTCAGACAGTTCAGGCGAAGAAAAGTTGTGGGCGTGACGCAGGCTGTCCTAGTAATCAACCTGCTCGAACCCGTAGCCGCCCTCGTGATCGCGCCACTCGATGAAAACGGATCGCTTGTATATCTCCGGGCAGTGGCTGCCGTCCGGAGTGCTGTAGTCTGTCCAGCCTTCCAGGCCTTCGAATGCGGCAGGGAGAGCGGCGACGGAGGAGCCACGCCAGCCGAAATTGCCCTGGATGCCGTATGAGCCGACACGGACGCGCTGGCTTTGATTGCAGGTGTCGTTGTCCCCTCCTATCCAGTGCTGCCGGGCGATTTCGACACTGAACACGCGGATGGAGCGCACGAAGTCGAACTCGGGGCCGCTGATGTCGGCATCTGCGGTTTGGTTTCCATCGGAGTATTCGCCGGTCGCAACCTGCACCAGCTGATCGACGAGCTTTGCCTCGCTCGGCGG
>NZ_SWJZ01000112.1 GCF_005144475.1 Rhodobacter capsulatus | reverse complement strand
CGCTGGGGCTTTGCCGAGGGGCCCTTTGCCCGCGCCGCGCGGCTGGGCGCCGAGCGGACCGCCGCCCGCCTGAGCGCCGCCGGGCGCGGGCCGGGCCCGGTTCTGGCGACGCTGGCGGTTCTGGGCGGGGTGCCGGACGGGGGGGCACTGGCGGCCGAGACGGCCCTGGCCGCGCTGCGTGCCGAGGCCGGGATCGTGCCGCGCCGCTTTTCCGAGACCGAGATCCTGGCCCGCCTGCTGGCCGAGCTGGCGCTGCCGGGCCTTGCCGCGCTGGAGATGGGCGAGGCGTTCCGGCCGGGCGACATCGATCTGATGGCGGGGGCGGAGCTTGGCTTTCCCGCGCCGCGTGGCGGGCCGATGTTTCAGGCCGACCGGATCGGCGCGCTGGCGCTGCGCAAGCGGTTGCGCGCGCTGGCGGCCGAGGGGGCGCCCGCGCCGCCCGCGCTGCTCGATGCGCTCATCCGCGACGGTCAGACCCTGGCCGGACGCTTCACTTGAAGGTCACGCCGAGCACGACCAGCATCAGCCCGATCACCGACACGAAAAGCGCGCCCAGGTTCATCGCCACGATGCCGCGCAGCGCCGCGCGCAGGCCCGCATCGTCGAGCCCGGCCTTTTTCGCCTTGGCCACTTGCGCCGCGCAATAGAGGATGCCGATCATCCCCAGCAGCGAGACCGCCGCGCCAGCCCAGATCAGAAAGTCCATCACCGCCTCCGTTTTGCCCGGGCTACCGCGCGCGCGGGGTCTTGGCAAGCGCCGAGATCGGGCGCGGGTTGCGGCTTGAAGGGGGGGCGGGGCTGCGCTAGTCAGGGGCTTCATCCCGCGTAACGACCTTCGGAGAGCCTTCATGTCGAACGACGCCTATACCGTGGCCGCGGACGAGCTGCGCCAGTTCATCGAGCAATACGAACATCTCGAGGCCGAGAAGAAGGACATCACCGAGCAGCAGAAGGACATCATGTCCGAAGCCAAGGCCCGCGGCTACGACACCAAGGTGATCAAGAAGATCATCGCGATGCGCAAGCGCGACAAGAACGATCTGGCCGAGGAAGAGGCGATCCTCGATATCTACAAGGCCGCGCTTGGCATGTCCTAAGCGCCCGCCGCCGCGTCAGGGCGTGATCAGCGTCACGCCCGGCAGGCGGGCCATTTCGGCCACATCGGCGGCATAGCGCGCGGCGATCTCGGCCACCAGATCCGCGCTGACGCCCGGCAGGGGCACATCGGCCACAAGCGCCTCGGGACGGGCGAATTTCTCCAGAAACGCGATCAGTACCTTGCGCCGCTGCTCGGCCGTCTGCGGCGGGTGGCTTGCCAGATAGGCGCGCAGCCGCCGGGCCCCCTCGGGCTGCATCAGATCCTCGACCAGACCATATTCGCCCATCAAAGCCCCGGCCTCGGGCAGCCCGCCCATCTGCCGCAGCACCTCGGGGAACAGCAGCGGCAGATCCTCGTTGCACCAGAGCACAAGTTTCGCACCGACCCGCCCGGCGGCCTCGGCCATCCGCGTCACGACCGGACCCCAGCGCAGATCCTCGGGCGCATGGCCGCAGAGCAGCTCGGTGAAATCGCGGCCGGGCTGACGCGCCGCCAGCGCCACCAGCAGCAGCGCCGGGTCGAGCAGGCCCAGATGAAACTCGGTCCGGTCCTGCGGGAACAGGTTGGCCAGCGGCACCAGCTTGTCGGCGGCGGCCGGGTAAAGCCCGCTCGCGCCGATCGCGCGCTCGGGCAGGGCGAGGAAATTCTCGTAGCTGAAGACCAGCCGCTCGACCGGGCCGCGGGCGCCGTGCAGGCAGGCCGTGCGCAGCCGGTCCTGCGTCGCCGCATCGGCGGGCCGCCCCTTCAGCCCGATCAGCGCATCGCGCAGCGCCATGCGATAGGCGACCGGGGCGGGGGCATGGGAACGCGCCGCGGTCATCGCCTCGGGGTTGGTGGCCAGCGTCCTGACAAGGCGTTCGTCATCGGTGGCATGCGCGCCCAGATGAAAGACCAGATCCATTGGTGTTCTCCTTGCGCCACCATAGCGGCCAAAGCCGCGAAGGCAAAGCCCCGCCGTCCGGTCTTGCGCCGAGGCGGCCGGAAGGTTATTTCAGCACCGTGGCCGGCGTAGCTCAGTTGGTAGAGCGTCTGATTTGTAATCAGGGGGTCGGGGGTTCGAGTCCCTCCGCCGGCACCAGTCTTCCCGGCAAGAAATCGGTCACCTTGCTGCAACGCGGGGCCGGGCTTGCGTGAATAGGCTCTGGCGGTCCGGCGCCGTTCGGCTATGCTTCGCGCAGCAGCATGGAGGGTGTCATGGTCACGCGGATCGTCGTTCTGGGCGGGGGGTTCGGCGGCATGTACACGGCCCGCGCACTTGCGCGCCGGTTGGGCCGCAAGGCCGAGATCGAGCTGATCAACGCCGAGAATTACTTCGTCTTCCAGCCGCTTCTGCCCGAGGTGGGCGCAGGCTCGATCATGCCCGCCCATGCGGTCTCGCCGCTGCGCTTCCTGCTCAAGGGCGTGCAGGTGCGCAAGGCCGTCGTCGACAGCGTCGATTTCGAGCGCAAGGTGGTCACCGTCTTTCAGGGCATCCAGCGCCGCCCGACCGAGGTGCCCTATGACCATCTGGTGATCGCGCTGGGGCAGGGGGCGGATTTCTCGCGCATGCCGGGGCTTGAGGAACATGCGCTGAAGATGAAGACGCTCGAGGATGCGCGGCGTCTGCGCGAACATGTGATCGAGCAGCTTGAACATGCGCAGGTCACGGCGCTGCCCGACACCAAGCGCGGCGCGCTGACCTTCACCGTCGTCGGCGGCGGCTTTTCCGGCGTCGAGACCGTGGGCGAGATGAAGGAACTGCTGGACCGCTCGCTGCCGTTCTATTCCAACATCGACCCGTCCGAGGTCCGCGTGCTGCTGGTCGAATATGCGCCGCGGATCCTGAACGAGATGCCGAAGGAGCTGGCCGATTACGCGACGAAGCATCTGCTCGGCCATGGCATCGAGCTGAAACTGGGCACCGGCGTGCGCTCGGCCACGCATCGGCAACTGGTGACGACCGAGGGCGAGGTGATCGACACCCGCACCATCGTCGCGACGATCGGCAATGCGCCGCTGCCGGTGATCCTGCGCATGGGGCTGCCGCTGGAAAAGGGCCGCGTCGCGGTGGATCGCAACCTGCGCGTCAAGGGCCGGACCGATGTCTGGGCGCTGGGCGATTGCGCGCTGATCCCGCTGAAGGACGATGCCGCGGAGCGCAACGATTTCGCGCCGCCCACCGCGCAATTCGCTGTGCGCGAGGCGAAACGGGTCGCCGCCAACATCACCGCCGTGCTGAAGGGCCGCGCGCCCGGGGTCTTCGCCTACAGCTCGCGCGGGGCGCTGGCCTCGCTGGGGGCGAAACGCGGCGTGGCCGATATCTTCGGGCGCAACATCACCGGCTTTCCGGCCTGGTTCATCTGGCGGTCCTATTATCTGGCGCTTCTGCCCGGCATCGGCACCCGCATCCGGGTGATGATCAACTGGTCGCTCGATCTTTTGGGCGCGCGCAGCCTCGTGCAGCTGCGCACCTATCAGAAGCCGCCGATGCGGCATGTCTATTTCCGCGCCGGCGACCGGATCTATCAGGCGGGCGACCGTTCGGACGGGTTCTACACGGTGATTTCGGGCGCGGTGCAGATGGTGCGGACCGACCCCGAGTCGGGCGAGCTGACGACGCGGGTGATCGGCCCCGGCGGCCATTTCGGCGAGAGGCTGATTCTGGGGGCGACGCGGCGCAAGACCTCGGTGAACGCGATCGAGGATACCAAGGTGCTGGTGATGAACCGCGCCGAATTCCTGATGCTGGCCGAAAGCTTCGAGGCCTTCCGCGATTATTTCCGCCCCTACATGGAAAAGCACGGCGTCAGCCTGCCCGGCACGGCCGCGCCAGAGATGCCTTCCGCGACGCAATCCGAGCCGCCGAAACCGGGCGTCTGAGCCGGGCCGGGGCGCGGCGGAACCCTTTGCAGGGCGCGGTTGCGCCCTGTTCTCCGTTTGCCCCTGGGGCAGGCTGCGGTCGATTGCGGCCAAAGAAAAAGCGCTGGAAAATTTCCAGCGCTTTTTCAGGAATGATGGTGGGCGATAACGGATTTGAACCGCTGACATCTTCGATGTGAACGAAGCGCTCTACCGCTGAGCTAATCGCCCGGTGGAGCGGTGTTTAGCCTCAGTCCTCGGCCTCCGCAAGGGGGTCTGACGCGGAATCTGCGTTCTTTTTCGCATCTTCCGGCGCCGCCATCTGCCGCAGCTTCACATGCAGGATGTCGCCGCCCGTCTTGTCGACCGTGCGGGCCACCGAAATCTTGCCCAGCGGCGGCAGAACCAGCGTCTCGCCCTTCGCCAGCGCCTCACCCAGCACCGCCAGCACCGCCTCGGTCAGATCGCGCACGACCGGCTTCTTGGCGCCGCTGCGCAGCACCACGCGCTCGACGAAGTCCTTTTTCTTCACCTGCACGCGGACCGCGACCGGCGCCGCCTCGGCTGCGGTCTCTTCCGGCACGGGCACCGGCACCGGTTGCGCGGCCTTTGCCGCGGCGGATTTCTTCGTGGATTTGCTCATCTCGGCCCCATCGGTTTCCTGTCGCGCCAAGGTTAGGCCGCAACGGCGCAACAATCCATGCGTTGCAAAAGCCGGGCCCGGAAAAAACAACGCGCCCCCGAAAGGGAGCGCGTCAGAGCCTGTTTCAAGGGCAGATCAATGCGCCGTCGCGCCCGCCGCTTCGGCCTTGGCGGCGGCCCGGGCGGCGGCGGCCGCTTCTTCGGCCGCCTCGTCCCATTCCACCGGCTCGGGCGTCCGCACCAGCGCGCGGGCCAGAACCTCGCGGACATGGGTCACCGGGATGATCTCCAGCCCTGCCTTGACGTTCGCGGGGATGTCGGCCAGATCCTTTTCGTTTTCCTCGGGGATCAGCACGGTCTTGATGCCGCCGCGCAGCGCCGCCAGCAGTTTTTCCTTCAGGCCGCCGATCGGCATCGCATTGCCGCGCAACGAAACTTCCCCGGTCATCGCGATGTCCTTGCGCACCGGAATGCCGGTCAGCACCGAAACGATCGAGGTCACCATGGCCAGCCCGGCCGAGGGGCCGTCCTTCGGCGTTGCCCCGTCGGGAACGTGGACGTGAATGTCGAGCGATTCGAATTTCGGCGGCTTCACCCCGATTTCCGGCGCGATCGAACGGACGTAAGACGAGGCCGCCTCGATCGATTCCTTCATCACGTCGCCCAGTTTCCCGGTGGTCTTCATCCGCCCCTTGCCGGGCAGTTTCAGCGCCTCGATGTGCAGCAGATCGCCGCCGACCGAGGTCCAGGCCAGACCGGTGACGACGCCCACCTGATCCTCGGCCTCGGCCAGACCGTAGCGGTGCCGCTTCACGCCCAGATAATCGCCCAGCTTCGCTTCATCGACCGTGACCGATTTCACCGTGCCCTTGGCCTTGATGATCTCGGTCACCGCCTTGCGGGCGGTTTTCGCGATCTCGCGCTCCAGGTTCCGCACCCCGGCTTCGCGGGTGTAGTAGCGCACGATGTCCGACAGCGCGCCGTCGGTCAGGGTGAATTCGCCCTTCTTCAGCCCATGCGCCTTGACCTGTTTCGGGATCAGGTGTTGCCGGGCGATCTCGGATTTTTCATCCTCGGTGTAGCCCGCAAGCGAAATGATCTCCATCCGGTCCAGCAGCGGGCCGGGCATGTTGTAGCTGTTCGCCGTGGTCAGGAACATCACGTTCGAGAGGTCATATTCGACCTCAAGGTAGTGATCGACGAAGGTCGAGTTCTGTTCCGGATCGAGCACCTCAAGCAGCGCCGAGGCCGGATCGCCGCGGAAATCATGCCCCATCTTGTCGATTTCATCGAGCAGGATCAGCGGGTTGGTCGTCTTCGCCTTTTTCAGCGCCTGGATGATCTTGCCCGGCATCGAGCCGATATAGGTGCGCCGGTGGCCGCGGATTTCCGATTCATCGCGCACGCCGCCAAGCGAAATGCGGATGAATTCCCGCCCCGTCGCCCGTGCGACCGAGCGCCCGAGCGAGGTCTTGCCGACGCCCGGAGGGCCGACAAGGCACAGGATCGGCCCCTTCAGCTTGTCCGAGCGCGCCTGCACCGCCAGATATTCGACGATGCGCTCCTTGACCTTTTCCAGCCCGTAGTGATCGGCATCGAGCACCTTTTCGGCGCCGATCAGATCCTTCTTCACCCGGCTTTTCACGCCCCAAGGCAGATTGAGCAGCCAGTCCAGATAGTTGCGCACCACCGTCGCCTCGGCCGACATCGGGCTCATCGAGCGCAGCTTCTTCAGCTCGCCCTCGGCCTTGTCCTTGGCTTCCTTCGACAGTTTCGTGCGGGCGATCTTTTCCTCAAGCTCGTTGAGCTCGTTCTGACCGTCCTCGCCATCGCCCAGCTCGCGCTGAATGGCCTTCATCTGTTCGTTCAGGTAATATTCGCGCTGCGTCTTTTCCATCTGCGACTTGACGCGCGACTTGATCTTCTTCTCGACCTGCAGGACCGAGACCTCGCCCTGCATCAGCCCGTAGACCTTTTCCAGCCGTTCGGAAATGTCGAGCGTTTCCAGCAGTTCCTGCTTGAGCTTGACCTCAAGCCCCAGATGCCCCGAGACGAGATCGGCCAGCTTGTCGGCCTCGCGGGTTTCGGAAACCGCGGCCATCGCCTCTTCGGGGATGTTCTTCTTGATCTTGGCGTAACGCTCGAATTCTTCGGCGACCGAGCGCAGAAGCGCCTTGATCGTGTCGCGGTCGCCCTCGACCTCGGTCAGGGTTTCGGCCTGCGCCTCGAAGAAGCGGTCGTTTTCGACGAAATCGGTGATCCGGACCCGGCTCTTGCCCTCGACCAGCACCTTGACCGTGCCGTCGGGCAGTTTCAGCAGCTGCAGCACATTGGCCAGCACGCCGACGCGGAAGATCCCCTCATGCGTGGGGTCGTCGATCGAGGGGTCGATCTGGCTGGCCAGAAGGATCTGCCGGTCGTCGGCCATCACCTCTTCGAGGGCGCGCACGGATTTCTCGCGGCCGACGAAAAGCGGCACGATCATGTGCGGAAACACCACGATGTCGCGCAGCGGCAGGACCGGATGGGTGGAGGGGAGAGCGGTCATTGTCTGTCCTTGTTTGCGGCGAAAGGCACCGGTCCCGCGATTGGCAACCCGTCCCTTCCCATGCCCCATATCTAGGGGGGGGGGAGGCACAGTTCAACTGCACCGAACCGACAGCCCGCCCCGCCGTCATCAAGTCTTCACACTGCGGCAGAATGCCCCGTGCTGCAAGCGAAGCTTGGTTCATATGCCCGACAAACTTTTGCCATCGTCGCCTGACCTTTTGCGTCATGGGAAACAGGTCGCGGAAGGGGGAGCCTCGGGGCCGAAACCCGGCGCGAGAGGCGGCGCGCCAAACCTTGCCCCCGAAACCTTGCACAAGGTCCGCAGGCCCAGGGTGCTTAAGGTTTCGTTAAGACTTTGCGCGCATCCTGCAGTTGCAGGACCGCAGGTCCGACGTGAAGGAGCGCAGCGGTGGACACAACAGCGCAGCCGGGTCTCGATCTGTCGCGGGACGTCGCGGCCGAGGTTCGGCCGATCGAAACCACCTCGGGCTGGTGGATCCTGCCCATGGTGCTTGCGGGGGCCGGGGTCTGGATCGGTGTCTTCGTGCTGATCTTCTGAGACCAGTCTCGGAACGGCAACGTCAGAGCGGCAGGGTCAGTTCCGCCGCCAGCCCGCCCAGACGCTTGCCTTCCAGCAGGCTCAGGCTGCCGCCATGGCCGCGGGCGATGTCGGCGGCGATCGCCAGCCCCAGCCCGACGCCCTGGCCGCGGTCCTGATTGCGCGCCGGATCAAGCCGGGTAAAGGGCCGCATCGCCTCTTCGCGCCGCTCGGCCGGGATGCCGGGGCCGTCATCCTCGATCAGCAGACGCAGGCTGCGCGGGCGCACCGCGACCGAGACCTCGGCCCGCGAGCCATAGCGCACCGCATTGCCGATCAGGTTTTCCAGCGCCCGGCGCAGCGCATCGGGGCGCACCACCGCATGCACCGGCGCTTCGGGGCAATCGCGCAGCCGCACCGGCTGCCCGGCGCGGATCGCATCCTCGACCACCTGCGCGACAAAGGCGCAGATCTCGATCCGCTCCGGCTCGCCCGCCACCGCCTCCTCGCGCGCGACATTCAGAAAGGCGTCGATCATCTTGCCCATCTCGGTCACGTCGCGCGCCATCGCGGCGATCTCGGCCTCGGTCTCGGGCTCTTCGGGCAGCATCGACAGGCCAAGCCTGAGCCGCGTCAGCGGCGTGCGCAGATCGTGGCTGATCCCCGACAGCATCAGGCGGCGGCTTTCGGTCTGCCGCTCGATCCGGTCGCGCATTTCCAGAAACGCCTTGCCCGCCGCCCGCACCTCCAGCGCGCCGGTCGGGCGATAGGGCGCGATCTGGCCCTTGCCGAAGGCCTCGGCGGCGCGGGCCAACCGCTGGATCGGCCGCAACTGGTTGCGCAGGAACAAGAACGCGATCAGCGTCATCAGCACCGAGACGAAGACCATCAGCACCAGCAGCTGATGCGGATTCGCGGCCGAGACCCAGATCCGCGGAAAACCGATGTAAAGCGGCCCGTGCCGGGTCGCGACCCAAAGCTGCACCCGCCCGCCCGCGGTCAGATCCAGCGCGATCATCCCCGGCAGGCCCGCGCGCAGCGTCGATTGCACGGTCAGCCCGGTGAAATCGGTGATCTCGCGCCGGTCGGCGGCGGGGACGGGCCGGGGCGCGGGCAGATCCAGCCGCAGATCCAGCGCCTGCGCCAGCTCCGCCATCCGCGTCGCGGCCTGGGCCTGGGTCGCGGCGGTGTCGGCGCGCTCGATCACCAGCGCGATCTCGCGCAGCATCGAGGTGGTCATCTGTTCGGTCACGCGTTCGAAATGGCGCTGGATGAAGACGACCGAGACGACAAGCTGGATGGTGACGACCGGCAAGATCAGGATCAGCGCGGCCCGGCCGTAAAGCCCGCGCGGCAGGAAGTGTTTGAGCCAGGCGAAATCCATGCCACAACCCTAACGTCGGAAGCGGCAGAGGGAAAGAGGGATGGAGGATCTGGAACCGGGCGTGCGGCGGCTTGTGGCGCCCAATCCCTCGGCGCTGACGCATCGGGGCACCTGTTCTTATGTGCTGGGCCGGGGGGAGGTGGCGGTGCTCGATCCCGGGCCTGCCGATCCGGGGCATCTGCGCGCGCTGCTGGACCGCCTTGCCCCGGGCGAGCGGGTGGCGGCGATTCTGGTCAGCCACGCGCATCTCGATCATTCCGAGGCCGCGCGGCCGCTGGCCGATCTGACCGGGGCGCCGATCTTCGCCTTTGGTGATCCGGCGGCGGGGCGTTCGGCGCCGATGCGGGCGCTGGCCGAAGCGGGGCTCGCGGGCGGCGGCGAGGGGGTGGATGCGGGGTTTCGCCCCGATGTGACGCTGGCCGATGGCGAGACGCTCGCGATGGGCGACTGGTCGGTGACGGCGCTGCACACGCCGGGGCATTTCGGCAATCACCTGTGTTTCGCGATGGGCGACGTGGTCTTTACCGCCGATGTGGTGATGGGCTGGTCGACGACGCTGATCTCGCCGCCCGATGGCGATCTGGAGGCCTATTTCACCTCGCTTGACCGGCTGGCGGGGCAGGGGGCGCGGGTGTTCTATCCGGGCCATGGCGATCCGGTGCCCGATCCCGCGGCGCGGCTGGCCGCGCTTGCGGCGCATCGGCAGGCCCGCACGGCGCAGATCCTTGCGGCGCTGGCCGCGGGGCCCGCGACGCTCTCTGCCCTGACCGCGCGGGTCTATGCCGACACGCCCGTGGCCCTGCACCGGGCGGCGGCGCGCAATCTTTTCGCGCATCTGGTGGCGCTGGTCGCACAGGGTCGGGTGGTGGCGGATCCGGGTCTGGCGGTGACCGCGGTCTTCGCCCGCGCCGACTAGGCCCCCCGCCGCTGCGCCAGCCGCGACAGCGCGATCACCGGCAGGATGCCCACGGCGACGATCGCAAGACCCGCGATGGCACCGTCTTCATGGCTGCCCCGCGCCGCCTCGCCATAAAGATGCGTGGCAAGGGTCTCGACCCCCAGCGGGCGCAAAAGCAGCGTGGCCGAAAGTTCCTTCATCGTGTCGACAAAGACCAGCAGCGCGGCGGCGATCAGGGCCGGGCGCAGGAGCGGCAGATGCAACCGGCGCAGGCTGGCCGCCGGACCATGGCCAAGGCTGCGCGCCGCCTGATCGAGCGAGCGCGGGATCTGCGCGAAGCCGCTCTCACAGCCGCCCACCGAAATCGCCAGAAACCGCACCAGATAAGCATATCCCAAAGCCAGCCCCGAGCCGATCAGCACAAGCCCGGTGCCCTGACCCAGAACCGCCCGCGCCCCCGCGTCCAGCAGCCGGTCCAGCGCCCCCATCGGCACCAGCACGCCGAGCGCCACCACGGTTCCGGGCATCGCATAGCCAAGGCTGGCGAGCCGCCCGATCACCGCGCCGGGCCCGCCGGGGCAAAGCCGCGCCGTCAGCGCCACGACCAGCCCGCCCGCCACAACCGCCACCGTCGCCGCCGTCGCCAGAAGCAGCGTCGCCCGCATCTCGGCGCGCAGCTGCGCGGAAATCCCGGTCTCGGCGATCCGCGTCACGGCCTCGGACAAAAGCCAGGCCAGCGGCACGCCAAAGCCCAGCAGAACCGGCACCAGCCCCAGCCCGAGCGCCGCCCATCCGCGCAGACCCGCCAACCGCACCGGCACCAGCGGACGCATCCTTTGCGCGCCGCCCGCAAAGCGCTGCCTGCGCCGGGCGAAGCGTTCCAGCGCCACCAGCGCCGCCACCACGGCCAGCATCACCAGCGCGATCTGCGCCGCCCCGGGCAGATCCGAGCGCGTGACCCAGGTGGCATAGATCGATACCGTCAGCGTGCGTACGCCCAGAAACTCGGCCGCGCCGATGTCGTTCAGCGTCTCCATCAGCGCCAGGCTTGCCCCCGCCGCGATCGCCGGACGGGCAAGCGGCAGCGCCAGCCGCCACAGCAGCCCCCGCCGCGTGCAGCCGAGCATCCGCCCGGCCTCCAAAAGCCCCGCCGCCTGCATCGCGAACATCGCCCGCACCGGCAGATAGACATAGGGGTAAAGCACCAGCCCCAAAAGGAAAATCGCCCCCGGCATCGAGCGGATGTCGGGCAGCCGAAACTCCCGCGGCGAGCTGTAGCCCAAAAGCGCCCGCAGCCCGTCTTGCAGCGGGCCGAGCGGATGGGTCACCTCCAGATAGACGAAGGCGATGATGTAGCTGGGCACGGCAAGCGGCAAAAGCAGCGCCCAGTCAAGCAGCCTGCGGCCCGGAAACTCATGCGCTGCCACCAGCCAGGCGAGCGTGGTGCCCAGAACCGTGACGACCAGCCCGACCCCGGCCAGAAGCAGCGCCGTCTGCCCCAGCGCAGGCAGCAGGACATGCGTCCAAAGATGGCTCCAAAGCCCCTCCGACCCCTGCGCCGCCTGCCAGAGCAGCGCCGCCACCGGCGCCAGCACCAGCGCGGCAATGCCGCCCGCCGCCCAAAGCCAGGCCGACCCGCCCCCCCGGAGGGGGCGGGCGCGCAGGTGCCCGGGCAGCCGCGGGCTCAGATCGGTCACGGCCATGGCGGGCCTCAGTTGTCGAAGCCGACCTTGTCGACCAGCGCGCTGGCCTCCTTGCGGTGCGTCACCACCTCGCTCAGCGGCAGCGGATCGATGGTCAGCGGCCCGAAAGAGGCAACGATCGGCGAAAGCTCCGCCCCGGCCCGCACCGGATACTCGAAATTCGCCTCGGCATAGAGTTTCTGCGCCGCATCCGAGGTGAGATATTCGAGCAGCTGCACCGCCTCGGCCTTGTGCGGCGCATGTTTGGCAATCGCCGCGCCCGAGATGTTCACATGCGTGCCGCCGTCATTGAAAGTGGGCAGAAGCACGGTGATCGCCTCGCCCCAGGCTTTCTGCTCGGGCTCTTTCTCGTTCGTCCGCATCAGCCCGACGTAATAGGAATTCGCCACTGCGATGTCGCAGATGCCGCCCAGGATGTCCTTGGCGCCGTCACGGTCGCCGCCACCCGGCTTGCGCGCCAGATTGGCCTTGAGCCCGGCCAGCCAGGTCTCGGTCGCAGCCGTGCCGTGATGCGCCAGATGGGCGGCGAAAAGCCCGGTGTTGTAGGGGTGCTGGCCCGAGCGGATGCAGATCTTGCCCGCCCATTTCGGATCGGCAAGCTCTTCATAGGTGATCGCGGTCAGGCCCAGATCCTTGGCGGCATAGACGACGCGCGCCCGCATCGACAGCGCCACCCACTGGTTTTCCGGATCGCGCAGCTCTTTCGGCACCGCGGCCAGAACGGCTTCGGAGTCAATGGTTTGCGTCAGGCCTTTGGCGGCCAGATCGGCCATGTTGCCGGCATCGACCGCCATCAGCACATCGGCGGGCGAGGCGGTGCCCTCGGCCGCGACCCGTTCGGCCAGACCGTCTTTCAGGAAGACCGTGGTGACCTTGATCCCGGTTTCGGCGGTGAAGGCCGTCAGCAACGGCTCGACCAGCTTCGGCTCGCGCGAGGTGTAAAGGTTCAGTTCGGCCGCACCGAGGGGCAGGGGCGCAAGCAGGGCCGAGGTCAGAAGCAGGGCGCGCGGGGAAAGGGTCATGGCAGGGCCTCCGGGGTTGGAAAGGTCATGTCGCCCGGTATCGGGCCGGACCGGGATGGCATGCATGACTAATTTGGTCAAGAAATAAATATGAGTATTTGGGTCAGCTTTTAGTGGGGCGATGCGCGGTTGGGGCGATGTCGGGACGGGTGTCCCGGATCCGGGCCGCTGCGCCGCCGTCGATCTGCGGCGCGGCCTGCTGGTCGGACGGCCGTCCAACCGGGGGGCGGGGCAAGCTTGGCGGGCGAGGGCCCGGTTCGAAGCGATTCCCGCTGCGCTCACGTGGGGGGCATCTCGAAAGGAAACGTTTTCGTGAACAGTCGCGTCGTCCTTGCCGATCTGGGGGCGGGGGCATGCGGGTGTTTGCAGCACCGATGGCCCCGCCGCCCGAAGAAAAGCGCCGGAACCGCCTGTTTTCGTTCCTGCGAGGAGGAAGGGGGCGGTTGCGGAAGACTTGTTTCGGGGCGGTGAAAAAAACGCAGCTCCCCCCTTGCACCCCCGAAACACCGCCGCTATACACCCCCTCGTGTTCCGGCGTAGCTCAGCGGTAGAGCAGTTGACTGTTAATCAATTGGTCGTAGGTTCGATCCCTACCGCCGGAGCCAACATCCCCCGCAAGATGTTGAAATAAAAGAGAAACCATCCTCTCGACTCAGAGGCTGTATCACAGCCCTGTAGCACATGAGGATGCGTCTCCGGCAGGTCGTCTCTGACTTGGAGACGCGGCCATGGCGCAATCGCCCCATATCTTCCTGCGCGGCACGATCTGGACGTGGCGGCGACGCATGCCGCCGCTGTCCACAGAAATCAGCCATCTGCAGCTCTCTTTGCGCACCCAGGATCGCGCCGTCGCGCGTATATTGGCGAGCAGATTGACATATGAGAGCGACCGGATGTTCGAAGCCCTTTCCCTTGGTGCGCTGAGCCCGAAAGACTGCAAGACTTGGCTGGAATCGGTGATCCGGACAGAACTGGCGCGGATCACGCGCATGCGCACCATTGCAAGGCTCGACCCGATCACGGGCGGAGACGAGATCGACCGCCGTCTCGACTGGGCGACGGTGCAGGCCTGGCGCATCTTCGCCGAGCGCGGCCTCGAGGCCGAGATTGATGCCCGGGAAGAGACCGCTTTGCGGGGGGCGGGTGCGGGCGACCGCGAGATCGGGTCGCTCGAAAGCCTGATCGTGCAGTTTCGCAAGGAAATTACCGTTCCGAGCGGCGTGGCCAAGATGCTTGCCGCCGCGCGAAGCGCGCTGGGGGGCGACGAAAGCTCGACCGGCGCGCTGCGCGACACTCCCTCGGCGTTGACGGTCCTCCAGCTGCGTCAATTCCTGATCGCGGGCAAGGCCGCCGCTTGGAAAGCAGCCGAAGGGATGCGAGATCCGCATCTTGACTGGGCCTACGACTATGCCCGTTCCCTGGTCGAGAACCCGCAACTCCCCGCCGTGTTTTCGGAAAAACCTTCCGGCTCCGCCTCGAATACGGACGTCGCGGCGATCGCCCCCCCGCCTCTGGCCGCGCGATCCCTTGCCCCGGTTCAGGCTTTCGCGCCGGCACCGGTCGTCAGCGCCCCCCGTGAAATCGATTACGATCCCGATTTGATGGCGCTCGTCGACCGGATCAACGCCGACAAGAGCCGGGAGCATATCAAACCGGAAACGCGCAAGCAGCTGGTCTCCGGTGTCAAGCTCTTCATCCTGGCGATCGGCATCACGCGAATCACGGATATCGAGCAGAAACACCTCAAGGCCTTCAAGGACATGCTTCAACGCCTGCCGCGACATTACGGCAAAAGCCCGAAAGACGCGAACCGCTCGATCGACGAGATCCTCGCCCGGGCGGACGATCTGCCCGAAGACGAGGTCGGCCTCTCGCCCCGGACGATCAACGGGCATCTGGAACGATGGTCGCTGATGGTGCGCTACGCAAAAAGCGAGGGGATCGCGGTGTCCCCCTCGATCCAGCTCGACCTGTTGCGTGTCCAAGAGATCAAGCGCGACCGCGACAAGCGCCCCCCGTTCACGCTCGAAGAGGTGGTCAAAGTGTTCCGGCACACGATCTGGACCGGCTGTCGCAATCACACACGCCGTCACTTGCCCGGCAACATGATCCTTCGGGACGGTCTTTACTGGGGCCCCCTGCTTTCCGCCTACAGCGGGGCGCGGCGCGAAGAAGTTCTCGGCCTGATGCTCGAGGACATCTGCGAGATCGACGGCATCCCCTGCTACCATATCCGCGACAACATGCACCGGTCGGTCAAGACCTTCGCCTCCGAACGGCTCATCCCGATCCATCCCCACCTGATCGAACTCGGCTTTCTCCGCCACGTCGCGGCACAGCGCAAAGCCGGCGCAAACGCGATTTTTCCGGAGCTGAAGCCCACGAACGACACCGAAAGCTTCGGAGACAAGATCTTCTACAATTGGGATCGCGCGCTCGATATTCAGCTTGAGGGCAATCCCAAGGGCCTCTGCTTCCACAGCTTTCGCCATTACGTGATCGACTTCTTGAAATGCGACAAGACAGTGACCGACAAAGAGCGCCGCGATCTTGTCGGTCACGTTGGCAAGGATGCGCATGACGAGACTTACGACATGCCGACATCAATGCTTGCGATGCTGCAAATCGTGACGCGGCTGCCACGGGTATTCTGAAGGCGGGGGTGAACCCAAAAGACTGAAAAAATTACGAAACGATGGGGGGAGGCAACGGATACGCTGCGTCGGAGCCGGGTCGTCGGGTGCAGACACGGGGCACCGCGCGCGCAGCCCCGACAACCGAAATTGCGGAGGGTCCACGGGTGGAAACCGTAATTTCGGTTGTCGGGGCGAGCACGTGGGGCACGAAGGATGCATTCGACGATCTGGACTCGACGATTGCTGCGTTGGTGAGGGCTTCGAGGGGGCCGGGGTCCGGGGCGGCAAGCCCCGCGAAAGGGAAATCTGGTCGCAAATCTGGAAGCCCTGACTTTTCAAAGGCATGCTGATTCCGAGACTTTGGACGATCAAGCCCCATGATGCCGATCATCCGCCCGGAGCCGGGTCTTCCGGATCGCAATCCGAAGGGGCGTGGGTATCTTCGGAACGTGATTGCTCGATCTGCAGTGCGCCGAATGCCCACGGCGGATCACAACGGCGCAGGCGCCCCTCATCGTCGATGGATCGGATTTCAGCGCGCAAGGAGGCCCCGATGCGGCTCCTCAGGGCAGACCACCCTGCCTGAACATCTGCCCGCATTTCGTCGGGGCGCGCGGACACCAGCATGCAAGTGGTCACCTGCCCCGACCGCGCGGCCTCTACGATCTTCTCGATGTTCTCCCCACGCGTCAATGTCGCGGCAGGGCGGATGATCGCCTCGAGGAGATGCGTGCGGGGCAGGACCTGCTCGACCTGCCGCGCCACGGCTTCGGTGTCGGCCAGGACCAGCACCCGCTCCCGTCGCAACGCCGGGCGCGAAGGCGCAGTTGTCGGGCGCTGATCCTTTGCATCCGCGACCAGTCCAATGGCCTCGGCAATGGCCTGCATCAACCGTCGCATCCGCGAGGGATCCTGCACGCGGATCGGCTTGACCCCCGGGGCGGAAACGACCATCGCGCCCACTCCCTCGATCTCGATGGCCAGTTGCAATTCATCCTCGGCGGATGTTTGCGGGCGCATGGCGAACTTGGCCCCCGCCACGGCCGCCTTCAAGGCCGCACGCACACGAGCCAATAACCAGATCCGGCTTCCGGTCGGTGGCGAGGTCAGGCGGCGCCTTGCATCCAGCCCAGGATCTGACGCAATGCCTGTGAAATTTCGCGCAAGCTGTCGTCCTGATCCATCTGCCGCGCCTCGATCGCGCTCAACCGCCCGTCGATCTGCCCCATTGCGCCCTCTGGCCCCATGACCCTCGTCAACCCCTCGACGATCTGATGCAGACCAACCGACACTCCTGTCAGTTGTTGAATCAGTTGCTCGAGCCGCTCCCCGGCCCCGCCGCTCATGCCCGAGGCCCCCGAAAGCAACGCCGTCAACGGTCCAATCAAGCGAACGAGTTGGCGCAGTTGATCGAGCAGGTCCGCGATTTGCGCCTCGGTCAATTGCGTCTGGGCACCAGGTGGTGAGGACGGCATTGCAAGTCTCCAATTTCCTGTTGAGTTCGTTTAATGAGCGGGTCAGAGCCTCAGGTATCAGGCGATCGAAGCGCCTGAGCGCGACAAGGCTCGTCGTGTGGCGCGCCAGAGCCGAAAAGGCCGCCGTCAACTTTGCGACGATGCAGCTCAGGTGCTCGGCGGCGAGATGCCCCACAACGGAGCCAACGCGTTGATCAGCGTCTCGAGCTGCGCGATGCGGCGGTCTTGCATATCGATGTGGTCCCGCATCGCCGTCATGTCGCGCATCTGTACCTCGCGCTCTTGCTGATGGGCGCGGTGCATCTGGGTCACGGCTTGCAGCAGGGCGGATTCCATGGGTGTGAGGGTGTGCGTTTTCATGGGGGCGGAGGCCTTGGAGGAGTTGGGGGTGCTTTCGGGGAATTCGGGTGCGCGGTTTGGGGTCAGAGAGCCATCCCTCCAGATCCAAGGTCGGTATGGGCCATGCGCCTTGCCCATAGCGGGAAGAGTTGAACGCAGCGACGCGCGCCCAAGCTGCGGCAATACGAACGGGGGCAGCGGCAAGCTCGGCCTGCCGTGTGGCGATGGCATCGAGAGATGGGTTGGCGAGAGCGTCGGCGGCGAAATCTCGTCTGCACAACACACCGCGCAATCGCACCCGTTGATCGGGGCCAGCGGCGTCAGTGCCGATGGTCACCGTCGCATCGTCGGCGCTGATCACGCACAATCCCAGACCCTCGCCGTTTGCGTTGAGGCAGTCGATCACCGCGGACCGGTCGCGCAGCGCCCGGGACCGCGCCTGCCCGATGACGCGATCGATGAGGCCATCGACATCATCGGGCCGATCGCCGTTGTCAAATCGCCCGGCAGCGGCGGCGCGCTTCCTGCGCCAATCCGGACCGGAGAGCAGTTGCCGGCGCGCGGGATCTTCCGGATCGGCAAAACCATGGCGGAGATTGATGACGTCTTGAAACGCACGCCACAGATCCCTCGCTTGCTTTCCCGGCGGTTCCGGGTTCCATGCCCGCCATTGCCCATCCGGGCGCCGAACCGCCTGCGGCACTGCGACGTTGATCTCAAGCCGTCCCGCATGCGTATGTGTGCCGATTATCGGATGCGGACGTGCAGGCACCGGTATGCCCGGAAACATCACCTCCTGACACAGGTCAAGACAACCGGAGACCATCACCCGCGCCTCCGGATCGCCCGCATTGAAGGCTTCAGGATCGACATCTGTTTCTGCAAATGACAGCACGGCGGACCGGTATCTGTTCTTCCAGGGTAGGGCGTCGACCGATTTGGCGAAGACGTGCGGATTGCCGACGAGCAGTTCGGGCACTGGATCCCGCATTGGCCGCGCCCGCGCGGCACCACCTCGCCCGGGTTGCGGCGACAGCAGGTAATCAATCACGCCCGCCGCCCCTTCGTCGCTGACACCGTGATGCGAGGAGAACCCGAAGATCATGTTTCCGCCTCGCCTCGGGATCCGCCCAGTGTTTCCGGATCGACGACGGCAATCAGGGCGCGCTCGACACTCAGCAAACAGGTCGCGATGGTCAGCGCCTCCATCGGTGCTGCGCCGTCCATACCGCGGACAATTTCATCCAAAGACCGCGCCGCGTCGGTCAGCGCACTGGCCATCTCCTGCCGCCGTCCAGTCCGGAATACCCCCTGCCGCTGCGGTGCCAATATCCGCGTAACGGCATAAGCAGATCGCGACATTCCCGCTGCTCGCGCCGCCGCGTCGATCGTATCGCGCTCTGCGGACGAGAGAGAGATGGTGATTGTCTCGCTCCGCGGTTCGGATATATTTTTTCGAGGACGCGCCATGAGTTAGCCGGGTTTTCTGTTAGAACGAGGGATCTTGTTGGACGTGCTTTCAGGCTAAGAGGCCCCTTGGAAAATCGAAAACCGATCCGAGAAGATTCTTGCGCGCGACACCCAAAATCACGCGTTCGTGATCGAATCTCGGGGGACTCACGGCGGTTGTGCCGTCGCGCAGAAGGCTGAATGACAGGACGAACACGGTTGCGCCCGAGCATACCCTCTCAAGGATCAGGATTTTCCGGAATGGACACTGCGGACCCGATCACTTGAAGACGACGCCGATCCCGCATGTTTGTCATCCGGTCAACACCGCTGCCCGACCGCGTCATAACGCTCGAGGCACAGCCTTATTCGGATCTTTCGGGAGTTCGCGTCGCGGCGGGCGGTGTCAACCTATGAGCCGGAGCAGAGCATGACCGATCTGGTAAGCCAGATAAGGGGGAACCGCGTTTCCAACCTGATGGTACTGCTTCGTACGTGGCCCGCAGAAAAAGTAGTTGTCGGGGAACGTCTGCAGGCGCGCGGCTTCACGCACGGTCAGGGATCGGCATTGGCGTGGATCCGGATGAATGAAATAGTGCCCATCCTTGGCAATGTGGCTCGTTACCGTCGTTGAAGGGCGATCTGCGGCTTGCGTTCGAAAGCGATCAGCAAAGGCCCCTGTTGCCCGATTGCGGTGCTCGGGTTGCAGAAAGGCCGGGAATTGTTCCAGCGTCGGAGTGCGGCCGAACGTGCGTGTCCAAGCGGCCGAGAACATGTAGCGTCCGAGGTCGTCCGGGATATGTCCGCGCGTGTCGTGATGCAGGGTCGTTCTCAGCCTCGCGTCCGCAAACCATGCCCGCAGATGCTCCGGCATACCCGCGGTCTCACCACGCCAACTGCTTTGGCGCAACTCGGGTAGGTCGTTGGCCATTTCGATCGCCTGTGCAATGGCGCGGACCTCGTCCGGGATGCCATCGGCGGCGGCAATACGAGCGGCCTGATCGCGCACTGTTTCCTGCCATCCCGCCGTAGTGTCGTTGCGGCTGAGGCCACTGCGCAGCATCCACAGGCCCCGGATCGCTTCATTGACCGAAACCGGAACCTGAGGGTTGCCCAAGGGTATCTGGCCGACCGGAAGGTTGCCTGCGAGGTCCGAGCGAATTCCGAGAATTATGACACGATGACGTGCTTGAGGCACACCATGTTCTTCGGTGCGGATCAGGAAGTCCCTTGCTTCGGCGCGATGGCCGTCCATCGGGATCGGTCTGGTCAGCGGCAGGAGGCGATACCCGTCGCCGGCGCTTTCGAGGTCGTCGAGCACGCGATGGAAGATGCCCCCTCCATCGACATGGCTGGACAACATGCCCTTGACGTTTTCCATCACGAAGGCCGCGGGGCGGAGCCGCTTTAGAATCGCGACATATTCCCGGTAGAGGTAATGGCGGGCATCGTTTTCGAGGACGTAATCCGCCTTGCCCTTGTTCCGCGACCGCCCGGCGAGAGAATAGGCCTGACAGGGTGGGCCGCCGATCAGGATGGTATCGCCGTGGTGCGTTTCCCGCACCCGGTCCAATTCGACGGACAGTTCGTCGAAGACCCCATCGGCGCCGAGTACACGTTGCCGCACTTCAGATTCGGCGCGTTTCCATTCCGCCGGATATGTGTTGCACCAATCCGGCAGACCTTTTCCCGATTTGAGGGCGGCGTAATATTCGTCGGGAAATACCTCGAAGAAACGAAGAAATGCCCGCAACCGCAGGGTCTGAACCGCGTGGTCATCCATTTCAACGGACAGGTGAATCTTCATCCGACCGTTCGAATCGCGCCCTGCCCGGGACAAGCCTTCGCCGAGCCCACCGGGGCCGGCAAACAAGTCGACGATGGCAAAGTTCCTTGACATGGGCTGGTCCTTCCGGCGGCAACCTCTACCAGGTTTCGCGCCAGGCGCCATATGGAAATGGCAGTTCCGCCTGATAGATTTACCGCATGGTCGACGTGGTGGACAAACAGACCCGGTCCCGAATGATGTCAGGGATCAAGGGCGCAAACACGAAGCCGGAGCTTCTGTTGCGACGCGCCTTGCACGCGCGTGGCTTCCGGTTTCGCACCCATGATCCGCGCCTTCCCGGTCGGCCGGATATCGTGCTACCGAAATGGCGTGTCGTGATCGAGGTGCGTGGCTGTTTCTGGCACAGACACGAAAGGTGCCCGAAGGCGAGCACACCGGCAACCAATATCGATTTCTGGCAGACCAAGTTTCAGTCGAATGTCGCTCGCGACAAAGCCAATCTCGATGCGCTGCTTGCGGCAGGCTGGCGGGTCTTGGTCGTGTGGGAATGTGCGATCGGGCGTTTGGTGCCAGAGCACATCCTTGATGAGGTGACAGATTTTGTCACGGACGCCCCGCACAATGGGAGTCGTCACCGAGAGATTGGCTTTGTCTGACCGGTCTCGGGGCTGAGCGCAGTCGCGTTTCAACACGAGAGACACGGGCTGGATGAATGGTTGGATGGAACAGGTGAAAATCACGGCTTGAAATCGCCATAGGGTGGTTCTTGATTCGCCCGATTTTGGCTTAACATCGCGCAAGGATCAGTTAACTATACTCGAGATTGGCAGGGTACATCGTGGGTTTGGCAACTGAGGACATTTGTCTGACGGGTATCGGGGGCAGCGTTCCCGCCGCGATGACGAATGCCGCATTTCCCCTCCATGATGCCGCACGTAAAGGTCGGTCGCGCGTCGTGATGCGGCTTCTCGAGCTTGGTCATAGTGCATCGACCTTGGACGAAGAGGGGCGAAGAGCATCTCAAAGGGCGCGCGAGGCGGGACATCACGACCTTGCGGACGAACTGGAGAGCCGTGAGGCGGGTCATGCCTCGGTTTCGTCGCACAGTTCCATTCACGAGGCGCTGACCATCAAGGAATTGGTCGGTCTCGTTCAAGGCAAGCCCGGGGCGGTATCCGCGCTCATTGCGGCCGGACGCGTCGGGGCCATCGACGCCAAGGGGGACACCCCTTTACATATCTGCGCGTCGCAGGGGCGACTGCAATTCTGCGATCAGCTGATCAAGGCGGGCGCCAACCCCGCCGCGATGAACTTCGAGGGCAAGAAACCCCACGACCGAGCTGCGGAGAATGGTCACGCAATGGTGGCCGGGCTGCTGCGAAGCCTTTTGCCGGAGAGCTTTGTCGCGCCCGACGATGTGCGGCCGGACCTTTCGACAGCGGTCCTCCCCGTGTCTAAACCTGTCAAGGAAGCCACAGACGACATTTTCGCCTTCGACGATCTGGATCTGGATTTCGACGGAGAGGAAGAAGCCGAGGACTTCCACCGCGACCTCGAACGCGATGACTACGTTGCGTCCTTCGACGCCGTGCAAGGTCGGGTCACGCGCCTTGGAGATGAGGACGGTGCCGAGCTGGAGTTCGATGACCTCCGCCGTGGCGGCTTCCGGATCGATGCCGAAGATGTGGTCGGCCCCTTGCCACAGACGGCGGAGTTTGCTGACGGGGCCACATTCCGATCCTACCTCGATGTTCGGACCGGGCGCAAATCGGCGCCCCATGCGACGGCGCCAACGACGCGCTTTCACGCCATTTCCGAAAGCGCCCTGATGGCGTGGGTGGAGCGCGTGCTTGCGGCAGGCACCTGCAATGGTGAGGATGTCGATACACTGATCGGGGATATTCGCGGGTTCTTCGACGCGGAAACCGTGCGTGGCAATCTGGTTCACGAACTTACAAACCTCGGCTTGATGCCGTGTGAGGACGAGAGTTGCGAGGTTTTCGTTGCCGGGCATCCTTCGGACCCCGAGGATGTGGCGGATCTGCTGGCGTGCATCTGCAACGGGTCCAACATGCGTCCAGGGGTGGAATTCAAGCCGTTGTCAGCCCGCGCAGAGGCACGATTGTTCCGGGAATTGTCTGCCAGCCAACAAGATATGTGCCGCGCGCTTGTCAGCAACGAAACGCTTGTGTCCGTGGTGGTCATGCTCGGAGAAAAGGTCGAGGCCGGTTCCGTGCCCCCCAGTCTGCTGACTGACCTCGACGTACAACATGGTCGGCAAACGCCGGACGGAGAGGTCCTTTCTGCGTCACTCTCCTGCCTCGTTGGCTATCAGACGATGCTGGAGGATGGTGCAGTCACCGCCGAACAACGCGCATACGCGTTGAGTGCCGTGTCGGCACTGAAACTCTCGAGGGATGCGGTGGATCTGATCGCGCAGGGCCTTCGTGCCAACCCCGAGCTGGACGATGTCCGGCATCGGATCGAAGCCTCGCTGCGCGCGCGGGAAAATTTTCGGCGCGAGATCCTGCTCGAGCACCTTGCGCTTGTCCGCCGCCAGGCCAGCAGGCGAGAAGCCCCTGTCGATGACATCGAGGATATGGTTCATGACGGAGTGTTCGGTTTGATGCGATCCATCGATCTGTTCGAACCGGATCGCGGCAATCGGTTCATGACCTATTGCCAATTCGGCGTTCGACAATCGATCACCCGGGCGCTGGACGACACCGGTTCGCTGGTTCGCGTCCCGTCGCATCGCGCAATCGTTTTGCGAAAGGTCGACCGGCTCGAGGAAGGTATCTCGCAGCAGTTGTCGGCAGAGGCCATCATCTCGGTGATTTCGGAAGAAATGGAGATCCCGCCAGAAACCATCAGGGAGATCAGGCGCATTCCCAGAAGACCGGTTCCATTCGAAGAAATGGTTCACGATTGTCTGGACGTGGATTCTCCGCAGTTCCGTCACGTCCTCGCCAGGCAACGCACTGAAATCATAGAGCATTTTCTGGCCGACATGCCGGAGCGCGCCGCGGATGTGATCGTTCGCCGTTTCGGGCTGCGCGGCGAGGACGAGATGACCCTCGAGGAATTGGGGGCCATCCATGGTGTCACGCGCGAGCGCATCCGGCAGATCGAGGCAAAGCGACTGGCCGAAATCGGGCATCGGACCAATCAACGGTTGCTCAGGAACCTGATCTGAATGTCCAACATCAAGACACGCAACGCACCTCCGCGGGCCGGGATGTTGATCGAGTCCCTGCGCGGCCTCGGCTACACCACCGCAACAGCGGTCGCCGACATCATCGACAACTCGATTTCCGCCGGGGCAAGAACCGTGGATGTCCACGTCGAGTGGGCGGGAACCGACAGCTGGATCCGGATCACCGATGATGGTTGCGGCATGGATGATGCCGAACTGGAAAAGGCCATGCAGCTGGGCGCCCGCGATCCGCGCCATACGCGGCGCGCGGATGATCTCGGACGGTTCGGGATGGGGTTGAAGACGGCCAGCTTCTCGCAGGCGCGGGCGCTTACGGTGCATTCGCGCCGGTCCGGCAGAGCGCCAGCCTGCCTTCGGTGGGACCTCGACGTGCTCGAGGGCGTGGCCGGAGGCGACTGGCCGATGATCGAGGGGCCGCGTCCGGGGTCGGAGGAACGGCTGGGCATTGGCCATGCTGACGCCCCGGGGACAGTTGTTCTGTGGGAGGACCTAGACCGGATCGTCACTCCCGGGTTCACCAGCGATGACCTGTTCGAGGCTCTCGAAACACTCGAACGGCACCTCGCCATGGTGTTCCACCGCCTCATCGGGACGGCTTCGGGGCAGATCGACCTGAAACTCAACGGCAAGCGTGTCAAACCTTGGGACCCGTTCCTGACGGGCAACCTGTCGAAACGCCTTGAAAGTCTCGAGTATTCCCTTCTCGGCGCGCCCGAGGTCCGGGTTCAGATGCACGTCCTGCCGCACAAGGACAGGTTCGAGACCTCGGCAGAGTTCGAAGCGGCGGCCGGTCCGGACGGATGGACCTCGCAGCAGGGGTTTCACATCTATCGCAACAGGCGGCTGCTTGCGGTGTCCGGTTGGCTGCGGCTCGGCGAGCGCGGGCGCCAGTGGCCCCGGGATGAAGCGCATCGCCTCGCCAGGATCCGGCTGGATATTCCGAATACCATGGACAGCGAATGGAACATCAACGTCCTGAAATCCACCGCCAGCCCGCCCGTCCGCCTGAGACCGCAACTGTTGCGTCTTGCCCGGGAGGCCCGCGAGATTGCGCGGACAGTCTATGCGTTTCGCGGTCGGCTGGTGTCCGACGGGGCCGAGAGCAAGGAGGGCATGCCCGATATCTGGGAGGCCATCAAACGGCCCTCCGGCGCCACCGCGTATCGGCTGTCACGCAAGCATGACCTCTACCGCTCGGTGATGGACCGTGCCGGTCCGCTGGCCCGGGATATCGAGGCGTTGCTGCGGTTGGTCGAAGCGACCGTTCCGGTGCAACGGATCTGGCTGGACACGGCCGCGGATGACGAGCCTCCGGTGAGCATTCTGGAGGATGAGGCCGATCCGGCCCTGGTCGAGATGATGGAGGCCATGTTCGATGCACTGGTGCAGTCGCGTGGCCTGAGTGAGACAGAGGCTCGGGAGCGACTGTCGCGAACCCGGCCATTCGACAAACGCCCCGATCTGATCGCAGGTCTGGGAAGCAAATAAGGAAAGGCCATCGAGCATGTCGGAGAGCAGGGATTTTGCTGACATCCTGAAGGCCAGCGAGCCTTTTGTCCGCCGCCAGATCGAAAAGACCGGAGAGCTGGTCACGGCGGACCTGATCGACAGCGTCTTGCGCAAGGTCGAGATGATCGACCCGGAGTTGTTCGAGAATGTCGACAGGGAAGCCGTTATTGACGAAATGATCCGGCGGTCCAGTCACGGGATCGGCAAGAACGCCTCGCTGGTTGCCGAAGACGGGCACGAGCCCTGGTTGAACGCGGACCGCAAGAAGGGTTGGCGTTACTGGCGCCGCTATTCCGAATACATGGAAGAAAAGCTTCCGTGGAAGGCGCTGGATGCTCTGGACAAATCGACCGACGAGGTTCTCGGCAACCTTGAAGATCCGTTGCGTCCGGGAAACTGGGATCGCCGCGGTCTGGTTGTCGGGCATGTGCAATCGGGCAAGACCGGGAACTACACCGGATTGATCTGCAAGGCGGCGGATGCGGGTTACAAGATCATCATTGTGCTGGCGGGTCTGCACAACAATCTCCGGGCGCAGACGCAGATCCGTCTTGACGAGGGCTTCCTCGGATACGCGACCCTGGTGAATGTTGATCACCTCCCCCTGGTTGGCGTCGGCGAACTGGACAAGGACAAATCCCAGCAACCGAACTGCGCGACGAACCGGTCGGACAAGGGCGATTTCGACACGGCGACGTCGCGCAAGCTGAACGTCAAGCCCGAGGAGCGCCCCTGGCTTTTCGTGGTCAAGAAGCAGAAGAACGTGCTCGAGCGGCTGGTCTACTGGCTGGAAAACCACGCCGCCGATGCCGTGGACCCGGACACGGGGCGGCGGATCGTCAGTGCCCTGCCTGCCCTTGTCATCGACGACGAGTCGGACCACGGATCCGTGGACACCGGGGAGGTGCCGATCGGTGACGACGGCCAGCCCGACCTCGAACATTCGCCTACGGTTCTGAACGGGCTGATCCGTCGCGTCCTGCATACCTTCTCGAGAAAGGCTTACGTCGGCTACACGGCAACGCCTTTCGCCAACATCTTCATTCATGAACGCAGTGCCACGGCCGAGCATGGACCGGACCTGTTCCCCTCGGCATTCATCATCAGCCTGGGTGCGCCGACCAACTACATCGGGCCGGGTCGAGTCTTCGGGTCTGCCTCGTCGGTTCCGGAGGACTTGCCTCTCGCACGCAGGCTCGACGATGACGAACACATGGAATGGATGCCGCCAACGCACAAGAACGGATGGAGCCCCAGGATCGGCGGAGAACGCGTCCTGCCCCGCGCATTGCAGGAAGCCATACGGTCTTTCGTGTTTGCCTGCGCCGTGCGCAAGGTGCGTGGACAGGGGCACAGGCACAGTTCCATGCTGATCCACGTTTCGCGGTTCACCTCCGTGCAGGGCGAAATCGTGGCTCAGGTGGAGGAGTTCATCCGACACATGGCCCGGCGCTATGACCGCAACATCGATCTGACCAATCTCGATGCGCTTATGCGCAGCGATTTCGAGACCCGTTTCCATCCCGAGATGGCGCGGGTGCGCGATGCCTTTCCGGACGTGCCGCAGGGCGAGGATGTGACATGGTCAGAGGTCCGCGCCGTTCTGCCCTTTCTGCTTCAGGACATCGAGGTCCGGGGGATCAACGGATCGGCAAAGGATGCCCTCGATTATGCCGAGAACGACAAGAAGGGGCTGAAGGTCATTGCCATCGGCGGAGACAAATTGGCGCGAGGCCTTACGCTGGAAGGGCTCTGCACAAGTTACTTCATGCGCACGACAAAGATGTACGATACGCTCATGCAGATGGGGCGCTGGTTCGGTTATCGTGACAAATACCTCGATGTCTGCCGGCTCTACACATCGGGCGAGATGATCCAATGGTTCGGACATATTGCCGACGCGGCAGAGGAGTTGCGCGAAGAGTTCGACAACATGGCGGCGATCAACGCCACGCCGCGGGATTTCGGTTTGCGGGTTCTCTCACACCATACGCTCACCGTAACCTCCAAGGCCAAGATGCGATCCGCAAAGCCGGTGCATCTGACCTATTCTGGCAGCCTGATGCAAACCGTGTCTTTCCCGATCGACGAAAAACACGAGCGAAATTTCGAGACAGGATCACGCTTCGTGGCCTCGATGGGCGAAAGCCGTCCGTTGCAGGATCAGCACTTTCTGCCAGAAGGGCAGAATTGGAATGGCGCCCTTTGGCGCAATGTACCGGCAATCCCGATTGTGGCATTTCTCCGATCTTATCAGACACATTCGAAGTCCTATCGCGTCGTGCCGCCAATGCTCGCCGATTTCATCGAAAGGATGAGCGCAACCGGAGAACTCTCGAATTGGACCGTCGCGCTGGTGGGCTCTGCAAAGGGAACGGAAGGGGCAATCGGCGGAACGAAGGTCGGAATGCTCGAACGGGCAGCCATTGGCGCTCACACGGACCGTTATTCCATCAAGACCCTTATTTCGCCGCGCGATCAGACTATCGATCTGACGCAGGAACAATACGAAGCGGCGCTGGCTCTCACACGCGAGACATGGCGCGGCGATGCCGAGCGCAATGAGGCCAAGGGGCCGCCAGACGAGCCCGGTGGGCCCGCGATCCGGCACGTCCTCGGGTTTGGTCACGCGGCCCTCGGTCTGCAACCGGACCGCAAACGGGGGCTGTTGCTGCTCTATCTTCTGGACCCGGACAAGTCATCCTGTCCGGCCCTGAAAGGGCGCGATCCGGCGCTCGCCTGGTCGCTGTCTTTTCCTGGCAGCCCCTCGAAACTGAGGATCCGGGATGCCGACTACATGGCGAACTCCGTGCTCTGGGAGGCAATGGTCGATGACGTGGTCTGAGGAGGGCCTCGCCCGCACATGGCGGGCACTGAAAGACGTCGAGGGCGAAGAGTGGGCACTGTCCCCGCTCCACAAAACCGGCAAGGTGGTCTTTCACGCCGGCCGCAGTTTTCCCGGGAGCCGGGAAGCCATCGTCGTGGATTTTCCCGCCGGGACGATCAAGCCCGCAGACCGGCTTCCGGGCGGCGGTGGCTTCGACGTCCTGCGTGTTCCGTCTCGACCGGGATCGCAAGGCCGAGAGGCCATTGCCCTCGTGCGCCTCATTGACGGTTCGCACGAGCTGTTCGCCCTTATGGCTGTCAACGTCCTCCGTCATCTCGAACACCTTGATTGCCCCTCGCCCCGCGCAATCCTGGATGCCTTCTTCGTGCGCGTCCGTGACTGGCAGGAGTTCATGGCCAACCAGCGCCGCAAACCGCTTTCGACCGAGAAACAGGCTGGTCTCATGGGCGAACTTCTGATGCTCGAGAAGCTGGTTGGTCATTCCAGTTCCGCACTGGTGGCGCTGGACAGCTGGCAAGGGCCGCTGAGGGCCGCCCAGGATTTCCACGTCGACAGCGGCGCCATCGAGGTAAAAAGCACGGCAGCGGCGCAAGGTTTCATTGCCCGCATCAACTCCGTCGAGCAGCTGGATGCGGACCGCAGACCCATGTTCCTATGCGCCATCCGCTTTGTCGAGGATGAGGCAGGCGAGACCCTGACCCAATGCGTGAACCGCCTTCGCGACATCATGGACGGGTCTGGCGTGCGCAGGCAGTTCGACGCGCTTCTGATGTTGTCGCGCTTCATGGACGAACACGCCGACCGCTACACCCGAAAACTGCTGGCCGGCGAAATGCTCTGCTTTCCGCTCGGGGACGGGTTTCCCTGCCTGCGCCGGGACACACTGCCGGGCCAGATCCGCAATGCACAGTATGATCTTGACATCGAGAGCCTCGATATCGAACCGCAATCCATGGACATGATGTTCCAGCAGCTTGGAGAGACGGCCGATGAACCTGCATGAATTTCACGCCGAGTTCCGCAATCACGTCCAGAGCGTCATGGCAGAACGCGCCAGCAACCCTGATGAAACATTCCCGCAAGAGGAACTGGTCTTCGCTGAACTCGCTATGGACGACGTAAGCACGGCGGGGATTTCCGAAGCACCCGAGGTCTGCCATTGGGAAGGAACGATCCGGAATGCCAAGTTGCGGATTTCCGGCTTCAGCATCTCCGCCGATGATACGCGCATCGACCTGTTCCTGACGCATTATCTTGGCACCGAGCATCTCACTCAGCTCAGGGATTCCGATGTTGCGGGCGTGGCGAAGTCGGCGGTCCAATTCGCGGCCAATGCGGGCACCGGCAAGCTGTCCGGACGACTGGACCCCACCAGTCCAATCCTCGAGCTGGTCGAGACGTTGGAGCGACGCTGGCACGATCTCGATCAGCTGCGGGTCATCGTCCTGACGGACGGGCAAACGAAATCGAAACACTTCACCCCGCGTGACGTCGAAGGTCGCCTGATCCAGGTTGAAGCCATGGATATGGAGCGCCTTTTCCGGCACACGACCGGAAAGCCGCGCGACGAGATCGCGGTGAGCTTTGAACAAGCCATCGGCCGCCCGCTTCCCTGTGTCCATGTGGCGGACCCGGGGGCGGACTACGATTATGCCCTTACAGCCATTCCCGGCGAGGTGCTGCGATCGCTCTATGAGCGGTTCAACACCACCCTTCTGGAGGCGAACGTGCGCTCCTTCCTCGGGACCCGCAAGAAGGTGAACGCCGGAATTGCGACGACCCTCGAAGAAGAGCCCGGGCATTTCCTGGCCTACAACAACGGGTTGGTTATCGTTTGCGACGAGGCGGGCATCAGCCGGGGTGCGGATGGTCAGGTCGGCATTTCTCTGCTGAAGGGCCTGCAGATCGTCAACGGCGGTCAGACCACATCCTCGATCTACTTCGCCAGCCGCGACAACAAGGATCTGGATTTGTCACATGTGATGATTCCGGCAAAAATCGTCATTCTACGGGAGGGCGACGATCAGGGGCGTGAAACCCTGATTTCGCGCATCTCGCAATACGCAAACAGCCAGACGGCGGTTAAGACCTCCGACCTCTCGGCAAACCGCACCTTCCATGTCCAGCTCGAGAAGCTGGCGAACGACACCTGGTGCCCGGACGGGACAGGCCGCTGGTTCTACGAGCGTGCGGCCGGGGCATATGCCGTTGCTATGCTCCGCGATGGACGGACCAAGGCGCAGAAAACCCGCTTGCAAGAGGTTATCCCGACCCGGCGCAAACTCACGAAAAATGACATCGCCAAATACCACGAAAGCTGGCGTGGGCTTCCGCACCAGGTGGCTCTGGGCGGCGAGAAGAACTTTGCGGCGTTCATGTCCGCCCTGGACGACACGCCGGAGATCGTGCCCGCAGCACTCGACGTCACCTGGTACAAGGAGATGATCGCAAAGGTCATCCTCTTCAAGGCCATCGAAAAGCAGATCAAGGCAAAGGAAGCCAAGGACACGTTCAAGCAGGGCTACGTCAACGTTGCGAGCTACACCGTCGCCATCCTGGGTCAACGCCTGGGCGATAGACTTGACCTGATGCAAATATGGCAGCGACAGGACACATCGGGGCCGCTTTCACGCCTTCTGTGGAACTGGTCCTGTGTCGTGAATGCTGTCTTCACGCGTGTGGGCGCAGGGGCACAGTTTTCTGAACTGGCAAAACGATCCGCAACCTGGGATGCGGTGCAGGCAGCCCAGTATCCCGACAATGCGGAGATGATCCCGGAACTTCGGGTTTTGCAGGATGCCTGAACCGGCACCCTTGGCCTGTCCGCCATCGCCACGTCGCCAACTCGGCTCGCGTTGGTCTTGGCCTCGGAGACATGGCCGGCCCTTACCCGCCGGTCGAGCATGCGCTCATGCCGAAGTGCGGCTTCCGCGAAGCGGACGGCCATGGCATTGTGCAGCATGGCTTGGCAGCCCAAGGTCGGCAGTGCGGACGAAGCGAGCTCTCGCTGCCAGAACACCAGTGCCTGCTTTTCAGTCGAATGGGAGTTACTGTATTTGACGGTTAAGTCGTACAAAAATGACATTTCTCGCGTCGCCGAGCGGGTTTAATATGCTCTCTGAATTGAGATTTTCGAGACTCCGCAAGCCGTCCTCATCAGTGATGACAATAATCGGCGAGTACCGCGAAAAAAGCTCTTCAACTGGTGCCGCAAGGGAAGTTGATTGGCCAAGTTCATTTTCGGAAACCCAGCGATTAAACTCACTCGCTCGACAGATTGCTCGAACATCTTGGTCAATCAAAGCGATAGTAGCGTCAGCCTCCAATGTGCTTGAAAGGAAATACCGAAACTCTGAGGACGCCAAGATGGAACTCATCGAAAGCGACACATCGAGTGCAACGATTTCATGTGCTGGTGCTGGCCCAGTTGATTGCCACTTGAGCACTGGCTCACCCACTTTGTCACTCACCATCTCCTGAAAATTAGTAAGTGCCTTATGTGTTTCGGGTGTGAGTGGGCCGATCATCTCGCAGCGGTTTTGGATCTCGATGGGCAAGTCAGAAATTTTTTCCCCAACAGGCCCGTAATTGACTAGGACGACGTGAGCTTGAGGGTGAGCTCGACTATAATCGATCAAAACGTCCCGAAAGTTACGTCGTGAGCGCTTCTTATAGTGCTTTACCTCGACGACCAGTACGCAGTCCTCACCGTTTGTCCCTTTCTTCCAAAGGCTAAAGTCTGGTTGCACGGCGTTCTTTCTGCTTTTGCCAACAGGATCAACAATTGGTACGCGCTTTTCTGCGTAGATGCACGACTCCGGCATTGAAGTCTTTACGTCGGCGATTCTCGCTTCGGCGAATGCAAATTTAAGTTCACCATTGTCGATATTGACTGCAACGTCATGGCCTTCGAGAGCACGAATGATCTGTGTTGCAATCCATACTCCATAGGTTTCGTAGCGCTGTTTCCAAGCAGGCAAAGACAATAGCCGTTCTAGGTCTCTGGCCTCAATCGTTCCAGGAATGCTAAGGCGCGGAAACTGCGCAAACCTGACCGATGCCACCGAAGCAAATCTTTGCTGTTCTTCTTCCGGCAACTTGAGAATGTTGGCTAGAAATCCGACATGCGAACGAAGCCAATAGTCGGTTTCGTTCTGAGCGATCGTCCACGGGTGTAGTGCCTCTTCAGCGACCGACGCATAGCTTCGGTCGCGATGCTCCTTCATCATTTTCGATCTGGTCAGGCCGCGCTGACGGATGATCGAGATAGCCGCCTGGACCAGCGAAACGGCATCCGACAATCCCTTAGGAAAATGCTCTGACAGAAGGCTTGAAGGGAAGGGTGCGTAGCGACCAACGTCATATTCTCGAAGCCAGTCATCCACATCTGGAAATCCAGTATTTGGAGGTTTTTCGCGCTCGAGCGCATTCTTGAGGAACTCGTAGCCACCAAAATCTATTCGAAGCGTGTTCAAGATGAATGCGTCGGCACGATCAAGCGCTGGAACGTCGAGCAGTACGTCGATTTTACTCCAACTTTCGAGGAACTCCTCAAAGTGTCGAAATTCTAGAAATTCGTCTCCTACACTAATGCGTAACTGCGATTGCCCTTCAACAGCATTGGATTTCTCAAAAAACAAGAGTATGTCCCTGAACATTGAGGCGAAAGGTTGAATTGAGAAAAAAAGCGCCGACAGAAACTGCGCGATGGGCGCATTAGCGAGCGCACTTTCAAGGTTGAGCGCTGTTGCGTCCAGTTGCTTGTGGATAATTTCAACAAGGTCTTCATCGCGGCCATCGGTCTCAAGGCCTCCAACACGACTTAGCGCATTCCACGCAGATAGGCTGTCTCGATAAATGTCACTGGCCAACGATCATACTCCAGAAGTTCAGTTGAAAATAGCCATCCAGGTTGGCAGGGAACCCATTAGCTGTGCTTTCAAGCTATCAACATATCGCAAGGTACGCGCCTGAAGTTGCACCATAGCAGAAATTTGGACAGCTTGCAGCAATGGTCAAAATGTGCTCGAAGCGGCCATTCGTTGGACGCGCAAACGGAAAGAAACAGCCTTCACGAGGTAAATTTGTTTCGTTCCACCTAAGTCAGTCCCATTTCCGAAATGAAGCGAGAGGGTTGCTGAGATCTTGGCGATCCCCACGGCATCATCCGCGACTGTGGATATGAAACAAACAACCACCGCCGCGCCCGTGTAACGGCGACAAATGCAGTATTGCGTTCTTCGTTTATCTTCGCATCGGTGTTTGCGCGGTAGTCAGGAAATGTTCCTTCACAAAATCCCATCAAGAACACTATGTCCTTCTCAAGCCCCTTCATTGTGTGGACGGTACTTAGCGTTAATCCGGCATCAGACGCGTCTGGGTTCAACTTGCCCAATGCTGTCGCATTCCTAAAAGCGCTGAGTGTGTTGCCAAGACCGAGACGCCGAAATCTTGTCCACCGGTCGGAAAACTCTTTCAGTTCAACGAGGCTGCGATCAATTTCCAGTCTCTTCTCTTCGCTAGGTTCAGCGACCACTAGTTCGCGCAGTTTCTTTTCGAATACCTTTTCGAACTTCAGGATGTTTGGGTTCTCGAAGTGCAGCGTCTCTACTTCACTCAACAGGTCTCCGATCAGATTATCATTGCCCCGGCCTGCATCCATGTAGTCATTACGAAACTGGCTCAGCAGGTCGTCGTTCCCCCAACTTGATGGGGCAGAGATACCGAGAAGTTGGCATAGCTTTTTCCCGTCCACCCAATCGTTGGGATTGAGTTTCACTCTAATGGCCGAATCCAGAATTTGCCCGAATAGCGACACTGGTAGCTTCTCTCGTTCGCCAATCTTAACATTGTACTCGATATTCTGCTCTCCGAGAGCATTTTCAAGCTTGGCAAAAACGAACCGGTTTCGAGCGATGACCACCATGTTTTCAACGGAAATGGTCCCCTCTATTTCCTGATGGGTTTTTAGCTCCGTAAGGTTGAGAACGCTGGACACTATCCAATTTGCCTCTTCCTCCTCGGAGGAGAAAGCGGCAAGCTCAACGGTACCCTCCAGAGCAAATTCAGTTTCTTTCTGCGCGCCAGGCCGAAGCCCATTTGCTGCTCGGACTACAGCCTTTGAACTGCGGTAGTTCTCTGTCAGGCGAAAGACTTTCGGTGTGAAGTCCGCAATAAAACTCTCGCAAAGGAACCGGGACGAGGAACCGTTGAACCCATAGATCATCTGATCGGGGTCCCCGACCATCATGATATTGGCGTCCTTATTTCCCGCCAATGCCTTCACGAATTCGTACTGAATCCGATTAAGGTCTTGAGCTTCATCCACGCAGATGTGGCTGTATTTGGCTCGATAGATGTCGCCAATCCAAGTTTGCGTGAGAAGAATTCGATGGGCGTAGCAAAGAATGTCGTCATAGTCTATTCCCCGACTGTTCAGAAGTGCGTTCTGATAGTCATTGTAGACGCGCCAGATACCGGCGTTTGCAGAAAAACGCTCCGAAACCTCTTCTTCGGATAGCATTTCTCTCTTTATGGTGGAAAACCCATCCATGTAGTTTTGGAGGTTGCGCTCTCTGGATTTCTTTTCATTCGGATCGTCCACAGCAAGATAGTCGTCTATATCCACGCCATCAGCCCTCAATGCTTCGAGGAACACCTCCATGCGATCCTTGTCGCGTTCGAAAATCTGCACGTTTGAAGGTAAACCAATAGTGTGGCCATACTGTTCTAGGATACGTTGAGCGACTGAGTGAATTGTACCCACCCAAATTCGTTCTTCGTCATACCCACCCCGAGTTAACCGCTCTTTCATTTCAGTTGCGGCCTTGTTAGTGAATGTTAGGGCGATCACTCCATCCTTTTTCACGTTGGAAAGAATGAACCGAATTCGCTCTGTCAACACACGTGTCTTTCCCGAACCAGCCGAGGCAAGAACTTGAATTGAACCTTGGACAGGCTGCTCAACAATTTCCCTTTGATTTTCAGATAGCGCCAGGTTCAATTTAGCCACCCTTCAATTGTCGTGAATGCGTTTTGGAGTGCTTGAGGCACAAGAGCCTCACGGCCCTTACCCAGCTTGTTCTCAGAGATGACGTCAGCAAGGAAACCCGAATACTGGGTTTTCGAATTGCGCATTTCTCCGATTAACTGTTCGTCATTTTTAGCCTCAAGTGCCGCACGCTGCGCAGCAAGGAATTGCGGATTTGGATTGAATCCTTCTTTCATTCGCATAAAGGAGTCGATTACTTCGGCTCGCAGGCCACACGAATGAACTAGTTCGGCCTCAAAATCATTTGGGTCCGTAAGATACTCCAACCGGAACCAGTTTGGTGTTAAGTCTAAACTTGCCTCCGAGGTTAGCTTTGCGATCTGCGCATCGACATCGGCTTTTGAAGACACGCCATTCTTTGTATCATTGTCGCTTACGATAACGGTTGGCACGCCAAGACTGAGTGCCAGCTTGAGATATGGTGTATAATTTCTGCCATTTACTGCGGCTAAATTTACTCCCTTCGTGAATGCTGTCGCGCCAAACCATCTTTCAAACATTGCAGGAACAACTTGGTCCTCGGTTTGCCCCTCAAATAAGATGAGTGCTTTGGCGAACAAGATTTCCCCCTTATCACGGATGACCTGTCGGTGAAGGGATTTGAGTTCTTCTTCTGCCAACCCATCTATCAAACTGTAGCACTGTGTGTGCCCTCCACGTGCTGACAAAGACCTTAGATTCGGGAGAGAACACATCGCAGCAAGATATGGCGAGTGAGTGCTAACGATTGCTTGCCCAGTGGCGTCGAACAACTGAGCGAAGAGCGAGCGCTGTGCATTCGGGTGCAGGTGCGCTTCTGGCTCTTCCGCAGCAATAATAGGATGATAAGGTTCAGCCTCATCTTCGTGCAATTCAGCCATCAGGCCAGTGAAGGCCTTTACTGTCAACATGGACGCCCAGCTTCGTGTGCCCATGCCGTGGTACTCCATCGAAAAGGAGCTAGCGGCAGAGTTTCCAAAATGCACGCTGAAATTCTTCGAAAGGTCTCGCAACTTTTTAGGGAACGGCGTTACTTCAGCATTTCCCCCACCACCAAAAGACTCGTTGAGGGCATTTAGCTGCTCTTTCAATCGCGCCAAGGGCGCGCTTTTCGAAACGGCTTCTTTGTTGATGTCCGCGATCATACTTTCAAGAAAGTCAACGTCAACTTTATTGTATTTCACCTGCGAAAGCACTCTTCCAACAAAGGATGACCTTTCATTTAGTTCCTGGTGTATATCTCGCTGGGCATCAATCGACACAAATGGAATGAATTCTGAGCGGCTCGAAAATTTAAGACTGGAATTGGGCACAACTGTAAGCCATTTTGTGTACTCAACCCATTCTTGCAGGGTGTGCCGTTCGATTGTGAAGCCTGTTTTTGCGGCTTGCGGTTGGGCTGTGGTTCGGAAGGCAAAGAACTGATTACCGGTTGCATCTGCCCTGATCCTGTCGCCAAATTCGGTGATCCATTCCTTTGAAAATACACTCTCACGGCCACCCTCGTCGTTCGTTGGCACAATCCGAACGTCTACAACAATTTTTTCCGCTCGCTCATCATTGCCATCGATGTGGAAATCTTCGTCCGACAAGCGTCGTCCATAGTCCCCTAGGGCGAGTTGCAGGGCCTTCAAGACGGAAGTCTTCCCACTGTTGTTCGGGCCTATCAGAACTGCGACCCGTGGCAGTGACATCTCAAAGTTTCGGATGCCCCTAAAACCAGAAATACGGACTTCATCCACAATAATAGGCAACTTCATACTCCCTGGACTTCGCTCTGAACTAGAGGCTCTTCCAAAGATTGATACGCAACCAATCGTTGGGTTGCTACCGCTTAGTCTGCATGCGACAGCTTTTCCATTTCTGCATTGTGCAACTGAAACTGCCGCGAAGGTCGGCTTGCGCGCCCACCTAGAGAACATTTCGCACCTGCCGCGAACGGCAGTTCTCCGCCCTTCACGTCGGCGCCGAGAGCTATGCTGTGCAAGACACGAATGTCTCAGACGACAGACGAACTTTGCCCGCCGTGGATGCCCGCCGTGGATGCCCGCCGTGGATGCCCGCCGTGGATGCCCGCCGTGGATGCCCGCCGTGGATGCCCGCC
>NZ_SWJZ01000111.1 GCF_005144475.1 Rhodobacter capsulatus | reverse complement strand
CCCCCCCCCCCCCCCCCCCCCCCCCCCCCCCCCCCCCCCCCCCCCCCCCCCCCCCCCCCCCCCCCCCCCCCCCCGGGTCGCCGCGGGCAATGCCGCGGCGAAATCGTCACCCGGCCCGGAAATGCTTGGCGAGCTTCAGCCCCTGGCCCTGATAGTTCGAGGCGATCCCGGCGCCATAAAGCCGCTCCGGCCGTTCGGCCATGCGCTCATAGACCAGCCGCCCCACCACCTGCCCATGTTCCAGCACGAAGGGCGCCTCGTGGCAGCGCACTTCCAGCACGCCCTTGGAGCCTTCGCCCCCCGCCGCCCCATGCCCGAAACCGGGGTCGAAGAAGCCCGCGTAATGCACCCGGAACTCGCCCACCATGGCCAGATAGGGCGCCATCTCGGCGGCGAAATCGGGCGGGATCACCACCGCCTCGCGGCTGACCAGAATATAGAAGGCGCCGGGGTCAAGGATGATCCGCCCCTCGCGCGTGCGGACCTCCTCCCAGAAATCCGAGGCCGGGTAATGCGCGATCCGGTCCAGATCGATCACCCCGGTATGCGGCTTCGCCCGGTAGCCGACCAGATCGCCTTCCGCGGGGCGCAGATCGACGGAAAAGCCGAGGCCATGGTCGATCACCGCCCCGCCGCGCCCCATGCCGCTCACCAGCGGTTCGGCCGCATGCAGCGCCTTCAGCTCCGGGTCCGAGAGCGCCGCTTGCCCGGCGCGAAAGCGGATCTGGTTGAGCCGCATCCCCGGCCGCACCAGCACCGAAAACGAGCGCGGGCAGATCTCGGCGTAAAGCGGCCCGGCGTAACCCTCGGGAATGCGGTCGAATTCCGTGCCGTCATCGGTGATCACCCGGGTCAGCAGATCGAGCCGCCCGGTCGAGCTTTTCGCATTCGACACCGCGGTCAGACCGGCGGGCAGAGCCAGGTGCTCCATCAGCGGCACCAGATAGACGCAGCCCTTTTCCAGCACCGCGCCCTCGGCAAGGCGCATCCGGTGCATCTCGAACTCGGCCAGTTTCGTCTCGACCCGCTGGCCCCGGCCCGCCAGAAACGAGGCGCGGATGCGATAGGCGACATCGCCCAGGCGCAGATCAAGGCTGGCGGGCTGGATCTGTTCGGGGGTCACCGGACGGGCGGCGGCAATCTCGCCGCGGGCGATCATCGCGCGCAGGGCGCGGTCGGGAAGAACACCATGCATCATCGCGGCCTCGCGCAACAGGAGTGGATCAAAAAAGAACGCCCACTCCGCAAGGAGTGAGCGTTCTTTTGATGGTCGGGCCGGTGAGATTCGAACTCACGACCTTCCGCCCCCCAGACGGACGCGCTAACCAGGCTGCGCCACGGCCCGACGAGGCGCATATAGAGCCATTGCGCCCCCGGGTGCAAGCGGCAAAACGCAATTTTTTGCACGGACTTGCGGGCAGGGGCGGCGGGCATCCTCAGCGCCGCGCCGGAACCGGCCGGGGCGGCTGCGCCAGACGGCCCGCCAGCCGCACCAGACGGTCATGCGCCGCCAGAAGCCGCATCCGCTCGATCGGCGACAGCGCGTCGGGGGCGAAGCGCGTCAGATCCTCGCGCAAGGCGCCGAGAGGATTCGCCGTCGGATCGATCTGCCCGGCCGCGGCCAGTTCCACCTGCAGCGGCGCGGTGCCGCTCAGGATCAGCGACACCACCCGGTCGAGCGGATCGAAGTCCGACGCCGGTTCGGCGGCGGGCTCGGGCTCCGGTTCGGGCTCCGCTTCCGGCGGCGCGACGAAGACCAGAATCGGCTCGGGCGCGACGGCGGCGGCCGGGATCCCCGCCACGGGCAGGGGCGCGGCAATCGGCTCGGCCTCCGGCACGGTTTCGGGCACGGCTTCGGGCGCGAAAACCGGCTCGGGCGCGAAAACGGGTTCGGGCGGCGGCGCGGGTTTCGGCGCGGCTTTGGGGGGCGGCGCGATGTAATCAAAAAGCGAGCCCTGAATCGGCAGCTGCGGCTCCGGTTCCGAGGCAGGCGCGGGCGCGGGGGCCGGCCCGGGTTCGGGCTCAGGCTCGGGCTCGGGCGCCCCCACCGCCGCGGGACGCGCCAGCGGCCGGGGCGCGATGAAGCGATAGGCGATGTCCTCGAAGGGCGGCTCGTCCTCGATCTCCGCCGCGGGGCCGGGCGCAATCTCAAGGGCCGGTTCGACGGCTGCCGCGACAGGGCGCTCGGGCACCGGCTCGGGCAGTGGCAGCGCGGCCGGTTCGAGCTCGAACGGCTCGGCCGCGGCCCGCGCCGCGGCGGCGACCTGGGCGGCCAGTTCCGCCTCGGCCTTGGCCCGCGCCGCTTCCGCCCGGGCGTTTTCGGCCTCGCGGCGCAGCCGCTGCAGTTCGGCCCGCACCGCCTCGGCCTCGCGGCGGGCCTGCTCGACCGCCGCCTGCGCGGCTTCCAGCGCCCGCGCCTCGGCCTCGATCCGGGCCCGTTCGATCCGACGCTCCGCGTCGATCCGGTCCAGGTCGTCCTGGCTCAAACTCGGTTCGGCCGGTGCGCCGAGATCCTCCAAAGCCTCGGCCGATTCGGGCTCCGGGACAGACATCGCCGGAAAATCAGCCGGTTCCGGCGTCTCGGGGGCGAGGGCCAGGTCTTCCGCCGCGACCTCTTCGAGCGCTTCCGTCAGCGGCTCCGAGATCGGCTCTTCCAGTGCGGCTTCGGCGGCGGGTTCCGATTCCTCAGGAAGGAACTCCGGTTCTTCTGCGGCGATTTCCTCGGGCGTTTCCGGCAACAGCTCCGAGATCGGCTCTTCCAGCGCGGCTTCGGCGGCCAGTTCCGATTCCTCGGAAACGAACTCCGCTTCTTCTGCGGCGACTTCTTCGGGCGCTTCAGTCAAAAGCTCGGCGACCGGATTTTCCTGCGCCGCTTCGGCGGCCAATTCCGGCTCCTCGGGGAGGGGGGCCAGTGCTTCTGCGGCGACTTCCTCGGTCGCTTCGGTCAGAAGTTCGGCGATCAGATTTTCCTGCGCCGCCTCGGCAGCTGATTCCGATTCCTCGGGCGCTTCCGCCAGCAGCTCCGCGACCGGATTTTCCTGCACCGCTTCGGCGGCGGGTTCCGATTCCTCAGGAAGGAAGGCCGCTTCGTCCGCCGCGACCTCCTCGGGCGTTTCCGCCTGCAACGCCGAAACCGGCGCGTCCGGCATCGGCTCGGCGGCCGGATCCGTCACGCTTTCGGGCATGGGCTCGCGCGGCAGGTTGGCGCCCAGCATCTCGGCCCCAAGCGCCGAAACCTTCTTCGCGCCTTGCGATTTCAGCCGCGCCTGCGCTTCCTTGATCGGCAACGCCTCGACCTGCAGCAGGTGCTTGATCCCCACCAGCAACGCAACATCGGCCGGGCGATAATAGCGCCGCCCGCCCGCCCGCTTCACCGGCTTGATCTGCGGAAATTTGCTTTCCCAGAATCGCAGCACATGCGTCGGGGTTTCGAGGAGCTCTGCCACCTCGGTAATCGTACGGAAGGCCTCGGCTGACTTCGTCATCGCGGCGCGATCATCCCCTGCTCGGGCTCAATTCGGTGAACCGGTTCAACCGGTCCTATTTTGCGTTGCCTTCGGCGACCCGGTCCTTCATCAGATGCGAGGGCCGGAACGACAGCACCCGACGCGGCGAAATCGGCACTTCCTCGCCGGTCTTCGGGTTGCGCCCCATGCGCGAGGTCTTGTCGCGCACGGAAAACGTGCCAAAGGACGAGATCTTGACCGTCTCGCCGCGCACCAGCGCGTCGGACATGTGTTGCAACACGGTTTCGACCAACTGCGCGGATTCATTGCGGCTCAGCCCGACTTCGCGGAACACGGCCTCGCTCAAATCCATGCGGGTCAGGGTTTTCTCTGACATCTCAATCCCCCGGGAGTGATATGGATCACGATGGGGGCAAGTATTTCCCGAGTCAATATCAATGACTTGCGCGGCAAGGTTGAGACGGCTTTTTCCACCGCAATCGCGTCTTTACCAGCGCAGGACGACCGATCCCCAGGCCAGACCGCCGCCAATCGCCTCGGTCACGATCAGATCGCCCGCCTTGATCTGCCCGCGCGCCCGCGCCGTCGAGAGCGCCAGGGGAATCGATGCGGCAGAGGTGTTGCCGTGATCGGCCACCGTCACCACCACCCGCTCCATCGGCACCTGCATCCGTTCCGCCGTGGCGGTGATGATGCGCAGATTGGCCTGATGCGGCACGATCCAGCTCACGTCGTCGGGCGTCAGACCGGCCTTTTCAAGCGCCGTATGCGCGGTTTCGGCCAGTTTCGACACGGCGTGCTTGAAGACCGCATTGCCCTGCATCCGCAGATGGCCGGAGCGGCCGTTGGTCGACACGCCGCCATCGACGTAAAGCAATTCCCGGTAGCGGCCGTCCGAATGCAGGTCTGTCGCCAGAATGCCGCGGTCCGCGGCCGTGCCCGCGCCCTCGGCCGCTTCGACGATCAGCGCCCCGGCGCCGTCGCCAAAGAGAACGCAGGTGCCCCGGTCGGCCCAGTCCATGATCCGCGAAAACGTCTCGGCGCCGATCACCAGCACCCGTTTCGCCTGACCCGACAGGATCATCCCGTTCGCATTCGCCAGCGCAAAGACGAAGCCGGCGCAGACCGCCTGCACGTCAAAGGCAAAGGCATTGGTGTTGCCAAGCCCCGCCTGCACCATCGTCGCGACCGACGGGAAGGTGAAATCCGGCGTCGAGGTCGCGACCACGATCGCATCGATATCGGCCGCGTTCAGCCCCGCATCCGCCAGCGCCGCCTCGGCCGCCCTGATCGCCAGCTGCGAGGTGGTTTCCCCCTCGGCCGCGAAATGGCGCCGTTCGATCCCGGTGCGGGACCGGATCCATTCATCCGTCGTGTCGAGCTTGCCCTCGAACTCGGCATTCTCCACCACGCGGGCGGGCAGGTAATGCCCCACGCCACGGACCACCGCTCTGATCGTCATTTTGCGTTCTCGATTCCTGCCTCCGCCGAGGCTGCATCCTGACCGTTTGCTGACGCAAGGGCAACCCGGGCCGCAAGACGTTCGGCAAAGCCCAGACCGGCCAGTCGCGCCGCAAGGTCGATGGCCGCCGCCACCCCCGTCGCATCGGCGCCGCCATGCGACTTGATCACCGTGCCGTTCAGGCCGAGGAACACCCCGCCATTGACCCGGCGCGGGTCGATCTTCGCCTTCAGCCGCTTCAGCGCCCCCGAGGCCAGCAGCGCCCCGATCTTCGAAAGAAGGCTCGAGGTGAAGGCCTCGCGCATCAGCTCGCCCGCGAATTTCGCCGTGCCCTCGCCGGTCTTCAGCGCGACATTGCCGGTGAAGCCGTCGGTGACGATCACGTCGACGCGCGATCCGGGCAGGTCGGTGCCCTCGACAAAGCCGACGAACTCATAGCCGCCCGCGGTCTCCATCGCGCCGATCATCTCGGCGGCGGTCTTCAGCTCGGCATGGCCCTTGTGTTCTTCGGTGCCGACATTGAGCAGACCGACCCGCGGCCGCTCCAGCCCCAGCGCGTTGCGGGCATAGGAAGAGCCCATCAGCGCATAGGTCAGCAGATCCCGGGCCTCGGCCTTCACATCCGCGCCCATGTCCAGCATGATATTGAACCCCGAAGGATTCTTGCACGGCCAGAAGGCAGCGATGGCGGGCCGGTTCACGCCGGGCATCTTGCGCAGCCGCAGCATCGAGACCGCCATCAGCGCGCCGGTATTGCCGCAAGACACCGCGACCTGCGCCGCGCCATCGCGCACCGCATCGATCGTCGACCACATCGAGGTGTCCTTGCCGCCGCGCATCACCGCCGCGGGCTTGTCATGCATCGTGACGACGCCGGTCGCATGACGGATCGTCACGCAAGACGCCAGCTTGCGCGCCTTGACCAGCGGCGCCAGCTCGGCTTCGGGGCCGTGCACGAGAAACTTCAGATCGGGATAGGTCCGGCGCGCAAGGGCGATCCCGTCAAGGACGGCCGCGGGGCCCCGGTCGCCCCCCATTGCATCGATCGACAGCACGAGCGGGGCGGAAACCGGAACGCCGGAAATCAAAGCGCCGGAACTAACCGGCGCTTGAGCGACTGCAGGGCAGCCGCGACTTGACGGGACGTCAGCTTCTGCTCCCACCGCGGTCGTCTCCTGTTTGAACAGTTTGACCATGGCGGAGGGACGGGCTTACGCCGCGTCGTCGTCCAGATCGACTTCGGCCGCTTGCGCAACCACTTCGCGGTCGTCGTAGTGGCCACAGGCGCCGCAAACGTGGTGCGGGCGCTTCAGTTCGCCACAGTTCGGGCACGAAGCCGGGTTGGCGGCCACAAGGGCATCATGCGCGCGGCGCATGTTACGACGGGAGCGCGTGACTCGGTTCTGCGGGACGGCCATGTGTCTAACCTCGGTTCTGGGGGCGCAAGGCCCTGTTTTTCCTGGGGTTTCGTCACGGCAGCCAGTGGCGGACCGGGGGCGAACCCTGCGTTCGAATGAGGCCGGGAACATACTGCAGTTCCGCCCCGTTGCAAGCCCTTTTCGCAGCTTTTTTCGGCATCGTCGCAACGGCGTCGCAACCGGGCCGAAAAGCCGCGCTCAGGACTTGTCGTTCTCCTCCCCGGTCTTGCCGCCCAGAAGGCTTTTCAGATTGGCGAAGGGGCGGGTGTCCTCGTCGCGGATCGGCGCGGCCCCGGGCGGGGCGGCCTGCGCCGCGACCGGCGCGGCATCGGGCGCATGCGGATAAAGCGGCAGCGCCAGTTCCAGCACCTCGAGCGCGACCGCGCCCAGATCGATGCGGTCGGGCAGCGGCTCGGCATCGGTATCCTCGGGGATCTCGATTTCGTCGCCCGCGGGCGTTTCCATCTGCGCCAGATAGCGCCGGGCCACGGTTTCGCGCAAATCGGTGCGGACGGGCGCCAGCGTCACCACGCAGGCCTGCACGGCGCGGGCGGTGAATTCGGCGTCCAGCGCCCAGTCGTTGCGGCCGGTGGGCGTCAGCGTGCCCTTGAGCCGCAGGCTTTCCAGCGCCTCGATGCCCGCCCAGGCGGCGATGGCGGCGCAGGTGGCGGCATCGGGGGCGATGTCGAAGCGGGTGGGCTTGCGCGCGGCCAGCTCGGCGGGGCGCAGCGCATGGCTGAAGGGCAGGGCATCGGTGTCGGTCATCACGGTCTCCGGGATCGCAAGCGGGTCAGGACGGTCGAGGCGCTTGAGGGCGGCGGCATCCTGTTGTAATCGGGATAGAAGGCCCGAGGTCACGAGGCAAGAGGGGGTAGGCTTGAGCAGCACGTTCGGAATTCGCCGCATGGCGCGTTATGTCACCGTTGCGGCGGTGCTGTTCGCGGCGGGCTGCACCCCGATCTATCAAAACCACGGCTATGTGCCGACCGAAACCGAACTGGCAAAGATCGAGGTCGGCAAAAGCTCGCGCGAGGAAGTCTCGGCGGTGATCGGCCGTCCCTCCTCGATGGGGGTTCTGCAGGGCTCGGGCTGGTTCTATGTCGGCTCGCGCTGGAAGCATTACGGCGCGCGGGCGCCGCAGGAAATCGACCGGCAGGTGGTGGCGATCAGCTTCGACGACACCGGCATGGTCGAGAATGTCGAGCGCTTCGGGATGGAGCGGGGCGAGCTTGTGGTGCTGTCGCGCCGGGTCACGAAGAGCAACATCAAGGGGCTGGGCCTGATCCGCGAGCTGATGGGCTCGTTCGGGCGGGTGTCGGCGGGCAAGCTGCTCGACGACTGACCGGGGCCGGGGCCCCTCAGGCGGGTCCCGCCAGACGGGTCCCGTCACGGGAAACCTGCCGGACGGGGCGCTTCGGTCGCAGCCGAATGTCTTTTCGCTGTCAGGTCTTTGCCGTAGGATCGGCGCGACTGATCCCGGGGGAGCCGATGTTTTCGCTTTCGAGGGGCCGTTACGCGGCCCGACTCGCGCAATCGCAGGCGGATGTGCAGGCGGCGCAGGCGCTGCGCTGGCGGGCCTTCGTCTCGGCCCGCGGCCGCGGCATGACCACAGATGCGGCGCTGGATGCCGATGCGTTCGACGCGGCCTGCCGCCATGTGCTGGTCGAGGAGACGGGCAGCGGCCGGCTGGTGTGCTGCTTCCGTCTGCTGCCGCTGGAAAGCGGGCGCGAGCTGCACCGCAGCTATGCGGCGCAATTCTATGACCTGACGCCGCTTTCGGCCTATGCCGGGCGGATGCTGGAGATGGGCCGCTTCTGCGTCGATCCCGACTGCCGCGATCCCGACATCCTGCGCCTTGCCTGGGGGGCGGTGACGCGGCTCGTCGATGCCGAGGGAATCGAGATGCTGTTTGGCTGCTCGTCCTTCCTGACCACCGATTTCGACAGCTGCGCCGATGCCTTCGCGGTTCTGGCCGAGCGCCATCTGGCGCCGAAACGCTGGCGGGTGCGGGTGAAGGCGCCGAAGGTGATCCGCTATGCGCGCAAGCTTCTGGGCCGCAAGGGCGATCCGAAACAGGCGATGCTGAAGATGCCGCCGCTGCTGCGGTCCTATCTGGGCATGGGCGGCTGGGTCTCGGATCATGCGGTGGTCGACGAGGATCTGGGCACGCTGCATGTGTTCACCGGCCTTGAGATCGGCGCGATCCCGCCCGAGCGCGCCCGCGCGCTGCGGCTGGTGGCCGGGTAGGGGGGCGCTGCCCCCCTCGGGCTTTGCCCTCACCCCCCGGGATATTTGCGCCAAGGTGAAAGGGCATTCGGGGGCTGCTTTCATCTTGTCCACTTTCACCTTGGCCGAAATATCCCGGGGGAGTCCGCTTGCGGACGGGGGCGGCGCCCCCATCCCCGTTGACCTTTTGGCGCCGCCCGGCTAGCGGGGTGCCATGGCACGCGCACCTCTTCTCCAGCTCTCCTCGATCTCGCTGACCTTCGGCGGCACCCCCCTTTATGACGGGCTCGACCTGACCGTGCAGGAGGGCGACCGCGTCGCGCTTGTCGGCCGCAACGGCTCGGGCAAATCGACGCTGATGAAGGTGATGGCGGGGCTGGTCGAACCCGACAAGGGCGGCCGCACCGTGCCCACCGGCACCCGCGTCGGCTACATGGAGCAGGAGCCGGATCTGTCCGCTTTCGCGACCTTGGGCGATTACGCCGCCTCGGGGCTGGCCGAGGCCGAGCGCTACCGCATCGAGATGGTGGCCGAGGGGCTGAAATTCCGCCCCGAGGCCCCCGTCGCCACCGCCTCGGGCGGCGAGCGGCGCCGGGCGGCTTTGGCGAAACTGCTGGCCGAGGCGCCCGAGCTGATGCTGCTCGACGAGCCGACGAACCACCTTGATATTCAGGCGATCGGCTGGCTGGAGGACTTTCTGCGCGACACCCGCACGGCTTACGTGCTGATTTCGCACGACCGCGCCTTTTTGCGCCATCTGACGCAGGCGGTTCTGTGGATCGACCGCGGTCAGGTGCGGCGGCTGGAAAAGGGCTTCGAACATTTCGAGGACTGGCGCGAAACCACCTGGGCCGAGGAGGACGAGGCCCGCCACAAGCTGGACCGCAAGATCAAGGCCGAGGCGAAATGGGCGGTCGAGGGGATCTCGGCGCGCAGGAAGCGCAACATGGGCCGGGTCCGGGCGCTGCAGGCGCTGCGGGCCGAACGCGCCGGGCAGATCCGCCGGCAGGGCACCGCCCTGATGGAGCTGGAAAGCGGTCCGGCCTCGGGCAAGCGGGTGATCGAGGCGAAGGGGCTGGTCAAGACCTTTGGCGACAAGGCGATCGTCAAGGGCTTCGATCTGCGCGTGCTGCGCGGCGACCGGGTGGCTTTCGTCGGCCCGAATGGCGTGGGCAAGACGACGCTTCTGAAGATGCTGACCGGCGAGCTGGCCCCCGATGCGGGGACGGTCACCCATGGCACCAATCTGGACATGGCGGTCTTCGATCAGACCCGCTCGACGCTCGATTTCTCGATGACGCTGTGGGACGGGCTGGTGAACGATCCCGAGATGCGGGTCTCGGGCCGGTCCGATCAGGTGATGGTGCGCGGCCAGCCCAAACATGTGGTGGCGTACCTCAAGGATTTCCTTTTTGACGAAAGCCAGGCCCGGGCGCCGATCGGCTCGCTTTCGGGCGGCGAACGGGCGCGGCTTTTGCTGGCGCGGATCATGGCCAAGCCCTCGAACCTTCTGGTGCTGGACGAGCCGACGAACGATCTGGACGTCGAAACCCTGGATCTTTTGCAAGATATCCTGGGCGAATACGACGGCACGGTGCTTCTGGTCAGCCACGACCGTGATTTCATCGACCGCGTCGCCAGCACGACGATCGCCATGGAAGGCGACGGGCGGGCCACCGTCTATGCGGGCGGCTGGACCGATTATCAGGCGCAAAAGGCGCTGACCGCGGCCCCCGCCGCCGCGCCCGAAAAGGCCGCGCCGAAAAAAACCGCCGAGGCCCCGAAGGAGGCGCCGAAGAAATCCGGCCTGACCTTCACCGAAAAGCATCGGCTCGAGGCCCTGCCCGGGATCATCGAGAAACTCGAACGCGAGATCGGCAAGCTGCACGAGCTGCTCTCGGACGCCGATCTGTTCACCCGCGAGCCGGTGAAATTCGCCAAGGCCTCGGAGATGCTCGTCGAACGCGAAGCGGCGCTGACGGCGGCCGAGGAAGAATGGCTGGCGCTGGAGGAAAAGGCGGCGTCGTGACCCGGCCCCGGGGGCGCAATCATCGCTGGCTCCGGCCCCGGCTCTGTGGGATGCTGGCGGCATGCGTCCCGTGTCATTCGAGGTCACGATGAAATATCTTCCGTTGTTGCTGCTTGTCCTTGCCGCCTGTACCGAGGCCACCCCGCCCGCCGACAAACCTGTGGGCATGGCCAACCCGGCCGCCGTTTTCTGTGTCGATCAAGGCGGCGAGGTGCTGCTCAACGACATGACGCCGGGGGGCGATGCCACCTGCAAGCTGCCCGACGGGCGCAAGGTCGGCGAATGGGAATATTACAACGAGCACCACCGCCCCGACCCGGCCGCACCGGCTGACGCAGCGTAACTTTCAAACCGGCTTCCCCTTCACCTTGGCGCAAATATCCTGCGGGGGTCCGGGGGCGCAAAGCCCCCGGCCTTTTCAGGGGGAATTGCATGACCACGGGCCCATTGGCAGGACTGCGCATCGTCGAGATTTCGGGCCTTGGGCCGACGCCCTTCACCGCGCAACTTCTGGCCGACATGGGGGCCGAGGTGATCCGCATTGCCCGTCCCGGCGCCCGCGGCGCGGCGGCGCATGTGCTGGGCCTTGACGTCGACCCGCTCGACCGGGGCCGCGACGTGCTGGAGCTGGATCTGAAAGCGCCCGAGGGCAAGGCGGTCGCCCGCAAGCTGATCACCCGCGCCGATGCGCTGATCGAGGGGATGCGGCCGGGCGCGATGGAGCGGCTGGGCCTTGGTCCGGCGGATTTTCCCGAGCACCCGCGGCTGGTCTATGGCCGCATGACCGGTTGGGGCCAAAGCGGACCGCTGGCGCAGACCGCCGGGCATGACATCAATTACATTGCGCTCTCGGGCGCGCTGGCGGCCATCGGCACCGCCGAGACGCCGGTTTTGCCGCTGAACCTTGTCGGCGATTTCGGCGGCGGCGGGCTTTATCTGGCCTTCGGGATGCTCGCCGCGATTCTTCATGCCCGCGCCACCGGGCAGGGGCAGGTGGTCGATGCGGCGATCACCGACGGGGTGGCGCATCTGATGGGGATGATCTCGGGGATGGCGGGGCAGGGGCTTTGGGCGGCGCCGCGCGGCGGCAATCTGCTCGATGGCGGCGTGCCTTACTACGGCGTCTATCGCTGCGGCTGTGGCGGGCATTTCGCCATCGGCCCGCTCGAGGAAAAATTCTGGGCGGAATTTCAGCGCCTTGCGGGCTTTGCCCCGGGCGAGTTGCCCGACCGGTCCGAGCCGTCCAACTGGCCCGCCCTGCGTGCGGCTTTGGCGGCGCGGTTTGCGCAACGAACCCGGGCGGACTGGGAGACGATCTTTGCCGGCTCGGATGCCTGCGCGACACCGGTCCTCAGCCTGAGCGAAGCGGCGGCGCATCCGCACAACCGCGCCCGCGGCGCCTATCTGCTGCATGAGGGGCTGTGCCAGCCCGCCCCGGCGCCGAAACTGTCGCGCACCCCCGGCGCGATCGGGGCGGGATCGGCGCAAAACCGGATCCCGGCGGAAACGGCGCTGGCGCGTTGGGGGGCGGATTGAAAAAGGGGGCCGAAGCCCCCTTGCGACACCCGGTTGACGCGATCAGCCGCGTTCGTCGGCGACGATCTGCGCCATCACCTCGGCGGGGGCATAGCCGCGCAACAGCTGCCCGCCCACCACAAAGGCGGGCGTGCCCGCAATCGCCATCCGCTCGGCCAGCTGCGCATTCGTCCGCAGCACCGCCGTCACCGCCTCGGTGTTCATCTGCGCCAGCACCGCCTTGGCGTCGATCTTCTGCGCCTCGGCCAGCCGCTGCAGGCTCTCGAGCGTGATGTCGCCGCGCACCGCCATCAGCGCGTCATGCACCTTTTCATAGGCCGCGTCGCCCGCCACCTGCCGCGTCGCCACCGCAAACCGCGCCGCCAGCACCGACTGCTCCGACAGGATCGGGAATTCCTTGACCACGAAGCGGATCTTGCCGTCCTTCTTCAGCACCTCGTCGACGACCTCATAGGCCTTCTTGCAATAGGTGCATTTGTAATCGATGAATTCGACCATCGTCACATCGCCCTCCGGGTTGCCACCGACCCAGTCGCCCGCGAAGTTGAAGATGTCCTCGGCATTCGTCTGCACCAGAACCTTGTCATTGTCGGCCTGCGCCGCCTGCTGGCGCTCCTCGAGCTTGTTGATCGCCTCGACCAGAACCTCGGGGTTTTCCATCAGATAGGTTTTCACCGCCTCGCCGAAGGCGGCCTTGTCCGCTGCACTCATCGCCGAAAGATCCAGCGCGGCGGCGGGCGTGCCAAGAACGGCGGCCATCGTCAGGGCGGCAAGGGAGAGGTGTTTCATCGTGGTCCTTTCGGGGCCGTATCAGATCGGCGCGAGAGTGGCCAAAGCCCGCCGCCTGTGCAAGGGAAAAGCAGACCGGCCTTGCCGGTTTCGCCATTGACCCGGGCGGCTTGCGGGCCTATGGCCGCCGCCAAACCACGGAGGAAGCGATGCGTTTTTCGAACCGGGGACAGGTCGATCCCTTCATCGTGATGGATGTGATGGAAGCCGCCCGCGCGGCCGAGGCGGCCGGTCGGCACATCATTCATATGGAGGTGGGGCAGCCCTCGACGCCTGCGCCCGCGCTTGCGCGCAAGGCGATGGCGGCGGCGCTGGAGCGCGACAGTCTGGGTTACACGGTGGCGCTTGGCCTGCCCGAGCTGCGCCGCGGCATCGCCGATCTGTATCAACGTTGGTATGGCGTCGATCTGAACCCCGATCGGGTGGTGGTGACGCCGGGCTCCTCGGGGGCCTTCATCCTGGCCTTTTCGGCGCTGTTCGATGCGGGCGACCGGGTGGCTTTGGGGGCGCCGGGCTATCCGAGCTATCGGCAGATCCTGCGCGCGATGTCGGTGACGCCGGTCGACATCCTGACCCGGGCCGAGAACCGCTTCCAGCCCGTGCCGTCGGAAATTCCCGACGACGTGCAGGGGTTGATCGTCGCCTCGCCGGGCAATCCGTCCGGCACGATGCTGGGCCGGGCCGAGCTTGCCGCGCTGATGACGGCCGCGGCCGAGCGCGATCTGGCCTTCGTCTCGGACGAGATCTACCACGGGCTGCATTACGAGGGCCGCGCGGTCTCGGCGCTGGAAATCGGCGACGAGGCCTGTGTGATCAACTCTTTCTCGAAATATTTCAGCATGACCGGCTGGCGGCTGGGCTGGATGGTGGTGCCCGAAACCCATATCCGCACCGTCGAGCGGCTGGCGCAGAACCTGTTCATCTGCCCTCCCCACGCGTCGCAAATCGCCGCCCTTGCCGCGCTGGACGCGACCGAGGAGCTGGAGGCGAACCGGGCCGTCTATGCGGCGAACCGGGCGCTGATGCTGGATCGGCTGCCGAAGGCGGGCTTCACGAAGATCGCGCCGCCCGATGGCGCCTTCTATATCTATGCCGATGTGTCCGACCTGACCACGGACAGCCGCGCCTTTGCCGCGGAAGTGCTGGAAAAGGCGGGGGTTGCGGTCACGCCGGGGCTCGATTTCGACCCGGTGCGGGGGGCCACGACGCTGCGCTTTTCCTATGCCCGGTCCACGGCGGATATCGAGGAAGGTCTGGACCGGCTCGCCCGCTTCATGGCGAACCGCTGAGCAGGGATTCCCGTGCCGGGGCGCTTGCGCTATAGTGGCGAAAAACGGAGCAGGCATGGCACGGATCTTCCTCGTTCTCGCGGCGCTTTTGGCGCTGGCGGTCCCCGCATCGGCGCAGGGGCCGCAGCTTTCGGCGCTGGCCCGGCTGGAGCCCGCGCGCACCTCGATTGCCCAGCCCTCGGCCTTCGTGACCGAGGTGACGCTGGGCCTGAGCCAGCCGGTGCCGTTCCGCGCCTTTTTGCTCGACGCCCCGCCGCGGCTGGTCGTCGATTTCCGCGAGGTGGATTTTTCCGCTGCCAATCCAAAGGATTACGCGCAAAAGGGGCTTTTGGGCGAGATCCGCTGGGGCGCCTTTCGGCCGGGCTGGTCGCGCTTTGTCGCCGAGCTGACCGGGCCGGTGCGGCTGGTCTCGGCCGAGGAGCGCACGGGCGAGACGCCGAACCTGCATCTGGTGCTGGAACGGGTCGAGGCGACCGAGTTTGTCGCCCGCGACGGCGCCGCGCAATCGGCGCTGTGGGATCTGCCGCAGCCCGCGCCGACGGCCACCCCGCATCGGCGTCAGGACGGATCGGCGCCGCTTCGGGTGGTGCTGGACCCGGGTCACGGCGGTCTGGACCCCGGCGCCGAGGCCGATGGCTATTCCGAAGCGGTGCTGGTGCTGACCTTCGCGCGCGAGCTGAAGGAGGCGCTGACCCGCGCCGGCATCGAGGTGAAGATGACGCGCGAGGAGAACATTTTCGTGCCGCTCGATACCCGGATGACGGTGGCGCATGAGTTCGAGGCCGATCTGTTCCTGTCGCTGCATGCCGATGCCCTGCCCGAGGGCGAGGCGATGGGGGCGACGGTCTATCTGTTCGACGAGACCGCCTCGGACAGCGCGGCGCAGAAACTGGCCGAGCGGCACGACCGCGCCGATCTGCTGGCGGGGGTCGATCTGGCGGGGCATGACGATGCGGTGGCGGGGGTGCTGATGGATCTGGCCCGCACCGAGAGCCAGCCGCGGGCGGTGCGCTTTGGTCAGGTGCTGTCGGGCGCGATCAAGGGCGAGGGGCTCAGGATGCATCGCCATCCGGTGCAGGGGGCGGATTTCGCCGTGCTGCGCTCGCCCGACATTCCCTCGGCGCTGCTGGAACTTGGGTTCATGTCCTCGGATATCGACCGGGCGCGGCTGCATGACGAGGCCTGGCGGACGCAGATGGTGGCGGCGATCACCGCGGGGGTGCAACGCTGGGCCAAGGCCGATGCCGCCGAGGCGCGGCTGTTGCGGCAGTAACCCGGCCCGGGGCGCGACGCCGCTTTTTGCAATGCAGCAGATGCATGGCCGAATCGCGCCCAGCGAATGGGTGACGGTTTGTCGCGGTCATGCCGTTGGAATTGCTCAAGTTTTGGGCAGCAACTTTGCGGCTGTGCAAAGCGGCGTTAACATTTCGACAGGTTTTGCAACATTTTCGACAGGTTTCGCCGGGGGTATCGCGGCGGCCGCGCAAGAATATTTCGCTGCGCTGCCGCGAGGCTTTGCAGATCGTTAACGCGACGATACCGAGACCCGTCAAAATGAGGAGGACGGGATGACACCCATGCATGAGAAGATCCTCGCCAAGCCCGAGTTCAAAGCGCTCGTGGCCCGGCGGAACCGGTTTTCGCTGACGCTGACGGCGCTGATCTGCGCCGTTTATGTGGCTTACATCGGCTTTGCGATCCTGCTGCCCGCGGCCTTTGCGGCGCCGCTTCTGGGGTCGTGGAGCACCGGGCTGATCGCCGGTTTCGGTGTGCTGGCGCTGTCTTTCCTTCTCACCGGCCTCTATTCGCACCGCGCCAATGGCGAGTTCGACCGGATGCTGAAATCCGTTCTGCGCAACTGAGGCCGATGATGATCCGATACATTCTTGCGGCGGCGCTGACCGCCCTGGCGGGACCGGCCCTTGCGGCGGGCGAGGCGATCCAGGGCGCGGTGCAGCAGGCGCCGACGAACTGGACCGCGATCGCGATGTTCCTGTTCTTTGTCGTGGCCACGCTGATCCTGACCGGCTGGGCGGCGAAACGCACCAAATCCACCGCCGATTTCTACACCGCGGGCGGCGGCATCACCGGCTTTCAGAACGGTCTGGCCATTGCGGGCGATTACATGTCGGCGGCGGCGTTTCTGGGCATTTCCGGCATGGTCTTTGCCAAGGGCGTCGATGGCGCGATCTATACGGTCGGCTTCACCGTCGGCTGGCCCTTCATCCTGTTCCTGATCGCCGAGCGGCTGCGCAATCTGGGCAAGTTCACCTTTGCCGACATCACCTCGTTCCGGCTGGAACAGACGCGCATCCGCACGCTCTCGGCGCTTGGCGCGCTGACGGTCGTCGTGTTCTACCTGATCGCGCAGATGGTGGGGGCGGGCAAGCTGATCCAGCTTCTGTTCGGTCTTCCCTACAGTTACGCGGTGATCATGGTGGGCGTGCTGATGGTGCTTTACGTCACCTTCGGCGGCATGCTGGCGACGACCTGGGTGCAGATCGTCAAGGCGGTGATGCTGCTCTCGGGCGCGACGCTTCTGGTGATCCTCGGCCTTGCGCAATTCGGCTTTTCGCCCGAGCGGCTGATGGCCGAGGCGCTGGCCAATCACGCCAAGGGCGCCGCGATCCTGGAGCCGACGCCCCTGGTGACGGATTGGGTGTCGGGCGTGTCGCTGGCCTTGGCGCTGATGTTCGGCCCGGCCGGTCTGCCGCATATCCTGATGCGCTTCTTCACCGTGCCCGACGCGAAAGAGGCCCGCAAATCCGTCTTCTATGCCACCGGATTCGTTGCCTATTTCTTCGTTCTGACGACGACGATCGGGTTTTTGGCCATCACCCTTGTCGGCAAGAACCCCGAGTTCCTCGATGCCAAGGGCATCATCGGCGGCGGCAACATGGCGGCCATTCACCTGGCGCAGGCGGTGGGCGGGAACGTCTTCCTCGGCTTCATCTCGGCGGTGGCTTTCGCGACGATTCTGGCGGTGGTCTCGGGGCTGGCGCTGTCCGGGGCCTCGGCCGTCGCGCATGATCTTTACGCCAATGTGGTGAAAAAGGGCGCCGCGGCCGACAGGGCGGAGATGCGGGTGTCGCGCATTGCGACGCTGGTTCTGGGCGTGCTGGCGATCGTGCTGGGTCTGATGTTCGAGAACCAGAACATCGCCTTCATGGTCGGTCTGGCCTTCGGCCTGGCGGCTTCGGTGAACTTCCCGGTTCTGTTCCTGTCGATCTTCTGGAAGGGCATGACGACGCGCGGCGCCTTTGTCGGCGGGTTGATCGGGCTTGTGGTGTCGATCGTGCTGGTGGTGCTGGGACCGGCGGTCTGGGTCGATGTGTTCAAGTTCGAAACGCCGATCTTCCCCTGGTCGCAATATGCGCTGTTCTCGATGGCGACGACCTTTGGCGCGATCTGGCTCTTTTCGGTCACCGACAAGTCGGCCCGGGCGGCGCTGGACAAGGCGGGCTATGACGCGCAATTCGTGCGCTCGGAAACCGGGCTTGGCGCGGCGGGGGCGGTGGCGCATTGAGCTTTCGCCTCGGGCCTTGCCCGAGGCGACCCGGGGGGGGGGGGGGGGGGGGGGGGGGGGGGGGGGGGGGGGGGGGGGGGGGGGGGGGGGGGGGGGGGGGGGGG
>NZ_SWJZ01000110.1 GCF_005144475.1 Rhodobacter capsulatus | reverse complement strand
ATGCGCGCCGAGGTGCCGGGGCGGCGCGACGCGCGGCAGATCACGCTGTTCGATTCGGTCGGGTTCGCGATCGAGGATTTCTCGGCTTTGCGCTTCGTGCAGGAGCGCATCAGGGGCACCGATTTCTTCGAGCCGCTCGACATGCTCGCCGACCCCGATGACCCGCGCGACCTGTTCGGCATGCTCGATCGGGCAAAGTGAGCCGGAAAACGGCCGCAGGCCCGCGGATCGGGGGCGGGGGGCGGCTTTCGCTGCGGGCTGCGGTGCTTCTGTATTCCTTGAGCTTGTCCGAAGCGGGCGAGGATCAGAAAATGATCAGTCGATCATTTTCGCGACCCAGGTCGATCAGATGGTGCCATTTGCAGCTGTCGCGGTCGCATTCTGCCGCGAAGCGGCGGTTGGATTCGGGCGGTGTCACCGCACCGCACCGCCTCGACCGCGGCCTTTGCCAAGGCCTCGGCCGCCAAGTCGCGTCAAAGGCCCGATCCGCCGGAAACTGTCCGCCCTCCCTCAGCCGATCCTCGGCAGCTTTCGGCAAGCTCTCGTTCGATGCCGGCTCATGTCTGTCGCACCGCTCGGCTCGGGGCCGATCTCGACATCCAGCCCACGCGCCCCGGCGCCGTCACCCGTGCTTGATGAAGGTGCCGTTGTTCAGCTCGCGCAGCGCCTGGCGCAATTCCTCTTGCGTGTTCATCACGATCGGCCCGTGCCAGGCGACGGGTTCCTGAATGGGGCGGCCGGTCATCAGCAGAAACCGCAGCCCCGCGTCGCCCGCCTGCACCGTGATCGCCTCCCCCGCGCCAAACCGCACGAGCGTGCGATTGCCGGTCCGGTCACGGATATTCATCTCCTGGCCGCGAAATTCCTTTTCCACCTTGATGCCGACCGGATCGGCTGCATCGCGAAACGTCCCCGATCCGGCAAAGACATAGGCCAGCGCATTGGCCCGCGTGTCGATGGGCAGCACCTTGCGCCGCCCCGGCGGGACCGAGACGTCAAGCAGCATCGGATTGGCCGCGATCCCGTCGACCGGGCCGGTCTTGCCCCAGAACGTGCCGATGATCACCTTGACGGTGGTGCCGTCGTCATCCCCCTCGATCGGAATGTCACTGGCCGCGACGTCCTGATAGCGCGGCGCGGTCATCTTCAGCGCGGCGGGCAGGTTCGCCCAAAGCTGAAAGCCATGCATCTGACCCTCGGCATTGCCGAAGGGCATTTCCTGATGCACCAGCCCCGAGCCCGCCGTCATCCATTGCACGCCGCCCGCGCCAAGCAGCCCCCGGTTGCCCAGCGAATCCGCGTGTTCCACCTGACCCTCAAGCACATAGGTGATCGTCTCGATGCCGCGATGCGGATGCCAGGGAAACCCCTTGGAATAAAGCCGCGGATCGTCGTTGCGAAAATCGTCCATCATCAGGAACGGGTCGGTGAGCGCGGGATCGCCAAAGCCGAAGACGCGCTGCAGATGCACCCCGGCGCCTTCGATGGCGGGCTGCGCTGTGCTGGTGGCAAGGACGGGTCTGAAGGTCATCGGCGGCTCCCTGGTTTTCCATGCACAATTTGGGCTGGTGCGAAAAAATTGGAATTGGCGAAGATCCGTCACTCCCTGTGCGCTGATGCGCAGACATCAAGGGCCTGACGGGCCGATTGCCCCGGCGCAACCGACTGAGGAGAGACGCATGTCCTTTCCCATCAGCGCCCCGACCCGGCGTCGCCCCCGCCGCATTGGTGCGCCCCCGCACATGGCCCGCGCGCGGGGCGGCGCTGACAGGGGCGAAACGCGGCCTATATCAGGCTCATCCCGAACGAGGAGGCAAGGATGAGCTGGAATCCGACGCAATCGCATGACGCCGCTGGCCCCGGGGCGGTCGAAACCCTGATCATCCCGCGCGCCCGGGACATCGGCGGCTTTGAAGTCAGGCGTGCGCTGCCCGCGCCAAACCGGCAGATGGTCGGCCCCTTCATCTTCTTCGATCAGGTCGGCCCGGCCGAGTTCCTGACTGGCGGCGGCATCGACATCCGCCCCCATCCGCATATCGGTCTTGCCACCGTCACCTATCTTTACAAGGGCGCGTTTGAACACCGCGACAGCACCGGCGCGCATCAGATCGTGCATCCGGGCGCGGTGAACTGGATGATCGCGGGGCGTGGCGTGACCCATTCCGAACGCACGAGTCTTGAGATGCGCCAGCGCCCCGGCGCGCTTTTCGGCATCCAGACCTGGGTGGCGCTGCCCGAGGCCGAGGAGGACCGCGCCGCAAGTTTCGAGCATCACGGCAAGGAGGCGCTGCCCTTTCTGGAAGCCGAGGGCAAGCAGGTCCGGCTGATCCTGGGCCAGGCCTGGGGTGCGCGGGCGCCGGTGAAGACCTTCTCCGAAACCTTCTATGCCGATGTCGTGCTGGCCCCCGGCGCCGCGCTGCCCTTGCCCGATGACCACGAAGACCGTGGCGTTTATGTCGTCGAAGGCGCGGTCACGGTGGCGGGGGACAGCTTCGAGGCCGGGCGGATGATGGTCTTTCGCCCCGGCGACCGGATCAGCCTGAGCGCCGGGCCGCAAGGCGCGCGGCTGATGGCGCTGGGCGGCGCGACACTGAATGGTCCGCGTTACATTGCGTGGAACTTCGTCGCCTCGTCGCGCGAAAAGATCGAAGCCGCGCAACAGGCCTGGGCCGAGGGCGACTGGGACCACGGCCGTTTCCGCCTGCCGCCCGGTGATGGCGCCGAGTTCATCCCGCTGCCCGACGCCCTGCGCCCGAAACCCGCGCCCTGAGGGCTCAGGGTTTTTGCCCGAAGTCCTCTCGCGTCGAGCGGGCCTTTTCGGGCACCTGCTGCGCCGATGGCCCCGCCCGCCGCGATCTCGGCCAGCCGGATCAACGCCTGGCCTTGGCAAAGGGTATCGCAAACCCCGACAGCAATTGACACCCCGAGAGGCCAAGACTGTCGCTGCGGTCCGTCGAGGCGATTCCCTCGGCGGGCGTTGGGGAAGGAATGTCGGGTCATGAGGGATCTTGACGGTCGTGCATCGGCGGTCTTGCTGACGCGCCGGGCGCTTGGGGCAAGGCTTGCCGGTGCGGTTGTGGCGGGGGGTGTCGGGGGTGGGGCAGCCGTGGCGGCGGTTCCCGCGCCCGACCCTGTTCTGCGCGATGCGGCGCTGCGCGGGCTGGCGCTGGCCGGGCACCGGGGCGATCCGGTGACGGCGGCGGCGGCGCGGGCGGCGCTGCAACGTCTGATCGAGACCGACCCCGAAGCGGCGATCCTGACCCGGCTTTATCAGTTGCTTGACGTGCGCCCCGCCGCCTATTGGCAAGAGGGGGTGTCGCGCGCGCCGCCCGCGCGGGCCGAGGATCTGGCGGCGCTGCACGCGGCGATCCGCGCCTGTCGGCCGGTGGTGTTCGACTACACCGACAGGGGCGGCACCGTGACGGCCCGCCGCGCGCGGCCCTTGGTTCTCGTGCATCCGGCGCAGGGGGTCAAGCTTCTGGCCTGGTGCGAGACCCGCGCCGGGTTCCGGCAATTCTTCGTGCGCGCGATCGCCGGGCTGAGCGTGCAGCCGGGGGATTTTGCGGCGGATCGGATGGCGCTTTTGCAAGGGTTGCTGGCGAAGGAAGAGGGAGCGGGAGAGGGAGAGCCCGTTCCCCGCCCAGGCGGGGATCGCCCCGGCCCATGATTTCGTCTCGACGGTGCCCTGCCTGCCCGGAGACGGCACCAACATGACGATCGGCCGGGGGCAAGGGGTGTCGGGCGTCACCGCCGGGCAACTCTCAGATCTTGCGATCAAAGCGGCGATCCCGAAGACGCGGGCGTTTGATGGGGCGCGGAAGACGGTCGCGCCGCTCCGACAGCATGGGCGGCTGAAACGACGCGCGGGCGGGGCGCCCGGGCAGCAGGCTTGCGGCTGGGGCGGCGCCGCGTTGGCACGATGTCATTGACCTCCCCATAATCGTCCTGCGACACGCACGCATTCCGCTTGCAGATCGCCTTGTAATGATTTGAAAATATGAGACTATTTAAGTCTCGGGTATCTCCCTGACGGCCCCGGCCGCCGCCCGATCCCGACATCGCCGCGCGCCCGAGCGCCGTCGGCCGTTTTCCTTTGCCTGAAACCGGGCGCGCGGCTTGGCCGTCAGGCCAGCCCCCGCTTCGCCAGAATCGCGGGGATGTGCTGCTTCAGGGCGAAAAAGCCCTTTTGGCACTGCGGCCAGACCTGCGCATCCCAGTCGCGCAGATATTCCGTCAACGGCAGACCCCGGGGCAGGGCCGTCAGCCGGTCGGCCGCCGGGCCAACCGGGGCGAAGGCGGTGACGATCTGCGCGCCGTCTTGCGCCGCCTGCGCCAGATCGGCAGGCGCCAGCGCGCCCTTGCAACGGGCCTCGGGCCAGCGCGCTTGCGCACGCGCAAGGGCATCTTGCAGGGCGATCCGATCTGCCGCGCTCTCGCCGTCAAGGCAGGCCATCGCGCGGATCGGCAGGTCTTGCAGCGCGGGCACGGTCTCGGGCGAGAGATCCTCGGGCGTCAGCAAAAGCAGGCTCGGCGCGGTGGGTGCGGGCCGGACGGGGGCGCGCGGCGGCATCGGCCGGGGCACCGTCAGCGTCTCGGGGCCAATCACCGCCCGCGTCGCCAACCCCTTGGGCGCAAACCGGCCGCCGGTCATCGCCGCGATCCGCCCCGCGTCGCTCAGGTAGGCCTTGCCCGCCGTGTGCAGCCCCGCGACCCAGCGCCAGGACAGGGTGTTGCTGGCCGGATCGGCATCGACGAACCGCGCCAGCGTGAAGGCCGCCCCCAGCTCCCACGGCAGGCCAAGCGTGAAGATCCAGATCGAGGCGAGCTGCATCCGCGCCCAGTTGTGCAGATAGCCGGTGCTGTCCAGCTCCTGCACCCAGGCGTCGAAACAGTCGATGCCGGTCTGCCCCGCGCAGGCGCGGGCGTGGCGGAGGCGCAGATCCTGGTCGGTTTCAAGCCGCGCCCCGGCCTGCGCGACGGCCCGCAGATAATCGGGCCACAGCCCGGGGCGGCTTTCCAGCCAGCCCTTCCAATAAGTGCGCCAGAACACCTCGCTGATGAATTTTTCCGCCGCAGGATAGGGGTGATGGGCGAGAACGGCGGCAATCACCTCGTCTTCGGTGATCAGCCGCCGTCGCAGCGCCGCAGACAGACGCGACACATGGCGGTGCCGCCCCGGCCCGAGGTCAAGGTTGCGCAGGCGGCCATAGTCCTGTCCGGCGACGGGGACAAAGGCCGCAAGACGCGCCAGCGCGTCGGCCCGGGTCAGGGGCAGATCGGTCATCTGCCGCGCCCCCCGCAGGGGGCCAAGCCGGATGGCTTTCGCGCCATCTGCGCGCCGCTGCCGTCTCGGACCGAACCCCTGCCTGCCATGCGCCCCCCGATGTCGCGGCCTCCTGCATGCCGACAGGCTGCGATATGGCGCGGCGCTTGCGGCGGTCAAGCCGGCGCAACAGGCCGGAATGGTCCGGGCCGTCCAACCGATCGCTGTGCCGGGGCGGGGCGATCCGGTCACCGCGGCCGGTCGAGCCCGATCCGGATTGGCGCAAGCCGTCAGAACAGGATGGAATCCAGCGTGTCCTGCGGCGCGGCCGAGGCAAGTTCTGCCGCGCCGAAACCGGCCGCCTCGAGCGGCAGCCCCATCACTTCGGCGTGGATTTCGCGTTCCCGGTCCATCGTGTAGATCGGCGAAATCTCCTCCAGACAGGACAGATCGGGCGACATCGCAAGCCCTTCGCGCAGCAGCGACCCCAGGGCCTCGATGCGCAGGATCGTCTGCACCAGCGCCGAGGTCATCTGCCGTCCCGAGACCGCCAGCCGCGCCAGCGCCGCGGTTTCCGTGCGTGTCTCGTCTTCAAGCCGTGACAGCAGCCCCTGCCTTGTCCGGGCCTGCTCCAGCCCCGTCGCGATCTGTCCCAGATCGCCCTCGAGACGGCTCATCCCGTCCTGCAGCGCCGAAAATTCCCCGGTGTCGAAGCTCTTGCGCAGGTGATCCAGCGTGCGCCCGGTATCGGCAAAGGTCTTCAGCGCCTTTTGCGCCGTCTCCTTCACTGACATCGCGATATAGGTCAGCTCCTTCTGCCCGACCTCGGCCCGGGCCGCTTCGAGATGCGAATTCACCCCGGCCAGCCCGATCGTCTGGCCGATGCCTGCGAGATTGTCGAGCCGCTGATGCAGCAGGTCGATCTGCCCCTCGAACCCGGCCGAGCGGGCAATGATTCCCTGCAGCATCGGCATCACCGTGCCCAGCGCCTCGTTCAGCTGGCCAAAGGCGCGGTCCTGCGCGGCCAGAAGCGGCTCCATCTCGGCGCGTTGCGCGGCAAGCTCGGCCACGAAGCCGCCGCCCAGCCCTTCGATGGTCTGGAAACTGTCGTCGAGCAGGGCCAGCACGTCGCTGGTGTCCCGCTCCAGCGCCTGCAGCTGCGCCGAGGCCAGCCGCTCGAAAGCCGCGCGTTCCGGCCCGGGGCCGCGGGCGGCGCCGCGCGCCAGAATCGTCTCGACATGTTCCAGCCGCTGCGCCGCCGAATCCGAGAACTGGAAGGTGCCGACCAGCCGGGTGATCACCTGTTCGATCCGGCCCGACAGCTCTTGCGCCTGCGCCGTGACGCGGTGCCGCCGCCCCGTCATCTGCGCCTGTCCGGCGACGATCGGCGCCAGGATCTCGGTCAGCCGGCGGGCGGCCGGGTCGAGATGATCGGCGCCCTCGCGCGCGACGGCCAAGATCGCCTCGAAGGACTGGTCAAAGGCGTCGAGCCCGCTTTGCGCCTGCGCGAGTTCGGTTTCGATCTGCGCCGAGACCCCCCGCAGGGCGCCGACGAAGGCGCTGAGCTGGCCCGAGCGGCTGCGCGAGATCTGGATCGAGGTGATCGTGGCAAGGAACTGAAAGAAAATGCGAATCCGTGTCAGCCCGTTCAGAAGCGTGCGGGTTTCGCGCAGCAGCGTGCGGCTCGTGCCATTCGTCATGCTGGCCGACCAGTGCCGCATCGCCCCCGCCAGATCGCCCGCCAGTTCGGGAATATGGGTGACGCCTTCGATCGGCTCCTGCTGCGCGGTGATCAGCGCCCCGGTGCGCTCATTCACCGTCAGCAGATGCCCGCGCACGTCGACCAGAAGCGAGGACAGCGCATCAAGCGACGCGATCATGTCGCGACGCACGGACTGCACGGAAGATAGCCTGTCCATTCCTGCCTGATCCTGCCTGACCCTGAACGGCGGCAATGTGCCGCGACTGGGGGCCAATGTCGGCGAGGGTGATTAAGAAAATCTCTAGGTTCGCAACGAGATGCGAAGAATTGTCGGCAACCTTCCCGACACGCCATTTCTACGCCCGGCGATTAACGGCGCGGAAACGGATCGCGCGTATCAATGCCCCTTGAGACATGACGACGCAGAAAGAGACAGACGTGACAGACGACACACTGCTGACTTTGGCGATCCCCGCCGATCTGACGATGGCCGATGCCGAAGATTGCCGCCAGCGCCTTCTGGGCCTCCTTGGCGGGGGGGATGGCGCGGTCATGGTGCGTTTCGAGGGCGAAGAGCGCTTGGGCGTGGTGGCGATGCAACTGGCGCTTGCCGCCGCGGCCGCCGCCGAGGCTGCGGGGCGGTCCGCCGGATTCGATGCCGCCAGCCGCGATGCGCTCGAACAACTTGGATGGGAAGGCTGAGGATGGCGAAAACGGTACTGACGATCGATGACAGCAAGGCGATCCGCGACATGGTCTCCTTCACCCTCTCCGGGGTGGGCTACCGCGTGGTCGAGGCGGAAAACGGGCTTGAGGGACTGGCGAAGCTGAAAAGCGAGCCGGTGTCGCTGGTCGTGGTCGACCTCAACATGCCGGTGATGAACGGCTTCGAATTCATCCGCAAGGCCCGGCAGGAGCCGAAGGGGTCGGGCGTGCCGATCCTGATGCTGACGACCGAGACGAAGCCCGAGGCGAAGGCCGAAGGCAAGGCGCTTGGCGCCACAGGCTGGCTGAACAAGCCTTTCGATGCCGCCATGCTGGTTGCCGTCGCGCGCAAGCTGGCCGGTTGACGGACAGAAGGGACATCCGATGAACCCCGCCGCCCAGAGTTACATTCACGAAGCCCGGGATCTGCTGACCCAGCTCGAGCAGATGCTGCTCGATCTCGAGGCCGAGGCCTCGCCCGAGGCGATCGATTCGGTCTTTCGGGCGTTGCACACGCTCAAGGGCGGGGGGTCGATGTTCGGCTTTCCGGCCCTGTCCGCCTTCGTGCACCATTTCGAGGACGCCTTCGACCGCGTGCGCGAGGGCAAGATCGGCATTTCGAAGCCGCTGCTCGATGCCGCGCTGGAGGGTCGCGATCACGTGATCGCGCTGCTCGATGCCGGGGGCGACGCGGCCGCGACGGCAGAGCTGGTTGGCTCTGATCAGGCGCGGCGGATTCTGGCCGCGCTGGAGGGCGCCGTGGCCGGGGCCCCGCCCGCGGTCGTGCGCCTGAAGCGCTGGGAAGTGTCGTTCCGCCCGTCGAAAGGCGCGCTGCGCTGCGGCATGCGCCCCGATCTGCTGCTGGCGGAGCTGCGCGAGCTTGGCGCCTGCCGGGTCCGCTGCGACGTGTCGGACCTGCCGGCGCTGGACAGCCTGGACCCGACGCAATCGCATCTGGGCTGGGTGGTCGAGCTGACGACGGCGCAGCCTCGGTCGGCGATCGAGACGGTTTTCGTCTTTGCCGATGATGCCGATCCGCGCATCGTGCCGCTGGATCAGGACGAGGAGGAGGCCGCGCCCGCCGCACCCGCGCCGGTGGAGCTGGCCGCGGCCGAGACCTCCGCCGCCCCGCCCGCCGCCGCCGCGGCGCCTGCGGC
>NZ_SWJZ01000109.1 GCF_005144475.1 Rhodobacter capsulatus | reverse complement strand
CTGCCGAGGGCGAAAGCCCCGAGTTCATCGACCGCGACGACGAGATCCCGTTCTGACGAACGGGGCCTCGGCCCAGGCCCGGCGGGGAAAACCGCCGGGCTCGCTGCGCTCATAGCAAGTCGCGCAGCACGGCATCGTCACGGTTTGACAAACTTTGCCAAATCGTGTCATCATTTTCGCGAAGGAGATTGCGATCATGGCAACGATGAACGTCTCTCTGCCGGACCCGATGAAGGCCTGGGTCGAGGCTCAGACCCAAGATGGGCGCTACAGCAATGCCAGTGATTACGTGCGCGATCTGATCCGCCGTGATCAGGACCGCCAGCAGGCCATTGCCGACTTGCAGCAGATTGTCGATGAGGGTCTGGCCAGCGGCCCGGGTGCTTGTCTGGATGTGGAGGCTTTTCTTGCCCGCAAGCGGGAACAAGATGCCGAAACCGAAGATCGTTGAATACCGGCTCTCACCTGCTGCGCTGAGCGATCTCGATGCGATCTGGGATTATAGCGCCCGCATGTGGTCCGTCACGCAGGCTGAGACCTATATCCGCGGGCTCGCCTCTGACATGGACCTTCTGGTCCAGCACCCGGGCATTGCGCGCGAGCGCACCGAAATCCGCCCTCCCGTCCGCCTCTACCGCTCGGGATCGCATCTGATCATCTACCGTATCGAGGCGGAGTGGCTTGAGGTGCTGCGCATCGTGCATGCGCGGCAGAACTGGGCCGCTTATCTGAATGAGTGACCCGACGCTTTCGCGCCGCCGCGGCATGGCCGCTTCGAGCCCAAAACTGCCAATCAGTTCAGTCTGGCTCGATAGAGGCCACTACCCTGATCTCGACGACAGCGCCCTCCCTACGCAATCCTGCAACCTCAACGGCTGTCCATGCAGGAAAAGGATCCGAGACATAGTTGGAGCGGACTGCGCAGAACGTATCGAAGTGATCCCGCAGCCCGACGTGGTAGGTAGTCATCTCGACAATCGAGTCGAAGCCCAGTCCGGCCTCCTGAAGAATTGCACCAATCTTTTCAAATGCCTGCCGGAACTGAATTTCCAGATTTTCGGGCATGGCGCCATCTGGTCCGCTTCCGGTCATGCCCGTCACAAAGACGTGGTTGCCAGAAATGATCCCGGGGGAAAGCTTGATCAGATCAGCCGTGGCCCGTGACCCTCCCACTGGATAGAGTGCTCTCCGCGTCATGTTCTCTCACTCGTCAGGTATGAAGTCACAGTGTCCGAACACGTCGATTACGTCAACGACCGCTCCGTCCCGCACTGCCGTCACTCACGCTCCAGCTGAAGAGTGAGAGGAGTGCCGGTTTTCCGGTGACGGGTTGAGGGCTGGGAGAGTGGCTCCCGGCGCCTGTCGCGGAGGAATGCCGATGGGCGTTGTGGAAGTTCTGGATCCGGTCGCACCGGCGCGGGCTGGTGGCTGGAAGGTGGATGTGAGCCGGGGGGAGCGCAACGGGCGGGTGTCTTCCGAATGGTTCAACCGGCCCGATGACGAGCGGTATCTGTCGCTCGACGATCTTTGGGCCTCGGTGAAGGGCCGTTCCGAGCGCAGCCGCAGCCGGGTGGTGCAGACGGCCGATATTCGTGTCGAAGCCGCACGCGACAGCGCCGAGCGGTTGCATCTGGTCCTGCCGAAAGCCGAGTCGCCGGTTGCGCCCACGCATTGGGCCTTTGGCCAGCTTGCCAGCATTGTCGGCGCCCCGGCCTCGTACCTGCGGCAACTGCCGGCGCCGCTCGCCGGGATCAACCTGCAATATGGCCTCTCCAACCACCGCGCCGAGCAGGTCAAAACCTTCGAAACCGAGGATGGCCGCACCGAACTGCGCGCCGTGACGGGCCCCGATTACGGTCGTATCCACGATTACGAACTGGTCGAGGCCGTGCAGCGCCTCGCGGGCAATGGCACCGGCGACACGCGCTGGAAGGTCCCGGGCGTGCTCGATTGGTCGACGGGGGTCTACAATCCCGATGTCGAGATCAGCCGCGACACGACCACGCTCTATGCCTCGGATCGCGACGTCTTCCTGTTCCTCGTCGATGATCACAACCCGATCGAGGCGGGCCGCCTGCCCGACGGTTCCCCCGATCTCTACTTCCGGGGTTTCTATTGCTGGAACTCCGAGGTGGGGGCGAAGACCCTCGGCATGGCGAGCTTCTACCTCAGGGCGGTGTGCCAGAACCGCAACCTCTGGGGCGTCGAGGAGTTCCAGGAGATCAAGATCCGCCACTCGAAATACGCCGCCTCGCGCTTCGCCCATGAGGCTGCCCCGGCGCTGACGCGCTTTGCCAATTCCTCGCCGCAGGGATTCGTGAACGGCATTCAGGCCGCGCGGCAGCAGATCGTGGCGCGGAGCGACGAGGACCGGGATGATTTCCTGCGCAAGCGCGGCTTCTCTAGGCCCGAATCCGGCAAGATCATCGAGAAGGTGCTGATGGAAGAGGGCCGCCCCCCCGAGAGCATCTTCGACTTCGTGCAGGGGATCACCCGGCTCGCGCGCGACAAGACCCAGCAAGATGTCCGCCTCGACATGGAAGGGCGCGCCAAGAAGCTGCTCGACCGGGTCGGCTGAGGCGACATCCTGCGGAGCGGCCACTCCCATGCGTGGTGGCCGCTCCTCTTCCCGTTCATCCGCACGCCGCTTACCTCCGCCCGAACGGGCAGGGGCTTTGGCGCTTGCAATTCAGCGAGACCCCCATGACCCCCCAGGAAGAAACCGTGATCCTCGACGCCCGGGACATCCTCGGCCGATACCTCAGCCAGAACCCGGTCATCGGCAGCTGGCAAGCGCTGCTCGATTATTGCGCGCTCACCGTGCGCGGACCGATCGAGCGGTTCCATGTGCTCTATCTCGACCGCAAGAACCGCATCAT
>NZ_SWJZ01000011.1 GCF_005144475.1 Rhodobacter capsulatus | reverse complement strand
GGGCCAGCAGACCCGTTCATCCCGCCCCGGCACCAAGACGGCCCCGACCGCGCGCGACCTTGGGCGGCAACCACCAACGCGGCCAGAGCCCCCTCTCTGCGGCTGCGCCCCGGAAGGCCGAGGGGATGGCGAGGAACGACGGACCCGAGATCCTCATGGACCGGCATGGCACCGCACGACCGGAAACCGGGTGGCCGGTGGCGGGAAAAGCACCCGGGAAGGGGAGAAGGTGGGGTACAGGGCGCAACGCCAAAAGGACCAAAGGCGCGAGAGTGGTCAGCAAGGAGGTGACGGCTGCGCGGGGGGGACGATGCCACGCTTTTATGGCGACCGGGGAACAAAGCCCATGATGCCTTCAGTCGCTGCCGACCATCTGCACCTTGACGGAGCAGGTCGGAGTTGGAAGCGGGCTTGCGAGCCGCCCCCCCAATCAGTTCGTCCGAGCGATAGAGCTGACTTCTATGCGTCACCAGGGTTCTTTGTGTGAGGCGTAGAATGGATGTCTATAACTCATGGCTTGGAACTGGACGCAGCCCGATTGGCCGGATTTCCGGTATTACGCCTCGGCTCTTAAAACACTTGAGCAGAAGTTGCTGCTGTAAGCCCACCCTCATCTCGCTCACTTTCACCATCGAGAAAGAGCGCAAGGCTTCTGATGCTGCTCGAGCTGGTCGTAGTAAAGGTTGCTCATCGATCAGGTCTCCTTGCGGTGCCTGAATCACGCCAGAAGCCCGAAATCAATGGGTCTGGACCCTACGCGAGCCTCGATGCGAAGCGTGACCCTCTGGTCGAGATCGAGGCGCTCGTGCCGTGGGAGGAGTTTCGCCCGGTACTGGAGCGGGTCTGGCGCAAGCCCGCGGCCGCGCGCAAATCGCGGGCGGGGCGCAAGCCGATGGACGCGGTGGTGATGTTCAAGACGCTGGTGCTGGGCGCGCTCTACAACCTGTCAGACGACCAGATCGAGTATCAGGTGCGCGACCGGCTCTCGTTCATGCGCTTCCTCGGCCTTGGGCTTGCGGACCGGGTGCCCGACGCCAAGACCGTCTGGCTCTACCGCGAGGGGCTGGCGCAGCCGGGTGTGGTCGAGGCGCTTTTCCGGCAATTCGACGGCTATCTGGCGCGGCAGGGCTACATCGCGCGCGGCGGGCAGATCCTCGATGCCGCCATCGTGCCGGTGCCGCGCAATCACAACACGCGCGACGAGAACAAGGCGATCAAGGCAGGCGGTGTGCCCGAGGGCTGGGCCGACAAGCCCGCCAAGCGGTCGCAGAAGGACACCGACGCGCGGTGGACGAAGAAACATGGCAAGAGCCATTTCGACTATAAGAACTATGTGAATGTGGACCGGCAGCACAAGCTGGTGCGCCGTTACCATGTCAGCGATGCGGCGTTGCACGACAGCCAGGCGGTCGACCTGCTGCTGACGCGGGGCAACACCGGTGCGAGCGTCTGGGCCGATGCGGCCTATCGCTCCGAGGAGATGGAGGCCAAGCTGCGCGCCCGGGGACTGAAGAGCCGCATCCACCGCAAGGGCAAACGCGGCAAGCCGCTGAGCGAACAGGGCAAGGCCAGCAACCTGACCAAGTCCACCGTACGCTCCCGGGTCGAGCATGTCTTCGGCGCGCAGGCCAACGACATGGGCGGCACGCTGGTCCGCACCATCGGCCTGGTGCGGGCGAAGGCCAAGATCGGGATGAAGAACCTTGCCTACAACATGCGCCGACTGTTGCAATTGCGCCGTCTAACCCCTTGCCCGGCGTGATCCGGGTCGCAGACGTCAGGCCGAAAAGGCCGAAGCGCGCCGTCACCCGGCGGAACGGTCGCTGATCACGCCCCCGAACATCCCGGTAAGCCATTTCAGGCAGGTTGCAGGCGGCCAAACAGGCATTGAGCAGCCGGAAACGGGGAAAATCGAGGTACCCTCATGATTTTTCTTGCGTGAAACGGAGTGGCCTGCATCATGATGTGCATGAATCTGATATTCTCCATAAATTTCATTGGCCACGACGAGTGGTTAGACAGCGGCTACGATCTCAACTTAGCGGCGGGCGAGGTGGTCACCAGAGACGGTGAACTGATCGGTCGATGGCAGGTGACTGATTACGACCCGAATGCCGAATACGGGAAAGAGGACGGACGCTATGAGTTCACCCCTCAGGGCGAGGATGCTGCAACGATCATCGAGGAGTTTGCATGCCTGGATTTCAGGATCAGTCGTGGCTTCGCACTATCCAATATCACTCGAGCGATCCGAGACTGGTATGACGCCGAGAACCCCGATTTCCCGATTTCATCGAGGCGTCACCCCGAGTAGTAAAACGCCCTTGGCAATCCAGAGGCGCGCAGCCGGTTGCAGTCCTCGGCTTGATATGCGGTGATGGGTTTCATTCCTGGGAATGCCCCAGATCGTTGCGAGCGCTGCCATATTACAACTGTAACTGACTAGGCCCGGCGCATAGGGGCTCAGGAGGGAAATTGTCGGGACCATCGGAAAAGACAGTTCGCAGATTGTTTGCTCTATCGGGAAATGCATGCGCGTTTCCCGATTGCCCGTCACCGATTGTCGAGACGGAGGGCACAATCACTGGCGAAATCTGCCATGTGCGGGCGCAAAGCAAAGGCGGTCCGAGATATAGGGCATCCCAGACAGAACAGGAAAGGCATGCCTTTGAAAACCTGATCCTCCTATGCCGACGGCACCACAAGATTATCGACACAGAGCCAGACATCTACTCGGTCGAGGTGCTCGAGGAAATGAAGGCGGTTCAGGAAACGCGATTTGGCCGGCCCGAGCAGGCAAGCGACGCCATATTTGCCAAGCTGCTGCTGAACGCGAAACGTGTGGTTGAGATCACCAACAACAGCGGGAATATCGTGGTCGATAGTCCTGGGGCCATCGTGGGCAGAACGATAAATGTAAGTACATATCGCAAAGCTGTTCACGTTCATCCCGCGGCGGGTACAATCGGTGCCGATCAGAATGCCAGCCGCTACATTCAGCACCTGATCAGCCGCTACAACGAGTTCGCCTCCAAAGAACCCACACGAGCATCCAAGTTCAGCTATGGCGCGATATCCAAGAACATTGAGCATAAATTCGGAGCGCAGTGGAAGCTGCTTCCGATGTCGGCTTTCGCCGATCTTTGTACCTATCTACAGACCCGGATCGACAAGACGCGCTTCGCCAAGCTGAACAAATCCAATGGGCACTCCTCGTACTCAAGCTTCACCAAGTATACGCAAGAAATGCAATCGCGAATGGAAAGGTGATTATGCATCAACGGGTCCGCCCAACGTCGAGTGTCCATCATTGCCGGGGCTTCGCTGCGGCACCAGTCGAATGTCGGCTTCCGGGGATGCGGCCATGCAGCATAGGTCGAGGCCGCCCGACCGCTCAGGGCCGCTTTCGCCGATTGGCCAGCTTGGCTTGACCTTCCCTCCCCGTCAACTCTCCCGCCACAACGGGCGGCGGCCGATGAAACTCACCTCTGGTTCGCGGGTGACGCGTCCCTCGACCAGACCCCAGAACCCGGATTTCCGGCCATGGTTCGCCTTCAGCCCCGCGCGGTAGGTCGCATGAACCTCCATCTCCTGCGGCCGCGTTGGGTCAGCATCGCTGGCCGGGGCGAGCCGGTCGAGAATCTGCAGGTATTTCGCCCCATGCGGATAGGCTTTCGAGCGGGCACGGGCGAGGATGTCATCAAGAAGGACACGATAAAGCAGCGTCGCCGCCAGCGGCTGCTCTGCCTCCAGCGCCTCGGCGATGGTGGGCAGGATGTGCCAGTCCGACCCCGACCAGGCACCCCGATGCGAAATCACTACCCGGGCGGCCAGATCGGGCCGCTTCCAATCAAGGAAGAACTGCAGCGCGGTAAGCGGCACGGGGTGGTCGAGCGCCACCACCATCGCCTGTTCCTCGGCGGCAACATCCTCGAAATCCGGCAGCGCCCGCAGATGGGCGCGCAGGATCGGCGGCGCAAGGGTGTCGCGGAACCGATCCCAGAGGATCCCGCGAGCTTCTTCGCGCCGATCAAGTCGTTTCAGAATGTCGGCCTCCAGCAGGGCCTGCCGCACCGCGGGGCTGTCGCTGTCGTCCGCGTCGTCGAGAAAATCGAGCAAGGTGGACTGCGCCCGTTGCCCGCCCTTGCGCACCCAGTCGAGCGCCTCGGAAAGCCGACCGGCATCGCGCAGTGTCTCGGCAAGGCCAAGCGTGTCCTGTCCGCGTTCGGATTTTTCGCCCTCCAGCGCGATGAGGTGGTCGAGATCGCCCCGGGCCCGCGCGATCGACTGCCGGATCTGCCGCCACTGATCGGTCATCGAATAAAACCACCGGCCGGTCGCGCGTTGCGGCGCCTCCTCGGCGTGGCGCTCAGTCGAGCGGCGGGCGAGATCCTCCTCCCAGGCGGAGAGCACGTTGGGGGCCAGATGCGGGATCACCTGATCGGCGACGCGCGGCAGATAGCCGTGCTCAAGCTCGCCCAGCCGGTCTATGATCCGGTCGGGCAGCCGGCGAGCCGCCTCGGGTGAAAGCCGGGCCGCGATCGGGCCAAGGGCGGCGATGCCGTCTTCGTAGATGTCCTGAAGCTTGCCCGAGGAATCGTCGATCCGCTCGAAAACGGATTTGTGCGTGGCCACAAATCGCAACAGCCGGTCTGCGCCGAGGTAGGGATCGGCAGGGGCAAGCTCACTCAGGATGCTGGCCAGAAGGGCGGCGAGATCGTCGCGGAATGCCCTGGCCTTTTCCCAGTCGACGAAGGCGCGGGCACGTTCAAGGCCCGCAAGGCGGCGGTCGATCAGCTTGGCGATGGCCTCGGGCCCGGACTGCCCGGCCAGCGCCGCCGCCACGCGCCGTTTGAAGGCGGCGTTCGTGCTGGCCTCTTCAAAGACGAGGGCGGCGAGTTTCGCGGCGCCAAGCGCCTCGAGCGCATCGGGGGAGAGGGTCGGTTTGCGGGCCATGTCGAACGTCCGGGAAAACGGATTGGGCGAAATTGCCCGAGGGCTGGGCGGGCAGCAAGGGTAGGCTACGGTCTTCCCGGCGGAAAGAGCGGTGCCACCTCAATTCTTTCGACATTCGACGAGGCCATCGGCGATATCGGAGAGGACTGAGGTTCCCGAAAAGTCCGTTCGAGGTCATCTTGAAGCGCCATGGCCATGCATTGGCAAGATTGCCCAGAAGATCGCAATGCTATACGGTACTCCAACAGACTACCGCCCCGGAGGCCGCCATAGGTGTTCACAAGCAAAGCGTCAGCTTTACCGACCAGGCCTTCGCCTTTGCGCGGGAACTGGTGGAGGCGGGCGAATATCCGAACATCAGCGCGGCGGTTTCCGGCGAACTGGCCCGCGCACGCGCAACTCGTGAAAAAGAGCGCAAACTCTTCGAAGTGGAGGTGCAGCGGCGGCTGAGCCTGCCGCTCGACACATGGGAGCCCTTGGCAGAGTCTGCCGACTTCACCGGCGACGCGCGAAACCACCTGCTCTCCATTTTGCCAGCCGGCAGCGGCAACAATCGCTGATGCAGCTGATACGCCACCCCTTGGTCGGGCGCGATCTGCGCGCTCTGGCGGAGCATATCTATGCAACCACGCAAGGCGATCTGCGCGCGGCCATGCGTCGGCTTGATGAGGTCGATGCGCTCGTTGCCGACATCGTAGCCAATCCGCGGTCCGGAATGCGCCTCGATGGGCCGCTTGATGGCTGGCTGGTTCGACACGGAGGCCGCGGCCACAGGATCACGATCGTTTTCAAAGCCGATCTCGAGTCGAACCGCCTCTACATCGCGCTGGTCGCGTTTGGCGGTCAGGATTGGATAACCTAAGGCCTGAATCGCAAGACTTTCGAAGAATAGGGGGCTTACGCCCCCTTCTCGAATTTCACGACCGGGATACCGAGCTTCTTGGCCTTGTCGGCCAGGTTTTCCTGGATGCCGTTGCCCGGGAAGACGAGCACCCCAACAGGCAGCACATCCAGCATCGCATCGTTGCGCTTGAAGGGGGCGGCCTTGGCGTGTTTGGTCCAGTCAGGCTTGAAGGCCACCTGCGTGACGCCCCGGGCCTCGGCCCATTTGGCGGCTATGAGTTCGGCGCCCTTCAAGCTTCCCCCGTGCAGCAGGACCATGTCGGGATATTTGGTCCGGACCTGATCGAGCTTGCCCCAGATCAGGCGGTGATCGTTGAAGTCGGTCCCGCCGGTGAGGGCAACCTTGGGGCCTGCGGGCAGCATCACCTCGGTTTCCGACCGGCGCTTGGCGGCCAGGAAATCGCGGCTGTCGATCAGCGCGGCGGTCATGTGCTGGCGGTTCACCATCGAGCCGGTGCGGGGACGCCAGGTCGATCCCGTGTGATGAGAGAACTCCGTGGCAGCGTGGTCGCGCATCATGTCCATGCAGTTGCGCCGCTCGATGAGGGTCAGGCCTTCCGCCGTCAGGCGCTCGAGTTCGGTCGACTTCACCTCGGAGCCGTCTTGCTCGCGCTGAAGGCGTCGCTGCGCCTGCTCGTTCTCGTCAAGCGACCGCTCGATCCGGGCCGTAGCGCGGTGGAAGAGGTTGACCTGACCCCAGAGCACCTCTTCAAGGTCGGGTTCCATGCGGGTGTCATCAAAGGTCGCGACGAGGGCATCGAAGATGTCGGCGACGGCAACCGCAAGGCGCTGCCCATCGGGCATCGGGCGCGGATCGGGCTCGTCGAAGGGGCGGTAGCCATAGAGCTGCAGTTCTTCGAGCGCATGGGCGGTCTGGGAAACGGTGTGGGCGGGTTCATAAGCATCGTCGTTGGTGTGGAGCGTCATTGGTCTCTTGCCTCCGGGCCTGTCTCGTCCGCGCGTCATCCCGCGCGGCCTTCATGGGCAGCGAACAGCCGTCACTGGCGACGCCCCTTCACCCCCGCCCTCGGGGGCCGGAACACCGTGGAGGAGGGCGGGGGGCGGCTGATTTGTCTCGCGATGCAAAGGCGGCTTTGCCGCCGGCGGAAATCAGTCGCCCCCCGTCCTTTAAGGGGCGGCGCCTTTGACGGCCGCCTGCCCATCTCTTGAAGGCCGTGCGAGGGACGGGTGGATGAGCAAAGCCCGGAAAGAGGCGGAGACGACGGTCCAAAGCCACGAGAGGGATGCATGCCCCCTGCCCCACGCTCCCAGACCGCCCATTGCGCGATGCAGCTCAGGCCAAAAGCCGCCGCCGATCTTCTAGCCCGAACTGACCTGCCAGATGCGCGCGCAGCGCCACCTTGCCGTGCGCCCGAAGATCATCGTTGAAATCCCCGAGCAGCGGCTCGAGCACATGGCAACCGATCCCGGCCTCGGTGGCTCTGGCGCTCAACCTCTCTGCCGCGCGCTGCCCGGCCGGATCGCGGTCGATGGCGATATAGAGACGCTGCAGCCCCTCGGGCAACAGGACGGCCCCGAGGTGACCGGACGAGAGCGCCGCCCAGACAGGAAGGCCCGGTGCCGCCTCGCGCAAGGACAGCATGGTCTCGATGCCCTCGCCGACCACGAGGATGTCGTCATGCGGGGTGAGCCTGACGGCATTGCCCAGAAGGTGACCCATGGCACGCCGCTGCGTTTTGACATCCGCCTTGTCCTTGCCGTCCGGCGCAAGCCAGGTCCGATGCACCCCCTGCAAGCCCCCTGCCCCATCGGTGACCGCGGCGATCAGCGCCGGTCTGGGGATGCTCCGGGTCTGACCTTCTTCCCGATGCCAGCACTTCGGGTGAAAGCGCAGGGCGCTCGTCAATCCGCCTTGGGTCAGGCCCCGGGAGCGGAGATAGGTGTCTGCAAGCGTGCCCGGCACCGGCACCGAGGCTGCGAAGAGACGCGACGCCGCCGCTGGCGTGCCGCCGGGATCCTTGGCTTTACTCGGCGTCGGCAAGTCCGGAATTACCGGCTGCGGACGGCCAAGATGCGTCCGGGCTTCGGTTAGAAGATCGGGAAAGCGAGAGATGCCGGTCCGCGCACGGATGATGTCGAGAAGATCGCCGTGTTCGCCAGTCGCGCCGTCGGTGAATTTACCTGCGGCGCCCGGCCCGGAGGTAGGGCCGGTCAAGCGCACGAAGAGCGATCGTCCGGGGTTGTTTTGCAGATCGCCCACGATCCAGTAGGACCCTTCCCGCCGACCGGCGGGAAGATAGTGGCGACAGACGCTTTCCGCATTCCGCGCGAGTTCGCGTAGAAGGTCTTCGGTTTCCAATGACATAGGCACACTCGTTAACACGTCCGGGCATGTAGGGCTTGGACGGGGAAGCGTGCAAGCAGGCGCTCCAGCGCCGCAATGCCGCAGGCATCGGTCGGACAGAAGAGCCGCAGCTTCCAGCTGATGATCTCCGAGAAGAAGCCATCGGCCTTGAGCCGATCTTTTTGCGCCTCGGCAAAGCCCGAAAGCTCGATGCGATTGACGCCCATGACGCGGGAGCGGTGCAACTCCATCCCTTCGGCCAGGCGCACGGTGGTTTTGCCCTCCAGAACCAAGGCATGGACTTGCGCCGCCGAGAGCTCCGGCGGATCGCTCGCCAAGGCGGTCGCGACCCAGGCGGGCGAAACCCTGCGCCCGATGAGACGCTGACCATCATCGGTCTGCAGCCGATAGACGCGGGTTTCGTCTTGGGGAAGCTGCTTCCAGATCGGAAGAAGCAGGCCCGCGACGATGTGGAGCGTGGATTCCGAGAACTCCGGCACCTCGGCAAGTTCCGCAGTCCAGGCGGCGGCAAAGGCCGCGCGGTCGGCTTCCAGCCAGTGGGTGTCTTCCATCATCTTGGCAGGCAGCGTGCCCGCCTCGGTCGGACGGATCAGCCGCAGACGCGGCTCGATGGTGCCGTCTTCCAGCATCAGGCTGGTGGCGGGCACCTGCACTGCGGCCCGGCCCGACCGGCTGTTGACCAAAAGGCGCGCCTGTCTGTCGTCGAGCCAATCGAGCGCATCCGCGAGTGCGGTCGGCGTGTTGCGGCGCTTTTCCGCGATGGTGAGAAGCTGGGTTTCCGCGCCGGAACCGGGATGAGTGTAGATGACGCGCGCATCCGTGACGCGGAAGCTCTCGGCGCGCAAAGTCTCGAGCCCGAGGTCATAGACCCCGGCGGCGATGGCCCCCTCGATCCGCGCATCGAGCAGCTCCTCGAAGGCCGAGAACAGCACGGCCTGCATGTCGATCGTCAGCGCGAGCAGTCGATTGAGGAAGGTCGTGATCGGGGGAAGATCATCTTTGAGCCCGTTGTCATCGGTCAGGCTGAGGCCCGTGGCATCCTCGAAGTCGCCAAGCGAGCAACCCGCCACATCGCCGCGATAGAGGCGGCGATAGAGCTGGCGAAGCGCGTCGCGGGCGTAAGGGCTCTCGAGGTTGTCCTCGGGGCGGAACAATCCCTGCCCACCGGTCTGACGCTGACCGCGCGTGATGGCCCCGAGCGTGTCGAGACGGCGCGCAATGGTCGAGAGGAACCGCTTCTCCGCCTTTACATCGGTCGCGACGGGGCGAAAGAGCGGCGGCTGCGCCTGATTGGTGCGGTTGGTGCGCCCCAGCCCCTGGATCGCAGCATCTGCCTTCCAGCCGGGTTCAAGAAGGTAATGGACCCGCAGGCGCTGGTTCTTCGCGCCGAGATCGGCGTGATAGCTGCGCCCGGTGCCGCCCGCATCGGAGAAGATCAGGATGCGTTTTTGGTCATCCATGAAGGCGGCGGTTTCCGCGAGGTTGGCAGAACCGGCGCGGGTCTCGACGACGAGCCGCGCCGCGTGCCCCTCGCCCTTGCGCACGATGCGGCGCGCCCGGCCCGTGACCTCGGCCACGAGATCGGTGCCGAAGCGCTGCACGATCTGGTCGAGCGCCCCCGGCACGGGCGGCAGCGAGGCCAGCTTTTCGATCAGCGCATCGCGCCTGCGGGCGGCCTCGCGACATTCGACCGGCTGGCCATCGCGCACCACGGGCCGGGAAGAGAGATTGCCCTCACCGTCGGTGAAAGGCTCGTAGAGCTGCACCGGGAAGGAATGGGAGAGGTAGTCGAGCACATATTCCCGCGGCGTGATGTCGACGCGGATGTCGTTCCAGTCCTCGGTCGGGATCTCGGCCAGACGCCGCTCCATCAGCGCTTCGCCGGTGGAGACGATCTGAACGACCGCCGCATGGCCCGCCGCGAGATCGGCCTCGATGGCGCCGATCAGCGTGGGGGTTTTCATCGAGGTGAGCAGATGGCCGAAGAAGCGCTGCTTGGCGCTCTCGAAGGCAGACCGCGCGGCCGATTTGGCCTGACGGTTCAGCGTGCCGCTCTCGCCGGTGATGTTCGCCGCTTCCATCGCCGCAGCCAAGTTGTTGTGGATGATGGCGAAGGCCCCGGCATAGGCATCGTAGATGCGGCGCTGTTCGGGGGTGAGCGCATGTTCCAGCATCTCGTATTCGACGCCGTCATAGGAAAGCGAGCGGGCGGTATAGAGCCCGAGCGCGCGCAGATCGCGCGCGAGAACCTCCATTGCCGCGACACCGCCTGCCTCGATCGCCTCGACAAACTCTGCGCGGGTGGCAAAAGGAAAGTCGTCCCCACCCCAGAGCCCGAGGCGCTGCGCATAAGCGAGGTTGTGCACCGTCGTGGCCCCGGTCGCCGAGACATAGACCACGCGGGCATTGGGCAGCCTGTGCTGCAAGCGCAGACCCGCCCTGCCCTGCAGCGAGGCCGCCTGATCACCGCGCTCACCCTTCGCCACAGCGGCATTCGCCATGGCGTGGCTTTCATCAAAGAGGATCACCCCGTCGAAATCCGCCCCCAGCCACTCGACGATCTGATCGACGCGGGATTTCTTCGCGCCGCGTTCTTCGGAGCGCAGCGTCGCATAGGTGGTGAAGAGAATGCCTTCGGTCAGGGGAATGTCGCGCCCCTGCGCGAAACGCGAGAGCGGCGTCACCAGAAGCCGCTCCTGACCAAGGGCCGACCAGTCGCGTTGCGCATCCTCAAGAAGCTTGTCGCTTTTCGAGATCCAGAGCGCCTTGCGACGGCCCTGCGCCCAGTTGTCGAGCAGGATCCCGGCCGACTGGCGGCCCTTGCCCGCGCCGGTGCCATCGCCGAGGAAAAAACCGCGACGAAAGCGGACAGCGTCGGCGGCATCGTCGGGCGCTGCCGAGACAACATCGCCGGTTTCATCGACGATCCACGATCCCGCGAGATGCGCAGAATGCGCCTCGCCCGCGTAGATCACGGTTTCGAGCTGCGCGTC
>NZ_SWJZ01000108.1 GCF_005144475.1 Rhodobacter capsulatus | reverse complement strand
TAACAGGCTGCTGAAATAGTCGGCCTCGACCGCGGATGCAGAACATGATTCACCCCCTCCAACGGCGAAGGGGGATCAAGATGCGGGGCACGGACGAGACGAGCGGGTCGCTGTTCAGCTACGTTGATCTGGAGGCGCGCATTCCTGCGCGGCACCCTTTGCGCACGATCCGGCAGGTGGTCAACGACGCGCTGGCCAGTCTCGATGCCGAGTTCGCGGTGCTCTACACCGACTTCGGCCGCCCCTCGATCCCGCCGGAACGGCTGATCCGGGCCAGCCTGATCCAGATCCTGTTCTCGATCCGCTCCGAGCGTCAGTTGATGGAACAGATGCAGTATAACCTACTGTTCCGCTGGTTCGTCGGCCTCGGAATCGACGATCCGGTCTGGGTGCCGACCGTCTTCACCAAGAACCGCGACCGGCTGCTGACGACCGAGATGTCGCGCAAGGCGATGGCGGCGATCCTGGCGCATCGCGAGGTCGCACCGCTGTTGTCGGACGACCATTTCTCGGTCGACGGCACGCTGGTCAAGGCCTGGGCGTCCATGAAGAGCTTCCAGTTCAAGGCGGACGACACGCCGCCGGACGACGATCCGGGCAGCCCGCCCGGACCCGACACCGCCATCGAAGAACCAGACCAACCCACCGAGCCCGAGACCACCCTGATGCCCCGCGACCGCCGCCAGAACCGCAATGCCGAAGTCGATTTCCGGGGCGAGAAGCGGTCCAATGCCACCCATGCCTCGACCACCGACCCCGATGCGCGCCTTTACAAGAAATCCCCCGGCACAGGCGCCATGCTCTGCTTCATCGGCCATGCGCTGATGGAGAACCGGAACGGGCTCATCGTGCAGGGCGATCTGACCCAAGCGGATGGCCATGCCGAACGGCGCGCCGCGCTGGACATGATCCACCGTCATTCCCCCGGATCGACCCGGCGATTGACGTTGGGTGCGGACAAGGGCTTCGACGCCGCCGAGTTCGTAGCCGACCTGCGGCAAGCCTGTGTGACCCCGCATGTCGCGCAGAAATCCCGATACTCGGCGATCGACGGCCGCACGACCCGGCACGAGGGTTACGTCCTGTCGATCAAACACCGCAAACGGATCGAAGAGGCTTTCGGCTGGGCCAAGACCGTCGGCGGCATGGCCCAGACCGTCTATCGCGGCGTCGAACGGGTGCGTTCCCGCTTCATCCTCACCATGGCCGCAAACAACCTCGCCCGACTGCCACGGCTGCTCGCCGCCTGATGCTGGGAAACCGCGTCAGGCATGTATCTCGCCTGCGTCGATGGAGCCAAAACCAAACGCAGCAGGTTGCGCCGAAAGAAAACTGTTCCGAGACGACGACTTCTTCAGCAGCCTGGTAA
>NZ_SWJZ01000107.1 GCF_005144475.1 Rhodobacter capsulatus | reverse complement strand
CCCCATTCTCCTCCCCCGTGGCGCCGGGGCGTGCAGCCGCCCGCAAGATCGCTTGCGGGCGGCTGCCTGTCTCAGGCCTGCGGCCGGATCACGCCCTTTTTCAGGATCAGGCAGCCGTAAAGCCGGGTCTCGCCCGTCGCGACGATGGCAAAGGCCTGTTTCGCGCGGGCGTAGAAATCGAAGCGCTCGACCCGGCCCAGCTGCGCCGCCGGGCCTTCGTGTTGCGCCAGAATGGCGCGGAAATCGGCGAAGATCGGCTGCTCGGCCGTCGGATCGCCGACCACCTCCATGTGAAAGGCCGCTTCGGGCACGAAGTCATCCAGCGGCATCACCGAGAGAATCGCCTCCATCACCCGGGTCGCGCTCAGCCCCGGCATCCGGATCAGCTCCCGCGCGCAGCTTTCGGCGGGAAAATTGGCATCGACGATCACGATCTCGTCGCCGTGGCCCATGGCGCGCAGCGTGTAAAGCAGGTCCGCCGTCAGGATCGGATCGATGGTCTTCAGCATGGTCAGTCCTTTCTTCGAAGCGCGGCCCCGGGCCGGCTCGGGACCAGTGAAAGACCCGCCGCGGCGAAAGTGCAAGAGGGCGCGCGCCCGGCGTCGGCGGCTTTTGCCCTGCCGCGGCGCGGCGACGAATTCTTTTGACAATCGGGGGATCCGTGCCGACAGTTGATACATCCTGAGGCTGAGCGGGCGCAGGCCCCGGGCTTCAGGAGGCCTCCGCCCGGCGCCGGGGTCCGGCGGGCCCGGCAGGGGCCTCAGACGTGTGAAAGGCCGGGCCGGAACGGTTCGGGATGGCCGGAAGGCCGAAAGAAACCGCAAGCCCATTTGCGCGGAACATCTGCGACGTCGCGACCATGATCTGCCCGGGGAGGGGCCTCACATGACGTTTTATCACATCCGGAAACAACCCAGGATTGCGGCCCCGCGCGCGGCGGAGGCCTGCGGATGACCGGGCCCTTTGCGGATATCATCGCCCGGCTGGAGGCCGGCATTCTGGGGCACGAGCCGCTGCCGCGGCTGGATCGGCTGCTGGCCATGGCCGAGGAGATTCTGGTGACCTGGCTGGCGCGCTGCGGCGCGGGGGCGGCCCCGGGCATGGTCGAGGGATCGCTGCTTTTGTCGCTGCACCGGCAGGGTTGCCGGTGCCGACCGGGGTTCGACGCCAGCCGCGAGCTGTGCCGCGAGATCGTCGCCCGGCGCAATGTGGCGCTGCTTTACCCCGAGGAGGCCGCCCGGGCGCATGCCGACATGGCCGAAAAGGTGCTGCAACTGGCGCTTTTCGTGGCAGAGGTGATGCCGCGCGGGCTGGCGGCAGAGCCCCCGGGGCCGCAGACGGCGCCCCTGTGCGGTTGCGTCTTCACGCCCGGCCGGGCGCCGCCCGACCTGCGCGAGGTGGCGCAGGCCTTCTGAGCGGGCTCAGCGGATCAGCACCACCGGCACCTTGCAGGCGCGCATCGTGGCGGTGGTGGTCGAGCCGATGATCAGGCTGCGGATCCGCGAATGGCCATAGGCGCCCATCACCAGCAGATCGAATTTCTCTTCCTCGGCCAGTTTGCGCAGCGCCGCCTCGGGCTGGCCCGCCAGCACCGTGGTTTCCGCCGCGATCCCGGCCGCGGCCAGCATCGCCCGCGCCGCTTCCAGACCCTTTTTCACCTCGGGCGTGGCCTGCCCCACCGCGGCGATCTGCACCGACAGCCCGGGGAAAAGCGTGCTGCGCGAGATGTGATCGACCGCCTTCATCGCCGAAACGCCGCCGTCATAGGCGACCAGCACCCGCTCGATCGGCTTGAAGGCGCGCGAGGCGACAAACACCGGCCGCGCACAGGAGCGCACGATCCGTTCCAGATTGGCGCCCAGATGATCCATCGCCTGATCGGCATCCTCGCCGCGCTTGCCCAAAAGGATCACCCGCGCCTCGGCCTCGACATCCTGCACGGTGGCCAGCAGATCGCCCTGCCGCAGCTCGGCCGAGATCTCGGCCACACCGGCCTTTTCCAGCAGCATCCGGGCGTCGTCGATCAGCGCGCGCCCATGCGCCGCCATCAGCCGCGCCCGCTGCGCGTCCAGCGCCGCAAGTTCTTCCATCACCCCGCTGCGCGCGCCCAGCGGCGCCGGTTCGGAGGGATCGGTCAGCGCCGGCGCACCCGAGGGGCGCAGCACATGGACCAGCTGCACCGGCGCGCCGGTGCGTTTCGAAATCCAGGCCGCATGGTCGCACACGCTTGTGGCGTAGATCGAGCCATCGACGAATGCGACGATCTTCCCGGTCATCTGTCCTCCTGACGGCGGCGGTGCGCGACTCTCGCGCGGGCCGGGCCGCGCCGCCGGATACACGGCTTTTGGGCCAAATCCAAGCTGGGACGGGGACGCAGGGCAGGTTTTGCGCAATCATGCTTGGCCCGGCGCGGGGCTGCGCCTATAAGCGCGCAGTTTCGGCGCCACAGGAGTTCGCGATGACCGATACCGCCCCGAAGACCGAGCCGCGGCTGACCTCGCTGTCGCATGGGGGCGGCTGTGGCTGCAAGATCGCGCCCGGCGTGCTGGAACGGATCCTCTCCGATACCCTCGTGCCCTTGGTGCCCAAGGATCTGATGGTGGGCATCGCGACCGCCGACGATGCCGCGGTCTGGCGGCTCAATGACGGCCAAGCCCTTGTCGCGACGACGGATTTCTTCATGCCCATCGTCGATGACGCGCGCGATTTCGGCCGTATCGCCGCGACGAATGCGCTCTCTGACGTCTACGCCATGGGCGGGCGGCCGATCCTGGCGCTGGCGATCGTCGGCATGCCGATCAAGGTTCTGTCCGAGGCCACCATCGGCGCGATCCTGAAGGGCGGGGCCGAGGTCTGCGCCGCGGCGGGCATTCCGGTGGCGGGCGGGCATACGATCGATTCCGTCGAGCCGATCTATGGTCTGGTGGCGCTGGGGCTGGTGCATCCCGACCGGGTCAAGACCAATGCGGGGGCGCGGCCGGGCGATGTGCTTGTGCTGGGCAAGCGGATCGGCGTCGGCGTGCTGTCGGGCGCGTTGAAAAAGGGCCAGCTGCCGCCCTTTGCCGAAGCCGAGCTGATCGCCTCGGTGACGCAGCTGAACACGCCCGGCGCCGATCTGGGCGAGATGGACGACGTGCATGCGATGACCGATGTGACGGGCTTCGGCCTTGGCGGCCATGGTCTTGAAATGGCGCGCGGATCGGGCTGCGACATCGAAATTTGCTGGGCCGCGGTGCCGCGTCTGCCCGGCGTGATGGAGGCCGCGGCCGAGGGCCATCTGACCGGCGCCTCGGGGCGGAACTGGGCAAGCTACGGCGCCGGGATCGACCTGCCCGCGGACCTTGGGGATCTCGACCGCGGGCTTCTGACCGATCCGCAGACCTCGGGCGGGCTTCTGGTCGCCTGCGCGCCCGAGGCGGTCGAGGCGGTGCTGTCGACCTTCCGCCGTCACGGCTTCGATCATGCCGCCGCGGTGGGCCGGGTGCTGGGCGAAAGCGCCACGCCGCGGCTGCGCATCGTCTGAGATCACAGGCTGGGGGAGTTCTGCTCCACCACCGCTTCCATCGCGACATAGCTCGAGGTTGCCGCCACATGCGGTAGCGCCGAAAGCTTCTCCCCCATGATCTTGCGGTATTCCGCGATGTCATGGCTGCGCACCTTCAGCAGGTAATCGAAGCCCCCGGCGATCATGTAGCATTCCTCGACCTCGGGGATTTCGCGCACCGCGGCGTTGAACTGCTCCAGCGCCTTTTGCCTTGTGTCGGACAGTTTCACCTCGACATAGGTGACATGGATCAGCCCCAGCTGGATCGGCGAGAGCATCGCGCGGTAGCCGGTGATCAGCCCCATCTCCTCCATCGCGCGGATGCGCGCCGCGACCGGGGTTTTCGACAACCCGACCTTGCGGGCAAGCTCGGTGACCGGAATCCGGGCGTTCGCGCACAGCTCGTGCAGGATGCGCCGGTCGGTGGCGTCAATCGGGTCGGTCACGTTTTTGGCCCTATCTTTGGTCGGATCGCCTGTCATGATGGCTTTGAATGGTCACATCGTCCAGCGCCTTGCTGGTATCATCGGGGAAACGCCCCAGGAGTGCCCGACCATGACCGATCTTTCCGCCCTTGGCCCGCAGGCCAAATTCGCCCCCGAGGCCGAGGTTCTGGCGGCGCTTGTCGCGCAGGCGGCGCTGTCGCAGCCGCAGCTTGACCGGATCGCGGCGCGCGGCGCCGATCTGGTGGCGCGGATCCGGGCCGAGGCGAAGCCAAGCCTGATGGAGCATTTCCTCGCGCAATACGGGCTGTCGACGCGCGAGGGCGTGGCGCTGATGTGTCTGGCCGAGGCGATGCTGCGCGTGCCCGACACCGCGACGATCGACGCGCTGATCGAGGACAAGATCGCCCCCTCGGACTGGGGCAAGCATCTGGGCACGGCGGCCTCCTCGCTGGTCAATGCCTCGACCTGGGCGCTGATGCTGACGGGCAAGGTGCTGGACGATGGCGCGGGCGGCATCGCCGGAACCCTGCGCGGCGCGATGCGGCGGCTGGGCGAGCCGGTCATCCGCGCCGCCGTGGGGCAGGCGATGCGCGAGATGGGCCGCCAGTTCGTTCTGGGCGAAACCATTGAAAAGGCTTTGGAACGCGCGCAAAAGCGCGAGGCCGAGGGTTACACCTTCAGCTATGACATGCTGGGCGAGGCGGCGCTGACCCGGGCCGATGCAGACCGCTACCGGCGGGCCTATGCGCAGGCGATCACGGCGATCGGCACGGCGGCGACCAAGGGCTCGATCGCGGCCAATCCGGGGATTTCGATCAAGCTGTCGGCGCTGCATCCGCGCTACGAGGTGGCGCAGGAGGCGCGGGTGATGGCCGAGCTTGTGCCGGTCGTGCGCGATCTGGCGCGGGCGGCGGCGGCGGCGGGGATCGCGCTGCACATCGACGCCGAGGAACAGGACCGGCTGGCGCTGTCCTTGCGCGTCATGGCGGCGGTGATGGCCGATCCCGAAACCGCGGGCTGGCAGGGCTTTGGCGCCGTGGTGCAGGCCTATGGCAAGCGCGCCGGGGCGGCGATCGACGCGCTGGCCGCGATGGCGCGGGCGACCGGGCGGCGGATCAACATCCGGCTGGTGAAGGGCGCCTATTGGGACGCCGAAATGAAGCGCGCCCAGGTCGAGGGCCATCCGGGCTTTCCGCTTTTCACCTCGAAAACCGGCACCGATGTCGCCTATATCTGCCTTGCGGCAAAGCTTTTCGGGCTGGACGATTGCATCTATCCGCAATTTGCGACGCATAATGCACATACGGTCGCGGCGGTGCTGGAGATGGCCGCGGGACGGCCGTTCGAGTTCCAGCGCCTGCACGGGATGGGCGCGCGGCTGCATGACATCGTGCTGCGCGAAACCGGCGGGCGTTGCCGGATTTACGCGCCGGTGGGGGCGCATCGCGACCTGCTCGCCTATCTGGTGCGGCGGCTTCTGGAGAACGGCGCGAATTCGTCTTTCGTCAATCAGATCGTCAACGAAAGCGTGCCGCCAAGTGAGGTCGCGGCCTGTCCCTTTGCGGCCCTGCCCATGGCGCGGGCACCGCGCGGGCTTCTGGCGCCTGCGGATCTTTTCGGTGCGGGCCGGGTCAATGCGCAGGGCTTCGATCTGAGCGACCCCGAGGTTCTGGCGCGGATCGAAACCGCGCGGGCCGTGACCCTGCCTGACGCCGCGCCGATCGTGGCCGGGCCGGTCTCGGGCACGCTGCGCCCGGTGCGGAACCCGGCCAGCGGGGCGGTTGTGGCGCAGGTGACCGAGGCCGATGCGGCGACGGTGGCGGTGGCTCTCGATGCCGCGCAGGTCTGGTCGTCGCCCGCGGCAGAGCGTGCGGCGGTGCTGCGCCGCGCCGCCGATCTGTATGAGGAAAGCTTCGGTCCGATCTTTGCCGCGTTGGCGCAGGAAGCGGGCAAGACGCTTGGCGATGCCGTGTCGGAGCTGCGCGAGGCTGTTGATTTTCTGCGCTATTATGCGGCCGAGGGCGCCGCGGACCCGCGTTCCCCGCGCGGTGCCGTCGTGGCGATCAGCCCGTGGAACTTCCCGCTCGCGATCTTCACCGGCCAGATCGCGGCGGGTTTGATGGCGGGCAATGCGGTGCTCGCGAAGCCCGCCGAGCAGACCCCGGTGATCGCCGCCCTTGCCGTGCGGCTGCTGCATCGGGCCGGGGTTCCCGCGGCGGCGCTGCAGTTGCTGCCCGGCGACGGCCCGACCGTCGGCGCCGCGCTGACCCGCGATCCGCGCGTCAAGGGTGTGGTTTTCACCGGCTCGACCGAGACCGCGCAGATCATCGCCCGCACGATGGCCGAGCATCTGGCGCCCGGCACGCCGCTGATCGCGGAAACCGGCGGGCTGAATGCGATGATCGTCGACAGCACGGCGCTGCCCGAACAGGCGGTGCGCGATGTCGTCGCCTCGGCCTTCCGTTCGGCCGGGCAGCGCTGCTCGGCGCTGCGCTGCCTTTACGTGCAGGAGGACATCGCGCCCCATCTGATCGAGATGCTGAAAGGCGCGATGGACGAGCTGGTTTCGGGCGATCCGGCGCATCTGTCGACCGATGTCGGCCCGGTGATCGACGCCGAGGCCCGGGCCGGAATCGAGGCCTATCTGGCCGAGAATGCGGGGCGCCTCCTGCACCGCAGCACTGCGCCCGAAGGCGGGCATTTCGTTGCCCCGGCGCTGCTGCGCGTCAGCGGCATTGCCGATCTTCCGCGTGAAATCTTCGGGCCGGTGTTGCATCTTGCAACATTCGCCGCCGAGGACCTGCCCGCGGTGATCGCGGCGATCAATGCGCGTGGCTATGGGCTGACTTTCGCGCTGCATTCGCGCATCGATGCCCGCGTCGAAACCGTGGCCGAGACGATCCGGGCGGGCAACATTTATGTGAACCGCAACCAGATCGGCGCGGTGGTGGGCAGCCAGCCCTTTGGCGGCGAGGGGCTTTCGGGCACCGGGCCGAAGGCGGGCGGGCCTTTGTATCTGGGCCGCTTCCATGCGCCCGAGCCGGTCGCGGCGACTGGCGGCTGGATGCAGGCGGCGACGCCGGTTCTGCCCGAAGCGGTGGAAACGCAGCTGGCCGAGATCTTCCTGCCCGGTCCGACGGGCGAGCTGAACCGGCTGACGCGGCATCTGCGCGGCCCGATCCTCTGCCTTGGACCGGGGCGTGACGCGGCGGCAGCGCAGGCGGCGGCGGTTGTGGTCTTGGGCGGGCAGGCGGTGCAGGCAACCGGGGCCGTGCCCGCCAAGGCCTTGGAAACGCTGGATCCTTTGGCGGGCGTGCTGTGGTGGGGCGAGGCCGAAACCGGCCGTGCCTATGCCCGCGCGCTGGCCGCCCGGCCCGGGGCGCTGGTGCCGCTGATCACCGCGGCGCCCGACCTTGCCCATGTCGCGCATGAGCGGCATCTGTGCGTCGACACGACGGCGGCGGGCGGCAACGCGGCTTTGCTGGCGGGGTGACTTGCCCTTTGCGCCCGCCTGCGGCACTTTGCGGCACCGCCTGCGGGCGCGATCAGGGGAGACACAGATGATCAAGGGAATTGCGGCGCCGCTCTGCGCGCTGATGCTGGCGCTGGCGCCGGTTTCGGGTCAGGCGCACGAGGCGCAGGCCGGGGCGCTGACGATCATCCATCCGGCGATCCCGGCGGTGATGAGCGGGGCGCAAGCCGCGGCGGGCTATTTCACCATCGTCAATGCGGGCGACAGCGCCGACCGGTTGACCGCGGTCGAGGTCGATTTCGCCACGATGGCGATGCTGCACGCAAGCGAGACCGATGCCGGCGGCGTGACCCGGATGGTCGATGTCGCCGCCGTCGAGGTGCCCGCGGGGGCGACGGTGAAATTCGCGCCGGGCGGGCTGCATGTGATGTTCATGGGGCTTTCCGCACCGATCGCCGAAGGCGTGCTCTTGCCCGGAACGCTGGTCTTTGACCATGCGGGCAAGGTGCCGGTGGAGTTCATGGTGACGACGGCGGGCAAGGCGCCCGACATGTCGGGTCATGCGATGCCCTGAACCCATGCCTAAAAGGCATATCTGGCGGTGAAAACGGCGGTCGATCTGGCCGCCGCCCCGGGCTAGGAAGGGTGCAGCAAGGGAGGGTCCGATGTCCGATGCGCCGCTCAAGGGGCTCAAGGTGGTGGAACTGGCGCGGATACTCGCCGGTCCCTGGATCGGTCAGGTTCTGGCCGATCTCGGCGCCGAGGTTGTAAAAGTGGAAGCGCCCGAGGGCGACGACACCCGTCGCTGGGGCCCGCCCTTCATCGAACGGCTGCGTCCCGATGGTACTTTTGAAACCGTAGCTGCCTATTTTCAGGCGGCAAACCGGGGAAAAACCTCGGTCAAATGTGACTTTTCGAACATTGATGATCTGGCGCGGCTGAAACGGCTGATCGCCGAGGCCGATGTGGTGATCGAGAATTTCAAACGGGGCGGGTTGAAAAAGTTCGGTCTGGATTACGAGAGCCTGGCCGCCGAAAACCCCGGGCTGGTCTATGTCTCGGTCACCGGCTTTGGCCAGACCGGGCCGCGCGCGGCACAGCCGGGCTATGATTTTCTGGTGCAGGGCATGTGCGGGATCATGGATCTGACCGGGCCGAAGGACGGCGAGCCGCAAAAGGTCGGCGTCGCCTGGATCGACATTTTCACCGGGCTTTATGGCGTCATCGGGGTGCAAGCGGCGCTGGCCGAGCGGGCGCGGTCGGGGCGCGGGCAGCAGGTCGACATGAGCCTGCTGGATTGCGGGGTCGGGGTGCTCGCCAATCAGGCGATGAACCATCTTCTGGGCGGGATGGTGCCGCACCGGCTGGGCAATGCACATCCGAATATCGTTCCGTATCAAGTGTTTCCGGCCGCAGACGGGCATTTCATCATCGCTTGCGGCAATGACCGGCAGTTTCAGGCCTTGTGCGCGATGCTGGGTCTGACCGCAGAGGCCGCGCACCCGGATTATGCCAGCAATGCCGGGCGCGTGGCGCATCGGGACGCGCTGTGCGCCCGTATCGCCGAGGTCACGGCGGCGCGGCCGAAAGCCGATCTGATCGCGGCGATGGAAGCGGCGGGCATTCCCGGCGGCCCGATCAACGACGTGGCCGAGGCTTTGGCCGAGCCGCAGATCGCCGCGCGGGGGATGCGGATTGCGCCCGAGGGCCTGCCCGGTCTGCGCACGCCGATCGTCTTTTCGCGCTCGGATCTGGCGCTGGACAAGGCCAGCCCGGCGTTGGGTGACGGAGAGTGGCATTTTTCTGTCGGTTGAGGCATTGCCGCGCGGCAAAACCCCGCTTTATTGGGGCGAAGCGAGCGCGGGGGGGATGTGGGCAGCCTGAGTTTCGAATTCGACCGCGGTCCCGAGGGCCGGGCCGCGCGGTTTGCGCGGCCGTCCGCGGTGATCCGGGCCGAGACCCTGGCCGAAATCGGTCCGGCCTTTGACGCCATCGCCCGGGCGCGGGCGGCGGGAAAATGGCTGGCGGGGCTTCTGAGCTACGAGCTGGGATATGCCTTTTCGGCGAAACTCGCGCCCTTGCTGCCCGAGGGTCGCGCGGTGCCGCTGATGCTCTTCGGGGTCTATGACGCGCCCGAAGCGCCCTTGCCCGACCCCGCGCCCGCGCCACGGGCGCCGCAGTTTGCCCCCGCCGTGACGCAGGCCGATTACCTGCAGGCCTTCGCCCGGGTGCAGGACTATATCGCCGCGGGCGATGTCTATCAGATCAACCTGACCTTTCCGCTGCGCGCCGATTGTGACGCCGATCCGCGCGCGCTTTACGCCCGGCTCAAGGCGGCGCAGCCGGTGGGCCATGGCGTGCTGGTCGAGACCGAAGACTTTGCGGTGCTCTCACGCTCGCCCGAGCTGTTTTTCGCCATCGACGCCCGGGGCCGGGCGACGGTGCGGCCGATGAAGGGCACGGTGGCGCGCGGCGCGACGCCCGCGGCGGATGCGCAGGCGGTGGACTGGCTGCGGGCGTCCGAAAAGAATCGCGCCGAAAATCTGATGATCGTCGATCTTCTGCGCAACGATCTGAGCCGGATTGCCGAGATCGGATCGGTCAAAGTGCCCGCGCTTTACGATATCGAGACCTATGCGACGGTGCATCAGATGACCTCGACCGTGACGGCGCAGCTGCGGCAAGGGGTTGATTTCGAAGCGATCTGTCAGGCGCTTTTCCCCTGTGGTTCGATCACCGGGGCGCCGAAGATCCGCGCGATGCAGATCATCCGCGACCTCGAACCCGATCAACGCGGCGTTTATTGTGGTTCCATCGGCTGGCTTGCGCCGACGGGCGGAATGGCGTTCAACGTGGCCATCCGCAGCCTGACCTTGCGGGCGGGCGTGGCGGTGCTGAATGTCGGCGGCGGGGTGGTGCATGACAGCGAGGGGGTGTCGGAATGGGCGGAAGCGCTGAGCAAGGCGGCCTTCGTGACGGCGCCCCCGCCGATGTGCGGCTGATCGAGACGATGCTTTGGGCCCCGCGCGAGGGGGTGGCGCTGATCCTGCATCATCTGGCGCGGCTGGAGGCCGGGTGTCGGAGGCTGGGCATCGACTGCGATCTGTGGCGGGTCGAGCAAATGATCGAAACCGTCAGCGCCGCGGAGCCGTTGCGGCTGCGGCTGACGGTGGGGCTGGATGGCGGGCCAGAGCTGGTGACCGCGCCCTTGCCGAAGGCGAAGGCGCTGTGGCGGGTGGGGCTGGCCGAGGGGCGCGTGGCCTCGGACGATCCGTGGCGGCAGGTGAAATCGACCGAGCGGCATCTTTATGACCGGGTCCGGGCGGAGCTGCCCGCAGCCTGGGACGAGGCGATTTTTCTGAATGAACGCAATGAGGTGGTCGAGGGCACGATCACCAATGTCTTTCTGTGGCGCGACAATCTGCTGTGGACGCCGCCCCTGCGCTGCGGCGCTTTGCCGGGGGTTCTGCGCGCGAAGCTGCTGGCCACCGGCCGGGCGCGCGAGGCGGTTCTGCGCTGGTCTGATCTGGCCGAGGGGCGGTTCTTTCTGGGCAATGCGCTTCGCGGGCTGGTTCCGGCGGAAGTGATCTGAGCGCGGGTCGAGAGGGATTCCAAATCGCCCCCCGCTGTGGCAGGGTTCGCGCCAACCGAAGGGGGCACTATGCGGAAAGTGGAACTGGGGCGCACCGGTCTGATGGTGAGCGAATTGTGTCTGGGCTCGATGACCTGGGGCACGCAGAACACGGAGGCCGAGGGCCATGCGCAGATCGATCTGGCGCTCGACCGCGGCGTGAATTTCATCGACACCGCAGAGGTTTACCCGGTCAACCCGATTTCCGCCGAAACCGTCGGCCGCACCGAGGAGATCATCGGCAGCTGGTTTGCGAAGACCGGGCGGCGGCGCGATGTCGTGCTGGCGACGAAGATCGCGGGCAATGCGATGAAGGCGGTGCGCGACGGCGGCCCGATCACCCCGGCGACGATCCGCACCGCGGTCGAGGGCTCGCTGCGGCGGCTCAGGACCGATCACATCGAGCTTTATCAGTTCCACTGGCCGAACCGCGGCGATTACCATTTCCGGCAGAACTGGAAGTTCGACGCGACGAAACAGCCGGGCAAGGCCGAGATCGAGGAAGATCTTTGCGCCTGTCTCGAGACGCTGGCCGTGCTGCGCGGCGAGGGCAAGATCGGGCATTTCGGTCTGTCGAATGACAGTGCCTGGGGCGTGATGACGGCGCTGCGGCTGGCGGAGGCGGGGCATGGGCCGCGCGTGGCGAGCCTGCAGAACGAATATTCGCTGATGTGCCGGCTTTACGACACCGATCTGGCCGAGGTGGGCGTGCAGGAAGGAATCACGCTGCTGGCCTATTCGACGCTGGCGACGGGGATGCTGAGCGGGAAATATGCGGGCGGTGCCGTGCCTGCGGGCTCGCGCCGGTCGATCAACCGCGAGCTGGGCGGGCGGTCCAATCCGCGCGCCTTCGAGATCGCCGATCTTTATGTCGGGCTGGCGCGCGAGGCGGGTCTGGACCCGGTGACGATGGCGGTGGCCTGGGTGCTGCAACGGCCCTTCCCGGTGGTGCCGATCATCGGCGCGACCTCGGTCGGGCAGCTGGAAAAGTCGCTTGATGCGGCGGGGCGGGGGCTGGACAAGACGCTTCTGAGCGCGATCGAAAGGGTGCATCATGGCCATCCGATGCCGTTCTGAGGCGCTGGCGCTGCTGCTGGTCGCGGTTCTGGCCGCCTGCAAGCCCGGCGCTGACGACGGCAGATTGCAGGGCGGCGGACCCGAGGCGATGGCCGCGGCGCGGGCCAGCTGCGAAGGCAGGGGCGGGCAATGGGCGCGGCAGGGCAAGATGGAATATTGCATCACCCGCACGGCGGACGCGGGCAAATCCTGCCGCGCGGGCTCGGATTGCGCGGGGGAATGTCTGGCGCGTTCAAGGACTTGCGCCCCGGCAAAGCCGCTTTTGGGCTGCAATGCCGTGTTGAATGATGCGGGGATCGAGGGGAACCAATGCGTCGAATGATCTTGGCCGGGCTTTTGGCCCTGGCCGCCTGCGGGACGAAAGCGCCCGCGCCCACGGCGCCGCTGCGCGATCCGCAGGTGATGATCACCTCGGCGGCGCTGTTCGATCCGGCGCGGTTCGGCGGCGACTGGCAGGTGGCGATGAGTGCGACGCCGCGCTGTGCGGGCGCGAAGCAGAGCTGGCGCTGGGACGGGCGCGGCGCCTATGCGCTGTCGGGGGTCGATTGCACGGGGGCGGTGCCCGCGGTCTTGCAAGGACAGGCGGCGCTGACCGGCCCGGGCGGGCGGTTTGCGCCCGACAAGGCCTATCGCGGCGAGCCGGTCTGGGTGCTTTGGGTCGATCAGGATTACCGGGTGGCGGCGCTGGGCACGCCTTCGGGATCTTGGGCGGTGGTGCTGGCGCGGCCGGGCAAGGGGCGCGGCGATCTGCTGTCCGCCGCGCGCGAAGTGCTTGATTTCAATGGCTATGATCTGAAGCGCATCGGCGGTTGAGATCAGCCGAGCCGGGCGAATGTCGCGCGCGGGCCGCGGTTGTCGAAGAACGGGATCGAGCCGGGCTCGGTCGTGTCGAAGCTGAGCCGGGCCTGCACCTCGGCCAGCACGACCTCGGTGATGAAGGGCAGGGCAAGTGCCCGCGCCTCGGTCAGCGCGACCCAGTGCAGATGGCTGAGTTCGTCGCAGGCGCGGCTGAAATCATCGGGGTCCGAGGCGATTTCCGCCACATCGACCAGAAAGAACCGCGCGTCGAAGCGGCGCGGGCGGCCGGGCGGGGTGATCGCGCGAAAGACGAAGCGCAGCCCCGCGGCCGAGGGGCGATGGCCGGTGGCGGCAAAGCCCTGCCAGTCGGCGGGCACCGGGCCGTCCCAGGCGCCGGGGGTGCCGAGGATCAGGCCGGTTTCCTCCCATAATTCGCGGATCGCGGCGGCGGCCAGCGCCGGGCCGATCCCCGCGGGGGCCTCCAGCGCCAGTCGTGCGGCGTCGGGCGCGGGCAGCGGCCGGGCCAGCGGCACGGCGGCATCGGCGGCATCGAGCGCGCCGCCCGGAAAGACGTATTTCGACGGCATGAAGGCGGCACCGGCGCCGCGCATCCCCATCAGCACCGCGGGGCCCGCGGGCAGGTCGCGGCGCAACACGAGGACGGTGGCGGCATCGCGCAGGGAGGTCTTGTCGGGCGCGGATGTGTCGGGGGCGGATCTTTCGGGCTGGGGATCGGGGGTGCTCATCGGGCCTCGCGCTGGGTTTTCGCCAGTCTAACCGCAGCCCGCGCGGGGGCGAAAGGGGAATGCCGGGCGCAGGTCTTTTGCAGGCGGCGCGACGGAAACCGCGACCCGCGGCGTTTTGTGATCATCGGCGGCGGGAATTGGGGCCGCGGCAAGGAGTGACGACGATGACGACGATCCTGAAGAAAACGATGATGGCGGTTCTGGCGACGGGGGTGGCGCTGGGTGGGACGCTGCCTGCGGTGGCGCAGGAGGCCCCGGCAGCGCCCGCGCCGGAGATGGCGCCCGCCGGTGGTCCCGGGCCGGTCTGGCCGCAGTTCGACTTCAAGGCCTTCGACAAGGACGGCGACGGCAAGCTGACGCGGGCCGAAGTGCAGGCGGGCCGGGCTGAGCGGGTCAAGGGCATCGACACGGATGGCGACGGGCTGCTGAGCGCCGAGGAGATGATCGCGGCCGATCTGACGCTGGAGAAAACCCGCATCGAGGCGCGGATCAAGGACCGGATCGCGGCGCAGGATGCGGATGGCGACGGCAAGCTGTCGGCGGCGGAGATGATGGTTCCGCCCGGCCCGGCGCGGCTCTTCGACCGGATCGATGCCGACAATGACGGCACCGTGACCGAGGCGGAACTGACGCAGGCGCGCGCGGCGATGCGGTCGAAGATGATGGACCGGATGCAGGATCGCCGCGGCGATCATGGCCCGAGGGATCACGGGCCGCGCGGTCCGCAGGATGGTCAGGGCTGGTTCGGCCCGGCGCAGAACTGAGCCGGAGGCGCGGCGGCCCCCTGATCCGGGGGGCCGCTGTTGCCCCGACGGCGCATTGGCGTTAGTGCTTGGGACCGATGGAGATGGCCTTCGACGAGATCCGCGCATTGTCCGACGAAACCCTGCTGGTGCTTTACGGCAACGGCGACGGGGCGGCGGCGCGTGCGCTGGTGGAGCGGCTTGGGCCCTTGGCCTATCGGCTGGCGGTGCGGATGCTGGGCGACCGGGCCGAGGCCGAGGATCTGGCGCAGGAAGCGCTGTTGCGGCTGTGGAAGATCGCCCCCGAGTGGCGCACGGGCGAGGCCAAGGTCTCGACCTGGCTTTACCGGGTGGTGACCAATCTGGCGACGGACCGGCTGCGGCGGCGCCGCGGCGTCGGGCTGGACGAGGCGCCGGAGCTGCCCGACGGGGCGGTCTCGGCGCTGGAGGGGATGATCGAGACCGACCGCGCGCAGGCGCTGGAGCTGGCCCTGGCGCAGCTGCCGGCGCGGCAGCGGCAGGCGGTGGTGCTGCGCCATCTTGAGGGGCTGACCAACCCCGAGATTGCGGCGGCGATGGAGATTGGCGTCGAGGCGGTGGAAAGCCTGACGGCGCGGGGGAAACGGACGCTGGCGCAGCTTCTGGCGCCGCGCCGGGCGGAACTGGGGTATGGCCATGACTGACCGTTTTGAGTTCGAAGAGGCTGATCTGGAACGGTTTTTTCGCGCGGCACGCACGGCGGCGCCGGCGCCGTCCGGGGATTTTCTGACCCGGCTTGCGACCCAGGCCGAGGCGGCGCAGCGAAAGCCGGTGCCGCCGCGGCCTGCGCTGCCGGTGCGGCGGCGCGGGCTGGTGTCGGCGCTGGCGGCGGCGCTGGGCGGCTGGGCGGCGCTGGGCGGTTTCGCGGGCGGCATGGCGACGGCGACGGTGGCCGGGCTCTGGATCGGGCTGGCCGGGGCGCCGACGCTGGTGCAGGCGGTGGGGCTGGGCAGCACCGTCACCGCCGCGGCCGAGGCCGACAGCTATCTGGCCGATGCCGACGTGCTGGCGCTGGCGGTGATGGAATGACCGAAGGGGAGTGTGCAGGATGAAGCCGGAGACGACGACACCGCCGGAAGATCCCGCGCCCCGCTCGGGGATGCGCGGCTGGATGAAGCTCGCCTTCATCGCCTCGGTCACGGTGAACTTTCTTGTGCTGGGCACCGTCGTCGGCGGGGTGATCGCGCATCGGATGCAGCCGCCGCCGCCGGTGATGGAGCGGGGGCCGGATGCACTGACCTTCGGGCCGCTGGGGGGCGCCTTCAACCGCGAGGACCGGCTGGCGATGCGGCAGGCGGCCGAGGGGCGGGGGGCGAATTTTCAGGCGATGCAGGCGGCGGTCCGGTCGGATTTCACCCGGCTTGAGGCAGCGCTGAAGGCCGATCCTTTCGATGCCGAGGGCGTCCGGGCGGTGCTGGCCGATATTCGGGCGCGCACGCTCAAGCGCATGGATATCGGCGAAAATCTGATGATCGAGCGCTTGGCGAAGATGACGCCGCAGCAGCGCGACCGCTTTGTCGAGCGGCTGCGGCGCGGGGTGGAGCGGCTTTCGAAACACCTTGGGGACCACAGCCACGGCCCGCGCGGACCGGGCAACGCGCCGCCGCCGCAGGAGTGAGACGGGATCACCCCGGCCGCAAGGTCGGGGGTCTTGCTGTCCCGCCCCCGGGGGGCCGGATCAGGCGGCAGGCAGCTTGAAGATCTTGACCTGATTGCGCCCCTCGGCCTTGGAGCTCATCAGCGCGTGGTCGGCCTGGTTGATCACCTGTTCGACGGTGCCGGTGCCGCCATGGCCGCCGCCAAGCGCCAGCCCGATCGACACGGTGATGCGCAGCGCATGCCCGTCATGCAACTCGAACGGCGTTTCCTCCATCACCCGGCACAGCCGTTCGGCGGTGGCGCGCGCGGCGTCCAGCGAGGTTTCGGGCATGGCGATCAGGAATTCCTCGCCGCCGACGCGGGCAACAAGATCGACCTGGCGCAGGTTCAGCGTCAGCCGCCGCGCCACCTCGATCAGCACGCGGTCGCCCGCGGCATGGCCATAGGTGTCGTTCACCGATTTGAAACGGTCGATGTCGAGCACCATCACCGCGAAAGCCCGCCCGCTGTGGCGCGAGCGTTCGGCCAGCCGCGCCACATGCGGCATCGCATAGCGGCGGTTGTAAAGCCCGGTCAGCGGATCGACGAGCGCAAGGCGCAGCCCGTCGGCGACCCGTTCGCGCTGCCGGTCATGGCGGCGCTTGCGCGAGATATGGGTGCGCAGACGCAGCGCGGCTTCTTCGGCAAAGGCCGGGTCGGACAGCTTCACCGGCGTCAGATCCGAGGCGCCAAGGTCAAGCGCCACCGCCGAGGTTTCCCGCGCCCCCTCGCGCACGGCGATGCAGATCACCGCATGGCGCGAGCCCGCGCGCGAGCGCAGCTCCGACATCAGCCGCAGCCCCTCGCCCGGGCGGGCCAGATCGGCCGAGATCACATAGGCGTCGGGCGGCGGCATCTCGGCGGCGGCGGTCAGCGCCTCGTTGTAATCCAGCACCCGCAGCGTGTCTTGCGGCAGGAACCGCGCCATCGCGGCCTTCCAGCCGACGCAGGTTTCGCGGTCGGGGGCGACAAGGCAGATCACCGCGGGCGGTTCGGCCACGGGCACCGGCGGCTCGGTGAAGCCAAGCTCGTGGCAGGTGCTTTCGCGCAGCCGCAATTCCTCGTCGGTTTCGCGCATCCGCATCAGCGAGCGCAACCGGGCCAGCAGCGTCAGTTCCTCGAAGGGTTTGATGATGAAATCATCGGCGCCCGCGCGCAGCGCTTCGAGCCGGGTTTCGGGCGAGGGAAAGGCCGTGACCATGATCACCGGCAGGTTCCGGGTCAGCGGGTTGGACTTCAGCCGTCGGCACACCTCGATGCCGCTGATGTCGGGCAGCTGCACATCGAGCAAGACAAGATCGGGCAGCTCCAGCGTCACCAGACGCAGAGCTTCCTGTCCCGTGCCAGCCTGAACCGTTTCGTACCGGGCGCCCGAGAGCTTCACCTTCAGTACGATCCGATTCGTGGCCACATCGTCCACGATCAGGATTTTCCCTGCCATGAACTGTTCCGCTCCTTTAACCTGCCGCCCGCAGAGCCTATCATGGCTACCCAAAGGTTAACAAACTCTTTCAATTCTAGGAGTGACACAGATTGCAGCAGGATTTGGCACAAATTCTCGCGATCCGCGCGCTGGGCTGGATGGCGGGCGAGGAGGCGGTCTGGCTGGCCTTTCTGGGCGCCAGCGGCGCGGATGCGGCGCAGGTGCGGGCCGAGGCGGCGCAACCGTCGATGCAGCGCGCGGTTCTGGCGCATCTTCTGCGCGAGGATGACTGGGTGCGGTCCTGCGCCGAGGCGCTGGCGGTGCGGTCCGAAGAGCTGGCGCTGGCCGCGGCCGTGCTGGATGGCGCGGCGGGCCGCAACTGGACGTGAGGTTTTCAAGTGTCTGATATCGCTGCGATCCTGTTTGACAAGGATGGAACGCTTTTCGACTTTGACGCGACCTGGGGGGCCTGGGCGCGGGGGGTGACCTTTGATCTGGCCGGGGGCGATGTCACGCTGGCCGGGCGGCTGGCGCAGGTGCTGGGCTACGACCTGGCGGCGGGGCGGTTCGAGCGCCACTCGCCGGTGATCGCGGGCACGGTGGCGGAGGTGGCCGAGCTGATCGCGCCGCATCTGCCCGGGCAGTCGGTTTCGGCGCTGGTGCGGGATCTGGATGCGGCTGCATGTCGCGCCCCGCAAGTGGCGGCCGTCAATCTGGAGCGCTGTCTGGGCGGGCTTCGGGGGGCCGGTTTGCGGCTGGGGGTGGCGACGAACGACAGCGAATCTTCGGCGCGGGCACAACTGGAGCGCGAGGGGATTTGCGATTTCTTCGACTTCATCGCGGGCTATGACAGCGGTTTTGGCGGCAAGCCCGCCCCGGGCCAGCTGCTGGCCTTTGCGGCGCATCTGGGCGTTGCACCCGCAAGGGTTGCGATGGTGGGCGACAGTCTGCACGACATGGCGGCGGCGCGCGCGGCGGGGATGCGGGCGGTGGCGGTGCTGACCGGCCCGGCGACGGCCGAGGTGCTGGCCCCCGCGGCGGATGTGGTTTTGCCGACGATCGACGGGCTGGCGGGCTGGCTGTCGGGGCGGTAACGGGGCGGTGACGGGTGGCTCGCCAATCCCGTCGGGGCTGGGTAAGCTGGCCAAAACGGAGGCGCAGATGAGCAGTCGGGTGCAGTTCATCCTGATCGGGATGCTGGGTGGGGTCGCCTTTTGGGGGCTGTTCGACGCCTTCGAGCGGCTGGAGGCCTGGCGGCTGGCGGTGCCGGCGCTGGTCTGTGCCGGGGCGTTCTTTTTCGCGACGCTGGCGATGGCCCCGGACCTGGGGTTGCGCCGGGCGGCGCTGTCGGGTGCGGGGATCGCGGCGGCGGCGGGCGGGCTTGTCGCGCTCAAGGGGCTTGGCTTCGAGACCGGGGCGCAGATGCTCTCGACCGGGCATCTGGGGGTGGCGATGGCGGTGCTGGCGGTGATGCCGGTGCCCTTTGCCATCGCCTTCGGGCTTGGCGGGCGGGCCGGGCTGACCGATTACCGGGTGCTGTTCACCGAGAGCTGGAACATTGTCGTGCGCTATGTCTCGGCGGGGCTGTTCGTGGCCACGGCGCTTCTGGTGCTGTGGCTGCTGGGCGCGCTGTTGCAGCTGGTGGACGTGACGCTGCTGCATGATGTGCTGAGCGACGATCTGGGGCTGTGGCTGATGTCCGGGGCGGTGCTGGGGCTGGCGTTCTCGGTGGTGACGGAGCTGTCGGACACTGTCTCTCCTTATCTTCTGTTGCGGCTTTTGCGGCTTTTGACGCCGCTTGTGCTTTGCGTCGTGGTGGTCTTTGTCGCGGCGCTGCCGCTGCGGGGTCTGGGCGCGCTTTTTGGCGAGATCTCGGCGGCTTCGGCGCTTTTGGCGACGGCGATCGCGGCGATCGGGCTGATCTCGATCGTGGCGGACGAGGATGACGCCGAGGCGGCGCAGGGGCTGATCCTGACCCTCTCGGCGCGCGGGCTGATGGCTTTCGTGCCGGTGCTGGCGGGGCTGGCGATCTGGGCGCTGGCCTTGCGGATCGCGCAATACGGCTGGACGCCGGAGCGGGTGGCGGCCTCGGCGCTCGCTTTCGTGGTGGCGGGCTACGGGCTGGGCTATCTGCTGGCGCTGGGTCTGGGGCGGCGCTGGCGCGCGGCGCTGCGGCGGACGAATGTGGCGATGGCGCTGGCGATCCTGGCGCTGACCGTGCTGTGGCTGAGCCCGGTCTTCTCGCCCGAGGCGATCGCGGTGCGCTCGCAGCTGGCGCGGTTCGAGGCGGGACGGGCGACGGTGGCGCAGCTGCCGCTGTGGGAAATGGCGCATGACTGGGGCTTTGCCGGGCGGCGCGGGCTTGACCGGTTGCGGGCGCAAGACGAGGCCGCGCTGGGGGCGCGGTTGCAGCTGCTGGAGACGGTCGAGGGGCGCTGGCAGTTCGAGCATGCGGTCGAGACCGGGGCGCCGGCGCTCGATCGGCTGCGGGCGGCGGTGACGCTCTGGCCTGCGGGGGCGGCCTGGCCCGCGGGGCTGGCCGAGAGGCTGGCGGGGGATCTGCGGTCCCCCGATCTGGGCGGCTGTGCCGTCGCGGCGGGGGGCGGCACTGGCCGCTGCGCGCTGGTCCTGGCCGATCTTTTGCCGCAAACCCCCGGACCGGAAGCGGTTTTCCTGAATGCGGCCGGGTATTTCAGCGCCGATGGCGTGCAGGTCCTGCACCGGCTTGACACCGGCGACTGGGTCCGGGGCGGGCAGATCGTGCTGGGCGACAAGGACACGGTGTCGGTGGCCGAGATGATCGCGGCGCTGCGCGCGGGGATGCCGAAAACCGGGCCGCAAACCGCGCCGGTGACCTTGCAGATGCTGCAGCTGGGCCGCTGGCAGGTCGGCATGACGCCTTAAAACGCTTCCAGATTGGGGGTTTGTTAACAGCCGTTGCGCTATGGTCCGCGCGAGGAGGGTCCATGCTCGGCATCGTCAACAAATCCATTCAGGCTTTCCTGTGCAAGCACCACGGCAGCGCCGTCTGGCGCGAGGTGGCCGATCGTCTGCGCCTTGGCCCCGAGGGGTTCGAGGCCATGCTGACCTATGCCGATGACACGACCGAGGCGCTTTTGTCGGTGGCCGAGGGGCTGACCGGCAAGACCCGCGAGCAATTGCTGGAAGATATCGGCGCCGAAGTGGCGCAGACCGAATCGCTGCGGCGGCTCTTGCGCTTCGGCGGCCCGGATTATCTTGAATTCCTGTTCTCGCTTGATGACTTGCAGGGGCGGGCGCAGATGGCGCTGCCCGATCTGGAACTGCCGGAACTGACCTTGCAATCGGAAGCGCAGGGGCGGTTCACGCTGCTGGTGCGGGGCCGGTTCCCGGGCTGGGGTGCGGTGATGGCGGGGCTGATGCGGGCGATGGCCGACGATTACGGCGCGCTGGTGCTGATCGACCTGATCGAGCCGCGCGAGGGGGTGGAGCGGGTGCAGGTCGAGCTGCATTTCACCACCTATCATGTCGCGCGCCAGTTCGATCTGGCCCGCCCCGAGCTGGGAGAGGCGCCATGACCCGGATCCTGCCTGCGGCCGCGCCGCCGCTCGCGTCGCCGCTCGCGCCGGAGCCGGTGCTGACGCTGAACACCGAGATGCTGGCGCGGCTGATGCCGATGTTCCTGTGGCTGGATGCGCGCGGACGGATCCGCGCCATGGGGCCGACGCTGTCGCGGATCGTCGGGCCGGGGGCGGCGGAGGGCGGGGATTTCGCCCGGCACTTCACCCTGCGCCGGGCCCGGGGCGCCGAACAGGGGCGCGACGTCGCGCTGACCGGGCGGCGGCTGGTGATGACGCTGGTGCGCTATCCGATGTTCAACCTGCGCGGCCTTGCGGTGGCGCTGGGGCCGGGGGAACAGGCCGATGTGCTGGTGAACCTGTCCTTTGGCATCCAGCTCTCCGAGGCGGTGCGCTATTTCGGCCTGACCGAGGCGGATTTCGCCGCTTCCGATCTGGCGATGGAATTCCTGTTTCTGGCCGAGGCGAAGGCGGCGGTTCTGGGCGAGCTGACCGCCTTGACCGGGCGGCTGCGGCTGGCCAAGGCCGAGGCCGAGACCGAGGCGCAGCTGGATCCGCTGACCGGGCTGGCGAACCGGCGCGCCTTCGATGCGGCGCTGACCCATGCGGTCAAATCGGCGACGCGCGGGCGGCGGAACTTTGCGCTTTTGCATCTCGATCTGGATTTCTTCAAGCAGGTCAATGACACTTTGGGCCATGCGGCGGGCGATGCGGTGCTGGTGCGGGCGGCGCATGTGCTGCGCGACGAGGTGCGGCGCGGCGATCTGGTGGCGCGGCTGGGCGGCGACGAATTCATCATCCTGCTGCGCGGCCCGGTCGAGCGGGCGATGATCGAGGGCATGGCCGAGCGGCTGATCGGCCGGATCGAGGAACCGATCCGGCTGGACGGGGTGGATTGCCGGATTTCGGCCTCGATCGGGGTGGCGATCGCGCTCGAATGCCGTCCGGCGCTCGCCGAAGAGCTGATGGCCGAGGCCGATGCGGCGATGTATCAATCGAAACGCGCCGGGCGCGGGCGCTGGACGATCGCGCCGCTGCGCTTCGGGTCGCGGCCGCAGGCCTGAGCCGCAGGCCGGAACGGCTGTCGCGGCGCTGTCACAAGCCGGTGGCGCAGCCCGGACCGATCGGGTAGGGCAGGGGCATGAAACAGGGGTTTCCGATCGCCACGCGCGGCCAGAGCATCGGCCTTCTGGGCGGGTCTTTCGACCCGGCCCATGCCGGTCACGCCCATATCACCCGCGAGGCGCTGCGCCGCTTCGGTCTGGATCAGGTCTGGTGGCTGGTGAGCCCGGGCAACCCGCTGAAGACCCGCGGTCCGGCGCCGATGGCGCAGCGCATCGCCCGGGCGCGGCGGGTGATGCGCGATCCGAAAGTGGTGGTCACCGGGCTCGAGGCGGGCTTGGGCACGCGCTACACGGCGCAGACGCTGGCCCGGCTGAAGGCGCTTTATCCGGGCGTGCGATTCGTCTGGCTGATGGGCGCCGACAATCTGGCGCAGTTCCACCGCTGGGAGGACTGGCGGTCGATTCTGGCGGCGGTGCCGGTGGGGGTGCTGGCGCGGCCGGGGCATCGGATGGTGGCGCGGCAGGCGCCTGCGGCACAGATCTTTGCCCGCGCACGGCTTCGTGCGGCGCAGGCGCGGCTTCTGGCTTGCGCGGACTTGCCCGCCTGGTGTTTCGTGCAGATGCCGATGTCGGATCTGTCCTCGTCCGCGATCCGGGCCGGGGGCGATTGGCGCGGCGCAACGGAAGGGAGACGGGCATGGACGTGACGCGGCGGGGGATCCTGGGCGGGATGCTGGGGGTGGGGGCCGGTCTGGCCGCGCCTGCGGTGCTGCGGGCCGAGGGCGCGACGCTGCGGATGCTGTCGGGCGAGGAGCTGATCGCGGCGGCGCGGCTGGGCGGCGATGTCGGCTATGTGGTGGCCGATGCGCGCACCGGGCTGGTGCTGGAGGCGCGCGGCGGCACGAAGCCGATGGCGCCCGCCTCGACGGCGAAGGCGATCACCACGCTTTATGCGCTGGAGACGCTCGGGCCGCAGTTCCGCTTTCAGACCCGGGTTCTGGCGACGGGGCCGGTCTCGGGCGGGCGGGTGCAGGGCGATCTGATCCTGGCGGGGGGCGGCGATCCGACGCTGAGCACCGACGGGCTGGCCGATCTGGCGGCGGCGCTGGCGCAAAAGGGCGTCAGCGGCGTGACCGGGCGGTTTCTGGTCTGGGGCGGCGCGCTGCCCTATGCCGAGGCGATCGCGGCGGATCAGCCGGTGCATGTGGGCTACAACCCGGCGATTTCCGGGCTGATCCTGAATTACAACCGCGTCCATTTCGAGTGGAAACGCGCCAAGGGCGGCTATGCGCTGGCGATGGATGCGCGCTCTGAGCGCCATGTGCCCAAGGTCTATACGGCCGATGTGGCGGCGGTGCCGCGGCAGGCGCCGCTGTTCGAGTATCGGCAGGCGGGGGGGCGCGAACATTGGACGGTGGCGGCAAGCGCCCTGGGCAAGGCGGGCAGCCGCTGGCTGCCGGTGCGGCTGCCCGAGGCCTATGCGGGCGACGTGTTCCAGACGCTGGCGCGGGCGCGCGGCATCGATCTGCCCGCCCCCGAGCCGGTGCGGGCGCTGCCTGCGGGGGCGCGGGTTCTGGTCGGCCAGCCCTCGGAGGCGCTGCCGAAGATCCTGCGCTCGATGATGAAATATTCGACCAACATCACCGCCGAGGCGGTGGGGATGACGGCCTCGGCGGCGCGGGGGGCGAATGCGGCGCGCGGCGCCTCGGGGGCGGCGATGAGCGACTGGCTGAGCGGTCGGCTGGGCGGCACGCGGGCGCGGTTCGTCGATCATTCGGGCCTTGGCGGCGACGACCGGATCGCGCCGATCGAGATGGTCCGGGCGGTGACGCTTTTGGGGCCGAAGGTCGGGCTGCGGGGCTTGATGAAGCCGTTCAACCTGCGCGACGAGGCGGGCGGCAAGGTCAAGGGCGAGCAGATCCGCGTCGATGCGAAGACCGGCACGCTGAATTTCGTCTCGACGCTGACGGGCTATGTCTCGGCGCCCGACGGGACCGAGCTGACATTCGCGATCTTCACCGGCGATCTGGCGCGGCGGGCGCAATCGCGCGACGCCGAGCAGGCGGAGGGCTCGCGCGGCTGGGTCGGGCGCTCGAAGCTCTTGCAAAGCCAGCTGATCACCCGCTGGGCGACGCTTTACGGCTGATCGGGCTTTACGGCTGATCGGTCGATCCCGGCGGACGGGGGCGGGCGGTGGGCGGCTCGGTCTGCGGTCTGCCGGACCAGGGCTGCGGATAGTCGAGCCATTTCTGGATGAAGTTCCAGGATTGCTCGTGCCCGTCATGGGGCAGGGTGCAGGCGGAACAATCCTTGCGCGTCAGGCCGTTGCGGTCGGTGTAGGTCTGATAGGGGCCGGGGCATTCATAGGCGATGAGCGGGCAGTAGCAAAACAGGCAGTTGAACGCGCGTTTCACCCCCGGATGACAGGGCAGGAACGGGCAGGTGCTGTTCGTGTAGCCCTTGAAGGCGGTGTTCGTCGTCGTGTCTTTCGGTTCCATGGCCTGGCCGCTCCGTTGTGTCGGGCCGAGGGCGGACAGGCGCGGCCCGCGCGAACGCGGGCTCCATGCCGCCGGGCCCGCCGCCCGGGATGGTCTTTGACCTGGCAGGTCTCCTGGCTTGCGGCTCGGACGCCTGCTGCCCCTTCCCGGCCGGGGCCAGTGGGTGTTGCAGAAGGCTCGCCGCTTACAGTTGCGGGGGCAGCGCCGGAGTTGCACCGGCTTCCCTATTACCCCGCGGCAGCGTGCCGCAGGACCAAGGCCTGCTGAAGATGGGGGCGGGCGGGGGCTGTGTCAATCGGCTTTGCGGCGTGATGCGGGTCTTGCCCGACATCGGGCGGCGTCAGAGCTTGACGTGACGGACCCGCGCGCCCCATTCGATCGCCACCGCATGCAGCCGGTCGATCGACAGCTCGTCGCGGATTTCCTCGAGCATGCGCAATTCGGGCTGGTGCAGCACGCCATCGGCCGCCGCCACGTCGCAAGCCAGCGCATAGGCGGTCTCGAACAGCTTTTCGGGCAGGGCCTCGCGCACGAGACCGAAGAGGGCGGCAAGCCCCTCCTCCTCCTCGAAAAGGGAATAGACCGTCTGCGCCACGACGCGGATGCGGTCGATGTCATAGGTGGCAAAGATCGGCATGTGGTTCACCATCCGCTCGATGGCGACCAGCTCGGCGGTGCGGATCGTCGCGTCGGAGGCCGAGACGGCGACCATCACGGCAACGAGCGCATCCTGCGGCGAAAGCGAGGGAAGGGTGTCGGTCACGGGCGTTTCCTTTTCTGGGTCTGCCGCAAGAATTATTGACGTTTTAGGCCCCGTTCAATAGGTCAGGCGCGAGGCGCATGGGGCGCCCGGATGAGGATTTGACATGACCACCCTGCGCGACGCTGCGATGAACTCCAAAGCCTGGCCTTTCGAGGAAGCGCGCCGGGTGCTCAAACGGTACGAAAAGGCGCCGCCGAAAAAGGGCCATGTGCTGTTCGAGACGGGTTACGGGCCGTCGGGTCTGCCGCATATCGGCACCTTCGGCGAGGTCGCGCGCACGACGATGATCCGCCGCGCGTTCGAAATCATCTCGGACATTCCGACGCGGCTTTTGTGCTTTTCGGACGACATGGACGGCATGCGCAAGGTGCCCGAAAACGTGCCGCAGCAGGAGCTGCTTTACGCGAATATCCAGAAGCCGCTGACCGCCGTGCCGGACCCGTTCGGCGAGTTTGACAGCTTCGGCAATCACAACAACGCCATGCTGCGCCGGTTCCTCGACACCTTCGGGTTCGAGTATGAATTCGCCAGCGCGACCGACTATTACAAGGCTGGCAAGTTCGACGACATGCTGATGCTTTGCGCCGAGCGCTATGACGCGATCATGGCGATCATGTTGAAAAGCTTGCGCGAAGAGCGGCAGCAGACCTATTCCTGCTTCCTGCCGATCCACCCGGAAACCGGCCGTGTTCTGTATGTGCCGATGAAGAATGTCGACGCGAAGAACGGGCTGATCACCTTTGACGACGAGGACGGCCGCGAATGGACGCTGCCGGTGACGGGCGGCAAGGTGAAGCTGCAGTGGAAGCCCGATTTCGGCATGCGCTGGGCCGCGCTGGATGTCGATTTCGAGATGTATGGCAAGGACCACTCGACCAACACGCCGATCTATGACGGGATCTGCGAAGTGCTGGGGGGCCGCAAGCCCGAGCATTTCACCTATGAGCTGTTTTTGGACGATCAGGGGCAGAAGATCTCGAAATCGAAGGGCAACGGGCTGACGATCGACGAATGGCTGAGCTATGCGGCGACCGAAAGCCTGTCGTATTTCATGTATCAAAAGCCGAAGACGGCGAAGCGGCTGTGGTGGGATGTGATCCCGAAAGCGGTGGATGAATACCACCAGCAGCTGCGCGCCTATGCCACGCAGCCGGTCGAGAAGCAGATCGACAACCCGGTCTGGCACATCCACGGCGGCCAGCCGCCCGAGTCCAATCTGGTGGTGCCGTTTGCGATGCTGCTGAACCTTGCAAGCGTGGCGGGGGCAAGCGACAAGGCCGGGCTTTGGGGCTTCATCAAACGCTATGCGCCGGAGGCCACGCCCGAAACCCACCCCGATCTGGATGCGGCGGCGGGCTTTGCGGTGCGCTATTTCCATGATTTCGTCGCGCCGACCCGGACCTTCCGGCTGCCCACGGACAAGGAACGCGCGGCGATGGAGGATCTGTTGGCGCGGCTGAGGGCGCTGCCCGCGACCGATCTACACGCGCAGTTCGAAGACCCCTCGGAAGGGCTGCAGACGATCGTTTTCGCCGTCGGCACCGCGCATGGGTTCGAGCCGCTGCGCGACTGGTTCACCGCGCTTTACGAGGTGCTGCTGGGGCAATCGCAGGGGCCGCGTTTTGGCGGGTTCATCGCGCTTTATGGCGTGAGCGAAACCATCGCGCTGATGGAAACCGCGCTGGCGGGCGGGTTGATCAAAGCCTGATCACGGGCTGAACCCGCTGATATCCAAGACTTTTGCGCGCGTTGTCCGGGGCCCGGGCAGCGCGCGCTGTCGTCAGATCTTCTTCAATCTTCACGGCTAGTTCTGGTCTGGCCGGGGCGCAAGGGCCCGGTGAAATCCCCGATCCTGCGGAACGCCAAGGGCGGTCGCGCGGCGTGTTTGCGCCGCGACCGGTCTGCGCGTGCCGCGATGCGGGGCGGGCCGAACACGAAGGAGTCTCGGATGAACATCGCGATCACTGACGGGGTGAACCTGACCCCCTCTGCTTTCGAACTGGGGCTTGGCCAATGGTCGAGCGAGAACGGCACGGCGGGCTCGGCCACCTATGCGGGGGCCCCGAATGCCGCGCTGGTGCCGGCGGATGCCGATTTCGGCTCCTGTCTGGAGCTGGTGAAGACCCAGAGCACGCAAAAGCTGCGCTGGATGGGGCAGACGCCGATCCTGCCCGGCGTCTATCTGCGCATCACCGCGAAGGTGAAGGCCGTGTCGGGCAATTTCTGCGCGGTGCGGATCGCGGGCTATGCGATGACCGCCGCGAATGCCCATGTGACCGGGCTGACCGAGGTGGCCAGCCCGGTCACGCTGACCACCTATGGCAAGGTGGTGACGGTGCAGGCGATCGTCGGCTCGGGCACGCGCGCGGGCGTCGACATGGCCTGGGGCACGGCGCCCGCCTATGGCCATTTCGGGCTGGATCTGACCGGGCAGACCGGCGGCGTGGTGCGGATCGAGGATATCGTCATCGAGGATATCACCGAGGCTTTCCTGCGCGATCTGATGGATGTGGTCGATGTGCGCGACTATGGCGCCAGGGGCGACGGCACCACCGATGACCGCGCCGCCTTTCTGGCCGCCGATGCCGCCGCCGATGGGCGCAGCCTGGTCGTGCCGGAGGGCAGCTACCGCATCGCCTCGTCGCTGTCGATCGACAGCCCGATCCGCTTCACCGGCACGCTGAGCATGCCGACCGCGGCGCGGCTGGTGCTGCAGAAGAATTTCGACTTTCCCACCTATGCGAAAGCCTTCGGCAACGAGGAATTGGGGCTGAAGAAGGGCCTGCAGGCGCTTCTGTCCTATACCGACAACAACATCTTCGACCTGTGCGGGCGCCGGGTCGATCTGACCGCGCCGATCGACGTCAAGGCGGCGGTGCCCGACACCTCGAGCTGGGCGAACCGGCGCGTGCTGGCGAACGGGCAGATCTCGGTCAGCGACGGGACGGCGTGGAACACTGTCACCGTCACCTCGAACGCGACCTATTCCACGTCGCAATCGACGATCCTGAGCAATGTGTCGAACATCGCCAACATCCCGGTCGGTGCGCGGGTGAGCGGCACCGGCGTCGGCCGCGAGGTCTATGTGCAGTCGGTCGATATCGGCGCCGCCAAGCTGACGCTGTCGCAACCGCTTTATGGCGGCTCGGCGACGCGCAGCTACACGTTCCGGCGCTACAAATATGCGCTCGACTTTTCCGGCTTCGATTATCTGGCCCGGTTCACCCTCGACAATATCGAGTTCCTGCTGGGCGGGATCGCCAGCGGCATCCTGCTGGCGCGCGAGGGCGAAACCTTCGGGCTGCGCGATTGCTGGATGGTGAAGCCGAGGGACCGCGCCATCACCTCGATCGGACGGGCCTGCCAGAACCTTTGCATCGACCGCTGCGACTTTCTGTCGAACGAGCTGGATGTCAATGTCGGGGACCGGACCTCGGTCTGTGTCAATGTCAATGCGAATGACACGAAGATCCGCGATTCGCGCTTCGTGCGCTTCGGCACGACGATGGTGCTGGACGGCACCGGCCATGTGATCGTGGGCAACCACTGGTTTCAGGGCGACGGGCAGGTGGACGGGCCGCGGGTGCCGGGGCTGGTCTTCACCACGCCGAACGTGCAATCGACGGTGACCGGCAACTACATCGACAACAACTTCATCGAATGGACGAACGAATATTCGCCCGACCCGAACCTCGGCACGCAATATTCGTTCGGTGGCCTGACGATGACCGGCAACACCTGCATCATGGATGATGTCGCGGCCTGGGTGACCTGGATCTCGATCAAGCCCTATGGCAGCGGCCATTACATCCAGGGGCTGACGGTGTCGAACAACGTCTTCAAGGCGCTGAACGGCAACATCAACCGGATCGAGAAGGTGGACACGAGCTTTGCCGATCTCGACTATGCGCGGATGCGCAACATCACGTTCCAGAACAACATTTTCAACGCGGTGACGCAGATGACGGTGAACCCGGTGATGGTGCAGGTGACGCAGTCGAGCGCGCAATCGGTCTGGAGCGCGGATGCCGCGGCCTATCTGCCCTTTGGCGGCTGGGCGCGGCATGTCGAAAGCCTGGTGGCGGTGGGGGCGATCACCAATGCCGCCGGCGCCCGGGTCAGCGGCATGCCCTTCATCACCGCCGAGCAGGGCGCGGGGAAAAATCTGGTCAATGTCACCTGGCCCGAGGCCGCCAAGGGCAAGATCAACGTCGTGATCCGCATCGACACCCCGAACTGAGGCGGGCCTCAGGTCAGATCCGCGGGGGCAAGGCGAAAGGCGCGGCCGAAGCCGCCGTTCAGCGCCCCCGCGCGCAGCGAAAAGCCGACGAAGAAGAAATCCGGCAGATCGATGTACAGCTTCGCCTTGGGGTGATCGCTCAGCCAGCGGTCGCACAGCGCCGCGGTCCGGGGCAGGGCCGCGGCCATGGCCAGAAGCGTCAGGCGCGGATGGGCCAGCGGATCGCCCTTGGGGCCGGGCTCGCCCACCAAGAGCGACACCCGCGGATCGGCCCGCAGCGCGCGCGAATGCGCCGAAAGGCCCGAGACCAGCGTGCACAGCCCGCCTTCGGGCGTGGCGCCAAGCGCGATGCGGCTGACGAAAGGAAAGCCGGTCTCGGGGTCGATCACGCCCAGGGCGCCAAAGCGGGCGGCGGTGATCAGGCCGCGCGCGAGGTGGCGGGCCTCGGCGTCGGCGGGTTGCACGGGATCTTTTCGGTTTTCGGACATCGGCTCTCCGAATGGTGAGGGCATCGGGCTTGACAGCGGCCATGGCGGCGCTGTTTGCTGCCCGCGTATCCATAACGAAGAAGCCGCCATGCGCAACGAGAGCCTGCCCGCAAGGGTCGGGGCCGAGCCCCTTTTACCGATGTCCGTCACCGCCTTTGCCGAGGGCTACGATCTGGCGCGGCTGCGTGCCGATCTGCTGGCCGGGTTGACGGTGGCGATCGTGGCGCTGCCGCTGTCGATGGCGATCGCCATCGCCTCGGGGGTGGGGCCGGAACGCGGGCTGTTCACCGCGATCATCGGCGGCTTCCTGATTTCGGCGCTGGGCGGATCGCGGTTCCAGATCGGCGGTCCGGCGGGCGCCTTCATCGTGCTGGTGATGGCTTGCGTGACGGCGACCGGGGTTGCGGGGCTGGTGCTGGCGACGTTCCTTTCAGGGGTGATGCTGGCGGTGCTGGGGGTGCTGCGGCTTGGCTCGACGATCCGCTACATGCCCTATCCGGTCACGGTGGGGTTTACGTCAGGCATCGGGGTGATCATTTTCGCCAGCCAGATCAAGGATATGGCCGGGCTGACCCTGGCGGGGGGCGAGCCCGGGCCGATCTTGCAGAAACTTGCCGCGCTTTGGGCGGCGCGTGATACGGTCAGCCCGACTGCGGTGGGGGTGGCGCTGGCCACCGTCGCGCTGATCGAGGCGCTCAAGCGTTTTGCCCCCCGCCTGCCCAGCCTGCTTCTGGGCATCGCCACGATCACCCTGGTGGCGACGCTGCTGAACCTGCCGGTCGAAACGATCCAGTCGCGCTTTGGCGGCCTGCCGCGGCTTTTGCCCGCCCCGGCCCTGCCCGATTTCTCGCTTGAGACGGTGTGGACGGCGCTGCCCTGGGCCTTCAGCTTCACCCTGCTGGGCGCGATCGAATCGCTTCTGTCGGCGATGGTCGCCGATGGGATGTCGGGCACGCAGCACCGCTCGAACATCGAACTGGTGGCACAGGGCGTGGCGAACATGGGCGCGGCGCTGTTTGGCGGCTTTTGCGTCACCGGCACCATCGCGCGCACCGCAACCAATGTCCGCGCCGGGGCAAGCGGCCCTGCGGCGGGGATGTTTCATGCGCTCTTCATCCTTGGTTTCATGATCCTGGCCGCACCGCTGGCGGGCTATATTCCGCTGGCCGCGCTGGCCGGGCTTTTGGGGATCGTCGCCTGGAACATGATCGAGCGGCACGAGATGGCCGCCCTGATCCGCTCTTCCAAGGGCGATGCGCTGGTGCTGATCGTCACCTTCCTTGTCGTCACCTTCCGCGATCTGGCCGAGGGCATCGTGATCGGCTTCGCGCTGGGCGGGCTGGTCTTCATCCGCCACATGTCCGAGATGACCGCGCTGGACGAGGGCGCGACGCATGCTCGCAGCGCCGGTCCCGCGCGGCGCGATGTCGTCACCTATCACCTGCGCGGGGCGGTGTTTTTCGGATCTGTGGCGCGGCTTGGCTCGGTGCTGGACCGGATCGCCAGCCATCCGCGGGCGATCCTGCTCGATGTCTCCGGGGTCGGCTTTGTCGACAGCACCGGGGCGCGGATGATCGGGCAGATGGCGCAGAAACTGGGGCGCCGGGGCGAGCGGCTGATGGTGCTGGGCGCCACGCCTGCGATCGAGGCGGCGATGCGCGCCCAGGGGCTGACCGAACCGCTGCTGTGCTATTGCCCCGACACCGCGGCGGCGCTGGCCAAACTGGATGCGGCCTGAGCGACGATTCGGCATCCGTCGCGGATCCGGGTGCCGCAAGCTCTGCCGCGGCAGATCGCCGCGGCAATTCCGGGCCGTCCCGCCCTGGCCTGCGCCCTTGGTCGCGAAGGCGTGAACAGGACGGGAAATTCACGAAATTTACAAAAACGCCAAGCCGGATTGTGAATGAATTTACAAAATCCTCTAGTCGGAATGGACAATTACATTGGGTGTGACAATCCCTTTACATTGCCCTAGGGGAATGATGCCTTGGGGTGTGACGGGTTTCCAAGGCCCAGGGCGCGCCGTCAGAGAGGGAGGGACAGATGGGTATTCAAGATCAGGTGATCGCCGCACCGGCGCTTCGGGAGGTTCCGGCTGGGTTTGAGACGGCGCATGCGAATGGCGCGAAATACCTCGAGATGTATCGGGAATCGCTCGAGAATCCGGATGCGTTCTGGGGCCGCGAAGGCAAGCGGCTCGACTGGATCACCCCCTATACCAAGGTGAAGAACACCGATTTCACCTTCGGCAAGGTCTCGATCAAATGGTTCGAGGATGGGGTGCTGAACGCCTCGGTGAACTGCATCGACCGGCATCTGCGCGACCGCGCGCTGCAGACGGCGATCATCTTCGAGCCCGACGATCCGACCGAACCGGCCCGCCACAT
>NZ_SWJZ01000106.1 GCF_005144475.1 Rhodobacter capsulatus | reverse complement strand
GAGTATCGCGCCGGGCGGCTGGCCGCCGCCGCCGCCGCGCGCGCGCTGTGCGGCACGCCCTGTCTGGCCGGGCGCTGTGCCAGGGGCGCGCCAGTCTGGCCCGCGGGGCTGTGCGGCGCGATCAGCCATTGCGACGGGCAGGCGATCGCCCTGCTGGGCGCCGCCGCCGTTTGGGGCGGGCTTGGCATCGACATCGAGCAGCATCTGACCCCGCCGCTTGCACAGCAGATCGCCTCGGTGGCCCTGACCCCGGCGGAACAGGAAATCTTCGGCGCCGATCCGCGCTGGGTCGGGCTGATCTTTTCGGTGAAGGAAAGTCTTTTCAAGGCCTTGAGCCCGCAGATCGGGCGAAGCTTCGATTTCGGCGCGGCCGAGCTTTGCCCCGCGACACCGGCAGAGCCGCCCGCGCTGCGATTGACGCGCGATCTGGCCCCGGGCTGGTGGGCGGGGCGGCGGATCGGGGCGGTGCTTTTGGCCGGACCTGCGGGGGTGATGACGGCCGTTGCCCTGCCGCGCGAGGACGACAGGGCCGGGGCTCAGCCGCGCAGCGTGGCGCCGCCGTCGATGTAAAGATCGGCCATGGTGATGTGGCCCGCCTGATCCGAGAGCAGGAACACCGCCGCCTGCGCGATATCGGCGGGCGTTGCCAGCTTGCCGAGCGGAATCCCGGTGCGGAACCTGGCGCCATCGCCCGCGATCACCCGCGCCGGGCCCTGATCGTCGGCCCACATCGCCGTCTGCATCGGCGTCAGCGTCGAGCCGGGCGCCAGCACGTTGCAGCGCAGGCCCTGCCGCGCCAGTTCCAGCCCGAGGCAGCGGGTCAGCATGGTCAGCGCCGCCTTGGAGGCGCAATAGGCGCCCATGCCGATCCGCGGAATCCCCGCGGCATTCGAGCTGACCACCACCAGCGCCGCCCCCGGCTGTTGCACCAGCCGCCGCCCGAGCGCCTGCAGCAGATAAAAACTGCCATCAAGGTTGATCGCCATCACCCGGCGCCAGTCCTCGGCCGTCATCTCGAGCAGCGGGCCAAGCGCCAGCACCCCGGCGGTATGGGCGGCAAGGCCGATCGGCCCCGCCTGCGCCTCGGCCGTGGCCAGCATCGCCTCGACCTCGGCGGGATCGCGCAGATCGCAGGGCAGCCAGATCCCGGCGCAGGCGCGGATCTCCTCGGGCAGGCTGGCCAGCGCTTCGGCGGTATCGGTGGCAACGACGCTTGCCCCCGCTTCCTGCAGCAGGCGGACGGTTTCGCGGCCGATGCCGCCCGCCGCGCCGGTGACAAGCGCGCGGCGCCCGGAAAAGCCGCTCAGGCGCATCGGGTCACCCCGGTCAGCGTGGCCATTGCGTCGCGCGTCGCGATCACCCCGCCGCAGGTGCCCGCCACCCATCGCAGCGCCATCTCGTGGCGCTCGGCGTCGAAATCGGCCTGGGCATCGGCGATGGCGAAGGGCTCGATATCGCGCTGGAACGCCTCGGCGGCGGTGGCAAGACAGCCGATATGGGCATAAACCCCGGTGATCAGCAGCTGATCACGGCCGCGCGCGCGCATCAGGGGTTCCAGGTTCGAGCGCTGAAAGGCGCTGTAGCGGTGTTTGGTCAGCACCAGATCGCCCGGCGCGGGGGCAAGATCGGGCAGGATGTCCTGATGCTCCGCGCGGCGCGACATCCCGGCCCCCCAGAGATCGGCCTGAAGGCCACGGTCGATGCGCAGCTGGGCGCCCTCCTGCGCGGTGTAGAAAACCGGCATGCCGCAGGCGCGGGCGGCCCGGGCGAGGGTGGCGATATTGTCGATCACCGCGGGCAGCGGCGCCGCCTCCTGCGGGAAGGGCGCGCAGAAATAGCGCTGCATGTCATGGATCAGCAGCGCGGCACGGGCGGGCACAATGTGCCAGGGGGCACGGGCCGCGGGCAGCGCCTCGGGGCGGGGCAGGGGATAGGAGAGAATTCCGGGAAGGGCCATCTGGATGTCCTGGGCTCAGTCGTGACGGGGATCGAGGTCGAGCAGTGCCGCATCGCGCGGCAGATCGAGCAATGCCGCATCGCGCGGCAGGCCGAGCGCGGCGAGAAGGGCGCCGAATTTCGCGCCGGTCTCGGCCGCCTCGGCGCGCGGCTCCGAGCCGAGCACGATGCCCGCGCCCGCATAAAGCCGCGCCTGGGCGCCGCAAAGTTCCGCGCAGCGGATCGCCACATGCCAGTCGCCATCGCCGCGCCGGTCGCACCAACCCACGGCCCCGGCATAGAAATCGCGCTCGACCGGCTCCAGGCTGCGGATCAGCCCGGCGGCCCGCGCGCAGGGCAGGCCGCAGACCGCTGGCGTCGGATGCAGCCGCGCGGCCAGCACCACGGCGGGGGTGTCGGGATCCTTCAGCCGCCCGGTGATCCGGGTGCCGATATGCCACATCGAGCGGGTTTTGGTCAGCGCGGTGCCCTCGGGGGTCGAAAGCTCGGCGCAATCGGGGGCAAGCAGGTCAAGGATGTAATCGACCACCAGCCGATGCTCGCGCTGATCCTTTTCCGACCGGGCCAGCGCCTGCGCCGCCCGGGCATCGGCCTCGCGCGCCTCGCACCGCCGCGCCGAGCCCGCCAACGGATGCGACAGGATCGTCGCGCCGCGCTTTTGCAACAGCAGCTCCGGCGTCGCGCCGACCAGATGGCGCGGCGCGCCCTGATCGGCGCGGGCGGGCAGCGAGACCTGGAAGGCGGTCACCGACGGGTCTTCGCTCAGCCGGGCCAGCACCTCGCGCATCGGGAAGGCCTGCGCCTCCTCGACCAGCAGGGTGCGGGCAAGGACGATCTTTTGCAGCGCCTCGGGCAGGCCGTCTTCGCGGCGCATGATCTCGAGCGCGCGGGCGACGCTGTCGATATAGCCGCGGGCGGGCGGCTGCGGGCGGGGCCGGGGGGCGGGAGGCGGCGGGGGTGCAGGGCGG
>NZ_SWJZ01000105.1 GCF_005144475.1 Rhodobacter capsulatus | reverse complement strand
AGATCGACGGCCGAGGGCGCCATCTGCGGCGCGCAGGGGGACTTCGGTCATGGTCATCGGGTCAACTCCGGTTCGGGAAAAGGGGGGACGCCGGACCGGGCGATCTCTCCCCCGGCGGCGCTCCAAATCCCCCCTGCCCTTCTCGATCTCTCGGCTCTCACGCCGCAACCTGCAGCGCGCGGGCGGCGATGGCACGCCAGAGCGGATCGACAAGACGCCCCTCGAGGTGATCCGCGCGACGGCGCAGATGCGCCACGAACCCATGTTCGCGCCATCCGGCCGCCTGGCTCGCCCGCGCACGCAAGCCGCTCGCCTCGCGCAACACCGAACGGGCCTCGGGCGCGGAGAGGACCGGGTTGCACCAGGCGATCGCACCATCGGCCAGCTCTCCCGCCAACACGAGCCGCTCTTCGCGATCGAGGATCACCATCATATGCGGGGCAACATCGGCGCTGACTTCCTGCGCCAGCACGACCGCAGCAAACATCGCGTCCGCGAGCGTCGCATAGCGATCAAGCTCGACCGGGCGGTCCTGCCCGGCCATCGCCGCTCCAATATCCGGGGCGACAAGTTTCAGAACGAAGGGCAGATCGGGATTGGACCGCGCATCGGCGTCAAACCGCATCGTCGGAGTGGCCTTTCGCGCGTGGAACTCTTGATCGAGCATCTCGGATTCTCCTGCGACGGGGGCGGGAAGCCTCTCTCCCCGCCATCACCGTCACCCCAAAACCGCCGCCCTCTTCCTCGAAGGGCGACGGTTCAGGACCCGGCTTGATCGTCAGAGCTTGCCGAGGGCCCTCAGGCTCATCTCGGCCCCGGCACCGACGATGATGTGGTCATGCAGCGTCAGGCCGAGATAACGGCAGCCCTTCTGGATCTCCTTGGTCATGCTGAGATCGGCCTCCGACGGTGTCGGATCCCCCGAAGGGTGGTTGTGGATCAGGATCAGCGCGCTCGCGTTCAGCATCAGCGCCCGCTTGATCACCTCGCGCGGATAGACGG
>NZ_SWJZ01000104.1 GCF_005144475.1 Rhodobacter capsulatus | reverse complement strand
GGCAAAGGCTCCGCCTTTGCCCGCCCGACAGAGCCACGGGGATGCCAAGACCGCTTCCCCAAGCACACCAAAGGCCAGCGCCTGCCCCGGCGGGCGAGAAGCGCCCGCCGGGGCAGGCGCTGGCCGGCGGCCTTTGGGCCGCGGCCGGACAAGGGGACATGGTCCGCGTGACCGAGGCGATGGCCTCGGTCAGGGAAGCCCGCCCGACACCCCGTCAGTTCTGCGCAAGCTCTGCTTCTGCCCCGGCACGATACCAGGCGCGGATCGCCGCGCGGTCCTCGGGCGTCATGAAATTCGCCGCCCCGGGCGGCATCGCCGCCGTCAGCCCGGCAAAGATGAAGACCGGTTCGGCCGCCCGCGCGACGGCCTCGGGCGTGTCGAGGAGCAGCCCCTTCGGTGCCGCCCCGATCCCCTCATAGGCGGGCTCGCGGGTGTGGCACATCGCGCAATTGGCGGTGACAAGGCTTGCGACCTCGTCAAATCCCGGGGCCTGCGCAAATTGCAAAGCGGTGCCCGAAAGTGCCGCCTCTTCCTCCGGCGCCTCGCGCGTGCCCTGCATCGAGAGCCAGACGCAAAGGCCAAAGAGCAGCAAAGTCGCCGGGATCGTCCAGTATGGCGCGGGCTTGCGGGCATGGCGGCTGTTGAACCAGTGCCGGATCGTCACCCCCATCAGGAAGACCAGCGCCGCGATGACCCAGGCCCAGGTCGTCGCAAAGGCCAGGGGCGCGTGGTTCGACAGCATGAAGAACACCACCGGCAGCGTCAGGTAGTTGTTGTGCATCGAGCGCAGCTTGGCGATCTTGCCGTATTTCGGATCGGGCGCCCGGCCCGCGCGCAGATCGGCCACCACGATCTTCTGGTTCGGAATGATGATCAGGAACACATTCGCCGTCATGATCGTGGCAGTATAGGCGCCCAGATGCAGGAAGGCCGCGCGGTCGGTGAAGATCTGCCCGTAGCCCCAGGCCATCGCGGTCAGCGCCACGAGCAGCAGCGCCATGAAGGCCGCCGGATAATTGCCCAGGGGCGATTTGCAGGCGGCATCATAGATCAGCCAGCCCAGGGTGAGCGAGGCCGCCGAAATCGCCATGCCCTGCCAGGGCGCCCAGGCGACCTTGGCCGGGTCGATCAGGAACAGATCCGCCCGGTGCCAATAGACCAGGATGAGCATCGCCGCACCCGACAGCCAGGTCGCGTAGCTTTCCCATTTGAACCAGGTCAGATGCTCCGGCATGCGCTCCGGCGCGACCAGATATTTGCGGATGTGATAGAAACCGCCGCCATGCACCTGCCATTCCTCGCCCGCCGCGCCCTTGGGCAGATCGGGCGCGGATCGCAGCCCCAGATCGAGCACGATGAAGTAAAAGGACGAGCCGATCCAGGCGATCGCGGTCACGACATGCAGCCAGCGCATCGCAAAAGTGGCCCAGTCCCAGATCAGTGCAGCATCCATGCGCGTCTCCTTTGGGCTCAGGCTAGCGGGGCGGGGACGCGGCCTCCAGCGCAAAAGCGACGGGGCGGCGTCGCCCCCTTGCACTTGCCCGATTTTGCGCCTTTCTTGGGCGGGGATGGCGGCGGAGGACGGGATGGAACGGCTGCGGATAGAGCCCCTGACGGCCGAGGCCTTTCGGCCCTTCGGCGATCTGATCGACGTGCTCGGGGCCCCGACGAAGCTGATCAACGCGGGGCTCTGCGGGCGCCATCACGATCTGGCGCGGCTCTCGTTTGACGATGAAGGCCGGGCGGGGATTTCGCTCTTCGAGGCCCAGGCGCGGGCTTTGCCCTATGTGCTCGATCTGGTCGAGCGTCATCCGCTGGGGTCACAGGCGTTTTTGCCGCTCGATGGCGTGCCGTTTCTGGTCTGTGTGGCCGAGGATGCGGGCGGCGTGCCGGTGCGGGTCCGGGCGTTTCTGACGGCGCCGGGGCAGGGGGTGAACATCCTGCGCAATGTCTGGCACGGGGTGCTGGCGCCGATCGGCGCGCCCGGGCGCTATGCGGTGGTGGACCGGATCGGGCCGGGGGCGAATCTTGAGGAATATCCGCTGCCGGTGCCGCTGCGGGTCGAGGGCTAAAGGTCTTGGCCTCGGCCATCGCCGAGGCCATGCGAAACAGATGCCCCATGACCGCCGGGGGCCCGAAGGCCCTCGGCCAGCGCCCGCCCCGCCCATGGCGGGCGCTTCTCGCCCGCCAGGACGGGCGCCGGCCTCTGCTGTGCTTGGGGATGCGGTCTTGCCAACGCACGGCCGACCCGGGCGGGGAAAGGCGGTGCCTTTCCTTCTCCGCCCGAAACCGGCTCAGCCCCAGCCGAGAGCCACCGCCAGATGATAGGTCAGGAAACACGCGACCCAGGCCAGCGCGAACATGTATCCCACCGTCACCCACATCCATTTGCCCGATCCGGTCTCGCGCTTGATCACCGCGAGCGTCGAGAGGCATTGCGGCGCGAAGATGAACCACACGAGGAAGGACAGCGCCGTCGCCAGGCTCCATTGCGCCGACAGAAGCGTGCCCAGAACCGCCTCGCCGCCGCCGTCCGACACCGCGTAAACGGTGGCCAGCCCGGCCACGGCGATCTCGCGCGCGGCCATGGCGGGGACGATCGCCACCGCCATCTGCCAGTTGAAGCCGATCGGCGCCAGGATCGGTTCCAGCATTTTCCCGATCCCGGCGGCGAAGCTGTAAAGGATCGCCGGTTCGGTGGCCCCCTCGGGCGGCTGCGGGAAGGTCGCAAGCACCCAGATCACCACGGTCATGGTGAAGATCGTCGTGCCCGCGCGCTTGAGGAAGGCCGAGGCCCGGGTGAAAAGCCCGATCCCCACCGAGCGCGGCTGCGGTATCTTGTAATCGGGCAGATCGAGCATGAAGGGCGGCGAGGGTTCGCCGCGCGCGAACAGGAATTTGCTCACCGCCGATACGGCCAGGGCCGAAACGATGCCCGCGCCGTAAAGTCCAAACATCACAAGCCCTTGCAGACTGAAGATGCCCAGGATCGCGCGCGCCGGGATGAAGGCCGAGACGATCAGCGTATAGACCGGGATCCGCGCCGAACAGGTCATCAGCGGCGCGACAAGGATGGTGGTCAGCCGGTCGCGCGGATTGTCGATGACCCGCGTCGCCATGATGCCCGGAATGGCGCAGGCAAAGGAGGACAGAAGCGGGATGAAGGCGCGGCCATGCAGCCCCGCCCCGCCCATGATCCGGTCCATCAGAAACGCCGCGCGCGCCATGTAGCCCAGATCCTCCAGCAGCAGGATGAACAGGAACAGGATTACGATTTGCGGCAGGAAGATCACCACCCCGCCGACGCCGCCGATCACCGCATCGACAAGGAAGCTTTGCACCAGCCCCTCGGGGACATGGGCGCGGATCAGATCCGAAAGCGCGGCGAAACTGCCGTCGATCAGATCCATCACCGGCGCGGCGCCGCTGAACACCGCCTGAAACATCACGAACAGAAGCCCGAGCAGGAAGATCAGCCCGAAGACCGGATGCAGCAGCAGCCGGTCGATGCGATGCGTCAGCGTGTCATGCTCGGGCGGCTGCGTCACGGCGCGGGTGATCAGCCGGTCGGCGGCACGGTGGCTGAGGCGCAGATCGGCCGCGTCGGGCGGCGCCCAGAGGTTCGGCCCGGCCTCGGGCACGCCCTCGGCCAGCGTTTCGTCAAGCGTGCGCAACAGCGCGTCGAGCCCGCCCTTGCGCACCGCGGTCGAGGTGACGACGGGCACGCCCAGCTCTTCCTGCAGCCTGGCCCGGTCGATCTCGATCTTCCGGTGCCGGGCGATGTCGATCATGTTCAGAACGACGATCATCGGCAGGCCGGTGGCGACCAGTTCCATCGCCAGCCGCAGCCCCGAGCGCGGAGCGACGGCATCGACGACGACCAGCATCAGTTGCGGCGCGGGTTCGGCCGGATGACGGCCCAGCACGACATCGCGCGTCACCGCCTCGTCGGGCGAGCGCGCGCGCAGGCTGTGCGTGCCGGGCAGGTCGATCAGCGCGATGCGCCTGGCCGCGGGGGTGGTGAACAGGCCCAGCTTGCGCTCGACGGTGACGCCGGCATAGTTGCCGACCTTTTGCCGGGCCCCGGTCAACGCATTGAAAAGCGAGGTCTTGCCGCAGTTCGGCGGGCCGACGAGGGCAAGACGATAGGGATCGGGTTCGGGCATCGAGGCTCAGGAAACGAGGATGGCCATCGCCTCGCGGCGACGCAGCGCGACAGTGGTGCCATTCACCCTTACCGCGATCGGGTCACGCCCGAAAAGCCCCTCGTGCAGGATCGTGACCCTGGCGCCCTCGATGAAGCCCAGTTCGATCAGGCGTCGTTCCATTTCGGCGGCGGGCAGGGTCACGGAATGATCGGCGGCGGCGATATGGAAGACATGGCCCGAATAGCCCTTGTGCAGCGCGCCAAGCGGCCGATGCTGGGCCAGCGGAACCGCCGTCTGGCGCGGAAGATCGGGCGTGTTCAGCATCACTGCGGTCCTTGGGACTGAGTCGGGAAGATCCCGCCTTGCGTCGGGCGATCATTCCCACTCCGGTCCGAAGGGTCAAGTTATAGCCGCCATGCTTGGCCGGGCTTTTGCGCGACAGGCCGTCGCAAGTCTGCCCGAGGCGGCGAGGGGGTTTCGCCTCGGCGGTGCCGAGGCGACCCGGGCGGGGGCTCCGCCCCCGCACCCCCGGCGTATTTTTCCAAGGAGAAATGGGATCGGCTTTGCTGTTTGCCCCGCGCGGCCTTTCACCTTGGTCCAAATATCCCGGGGGTCCGGGGGCGGAGCCCCCGGCGGGTCGTCGAGGCTCTGCCTCGGCGAAAACAAACGCCCCGGCCCGGGACGCCGCGGCGATCCGCGCGGCGCGCCGCCTGCGTTGATCAGCACGCCGTCGCCGTCGAAGATGATCCGCTCGATCACGGGGGCTCCTTTCCGGGCAACGCCAACGTCTTCGCCGCGCGGCGAAAGGGGGACAGCATCGGAGGGCGCAATAATAAATCAACATGAGTTAAATATTGACCGGGGCGCCGACTCGGGTCAAACTTCGCCCGAGCCCCGGAGGAGGGGCCGACAGTGAAACGGGAGGAGAGACCGTGATGATGCGCAAACTGGCCCTGCTGGGGGCCTCTGCCCTTGCCTTTGCCGCCCTTGGCCAGTCCGCCGCCGCCGAGACCGGGGCCTGTCTGATCACCAAGACCGACACCAACCCCTTTTTCGTCAAGATGAAGGAAGGCGCCACGGCGAAGGCGACCGAGATGGGGATCACGCTCTCGACCTATGCGGGCAAGATCGATGGCGATGTGGAAACACAGATCGCCGCCGTCGAAAGCTGCATCGCGGGCGGGGCGAAGGGGATCCTGATCACGCCGTCCGACAGCCGCGCCCTGGCGCCGGTGGTGGGCAAGGCGCGCGAGGCGGGGGTGCTGGTGATCGCGCTCGATACGCCGTTCGAACCCGCCGATGCGGCCGATGCGACCTTTGCCACCGACAATTTCCTGGCGGGCGAGCTGATCGGCAAATGGGCGGCGGCGAAGATGGGCGACACCGCGGCGGCGAAGATCGCGCTGCTGGATCTGAACGCCTCGGAAATCTCGGTCGATTATCTGCGCGACAACGGCTTCCTGCGGGGCTTCGGCATCGACATCAAGGACCCGAAAGACATCGGCGACGAGGACGACGCCCGCATCGTCGGCAATGACGTGACGAACGGCAACGAGGAAGGCGGCCGCACCGCGATGGAGAACCTGCTGCAAAAGGACAGCGGCATCAACGTCGTCTACACGATCAACGAACCCGCCGCGGCGGGCGCCTATGAGGCGCTCAAGGCGGTGGGGCTGGAAAAACAGGCGCTGATCGTCTCGATCGATGGCGGCTGCCCGGGCGTGCAGAACGTCAAGGACGGCGTGATCGGCGCCACCTCGATGCAGTTCCCGCTTCTGATGGCGTCCAAGGGCATCGAGGCGATCGCGGCCTATGCCAAGGACGGCACCAAGCCCGCCAATACCGAAGGGCTCGATTTCGTCAACACCGGCGTCACGCTGGTCACCGACAGCCCGATCGGGGGCATCCCCTCGATAACCTCGGAAGAGGCGCTGAAACAGTGCTGGGGCTGAGACAGGTCGGCTGAGACGAGAGGGGGGCGGGGCACCGCCTCTCTCGCATCCGGGGGAGGGAGACGAGCATGACCGAAACGGCCCGCAAGGGGCAGGCGTTCGAACAGGGGCTGGAGGCCAGCGACCGGCGCGTGGCGCAGTTCGAGGTGGCGACGCGCGGCCCGGTCGAGCGGCTGCAGCATCTGTTGCACGGCAATCCGACGCTGGTGCCGGTGATCGTGCTGGTGGCGGCGATCGCGGTTTTCGGCATCATCGCGGGGGGGCGGTTCTTTTCGGCGCTGAACCTGTCGCTGATCCTGCAGCAGGTCTCGATCATCGGCATTCTGGCGGCGGCGCAATCGCTGATCGTGCTGACGGCGGGGATCGACCTGTCGGTGGCGGCGATCATGGTGCTGATGTCGGTGATCGCGGGCAATCTGGCGGTTTACATGGGCGTGCCCTCGGTGCTGGCGCTGGCGGTCGCCTTTGCGGGCGGCGCGGCGGCGGGGCTGGCGAACGGCTTTCTGATCACCAAGATCAAGCTGCCGCCCTTCATCACCACCTTGGGCACCTGGTCGATCTTTTTCGCGCTCAATCTTTGGCTTTCGGGTGCGCAATCGATCCGCAGCCAGGACATCGACAAGGCGGCGCCGCTGCTCAAGTTCTGGGGCGAGGGCTTCGCCTTTGCGGGCGCGAAGATCACCTATGGCTCGCTTCTGATGATCGCGGTCTTTCTGGGTCTGTGGTACATGCTGAACAAGACCGCCTGGGGCCGCCATGTCTATGCGGTGGGCGACGACAAGGAGGCCGCCGAACTCGCGGGCATTCAGGCCGACCGGGTGCTTCTGTCGGTCTATGGGCTTGCGGGCTTCATCTGCGCCATTGCCGCCTGGGCCTCGATCGGGCGGGTCGGCTCGATCAGCCCGCAATCGTTTTACGAGGGCAATCTGCAATCGATCACCGCGGTCGTCGTGGGGGGGATTTCGCTTTTCGGCGGGCGCGGCTCGATCCTGGGGGCGCTGTTTGGCGCCCTGATCGTGGGGGTGTTTCAATCGGGGCTGCGGCTCGCCAATGTCGATGTGCTCTGGCAGGTCTTCGCCATCGGCTGGCTGATCATCGTCGCCGTCGCGATCGACCAATGGATCCGGAAGGTGTCACAATGAGCCCAGAACCCATTCTGAGCGCGCGCGGGCTGGTCAAGCGCTATGGCAAGGTCACCGCGCTGGATCAGGCCGATTTCGATCTGATGCCGGGAGAAATCCTCGCCGTCATCGGCGATAACGGCGCCGGAAAATCGACGCTGATCAAGGCCTTGTGCGGCGCAGTTCAACCAGATGCCGGAGAGATCCGGCTGGATAGTGCCCCGGTCCGCTTTTCCGCGCCGATGCAGGCGCAAGAGGCCGGGATCGCCACCGTCTATCAGTCGCTGGCGCTGTCGCCCGCGCTCTCGATCGTCGACAACATGTTCATGGGCCGCGAGCTGCGCAAGCCCGGCATCGCGGGCAGCCTGTTTCGCGCGCTCGATCACGACCGGATGCGGGCTTTCGCGCGCGAAAAACTCTCGGAACTTGGCCTGATGACGATCCAGAACATCGATCAGACGGTGGAAACGCTCTCGGGCGGGCAGCGACAGGGCGTCGCGGTGGCGCGGGCGGCGGCCTTCGGCTCGAAGGTGATCATTCTGGATGAACCCACCGCCGCGCTGGGGGTGAAGGAAAGCCGCCGCGTGCTGGAGCTGATCCTTGACGTGCGCGCCCGCGGTATTCCCATCATCTTGATTTCCCACAACATGCCGCATGTCTTCGAGGTTGCCGACCGCATCCATGTCCACCGTCTGGGGCGGCGGTTGTGCGTGATCGACCCGAAAACCCATTCGATGTCGGACGCGGTGGCGCTGATGACCGGGGCCAAGGCGCCCGAGGCGGCCGCCGCCTGAGCCCTGCGACAAAAAGCATCGGACCTTGCCCGGGGGCTGCCCCGGGCTTTCTCTTGCTCTGGCCCGGCACACTATCGCAGATTGTGCGTCTGGCCGAAGCGACGAGACGGCAGATTGGAATATCGGGAGTTGGAATGAAACTGGTTCGCTATGGAGAGAAGGGCGCCGAGAAACCCGGTCTCCTGCACGTTGACGGCACGATCCGTGATCTGTCGCGCGTGGTGCGTGATATCGACGGCAGGGCGCTGGGCGACGAAGGCCTGTCGAAACTGTTCTGGACCGATGCGGGCAAGCTGCCGATCATTCCCGAAGGGGTGCGTCTGGGCGCCCCGGTTGCCGGGACGGGCAAGCTGATCGCGATCGGGCTGAACTATGCCGATCACGCCGAGGAGGCCGGGCTGACCGTGCCGCCGGAGCCCGTCGTCTTCATGAAGGCGACCTCGGCGATCTGCGGGCCCGATGACGATGTCGAGGCGCCGCGCGGCTCGGAGAAGCTCGACTGGGAGGTGGAGCTGGCCTTCGTGATCGGCACGCGGGCGAAATATGTGGCGCTGGAAGAGGCGATGGACCATGTCGCGGGCTACATGATCTGCAACGACGTGTCGGAACGTGGCTTCCAGATCGAGCGGTCCGGGCAATGGGTCAAGGGCAAGAGCCATGACACTTTCGCGCCGCTTGGCCCCTGGCTGGTGACGAAGGACGAGATCCGCGATCCGCAGGCGCTGGATCTGTGGCTGAATGTGAACGGCGTGCGGCGGCAGACCGGGACCACGGCGACGATGGTCTATGGCGTGGCCTTCCTTGTGCATTACCTCAGCCAGTTCATGACCTTGGAACCCGGTGACATCATCACCACCGGCACGCCGCCCGGCGTCGGCATGGGGCTGAAGCCGCCGAAATTCCTGCATCCGGGCGATGTGATCGAGCTTGGCATCACCGGGCTGGGATCGCAGCGGCAAGTCGTGGTGCAGGCATGAGCCCCGCCGCCGAGGCCTTTGCGCGTCTGAGGGCGGGCGATGCCCGGCGGCGGACCGAATTCACCGTGTCCAAGCGCCGCGTGGTGCTCAAGCGGCTGGCCGCCGAGATCCGCGCCCGCGAGGCCGAGATCATGGCGGCCTTGGCTGCCGATCTGGGCAAGCCCGCGGTCGAGGTGCGGATTTCGGAAATCATCCCGATCCTGTCGGAAATCCGCCATACGTCGCGGCATCTGAAGGCTTGGGCCGGGGTGCGGCGGGTGCGCCCGACGCTCTCGATGCTGGGCACCCGCGCGACGATCCGGCCCGAACCCAAAGGCACGGTGCTGATCATCGCGCCCTGGAACTATCCCCTGTGTCTGGCGCTGGGGCCTTTGGTCAGCGCGATTGCGGCGGGCAATGCGGCGGTGGTGAAGCCTTCGGAACTGGCCCCCGCCACCTCGGCGCTGGTGGCAAAGATCGTTGCGGCCTGCCTGCCCGAAGATCTGGTCGCCGTCGTCGAAGGCGGCATCGAAACGTCGACCGAGCTTCTGGCGCAGCCCTTCGATCATATCTTCTTCACCGGCTCGCCCGCCGTGGGCAAGGTGGTGATGGCGGCGGCGGCAAAGACGCTCGCCTCGGTCACGCTGGAGCTGGGCGGCAAGTCGCCCGTCATCCTTGGCCCTGATGCCGATCTGAAACAGGCGGCGCGGATGGTGGCCTGGGGCAAGTTTCAGAACGCCGGGCAGACCTGCATCGCCCCCGATCATGTCTTCGTGCCCCGCGCGCAGGAAGAGGCCTTCACCAGGGCGCTGCGCGCCGAGATCGCGCGGATGTATGGCGCCACCCCGCAGGCCTCGCGCAGTTTCGCCCGGCTGATCGGCGCGAAACATTTCGAGCGGCTGCGCGGCATGGTGACCGAGGCTGTCGGCCATGGCGCCACCCTGATCGCGGGCGGCGAGGCCGAGGCGGCCAGTCGTTACCTTGCGCCCACCGTGCTGACGAATGTGCCCGAAAACGCAGCGCTGATGCGCGAGGAGATCTTCGGCCCCGTCCTGCCGGTGATCGCCTATGACGATCTGGATGCCGTGCTGGCGGGGATCGAGGCGGGGGAAAAGCCGCTGGCGCTTTATGTCTTTGCCCGCGACCGGCGGCTGATTTCGCGGATCTGCGCCGCCACGACCTCGGGCGCGGTGGGGGTGAATGTGACGCTGGCGCATTTCCTGCACCTCAACCTGCCGTTTGGCGGGATCGGGCAATCGGGGCTGGGCGCGGCGCATGGGCGCTGGGGCTTTGCGGCGTTTTCGCATGAAAAACCGGTGCTTGAGAACCGCTTTGCCGTGCTGGAACCGTTGATGCCGCCCTATGGCCCGCTTGCCACCCGGCTGGCGCGGATCGTGCAGGCGCTGGTCGGCTGAGTTCGTGCTGAAAATGCTGCAACTGCGAAGGTGACTTTGCTGCAAAGCAGCGCTACACTCAACTTATGCGATACCGCTGCCGGACCGGAATCGGCGCGGCACGCGGGTGAAACTGGGTGTGCATGCCTGCAGGGGGACTCGATGAAAGAGCCGACACCGAAGGATCAGACGCAGCAGGAGGCGGCCGCCAAAGAGGCCGCACCAAACACGGCCCAAGCCGAGCTGGCCGCCAGGGAGGCCGCCGCGAAAGAGGCGGCCGAGAAGGAGGCCGCCGCGCGGGAGGCTGAGGCCAAGGAAGCCGCCGCGAAAGAGGCTGAAGCCAAGGAAGCCGCTGTCAAGGAGGCCGCCGCGAAGGAGGCTGCGGCTAAGGAGGCTGCGGCCAAGGAAGCCGCCGCGCAGGAAGCCGCCGCCGCAGAGGCAGCCCGCGAGGCCGCCGCGAAGGAGGAGGCCGCGAAGGCCGCCGCCCGGGAAACGGCCGCCAGGCCGAAGCCCGCCACGGCGCCGAAACCGGCCTCCGGCCCGAAATCCAACCCGAAATCCGCTGCCGAACCCGCCGCCGAGCCGGTCGTGGAAAAGGTCACGCGCACCTCGGAAACCGATGTGGCCTTTGCGCTTGGCGGGCTTGCGGGCAACAACGCCCATGGGGCGGGGTTCCTGCAGGCGGCGCTTGAGGGCGGCGTGCATCCGCGGATGATTTCCTGCACCTCGGGGCAGATCTATTGGGTCTGGCGCTATCTGCAGGCGCTGGCCGGTGGCGAGAGCCTGGAAACCCATCTGGCCGAGCAGATCGAGACCGTGCAGCCCTTTGGCCAGCGCGACGCCGATCTGATGCATATGGCGCTGTTCGGCAAAAGCGGGGTGTTCCGGCCGTCGCTGTTCGAATGGCCCTTCGACGTCATGCAAAACGTCGTGCGCAGCCTTGACGCGGTCTCGCGCGCGGGCGGAAACGTGTTCTGGCTCAAGGAGATGATGAGCCTGACCCCGGCGCGCACTTTGGTGTCGCTCTTCCCCGACAGCTTCTTTGCCGAGATCGCGCAGGCCTTCAACGAGACCGGCATCGGCATCCTCTTCAACGCCTATGACCCGCGCGAGGGGCTGGAATATGTCCATGCCAACCCCTCGGCGCTGGCACAGCTGGGCATCGCGCCCGGCGGGCGGAAAAACTGGCGCAGCCGCACGATCTATACCGAAATCACGCCGCAGGCGGTGCGCGACGGGCTTTGGCTTTACGAATACGGCTTCGAGGGCGGGCAGGAGGGCGGCTTTGGCGCGCTCGATGGCGCCTATTACCGGCCGGTGCTTTTGTCGGAACTCTCCGGCGCGCGCACCATCCATGTGGTGCGGCCGGTGAACCGCAAATGGCTCGGGGCCTTGCCCGACAGCAAGCTCGCGCTCGAGGACATGAAGACCGAGGTCGCGTTCAACGGCATCTATGCCGCCGAGCGTGACCGGATGCTGATGGTCAACCGCTGGATCGCGGCGGGGATCCTGCGCGATCCGCGCTTCGCCCCGATCGAGATCTATGAGATCGAGATCGAGACGCAGCGCAGCTTCTTTGACTATGTCTTTGAAAGCATGGAGGTGTTCGAGAACGCCCGGGCGCTGGCGCGCGACGCGTTTTCGGGCGGGCTGGCCCCGGCCGAATAGCGCGCCCCCTTGCCCCCGCCGCGGTTTCGGCCCAAACCAAGGCGAAAGCGCGGGAGGCGGGCATGGGCGAGACGAAGGGCGGCTGGAAGCTTTGGGCGGTATTGGCCTTGCCGCCGCTGTTCTGGGCGGGCAACTTCATCGTTGCCCGCGCCTCGCGCGGGGAATGGCCGCCCGTCGCGCTGTCCTTTGGCCGCTGGTCGATCGCGCTTGTGGCGCTTTTACCCTTTGCCTGGCCCTATCTGCGCCGGGACTGGCCGCTTTACCGGCGGTATTTCCTCCGCATCCTGCTTCTGACGCTGCCCGGCGTCGCGGCCTTCAATTCGCTTGTCTATTGGGGGCTGCAGACCTCGACAGCGACGAACGGGATGCTTCTGAATTCCACCATTCCTTTGCTGATCATGGCGCTGGGGGCGCTCTTCTGGGGGCAAAGGCTTGGGCTTTGGGCGATCCTCGGGCTGATCGTCTCGACGCTTGGGGTGGCGGTCGTCATCTTGCAGGGCTCGTGGGAACGGGCGGCGGCCCTTGATTTCGCGCGCGGCGATCTGATCATCTTCGCCGCGATGGTGGCCTGGGCGCTTTACACGATGGGGCTGAAGACCTTCCCGCCCGAGGTGAACCGCATCGGCCTGCTGGCGGTGCAGATCGCGCTGGCCCTGCCGATCCTGGCGCCGTTTCTGGCCTTCGAAATCGCCTCGGGCCGGGTGCCGGTCTGGACCCCGCCTTCGATCGCGGCGCTGGTCTATATCGGCATCGTGCCCTCGGTTCTGGCCTATCTTTTCTACACCAAGGCCGTCGAGATGGCGGGCCCGGCGCGGGCAGGGCAGTTCATCCACCTGCTGCCGGTCTATGGCGCGATCCTGTCGGCGGCTTTGCTGCATGAGCCGCTTCATCTTTACCATGCCGCCGGTTTCGGGCTGATCCTGACCGGCATCGTGCTGGCGGGGCGGAAATAGCCCGGGCCCGTTTCGGGGATTTCGCTTGCATCGCGGGGGCCGACCGCCTAGAAGCCCCCTACTTCCGCGATGATATGAACCGGCGACGCCTCTCGTGGTGGGCTGCGGAAGTCCTTGCCCCCTATGAAGCCGCCTTGTGAAACAGGAGCCTACATGCCGCTTTACGAGCATGTCCTCATTGCGCGTCAGGACCTTTCCAACGCGCAGGCCGAAGGCCTGATCGAACACTTCTCGACCGTGATCGGCGACAACGGGGGCAAGGTCCTCGGGTCCGAATACTGGGGCGTGAAGACCATGGCCTACAAGATCAACAAGAACCGCAAGGGCCATTACGGCTTCCTGCGCACCGACGCGCCCTCGGCCGCCGTGCAGGAGATGGAGCGTCTCGCCCGTCTGCATGACGACGTGATGCGCGTGCTGACCATCAAGGTCGACGGCCATGACGAAGGCCCCTCGGTGCAGATGCAGAAGCGTGACGACCGTGGCGACCGCGAAGACCGTGGCGATCGCGGTGATCGTGGCGACCGTGGCCCGCGTGGCGACCGTGGCCCCCGCGAAGATCGCGGCCCGCGTCCCGAGCGTCGTTGATCCGAGGAGAGTGACCCATGGCTACCAAACCCTTCTTCCGTCGTCGCAAGGTCTGCCCGTTCTCGGGCGATAACGCGCCGAAGATCGACTACAAGGACGTCCGTCTGCTGCAACGCTACATCAGCGAGCGCGGCAAGATCGTTCCCGCCCGCATCACCGCCGTCTCGGCCAAGAAACAGCGCGAACTGGCGCAGGCGATCAAACGCGCCCGCTTCCTCGCCCTGCTTCCCTATGCCGTGAAGTAAGGAGACCTGAACATGCAAGTCATCCTTCTGGAACGTGTGGCCAAGCTTGGCCAAATGGGCGACGTGGTGAAAGTGCGCGACGGCTACGCCCGCAACTTCCTCTTGCCGCAAGGCAAGGCGCTGCGCGCGAACGACGCCAACATCAAGAGCTTCGAAGCCCGCAAGGCGCAGCTGGAAATCCGCAACCTCGAGACCAAGAAAGAAGCCGAAGCGGCCGCCGCCAAGCTTGAAGGTCAACAGTTCGTGGTCATCCGCTCCGCTTCGGACGCCGGGGCGCTTTACGGCTCGGTCACGCCGCGCGACGCCGCCGATGCGGCCACCGCGGGCGGTTTCTCGGTCGACAAGCGTCAGGTGGCGCTGAAAGCCCCGATCAAGGAGCTCGGCCTGCACGAGGTGCACGTGATCCTGCACCCGGAAGTCCAGGCGACGATCACCATCAACGTCGCCCGTTCGGCCGAAGAAGCTGCCATCCAGGCGGCCGGCAAATCGATCCAGCAGCTGGCGGCGGAAGCCGATGCGGCGGCGGAATTCGAAATCGCCGAGCTGTTCGACGAAGTCGGCGCCGCGGCGAACGACGACGACGAATAAGACCCTTCCCCCGGGAAGTGTTGCAACCGCGCCCTTCGGGGCGCGGTTTTGTTTTGGCCGCATGGTTTTCACGCGGCCGCGAAAAATGCGCCAAATTTGACGAAACTGTTTCCCATTCCTGCCTGAATTACACCGCAGGGTTGCAAGGCCCCCGGTCGGGGGCCTGTTCAAGTTGGTCACGAGTGACAGGTTCGCGCGCCCGGTTTCCGGATCGGGCGCTGCGGCACCTGCAAGGAGAACGCGATGGAATTCAGAATTGCGGCCATGGTGCTTTTCGGGATGACGCTGGGAATTCTGCATGCCGAAGGCGATCAGCTGGGGGCGCTGGATCGGTTCTGGCCCGATCTTGGCCCGCGCGCGCTGGTGCAGATCTCCGCCAGCCCCGAAAGTGCGCGCTCAGGCTTCGACCCGGTGGCGCTGCCCGCTCCCCCGATCTTTCCCCCGGCCGGATCGCCCCGATTCGTCCGCGCCGACTAAGGCCCGCCGCAAGGCCCGCAATGAAAAAGACCGCCCCCAGGGGCGGCCTTTGCTGTCACTGTCCGGTGACGCTCAAAGCTCGTCAAGCGCTTCGATGGCTTTCTGCAGCTCTTCCTTGCTGACCTCTTTCTCGGTCACGGTGGCACCCGCGACGATGAAATCGATCACCTTTTCTTCGTAAAGCGGCGCGCGGATCTGCTGTTGCATCTGCGCGTTGCCTTTCACGAATTCAAAGAATTCGCGCTCGTGGCCCGGGTATTGACGCGCCGCGGCCAGAACCGCCTGGGTCATCTCGGCGTCGGTCACTTCGATCTTCTCGTTGCGACCCAGCTCGGCCAGCAGCAGGCCCAGACGCACGCGGCGCTCGGCCAGCGTCTTGTGCTCTTCGGTCGGTTCCACCGCGCCGTGGTCATGGCCGTGGTGATCCGGGTTTTCCTCGTGCCAGAGCTGGTGCGCGATCTGACCGGCTTCGGCCTCGACCAGCGTCGGCGGCAGGTCGAATTTCACTTGCGCATCGAGGATGTCGAGCAGGGCGCGTTTCAGGATCGCCCGCGAGGCGCCCTTGAATTCCGCTTCCAGACGCGAGGCGACCTGACCCTTCAGGGCCTCCAGATCGGCGGCGCCGAATTTCTTCGCCAGCTCGTCGTCGATCTCGGCCGGTTTCGGGGCCTTCACCGCATGGACGTGGCATTTGAAGGTGGCTTCCTTGCCCGCCAGATGCGCCGCACCGTATTCGGCCGGGAAGGACACTTTCACTTCCACATCTTCGCCCGCTTTCGCGCCGACGAGTTGCTCTTCAAAGCCCGGGATGAACGAGCCCGAGCCGAGCACGAGCGGGTATTCCTCGCCCTTGCCGCCTTCGAACGCCTCGTCGCCGAGGAAGCCTTCGAAGTCGATCACGACCTGATCGCCATCCTTGGCCTTGCTGCCTTTCTTGCGATCCTCGAAGGCTTGCGCCGATTTCGCCAGGTTTTCCAGCGCCTCGGTCACCGAAGCCTCGTCGGCCTTCACCACCAGACGCTCCAGCGTCACGGTGGCGCGGTCGAAGGCCGGGATCGGCGGCAGGGCTTCGTAGGACACGGTGAAGACGGCGTCGGTGCCCGGCTTCCAGTCCTTGCCGTTTTCCATCTCGACCTTCGGCTGCAGCGCCGGACGGTCGCCCGATTGATCAAGCAGATCCTTGATCGCGCCATCGACGGCTTCGTTCAGGACATCGCCCAGAACGCGGTCGCCGAAGTTCTTGCGCAGCATCGCCATCGGCACCTTGCCCTTGCGGAAGCCCTTGATCTCGACTTCGGGCTGCACTTCGATCAGCTTCTCGGTGACTTTCGCGTCAAGTTCGGCGCCGGTCAGCGTGATCGTGTAGCCGCGCTTGAGGCCTTCGTTGAGGGTCTGGGTGACCTGCATGGGGTTTCCTCTGGTTCGGGCGCACCCCGCGGGCGCGCTCAGGCAAATTTCAGCCGCCCTTCTAGGGGCTGGCGACCTTGCTGGCAAGGTGAAAAGCCGCAGCCCGATCGGGTGCCGAACGGCTTTTCCGGGCCGTTTCCGGTCCCGGCGGGGCAGAAAGATCGAAAAGATTCGTCCAGACAGGCTGTCGTCCGCGGGCAGGTCGGGGCAGGGGGCGGCACGGGCTGGCGGCGGGTCAGATGGTGCGGGTGGTCGGACTCGAACCGACACTCCTTGCGGAAACAGAGTTTGAGTCTGTCGCGTCTACCATTCCGCCACACCCGCACATTGCACCGCCCGCAAGGTAGAGCCGGGTCGACGCCGGGCCGCGGGGGGTCTTCTGGTTGCCGGTGGGGGCGGATCCGATCCGCCCCCACCGGTTCTTCGCATCTACCCTCGCGCGCCGGATCTGACAAGAGCAAACGGCGCGGCAGGTTCAAGGCGCGATCCGGGCAAAGCTGTCGCAGGCCGCGACCCGGCCGGTCTTGCAGCCCCGGGCGAACCGGACCTGGCGCTGATCCGGACTGCCATGGGTAAAGCTGTCGGGCATCGGGCGGCGCGCCAGCATGTCGTCGCCGATCCGCGCCGCCGCGCTCGAACGTGCCGGGGTCCGCGGCGGCAGGATGCGCCCGGACCCCGGCAAAACACTCCGCCTGCCACTCGAGCCGCGCCGAAAGCGCCTGCGCCCCGGCCGCGCCCGCCCGCGCCCCTCGCGATCACGGTTTCGAAATCAGCCCCGCAAAGCCGCCCCGGACAGGGGAAAAACGACGCGCCCCGGCTTGACGTCGCCCCCCCGCCTTGCGATGCACGGCCAGACGCCGGAACAGCCGCGGGGGCCCATGTTCGATCGACTTTACCGCTGGACCCTCGGCCTTGCCCGGCATCGGCGCGCGGAATGGGCGCTTGGGGTCATTTCCTTCACCGAAAGCTCGTTCTTTCCGATCCCGGCCGACGTGCTTTTCGTGCCGATGGGGCTGGCGCGGCCCGACAGGATCTGGCGCTATGCGCTGATCGCCTCGGTCACCTCGGTTCTGGGCGGCATCTTCGGCTGGTGCATCGGCCATTACGCCTTCGACCTGCTGGCGCGGCCTTTCCTGGAGGCCACGGGCAAGATCGCGACCTTTGACGCCTTGCGCGACGGCGCGGGCACCTGGGCGATCCTGCTCATGCTGGTCACCTCGGGGCTGGCGCATATGCCGCCAATGAAGGTGGTGACGATCCTGGCCGGGGTGCTCAGCTTCGATCCGGTGCTGTTCATCCTCTCGGCCATCGTCGCGCGCTCGGCGCGGTTTTACGGCCTTGGCTGGCTGCTGGCGCGATTCGGCGAACGCATCGCCACCTTTGTCGAGCGCCGTCTGGCCTGGGTTGCGGGCGGGGTGCTGCTTGTGCTCGCCGCGGCCTGGTTTGTCCTGAAAGGAGCCTGAACATGCCCCCGATCCTGACCCCGCGCGGGCTTGTCGCGCTTGCCGCCGCCGGTTCGGCCGCGGTGCTGATCGCGGCGCTGGTGTTTCAAGCGCTGGGATTTCCGCCCTGCGATCTGTGCGTGCTGCAGCGCTGGCCGCATCTGGTCGCGGCCATTCTGGGGGCGCTGATGCTGCTCTTCCGGCTGCCGATGGCCTTTGCCGGTTTCGGCGCGCTGGCGGCGCTGACCACAAGCGGCTTCGGCCTTTATCATTCCGGCGTCGAGCGCCACATCTTCGCCGGTCCCGACAGCTGCACCTCGAACCCGATTTCAAGCCTCTCGGCGCAGGATCTGATGGCGCAGATTTCCGCCGCGCCGCTGGTGCGCTGCGACGAGATCGCCTGGCAGGTCCTGGGCATCACCATGCCGAACCTGAACGCGGTCGTCTCGCTGATCTTCGCCGGCCTCTGGATCGCCGCGGCCCTGGGCGATCGTCGCGCCCGCCGCTGAGCGCGCAAGGGCGTCTTTGAGCCAGGAAGAAGCCGCGGTTTCTTCTTGGTCCAAATACGCAAAATCAGACCTTTGCCCCCAGGCGCGCCATTCGCCGTTGCACCCAAGCCATGGGTTGCGATATAAGGCGGGACAACAAAATCTGGCAGAAGAAGCCCCGCGTGACCGATATCATCGACACCTCGGACCCCTCCGGCGACACCCCGAAACGTGCCCACCATGCGGGCCCGGTGGTTTCCATCGCCGAGGAAATGAAGACCGCCTATCTCGATTACGCGATGAGCGTGATCGTGAGCCGCGCCATTCCCGACCTGCGCGACGGGCTCAAACCCGTGCACCGGCGCATCCTTTATGCGATGCATGAAACCGGCAACACGCATGACAAGCCCTATCGCAAATCGGCGCGTCCGGTGGGCGACGTGATGGGGAAATACCACCCGCATGGCGACGCCGCGATCTATGACGCGCTGGTGCGGATGGCGCAGGACTTCTCGATGTCGCTACCGCTTCTGGACGGGCAGGGCAACTTCGGCTCGATGGACGGCGACAGCGCCGCGGCGATGCGCTACACCGAAGTGCGGATGGACAAGCCCGCCTCGTTCCTGCTGGCCGACATCGAAAAGGACACGGTCGATTTCCAGGACAACTATGACGGCAAGGACCGCGAACCCACGGTTCTGCCGGCGCGGTTCCCGAACATGCTGGTCAATGGCGCGGGCGGCATCGCCGTCGGCATGGCCACGAACATCCCGCCGCACAATCTGGGCGAGGTGATCGACGCGACGCTGGCGCTGATCGAGAACCCGGATCTGACCTCGGAAGGGCTGATGGACTATGTGCCCGGCCCCGATTTCCCGACCGGCGCGCAGATCATGGGCCGCGGCGGCGCCCGCAAGGCCTATCTGGAAGGCCGCGGCTCGGTGATCATCCGGGCGAAAACCCGGATCGAGGAGATCCGCAAGGACCGCTTCGCCATCATCGTCGACGAGATTCCCTATCAGGTGAACAAGGCGACGATGATCGAGAAGATGGCCGATCTGGTCCGCGAGAAGAAGCTGGAGGGCATCGCCTCGATCGCCGACGAAAGCGACCGCGTCGGCGTGCGGGTGGTGATCGAGCTGAAGCGCGATGCCACGGCCGATGTCGTGCTGAACCAGCTTTACCGCTTCACCGCGCTGCAAACGTCCTTCGGCTGCAACATGCTGGCCTTGAACGGGGGGCGGCCGGAGCAGCTGACGCTTCGCGATTTCCTGAGCCATTTCATCACCTTCCGCGAGGAAGTCGTGGCGCGGCGCACGGCTTACGAGCTGCGCAAGGCGCGCGAACGCAGCCATATCCTGTGCGGTCTGGCCGTGGCCGTGTCGAACGTCGACGAGGTTGTCGCGACGATCCGCTCCTCGAAGGATCCGGCCGAGGCCCGCGACCGGCTGATGGAACGGCGCTGGCCCGCGCATGAGATCGTCGAATATCTGCGGCTGATCGACGATCCGCTGCATCCGGTCAACGACGACGGCACCTACAACCTGTCGGAAGTGCAGGCCCGCGCGATCCTTGATCTGCGGCTGCAGCGCCTGACCGCGATGGGGGTGCAGGAAGTCACCGAGGAACTCGCCGAACTCGCGGGCAAGATCCGCGATTATCTGGCGATTCTGGCCTCGCGCGAGCGGATCATGGAGATCATCGCCAATGAGCTGCGCGAGGTCCGCGCCGCCCATGCCGTGCCGCGCCGCACCGAAATCGTCGACTGGGCGGGCGATCTGGACGACGAAGACCTGATCGAGCGCGAGGACATGGTGGTGACCATCACCTCGGGCGGCTACATCAAGCGCACGCCTTTGGCCGAATTCCGCGCGCAGCGCCGCGGCGGCAAGGGGCTGGCCTCGATGGCGACGAAGGAAGACGATGTCGTCACCACGCTTTTCGTCGCCAACACCCATACGCAGCTGTTGTTCTTCACCACCGATGGCATGGTCTACAGCCTGAAATGCTGGCGTCTGCCGCTGGCGGGCCGCACCTCGAAGGGCAAGGCGATCGTCAATATCCTGCCGATCCCGCAAGGGGTCAGCGTCGCCTCGCTGATGCCGGTCGACGAGCCCGAGGAAACCTGGGAGGAGTTCCAGGTCTTCTTCGCCACCTCGGATGGCGACGTGCGCCGCAACGCGCTGTCGGACTTCGCCAAGGTGATGCGGAACGGCAAACGCGCGATGGAGCTGCCCGAAGGCGTGACGCTGGTTGATACGCGGATGTGCCACGAGGACGACGACATCATGCTGGTGACGGCCTCGGGCCGGGCCATCCGCTTCCCGGTGCCGGAGGTGCGGATCTTCAAGGGCCGCTCCTCGACCGGCGTGCGCGGCGTGCGGCTGGCCGCGGGCGACAAGGTCGTTTCGATGTCGGTGATCCGCCATTTCGAGGCCGAACCCTGGGAACGCGAAGCCTTCGTCAAGCGCTACCGCGCCGAACTGGGCGGCGAGACCGAGGATGAGCTTGAGACCGAACGCGATGCCGAGGACGAGGCCGAGGGCACCGAAGGCGTGCTGTCTGACGCCCGTTATGCCGAAATGCTGGCGGCGCAGGATCTGATCCTGACGATCACCGCCAAGGGGCTGGGCAAGATTTCCTCGAGCCACAGCTATCCGGTGCGCGGCCGCGGCGGTCAGGGCGTCACGGCGTTTGAAAAATCGATGCGGGGCGGGGCGCTGGTGGCCTCCTTCCCGGTCGAGCCGACCGATCAGGTGATGCTGGCGACCTCGACCGGGCAATCGATCCGCTGCCCGGTGGCGGGGATCTCCTTCCGCTCCCGCGCGGCCGGGGGGGTGAAGGTGTTCAACACCGGCGCCGAAGAAGAGGTCGTCTCGGTCGCCCGCGTGGCCGATCCGGGCGATGACGAGGCCGAAGCGTAAGACCAAGAACAAACTCCATGAGGTTGAAGATGCAGAAGATTGTCCCGCTGGCGCTGGTTGCGGCGCTGCTTCCCGTCAGCGTCCTGGCCGAGGGCTCGGTGCGCGGCGCGGAGCTTGGTTTCAGCTGGTCGGGGCTGGCCGAGGGCCAGCAGCGGCACAAGAACAATCTCGCGCTCGAAGGCGCGGTGGAATATGGCTTCACCCCGGGCTTTGCCGCGCAGCTGGATGTCGCGCAGCACCATTTCACCAACAGCAACGACGAGGCGACGAACGTCACCCTGCATGCGATCGGCCATGTGAACGACGGCTTCGCGGTCGGCGGCTTTCTGGGCCACGAATGGGTCGGCGGCAATCACATGGAGCATTACGGGCTGGAGGCCACGCATGACTTCGGCCTGCTGACCGTCGAGGGCAATGCGACGCTGCTGAAGAACGACGGCAATGACGCGACGATCCTTGGCCTTGATGGCCGCTATGCGCTGACCGACGCGCTGTCGCTGGGCGGCCGGGTGGAGACGGTCAATGCCGATCACGGCTCGGACACCACCGCCTTTGACGCGACGGTGGGCTATGCGATGCCCTCGGGGGTGAAGATCGACGGCTCGCTCGGGCTGGTCGATGGCAACCAGTCGGACCGCGAGCTGACCCTGGGGCTGGGCGTGAAGCTCTTGATGGGCGGCAATGGCGTCACCTTCGGCAAGCGCGGGCTGTCGCAGTCGATCATCGGCAACTGAGCCGCTTAAGCCATTCTCAAGACATCCATGCTTTTCTGTCTCTGCCCGAGGGAGAAAAGCATGGATCTTTACCACTGCATGATCGAGCTGAAGAGCGATGCCAAGGCCCTGGCCTTTGCCGCCTCGGTCGAACAATGGATGAGCGAGCTGAAGCAGGAAGGCCTGATCGGCGGCTGGCGGCTGATGCGGCGCAAGATGGGGCTGGCCTCGGGGCCGCATACCGGGTTCATCCTGGAAGTCGAATTCGAAAACATGGCCGCGCTGGAAAAGGCGTTCCGCTCGGTCGCGCAATTCACCGAGGGCGAGATGCGGCATTACGAGCTGATGCATGCGATGATCGCCTCTTACTCGGTCGGGCTTTACCGGCCCTTCCCCGATGCCGAACGGCGCGAGCGCGTGGCGCTGATCTGATCCCGCCGATCTGATCCCGCCGATCTGATCCCGCCGATCTGATCCCGTTGCGCGCTGCGCTTTGGGGCGGTATCAGGCGGCATGGACAGATTACACATCATCGGCGCCGGTCTGGCCGGCTCGGAAGCGGCGTGGCAGGCGGCACAGGCGGGCGTGTCCGTGGTGCTGCACGAAATGCGTCCCCGCATCGGCACCTTTGCGCATCGTTCCGGCGATTTCGCCGAAATGGTCTGCTCGAATTCCTTCCGGTCGGATGACGACGAAAGGAACGCCGTCGGCCTTCTGCATTGGGAAATGCGCGCGGCGGGCGGGCTGATCATGGCCACGGCCGACCGCCATGCGCTGCCCGCGGGCGGGGCGCTGGCCGTTGACCGCGAGGCGTTCTCGGCCGCCGTCACCGCGACCCTGCGGGCGCATCCGCTGATTTCCGTCGCGGAAGAAGAGATCACCGAGCTGCCCACCGACGGGCATTGGATCATCGCCACCGGGCCGCTGACCTCGGGCGCGCTGGCCGAGAGCATCCGTGCCGTGACCGGGGCGGAAAGCCTGGCGTTCTTCGACGCGATCGCGCCGATCGTGCATGCCGAGACGATCGACATGTCCGTCGCCTGGCGGCAAAGCCGCTATGACAAGGGCGAGACCGAGGAAGAACGCACCGCCTATATCAACTGCCCGATGACCAAGGCTCAGTATGAGGCCTTCATCGACGCGCTGTTGGCGGCCGAAAAGACCGAGTTTCACGCGGGCGAAACGGCGGGGTATTTCGACGGCTGCCTGCCGATCGAGGTGATGGCGGAACGCGGCCGCGAGACGCTGCGCCACGGGCCGATGAAGCCTGTGGGGCTGACGAATGCCCATGATCCGGCGACCAAGGCCTATGCCGTGGTGCAGCTGCGCCGCGACAATGCGCTTGGCACGCTCTACAACATCGTCGGCTTTCAGACCAAGATGAAGTATGGCGCGCAAGCCGCTGTTTTCAGGATGATTCCCGGGCTTGAGCAGGCGTCTTTCGCGCGTCTGGGCGGCATTCACCGCAACACCTTCCTGAATTCGCCCACACTGCTGGATGATCAGATGCGGCTGCGCGCGCGCCCGAACCTGCGCTTTGCGGGCCAGGTCACCGGGGTCGAGGGCTATGTCGAAAGCGCCGCGATGGGGCTTTTGGCGGGGCGGATGGCGGCGGCCGAGATCAAGGGCGCAAGCCTGCCCGCCCCGGGCCATGAGACCGCGATGGGCTCGCTGGTGCACCACATCACCGGCGGCGCGGTGGCCAAGACCTTCCAGCCGATGAACGTGAATTTCGGCCTGTTTCCGCCGCTCGACGACGCGCGGGGCGGGCGGCGCGGCCGCAAGGACCGCTACAAGGGCTACACCGACCGCGCCAAGGAGGTCTTCACCGCCTGGCTCGCCGATCAGGCGTGATCACCCGGTTTGCGCCTTCGCCCACCGGCCCGCTGCATCTGGGTCATGCCTATGCGGCGATCCTGGCGCATGACATGGCGCGGGCGGCGGGCGGGCGGTTTTTGCTGCGCATCGAGGATATCGACCGCGCGCGTGCGAAACCGCAGTGGGAGGCGCAGCTTCTGGACGATCTGCGCTGGCTCGGCCTGACCTGGGACGGGCCGGTGCTGCGGCAGTCCGACCGTCTGCCCGCCTATCGCCAGGCCCTTGAAACGCTGTGGCAACGGGGGCTTATCTACAGCTGCGCCTGCAGTCGGCGCGACATCGAACAGGCGGCCTCGGCGCCGCAGGAGGGGGTGCCCCTTGGTCCCGACGGCATCGTCTATCCGGGCACCTGCCGCGACAGGGGCCGTCCGCAGCCGGGCCAGCCGCTGCCCGAAACCGCGCTGCGCCTGCGCATGGACCTTGCCGCGACCGACACCGGCTTTGACGAAACCGGCCCCGCCCATCGCGGCTGGCACGAGATCCGCCCCGAAACGATGATCCGCGCCGTCGGCGATGTCGTCCTGGCCCGGCGCGAGATGGGCACATCTTATCATCTTGCGGTGGTGCTGGATGATGCGGCGCAGGGCGTGACCCATGTCACCCGCGGCGAAGATCTGTTCGAGGCGACCTGCATCCATGTCACGCTGCAACGGCTGCTCGGTCTGCCGGTGCCGGTCTATCACCACCATGGCCTGATCCGCGACGCCGCGGGCAAGCGTCTGGCGAAGCGCGACGACGCCCGGGCGCTGGCGAAATACCGCGCCGAGGGGGCCACGCCCGCCGATCTCCGCCGTCTGATCGGTCTTTAGATCGCGGCGTGTCGGGTCCTGTCGCCGCAACCGGCGGTTGGATTTTCCTCTGGCATCGCGTATGAAAACCCCACTGTTTGCCAAGCAGTTTGCGAGGAATTCATGCGATTCGCTGTTTTTGCGGCGTCGTCTGCCCTGTTTTTGGGGGCCTGCGACGTGACCAAGACCGATTTTCCGGTCCGCACCGAGGCCGTCCGGGCCGAGGTCGAGGAAATGTCCACCAATGTCATCGTGGTCAAGCTGACGGCCGACAATATCGAGGCGTTCAACACGCCGCGGGATCTTTCGGGCAGCCGGGCCTCCTTGTCCTCCGGGGCCTGGGATTACCGGGTCGGCGTGGGCGACGTGCTGGATGTCACGGTCTGGGATCACCCCGAGCTGACGCAAGCGGCGGGCACCGGGCGCACGGTCGAGCAGGCGGGGCAGCGCGTGCAGGCCGATGGCACGTTCTTTTATCCTTACGTCGGGCAGGTGCCCGCGCGCGGCAAGACGCCCGAGGCGATCCGCGACGATCTGCGCAAGAAGCTTGCCGCCTTCATCCCCGATCCGCAGGTCGAGGTGCGGGTGGCGAGCTACAAGAGCCAGTCGGTCTCGGTGACGGGCGAGGTGGACAGCCCCAGCCGCCAGCCGCTGACCGATGTGCCCTTGACGCTGCTCGATGCGATCGACGCGGCGGGCGGGCTGACCGACACGGCCGATCCGCGCGCCGTCACCATCCGGCGCGGCGGGCGCAGCCATCACGTCGACATGAAGGCGTTCCTCGAACAGGGCATCGGCGCCAACAACCCGGTGTTGCAAAACGGCGATGTCGTCAGCGTCGGGCGGCAGGAGGTGCAGGAGGCCTATCTGCTGGGGCAGATCGTCAAGCCCTCGACGATCGACCTGACAGAGGAGAACATCACCCTGACCCAGGCGCTGACCCGGGTCGGCGGGCTGGCCGAGGACAAGGCCGATGCCCGCGGCATCTTCGTCTTCCGCGACGAGCCGATGGGGATCACCGTCTATCAGCTCGACGCCTCGAACCCGACCGCCTATCTGATCGGCACCCGCTTCGTTTTGTGGCCGCAAGACGTGATCTATGTGACCTCGGCCCCGGTCTATCGCTGGAACCGGCTGATTTCGAGCATCCTGCCGACGGTGACGGTGGTGAAGACCACCGGCGACATCAGCACGGATTGAGCGCCATGTTCCGTTCGGTTCTGGTCGTCTGTGTCGGCAATATCTGCCGCTCTCCGCTGGGGGAAGCCGTTCTGGCCCGGGCTTTGCCGGGGCTGCGGCTGTCCTCGGCGGGGCTGGCGGCGGTGGTGGGGCATGGCGCCGATGCCGATGCGGCGCGGGCCGCGGCCGAGGTCGGGCTGGATCTGTCGGGCCATGTCGCGCGGCAGCTGACCGCCGAGATCGGCGCGGCGCAGGATCTGATCCTGGTGATGGAGCCCGGCCACCGCGCCGAGATCTTCCGCCGCTTTCCGGCGCTTTCGGGCCGGGTGATGCTGTTTGACCACTGGACCGGCGGGCAGGGCATCGCCGACCCGTTCCGCCGCGATCTGGCCGTGCACCGTGCGACGCGCGACCGCATCCTCGCCGCGGCCGAACCCTGGATTGCGCGGCTTGGCCGCCCCGACGAAAAGGGCGCCTCCTCCTGATCCTTTGCCGGGCGGGGGGGCGCATTCCGGGACCATTTGTCCCGATCTGATGTTTGAATGATTGACAGGAAATTGCGATGAAGCCCAACGCCCCCCGTCCGACCCCGGAACAGACCGACGAGATCGATCTGATGGAGCTTGCGGCGCATCTTTGGGCGGGCAAGCTCTGGATTGCCGCGATCACCGCGGCGACGCTGGCGCTGGGGGCGGTCGCGATCTTGCGCGCGACGCCGGTCTATCGGGCCGAGGGGCTGCTGCAGCTGGAGGCGAAATCGGGGGCGCTGGCGCTGCCCGAGGGGATGCAGGAACTGCTTCGCGGCGATGTCGGGACGAAATCCCCCGGCGAGGCCGAGATGGCGATCATGAAATCGCGGATGGTGATGGGCGAGGTGGTGCAGGGGCTGAACCTGCAGATCGTCGCCGAGCCGCGGCCCTGGCCTGGGCTCGGCATGCTGCCGGTGCGGCTGGGGGTGCCCGATCTGCTGTTTCCGGCCTATCAGCATGGCAACGAGGCGATCGCGGTCAGCCAACTCGATCTGCCCGAGACGCTGCTGGGGGAAGATCTGGTGGTGCGGATCATCGCGCCGGGGATCTTTCGCCTGACGCTGCCCGACGGCGCGGTGCTGGAGGGGCCGGTGCGGCGGCGGCTGAACCTGCCCGGGGCGGGGGGCACGATCCTTGTCGACCGGCTCGAAGGGCCGGTGGGGCGCGAATTTCTGGTGTCGAAACAGGCGCTGCCCGAGAGGGTGCAGGAGGTGCAGAAAAACTTCGCCGTCTCCGAGGCGCCGAAGGGGTCTTCGATCCTGAAGGTCAGCTATCAGGATCCGGTGCCCGAACGCGCCGAGCGGATTCTGGATGCGATCGCCCAGGCCTATGTGAGCCAGAACGTCAGCCGCTCTGCCGCCGAGGCGCGCAATTCGTTGGACTTCATCGATGCGCAGCTGCCCAAGGCCGCGGTGGCGGTGGCGGCGGCGCAGGATGCGCTGAACGCCTATCGGCAGGCGCAGCAATCGGTGGATGTCGATTACGAGACCAAGGCGCTTTTGGAGCGCGCGACGCAGATCGAGACCGAGCTGAACGCGCTTTCGCTGAAGGAAGAAGAGCTGAAGGACCGCTTCACGGTCAATCACCCGGTCTATCAGGCGCTGGTGCAAAACCGCGCCACGCTGCAGGCGCAGCTGGCCGATCTGCGCAAGGCGACCGGCAACCTGCCGGAAACGCAAAAGGAAATCTTCAACCTCAGCCGCAATCTGGAAGTCGCGCAGCAGGTCTATGTGCAGCTTCTGAACCGGCAGCAGGAATTGCGGGTGGTGCAGGCCTCGACCGTGGGCTCGGTGCGGATCATCGACACCGCCTATGCGAGCGACACCAAGGTCTCGCCGCGGGCGGGGCGGATCCTGACGGTGTCGCTGCTGCTGGGGCTGGTGCTGGGGGCGGCGGCAGTGTTCGGGCGGCGGTTGCTGAACCGCGGCATCCGCGGCGCGCAGGAGCTGGAAAAGCTCGGTCTGCCGGTCTTTGCCACGGTGAATTTCTCGCCCGAGGCGGCCAATCATCGCCGCCGCAAGGGGGCCTTGCCGATCATGGCGCTGAGCAACCCGGACGATCTGGTGATCGAGGCGTTGCGCAGCCTGCGCACCTCGCTGCATTTCGGCATGCTGGATGCGCGGACGAACACGATCCTGATCACCTCGGCCGCGCCGGGGGCGGGCAAGAGCTTCACCTCGGTCAATTTCGCCGCGGTGGTGGCGCAGGCGGGGCAGCGGGTCTGCCTGATCGACGCCGACCTGCGCAAGGGCTATCTGCGGCGCTATTTCGGCAAGGAGAAAAGCCAGCCGGGGCTGTCGGAATATCTGGCGCGGGAACGCACGCTGGAGGAGGTGCTGCTTGACGGCCCGGTCGCGGGGCTGTCGGTGATCACCTCGGGGCGGTTTCCGCCCAACCCCTCCGAGCTTTTGATGCGGGCCGAGTTCGAGGCGTTGCTGCAGCTTCTGTCGGAGCGCTTCGATCTGGTGATCATCGACAGCCCGCCGGCGCTGGCGGTGACCGATCCGGTGGTGATCGGCCGCTTCACCGGGGCGCGGATCGTCATCGCGCGGCATCTGGAAACCATGGCGGGCGAGGTCGAGGCGGTCAAACGCGCCTTCGAGACCGCGGGCAGCACGATCACCGGGGCGATCCTGAACGGCTACCGGGTCGAGGAGGGGGCCCGCTATGGCGGCGCCCATCATTATTACAACTACCGCTATGACTACAAATCCGATCGACGCTGACGGGCGCGGCGGCATCGTTGCGGCAGGCCTGACACGCCGAGGTGATAACGTGTCGGTTTCGTTCTGCTTTTGGTTGACTGCGCCGGACGGACACAGCAGGTTGGGCGAAAGTTCAAGGTATAGTAGCGGCAGGGCAGTGACAGAATGTCGAGACCGTCGAAAGCACTTTTTCTGATCTCTTCCGCCTGCGTGATCGCGGGACTGTCGGCTGGTCCGGCCGCGGCCGGGCCCGAGGGCACCGCCTGGGGCTACAACAGCTACGGCGTGCCCGGTCTGATCGACATGCCCGGCGCCTTCGGCCGGGACGACGGCGAGCTGGGCTATGCGGTCAGCCATTTCCAGAACCAGACCCGGCATGCGCTGACCTTCCAGATCTCCGAGCGGCTCTCGGCCTCGTTCCGCTATGCGCTGCTTTACGACATCCGCCGCAATCCCGGCGGCCCGGTCGAGCCCTATCGCTACGACCGCAGCTTTTCGCTGCAGTATCGCTTCCTCGAGGAGGGCATTTACCGCCCGGCCTTTGCCGTCGGGGTCAATGACATCGCCGGCACCGGCGTTTACGGCGGCGAATATGTGGTGGCGAGCAAGACCTTCTCGCCGCGGTTTCGGGCGACGCTCGGGCTGGGCTGGGGGCGGCTCGGCTCTCATGGCGGCTTCACCAACCCGCTGGGCGTCTTGAAGAATTCGTTCAAATATCGGCCCATGGCCAGTTCCGGCCTTGGGGGTGGTTTTCAGGCCAACACCTGGTTTCGCGGCGATGCCGCCGTCTTTGGCGGGGTGGAATGGCGCCCGAACGACCGCTGGCGGCTGATCGCCGAATATTCCTCGGACGATTACGCCCGCGAGGACGGCGCCGCCTTCGACCGCAAGTCACCGCTCAACTTCGGCGTCGATTATCGCTACAACGACCGCACCACGGTTTCTGCGCGCTATCTTTATGGTGCGGAACTCGGGCTGCAACTCACCTATGCGCTGAACCCGAAACAGCCGCGCATGGGCTCGGGGCTGGATGCGGCGCCGCCGCCCGTCGTGCCGCGCGCGGCGCAGGCCGGGCCAAGCCCCGATCTGGACGACAGCGCGCTGATCGCCGCCGCCCGGACGGCGCTGGCGCGCGAAGGGCTGAGCCTGCACGGGCTTGCCCGCGACGGCGACACCCTGCGCATCCAGATCGGCAACGACCGCTATCCGATCGCAGCCCAGGCCACCGGCCGCGCCGCCCGCGCGCTGACCGGCCTTGCCCCCGCCCATGTCGAACGCTTCGAGATCCGGCTCACGGAAAAGGGGATGCCGGTCAGCTCGGTGCTGGTTCGCCGCGCCGATCTGGAGGCGCTGGAATTCCACCCCGTCGCCTCCGATCTGATGCGCGCCCGCACCCGGATCACCGATGCGCCGCAGTCGCTGCCGCTGAACGGCGGTCATTTTCCGGCCTTCACCGCGGCGCTGGAACCCTATCTGACGCCAAGCTTCTTCGACCCGGATTCGCCGTTGCGCCTCGATGCCGGGGCGGCGGCCACGGCCCGCTATGAGCCGAGGGCGGGCCTGGTCTTTTCGGGGCGGCTGCAACAGAAACTGGTCGGCAACCTTGACAAGACCATCCGCCCCTCGACCTCGGTGCTGCCGCATGTGCGCTCGGACGGCTATCTTTACGCCAAGGGCAGCGACACCAGCCTGACCGAGCTGACCGCCGCCTGGTATGTCCGGCCCGGGCAGGATCTTTATGGCCGGGTGACGCTTGGGCTTCTGGAACAGATGTATGGCGGGGTGTCCTCGGAACTGCTCTGGAAGCCGCAAAACAGCCGCCTTGCGCTGGGGGCCGAGGTGAACTGGGCCAAGCAGCGCGCCTTTGACGACATGTTCGGCTTTCGCGATTACGATGTCGTGACCGGGCATGTCTCGGCCTATTACCAGTTCGACCGCGGCTACACGGCCCAGCTTGACCTTGGCCGCTATCTGGCGGGCGACACCGGGGCGACCCTGACGCTGGCGCGCGAATTCGACAACGGCTGGAAGATCGGCGCTTTCGCCACCCGCACCAATGTCTCCTCCGAGGATTTCGGCGAGGGCTCTTTCGACAAGGGCATTTCGCTGACGATCCCGATCGACTGGATCACCGGCAAGCCGGAACGGCGGGCGATCAACACCACGATCCGCCCGGTGCAGCGTGACGGCGGCGCGCGGCTTTCCGTGCCGGGGCGGCTTTACGAAACCGTGCGCGGCCAGCAGGCCTCGGCGCTGGATGCATCCTGGGGGCGGTTCTGGAAATGACGACGAAAGCGCTTGTTCTGCTTGCCTGCGCCGCGGCTCTGGCCGGTTGCGGGCCCTCGCCGCGGCAGCAGGCCGAGCTGACCGCCGCCGCGCAGCCGTTTCTGACCGCGCCGCTGATCCACGCCGATCTGCCCGCGCGCAAGGCCCGGGCGGTGCTGCGCCCGGTGGGGCAGAATGGCACGGTCAGCACCTGGCAGACGATCGACCGGATCACGCTCTCCTTCGATGACGGCATTCTGGTCGCCAGCCGCGGTCTGGGCGACGATCTGATGGGGGCCGATGCCGCCCCCACCCGCGCCGCGCTGGCCGGGCAGGCGGAGGGGGTCTACCGGCGCAAGCTGCGCTATCTGACCGGTGACAACCACTCGACCTGGCTGACCGCGGGCTGTGTGATGCGGGCTCTGGGGGGCGAAAACGGGCTGCGCCGGTTCGAGGAAAGCTGCCGCGCGCGCAACCACGCCTTCACCAATGTCTTCGAGCTTGATTCGGCCGGGAGGGTGGCAAAATCCCGGCAATGGCTCTCTCCCGCGGTGGGATATGTCGATGTCGGGCCGTTCAACCTGGGCGAAACTGCCGCAATGCCCGGCAGAAGCGGCTGAAATGCCCCTCATGCGGGCTGACACGCTTTGCACACAAGGCGCCGCATGATATCTTGAAGCAAATTATTCGGGAGACGATCATGAAGAAAATCTGTCTTGCATGCCTTCTGTGCGCCCTGCCTTTTGCGGCCCAGGCGCAGCAAGTTCCGGGCGCGGCGCGGGTCTCGGCCAAGGCGCCGGCCGCGCAGGCGCCTGCGGCCCAGCCCGCCCCGGGCGGGGCTGCCGATGCCGCGAAAGACGCCGGTGTCGACCCTGAAGCCACCGGTTTCCTGCCGCTTCTGGGCGGTCTTGGTGCCCTTGGCGGTGTGGCGGCGGCCGGTGTCGTGGCCGCGGCCGTGGCGGGCGGCGGCGGCGGGGCCACCACCGACACGCAATAAGCGCCGAACACGACGGTTCCGGCGGATCCGACAGGGTCCGCCGGGGTGTTCAGTGGCGGCTCAGCATTGCGGATAGCCCATCCGGATCAGCTCTGCGCCGCTGACCTTGTAGTAGCCGTTGGTGATGAAGCGCGCCTTCGTCATGAACCACGAGCGCAGCGGCTCGCTGTAATTGCGGGCCATCACCTGCGACCAATAGTCGAAATCGCGCTCCGGCAACGGAATGCCGTTCTTGCTCGGGCCGTGAAAGCCCAGAACCGCATTCGGCGCAACGCAGACATTGGGCAGGCTCAGATACATGGTGCAGGCCGACAGGCAGGTGCCGCGCAGCTCCACACGCTGCCCGATCGAGCGCATCCGGTCGATCTGATCGCTGCGTTTGCCAAGATAACCGCCCCGGTCCGCGGTGACGATGATCGGATTGGCGGCCAGATAAAGCTCTTGCGCCCGTGGCGTCTCCGGCGGCACGCCGATCAATCCAAAGACCACGAGAGCGCCTGCGATCCTGCGCGCGGCAAAGCGCGGCAGGGCCCGCAGGCGGGTTGCCTGTTCCCACATAAGATTACCCCTTCGTTCCCACTTCACGTCGGGGGGATGGCCCTCACCATCATGCTTCCCCGACACCCGAAAACCAGCAGACAGCAAGGATCTTAAGGAGTGGTGAGCAGGGCCCGGGCCGGGGCGCGGTTCTTCGTGTCAAACTTGAGGCGAATGGACCGGATTTTCCGGCGGCCTGGCCTTGGCGGGCGGTGTCCCGCGCCGGTCCGCCGCATGCTCGGGCGCACAGTCGGGCGCACAGTCGGCTCCCGAACATGCTTAACGGATCGGTAGTGATTTCCTGCGCATCCTGTGCTAGGCCCTTCTGAAAAAGGTATCGGACTGATGTCGGCGCTTTTCCTTCTCATCTTCCCGGTTTGTGCGATCCTGTGGATGGCGCTCAACGCGAGGCTCGGGCTCGTGCGGGACCAGCCGCCGCACTATGACGAGGATGATCCGGCGCCGCCCGCGGCGGATCCGGTCGCCGAGGCCGATCCGCCGGAGGCGCGGGTGACCCGGGCCTGAGGGGGGCTGTCGTCCCGGGCGGCCCGGTCCTGTCCCCGGGATCCGCACGACCGATCGCCGCCTGACCGCGGGCGGGCCGGAATTGACGGCGCTCTCGGCGGATGGCATTGGCAAGATCGCACCGAAGGCAAAGAGCGCGAAGCTTCCGTCGATCCGCGCCGGGGCGCGACGCCCTTTGTCCAAGAACGGAGACATTGCCTTGAGCGCAGACCTTCCCCGCATCCTGATCACCGGCACCGCCGGGTTCATCGGCTTTCACCTTGCGCGGCAGCTGCTGGCCGAGGGGTTCCGGGTGCAGGGCTATGACGGGATGACGGATTACTACGACGTCACCCTGAAGCAGCGCCGCCATGCGATCTTGCGCGAGCATCCCAATTTCACCGCGACCGAGGCGATGCTGGAAGATCA
>NZ_SWJZ01000103.1 GCF_005144475.1 Rhodobacter capsulatus | reverse complement strand
AATGTGCTGCTGTCCCAGGGCATCATGCGCGGCGACCGGGTGGTGATCTATCTGCCGATGATCCCGGAGGCGGCCTATGCGATGCTCGCCTGTGCCCGGATCGGCGCCATCCATTCCATTGTTTTCGCGGGCTTTTCGCCCGATGCGCTGGCGAACCGGATCAATGATTGCGGCGCCAAGCTGGTGATCACCGCCGATACCGCGCCGCGCGGCGGGCGGCGCACGCCGCTGAAAGCCAACACCGATGCGGCGCTCTTGCACTGCTCGGACAAGGTGCGCTGCCTGGTGGTGAAACACACCGGCGATCAGATCAGCTGGGTGCATGGCCGCGACGTCGATCTTTTGTACCTGATGGAACACGTCAGCCCGGAATGCCCGCCGCGGCCGATGAATGCGGAAGATCCGCTCTTCATCCTTTACACCTCGGGCTCGACCGGCAAACCGAAGGGCGTCGTGCATACGACGGGCGGTTACCTCGTCTATGCGGCGATGACGCATCAGTACACCTTCGACTATAAAGACGGCGATGTCTTCTGGTGCACCGCCGATGTGGGCTGGGTGACGGGGCACAGCTACATCATCTACGGGCCGCTGGCGAATGGCGCGACGACCTTGATGTTCGAGGGCGTGCCGACCTTCCCCGATGCGGGCCGGTTCTGGGCAGTGTGCGAAAAGCAC
>NZ_SWJZ01000102.1 GCF_005144475.1 Rhodobacter capsulatus | reverse complement strand
AAACGGTCGGCCATGAAGTCCATCGACCAGACCGTGTTCGGTGCCTCCGGGACGTTGAGCTCTTCAGGTTTGTCACGCTTGATCCTTCGCCGCGGCGTTCACCATTGAACTTGAACCAATGGCGTCTCAATGGCTCACTCCGCAGGTTCAGTTCAAGCTCGCAGGAGATCCGATGGACACGCTTATGGTTCCACGGGTGCCCCTGGACGTTGCGCAGGTGCAAGAAGCACAATCCAAAGCCCTAGGTCAGGTGCGCCTTGGTCAGACCCTCCAGCAGGTCTGCGATGAACTCATTCTCGGCATCGCGCCTCGGGCTGTAGCGAAAGCAGGTCTCGGCTCGACCCAAATGCCCGGCAGGCCAGCGCGATGCTGACCCCCTTTGTCGCCACAGCCTTCTCGGCCAGCTCGCGGCGTTGAGCTGGCCGCGTCATTTTTTTCCGAGGGCTTCCTTGAGAAGATCGGCCTGCATGCTCAAGTCAGCGAACATGCGCTTCAGCCGCCTGTTCTCGTCTTCAAGCGCCTTCATCTGGCTCATCATCGAAGCGTCCATGCCGCCATACTTCGAGCGCCACTTATAGAAGCTCGCAGTGCTGATCCCATGCTCCCGGCAAAGTTCAGGCACCGACACACCGCTCTCGGCCTGACGAAGCACAGCCATGATCTGCGGCTCGGTGAAACGGCTCTTTCTCATTCGAATCTCCTCAGCTCACGCTACGAGAAAATTCTACTTCCGCATCCCCTTAACCACGGGGAGGATTACCGGATCAGTAGCGCCACGTTCTATGCCTGGAAGGCGAAGTTCGGCGGCATGGAGCCTTCAGAGGCAAAGCGCCTGAAGGCCCTCGAAGCGTGAGCCCGTGAACGCCACCGGTTCGAGAGAACGGGCGAAAAACGGCAAGCTGAAGCGACTGCTTGCCGAGGCGATGCTCGATCGGGCCATTGGTGCGCCATTGTTTCAAGCCCAATGGCGAGGACTGCGCTGAAGGATCTTCTGTCAAAAAAGTGGTGACGCCCGCCGCCAGGCGCGAGGCCGTCGCCCATCTCAAAAAGGGCTACGAGATGAGCGGGCGGCGGGCGTATTCGGTGATCGGGGCAGATCGGTTGAAGGTCGCGGTATCGGCCACCAGACGCAGCAGAGCGGATTTCGTCGCGACATGAAAATGCAGCGTCGAGATGTTGATGCCCAAGCGGGCCGCCACATCGCGGGTGCGCAACGCGGCGGCACCTTTTTCAAAGGATCAGCGCGATGGCGGCCGCCGCGATCATCTCGCGGCGCGTCTCGGTGCGAAGATCGTGTTGCGATGTGCAATGCGTGTCCATGGTTCAATCATGTGATTGATTTGCAAAATATCTCGAGAGGGGAACCCCGATGCGACCGGTGCCCCCCCTTGAGGCGCCCGCTTGACGCGACCGCACCGGCTCAGAGGTCGTCGTCGTGCGTCTCGCGGCGAGCGTCGCCGCGCTGGCCCTTGCGCCAGTAGCTGCCGATTTCCTTTTGCGCGGCGGGAAGGGCTGCGGCCAGATCGCGTGCCGCCCGGGCCATCCGCTGTTCCGCGCCCACCCAAAGATGCGCCCCCGGCCAAAGCGCAAGCGCCTGCGCCAGGGGGGCAAGCGCGTCCTCGGCGAAGCGATCAGGCGGCAGGAAGACCGGGTCCAGCCGGTCGGCGGGCAGATAGTCCGCCCCCTCGGGCAGGGCGGCGATGACCTGGCCCGGATGACCGCAGGGCAGGCTTTCCAGAATCCGCGCCATCGCGGGCAGCGCCGTCAGATCGCCCAGCAGGATCAACGGTCGCCCGGTCCCGGGCAAGAGCCCGCCGCCCGGCCCCATCACGCCGATCTCGTCGCCCGGCGCGGCACGGCGCGCCCAGTCCGAGATCTGCCCGCCCGGGTGATCGACGAAATCAATCAGCACCCGCCCGCGCACGGGATCGACCGCGCGCAGGGTGAAATAACGTACATGCAGCCGGTCCGCCCCTTCGGGCCAGCGCGTCGCGCCGCTCGCCGCCACCCCGGGCCAGACCGGCGCCCGCCCCGGATCGGCCGGGCGCATCAGCTTGACATGCAGCCCGTCGCGGGTGAGCGGGTCCAGATCCCCCCCCGCAAGCTCGAGCCGCGTCAGCCCCGCACAGGGCCGCATGCGCCCGGTCACCCGCAGCAGGCGAAAATTCGGCGGATGGCGCGGGATCGGATCGGGCCAGCGCAGCTGTGCCGCGGCGGCGGGGGCCAGCTCCTCCAGGTGATGGGCCACGGTTTCCTTGAGGAAATAAAGCGTGTTCGGGCTGACCGCCGTCAGGCCGATGCAAAGCCGCCCGACGCTCAGGCGAAAGGACAGCCGGTTGCCCTGAAAGCTGAAGGCGAAGGCGTCCGGAGTGTCGATCTCGGGGGCGATTTCGTGTTCAAGCGCATGGGCGCGCAGCGCCTGCAGCACGGTGGCGCCCTGCGGCAGGGCAAGCTGGGTTTCAAGCTGGATCATCTCTGGCTGACTTTCGAAACAGGGACCGGGCTCAGCCGTCGCGCAGCGACGCCCAGAGCGGACCGGGGATCGGTTGCGCGAAAAAGGCGTTGATCCGCGCAAGGGTGCGGGCAGGGTCCAGATCGGCGCAGCTTTCCGGGTGCAGCCACTGCGCCAGACAATCGACAAGTACCGGCAGCAGCACCGGCGACAACGCGAGGCCGGACCAGATCCCGTGGACCCGCCCCGTGCGGTTGGCGGTGCTGCCTTGCAACGCCAGCCGCCCGGTCATCGCGCGCAGACCCTCCCGCGCGGCCAGGGGATCAAGCCCGGGGGCGATGCCCGGTTGCAGCCCCGGGGCGATGCTGCCGCCGGTGGCGATATAGATCTCGGGATCGGTGGCCAGCAGTGCCTCGGAGGAAAGCTGCGCACCCCAGCCGTCGGAACCGGCCATCAGCGCGCCGCCCGCCAGATCGAAGAGCGGCCCCCAGAAAGCCCGCCCGGCCGCCCAGCAGCAATCGTCCAGCGTGGACATGATTTCCATGTAGCAACGCGGCCGACGGGGCAGGGCGCGGGTGCAGCCGGTGACCCGGGCGATCTCGGCGGCACCCAGATCGGCCAGCGCGGCGGCGCGTTCGGGGGTCTGCAGCACGGCGCCCCAAAAGGCCATCGTGCGGGCAAGCCCCTGCGCGGGGGGCAGCGCGTCATCATGGCCGCGCGTCCAGGCCAGCGCGATTCCCTGCGCGCGCAGCTGCGTCTCCAGCGGCGTGCCGCCCGGAGGCAGCATGTAACTGCTGGCGACCACCAGATCGGGCTGCAGCGCCAGCACCGATTCAACCGAGATCGTATCGGCGGAGAGCTTGCCGACCTCGGGGATGCCCTGCGGCAAAAGCGTCGCCGCGCGTCCAAGGTCGAGCCGCTCGCGGCTGGCCCAGCCGACGATCCGCGTCGCCGGATCGGGCAAGAGCGCCGTCATCGACAGATAATCCGTGGCGTCCAGCAGCACGATCCGCTTGGGCGGGGCGGCCAGCGACACCGGCAGGCCCAGGACATCGGCGGTCTCGATCGCCCCGGCCCGGGCCAGTGCGGGCAGCGCGAGCGCCGCGGCGCCGCCCAAAAGGAACCCCCGCCGCCTTACCATGTCTTTTGCAGGCTGAGGGTGACGGTGCGGCCCTCGCCATACTGGCAGTAATACCCATAGCTGCAGCTGGCGTAATAGGTTTCGTCGGTGAGGTTGCGGATGTTGAGCGCCACCTTCGTGCCCGCCAGCGCCGTATCGGCCATGCCCAGATCGTAGCGCATCCCGACATCGACAAGCCGGTAGCTCTCAGCCTTGACGGTGTTGGCGTCATCGGCATGGCTCGCCCCGACAAAGCGCACCCCGCCGCCCAGTTCCAGCCCCTCGGCCCGGCCCGCAAAGGCGTAGTTCAGCCACAGCGAGCCGAAATGTTCCGGCACCGCCTGCGGACGCTTGCCCACCACCCCGGCAGTGTTCGAACGCGTGACTTCGGTGTCCAGCAAGGTCAGCGCGCCGATCAGCTCAAGCTGTTCCGTCAGCTTGCCGCGGGCTTCCATCTCGACCCCGCGCGAGCGGATCTCGCCGGTCTGCACCGAAAAGCCGGGCGTGCTCGAGGGGGTGAGCAGGTTTTCCTGACGGATGTCGAAAGCGGCAAGGGTGAACAGCGCGTCGCTGCCCTCGGGTTGGAATTTCAGCCCCGCCTCCCATTGCTTGCCGCGGCTCGGCACGAAGGCATTGCCGCCGGCATCCACCCCGGCGACCGGCTCGAAGGAGGTCGCATAGCTCAGATAGGGGGCGGCGCCGTTGCCAAGATCGTAAAGCAGCGCCGCACGCACCGAATTGGCGGCGCTGTCCTGGCGCGAGACGGTGTCGGTCAGGTGGTTGTCGGTGTCGCTCGACACCCAGTCCCGGCGCGCCCCCAGCACGGCGCGAAAGGCGCCAAAGCTCATCTGGTCGCTGAGATAAAGCCCCTGCTGGCGGGTCGTCTGGGTGTTGTCGATATAAGTCGCGAAGGGGCCGATGCTGCCGCCATAGCCGGGCGTCAGCACGTTCAGCCTGGGCGCCGCGCCCAGCTCATAAGTCCAGCTTGCGCGCGTCCATTGCAGATCCGCTCCGGCCAGCAGCTGATGCCGGAGCGCGCCTGTCCGGGTCTCGTATTCCAGATTGGTATCCCAGGCGAGCCCCTCGACCGCTTCGACCGAATGCACCGCGGCGCGGTAAAGATCGCCCGTGGAGGTGATCGGCGCAACCATCTGGATGCCCTTCATGTCGCTCTCCACCCGCATCGCCCGCAGCTTCGAGCGCAGGGTAAGACCGGGGGCAAAGCCATGTTCGATCCCGGCGAAGACGGCGGTCTGGGTGCGGTCGAACCCCTCGTAGCCAGGGTCCCCGATGTTCAGATCGCGATCGAGCGCATCGGCGAAATCGGGCGCAAGCGAGGTCGGATAGATCGAGTTGAAATAGCCCCCCTCGGGGTCGCGCTGCCAGAAGGCGCCAAAGGTCAGCCGCGTCTGGTCGGTGGGCTGCCAGACCAGCACCGGCGCCACCGCAAGGCGTTGCTCGTCCACATCCGCGTAACGCGCGCCCGCATCGCGGCCGACCATCGCCACCGAATAGTGCAGCTTGCCCTCGGCATCGAGGGTGCCATGCTGCGCCAGCCCGGTCTGCACCCGGTTGTTCGAGCCGACTTCCAGCCGCGCTTCGCCGCCGCTGCTGCCATCGGGGCTGCGCAGCGTCATGTTCACCAGCCCGCCCGGGCTGGTCTGGCCGTAAAGCAGCCCCGAAGGCCCCTTGAGCACATCGACCCGGTCGAGCAGGAAGGGATCGACCGCCGCCTGGGCAAAGGCCTGACCGCGCGGCAGCCGCAGCCCGTCCAGGAAAGCGGCATAGGCGGTCGAGGTGCCAAAGCCGCCAAAGCCGCGCAGGAACACGCTGTCATAGCGGGTCGAGGCGTCGATCTCGGACAGGACCCCGGCGGTATAGCGCAGCGCCTGACCGACGGTCTGCGGGTTCTGGTCGTCGAACTGCTTGCGCGTCAGCACGGTCAGCGCCTGCGGCGTGTCGGTCACCGGCGTGTCGGTCTTGGTCGCGGAGCGCATCTTCGGCAGCGCGTAGGAGGTCGATGTATCCGCGACATCGCCCGTGACCGTGATCGCTTCAAGTTCGGTTGTGTCCTGCGCCACAGCCGTCGCTGCGGTCATGCAAAGGGCAGCTGTCACCGTGACGGCCTTGCTGATCATCGGGCATCTCCGTTCGTTGCGGTGAGTCTTCCTAACAAAACGGGAATTATCAGTCCAGTTATTTCCTGACACTTTTAATATGGCTTTCGCGCCTTGAGATTGCTGCGAAAATCCGCGCATAGTCGGGCACCCACGGATAGAACCGGACAGGCATGACACCGACCCAGACCAGACGCACCCAGCGCAGCGGCCGCCCCAGCCGCGAGGAATCCGAACAGCTGGCGGCGCAGATCCTGGACGCCGCCTGTCGTCTGTTCATCGAACAGGGCTTTGGCGCGACGACGATGGAGCAGATCGTGGCGGCTTGCGGGATCGGCCGCGACACGCTGTATCGCCGCTTTGCCACCAAGGAAGAACTGTTCGCCGCGGTCTCGCGCCGGTCGCTGGAACGGACGCTGCAGTGGTTCGAGACGACGATGCAGCAAGCCCCCGACGCGCCGCTCGACCGGGTGCGCCATCTGGCGCGCTGGTTCCTTGAAGCCAATCTCGAGCCGGATCTGCTGGCGCTCAAGCGTGAAGCCTTCATCGAGGCGATGCGTGCAAGGCCGATCTTTGGCGAAGACCCTTTCACCCCGCGTCTGGTCGAGGCGATCTCCGCCTCGCATGCCTGCGGCGCGCTGCAGGCCCCCGACCCGGCCTTTACCGCGCAACAGCTGATTGCCGCGGTGGTTCTGGGGCCCAGCAACGAGGCGCTGATGGGCCAGATGCCGCTGCAAGAGGCGCAAGCGCGCGAGCAGTGGTTTGAAAAGGCATGGGCGCTGTTTCTGTCGGGGGCGCGCTGCGGCGCATAGCCTCGCACAAAGCGGTCCGGGCCTTTCTTGACTGTTTCAGTCGGCCATGGCAAAGCTGCCCGCAGCCACCCCCCCGAAGGGCAGCCAATTTCCGAATTCATCCGATCCGGGGGAAAGATGTCACTCCTTACCTTGGCGCGCCGCAGCGCGCTGGGCCTTGCCGTTGCCGGTCTTGCCGTCCTGTCGGCCGAGGCCGCCGAAACCACCGTCACCGATGTTCTGGGCCGCAAGGTCGACGTGACCCTGCCCGCCGAACGGGTGGTGCTGGGACTTTACTTCACCGATTACATTGCCGTGGGCGGCACCGAAAGCTTCGACAAGGTCGTCGGCCTCTCGCGCGAGGCCTGGGAGGGCTGGACGCCGACGAACTGGGCGCTGTTCAAGACCGCGATGCCGCAGATCGAGACCATCGCCGATGTCGGCGAATTTGAGGTCGGCACCTTCTCGGTTGAAAAGACGCTGTCGCTCGCCCCCGATGTGGTGGTGCTGGCGGATTGGCAATATCAGGCGCTCGGCTCGGACGAGGACCGCCTGAACGCAGCGGGCGTCGATATCGTCGTCGTGGATTACAACGCCGAAGACCCGGCGCGGCATGCGAAATCGACCGAGCTTCTGGGCCAGATCACCGGCCGCACCGACCGCGCGGCCGAGCTTTCGGCGCTGTATCAGGGCACGGTGGACATGGTTTCGGACCGGCTGGCCAAGGCCGGGCTGCCGAAGCCCCGCGTCTATGTCGAATTCGCCAACAAGGGCCCCGAGGAGATCGGCAACAGCTTTGGCAAAAGCATGTGGGGGGCGCTGGCGACGCTGGCGGGGGGCGACAACATCGCCGCGCCGGTGATCGACAATTGGGGCCCGCTGAGCGAAGAGCAGATCCTGACGGCGCAGCCCGAGGTGGTGGTGCTGGCCGGTCGCGAAACCGAGCTGACGAAGAACCCGGCGGCGCTGGTGATGGGGGTCGGCATCGACCGGGCCGAGGCGCAAAAGCGGCTGGCGGGCTATACCGCGCGCAACGGCTGGGCCGAGCTGCCCGCGGTGCGCGACGGGCGCGTGCATGCGGTCTATCAGGGCGCCTCGCGCACGATCGCCGATTTCGCGATGATCCAGGTCTTTGCCAAGGCGTTGTATCCGCAGGTCTTTGCCGATCTCGACCCCGAAGCCGCCTATCGCGATTTCTGGAAGACCTATCTGCCGGTCGTGCCCGAGGGCACCTTTGCCATGACATTGGCACAGTGACCGCTTCTTTGCCAAAGGGCCTGTCGCAGGCCATCGCCGCCCAGCGCCGGAGCGAATTCCGGCGCTGGCGCATTCTTGTGGTGATGGCGGCGTTGTGTCTGGTGGGCCTTGTCTTCGATATCGCCACCGGCCCCGCGCTGCTTTCCCCCGCCGAGGTGCTGACGGCGCTTTTGCACCCCGACGAGGTGGCGCCGATGACGCGGATCATCGTGCAGGATCTGCGCCTTCCGATGGCGCTGATGGCGCTGGTCGCGGGGGCGGCGCTGGGCGTCGGCGGGGCCGAGATCCAGACGCTTTTGAACAACCCGATGGCCAGCCCCTACACGCTTGGTCTTTCGGCGGCGGCGGGGCTGGGCGCCTCGCTTGTCATCGCCTTTGGCAGTTTCGGTCTGCCGTTGCCGCTTGCGGTGCCGATCGGCGCCTTCGTCTTCACCATGCTCGCCTCTTCGATCCTGTTCGGGCTGGCATCCTTGCGCCGGGTGTCGTCGAGCATGCTGGTGCTGGCGGGCATCGCGCTTTTGTTCCTGTTTCAATCCTTCCTGTCGCTGGTGCAGTTCCTGTCCGCGCCGGAAATCAGCCAGCAGATCATGTTCTGGCTGTTTGGCAGCCTGACGAAATCGAGCTGGACCACGCTTTTGGTGACAACGGCGGTGACGGCGGTTTGCGTCATTTTGCTGTTCCGCGACGCCTGGCGGCTGACCGCGCTGAAGCTGGGCGAGACCCGGGCCGCAAGCCTTGGCGTCGATGTCGCGGCGCTGCGCTTTCGCACCCTTGTGCTGGTGGCGGTGATGACGGCGACAGCGATTTCCTTTGTCGGCATCATCGGCTTTGTCGGTCTGGTCGCGCCGCATGTGGCGCGCATGCTGGTGGGCGAGGATCAGCGCTTCTTCCTGCCCGCATCGATGATCGCGGGGGCGGCGTTCCTGTCGGGGGCCTCGGTTCTGTCCAAGGTGATCTTGCCCGGAGCGCTGTTTCCGGTCGGCATCGTCACCTCTTTCGTTGGCGTGCCGTTCTTTTTCTGGATCCTGTTGAGGGCGAAATGAGCGGGCTTGCGCTGGAAACCCTGACGCTGCGGCGCGGCGCGCTTTACACGGCGCGCGGGATCGGGCTGCAGGTCGCCCCGGGCGAGGTGGTGGCGATCCTTGGCCCGAACGGGGCGGGAAAATCGACGCTGATCGGCGCGATCTTCGGCGAGATCCGCCCCGAGACCGGAACGATCCGGCTTGATGGCGTGCCGCTCGCGCCGCGGGGCCTGCGCGCCTGGCGCAAGCCGATCGGCTACATGCCGCAAGACACCGGCATCGAGGCGGCGCTGTCGGTTCTCGATGTCGTGCTGATGGGCAAGCTTGACGCGCTGCACATGCATCTGTCCGAGGAAGACATCGCCGAGGCGCTGGCGGCGCTGGCCGCCGTCGGCATCGCCGATCTGGCGCAGCGCGAGATCAGCTCGCTGTCGGGCGGGCAGCGGCAGATGGCGCTTTTTGCGCAGGTGATGCTGCGCCAGCCCCGGTTGCTTTTGCTGGACGAGCCGGTCAGCGCGCTCGACATGCATCACCAGATGGTGCTGTTGTCGCATGTGAGAGCCGAAACACGGGCAAGGGGGCTGGTGACGCTGATGGTGCTGCACGATCTGAGCCTTGCGGCGCAGTTTTGCGACCGTCTCGTGCTGCTGGCCGGGGGGCAGGTCCATGCCGATGGCCCGCCCGCCGAGGTGCTGGACCCCGCGCTGATCGGGCGGCTTTACGGGATCGCGGTCGAGCGGTTGACCGACAGCCGCGGCAATCCGGTCATTCGTCCGCTGCCACCGGAGCCGCAGCCATGACCCGGATCGCCCTTGCCACCTGCGCGCGCTGGCCCGCGCCCGCGCTGGGTCTGGCCCGGCTGATCGATCTGCTCGCGGCCGAGGGGATGGCCGTCGATCATGCCCCCTGGCAGGCGGGCACCGACCCCTTTGCCGGCGCCGATCTGGTCCTGCCGCTGGCTGCCTGGGATTACGCGGAAACGCCGCAGGCTTTTGCCGATTGGATCGCGGCCGTTGCCGCCGCGGGGGGGCGCTTTGGCAATCCGGCCGGGCTGATGCTCTGGAACATGCACAAATCCTATCTGTGCGATCTGGCGCAGCGCGGCGTGGCGGTGGTGCCGACGGTGGTGCTGGACCGCCCCGAGGCGGCGCAGATCCGGGCAGAGCTTGCGGCGCGCGGCTGGGCGCAGGCGGTGCTCAAGCCCGCGATCGGGCAAAGCGGCCTTGGCGTCACGCGGATCGCCGCGACGGGGCCGATGCCCGCCTTGCCCGAGGCTCCGGTCGTGCTGCAGCCGTTTCTGGATCAGGTCGCCGCCGGAGAGACCTCGCTTGTCTTCATTGCGGGCGCGTTCAGCCATGCGGTGCGGCGCAATCCCGCCGCGGGCGATTTTCGCGCCAACACCCAGTTCGGCGCCACCGTGCAGGCGGTCGATCCCGGCGCGGCGCGGACCACCCTTGCGAGACAGGCGCTGGCGGCGCTGGGTGCGGCACCGCTTTATGCCCGGGTCGATCTGCTGAACACGCCGCGCGGGCCGGTGATTTCCGAAATCGAGCTGATCGAACCGGCGCTGTTTCTGGACCATGCCGCGGCGACGATGCGGCGCGGCCTTGCCCGGCGCTTCGCGGCCGCGGCGGCGCGGCGGTCCGAAACATAACCGGCGTTCAGATCGCGGCGGCGACGATGCGGGTGATGAAGGTGTTCAGCACCGCCTTGCTCATCGCCACGGTCATCGCCTGTTTGAACTCGGGCGAGAGTTTCGCCCCCAGGATCGGCGCAGTGGTGCGGTTGGCGGCGGGCTGCGCCGTCGGGCGGGTCAGCGCGGCTTGCGGGCAATGGGCGCAGATGTGATCCATGATCGCGCCCAGCTCGCCGCGCTCGACATGGTAATGCACGATCACCGAAGCCGCGCCCCGGTTCACCTCGACCGCCAGCACGCCCTCCAGCGCGCCGACCTGTTCATGCAGCTTGCGCGCCAGATCGGCATCGCGGCGCAACGCCTCGATCTTGAAGCGGGCGCGGCCGGGGATGTGATGCACGCAGCAGACCATGAAAGCCTCCGAAAGCAGGATGGGGGCATCCTGCGGGCGCGGAGTATTTCTGTCAAGAATTATTGGCCGCCAAGGCGCGCGGGGCGGTCATCGCGGCAGATCCCGTGCCAACGCGGCCGGGCCGGTCGCGAACCCGGCCTGCGACAGCGCATAGAGAAGCAGCCCGAAGGTCGAACCGTTGTGCATCAGCGAGGCCGCCACCGGCGAGAGTCGCCCCGAAGAGGCGGCGACGAACAGCCCGGTGTTGATCGCCAGCGCCAGCGTGGTGTTGGTGCGGATGATCGCCATCGCCCGGTCACAGGCCTCGCGCGCGTCGGCCACGGCGCCGATCCGGTCCTCGGAAAGGGTGATGTCGGCCGTCGCCCGGGCGATGTCGGCGCCCTGTGCCATCGCGATCCCCACCCCGGCCGAGGCCAGGGCAGGCGCGTCGTTGATGCCGTCGCCGACAAAGGCGATGCGCCGCCCCTCGGCCTTCATCCGCGCCAGGATCTCCGCCTTGTCCTCGGGGCGCAATTCGGCATGGACCGCGTCAAAACCCAGCTCGCGCCCCAGCGCCTCGGCCCGGGCACGGCGATCGCCGGTCAGCATCACCAGATGCTTCACCCCGGCGCGGCGCAGCCTCTCGGCGGTGTCGCGCGCATCCGCCCGCAGACTGTCGCGCAGCCCGAAGAGCGCCGCCGGACGCCCGGCCAGCGCCATGTAAAGCGTCATCTTGCCTGCCTCGGCCAGAGCCTCGATCTGCGCCGCATGGGGGGTGAAATCGACCCCCTCGCGGGCCATGAAATGCCGCGCGCCCAGCAGCAGCTCGGCGCCGCCAAGGCTGGCCCGCAGCCCGCGCCCGACCTCGACCGTCACATCGCCCGAGAGATCCGCCGCCAGCCCCCGCGCCCGCGCCGCGCCGCGGATCGCCCGTGCAATCGGATGCTGCGCCGCCCCTTCCAGCGCCGCCGCAAGGCCCAGAACCTCGGCCTCGGTCTGCCCGCCAAGCGGCAGCACATCGCACAGATCAAGCCGCCCCTCGGTCAGGGTGCCGGTCTTGTCAAAGACGAACGTATCGGCCGCCGACAGCTTCTCGATCGAGGGACCGCCCTTGATCAGAATGCCCCGCGCCACCGCCGCCGACATCGTCGCGCGCACCGCGACCGGGGCGGAGAGCTTGATCGGACAGGCGTAATCGACCAGAAAGACCGAGGAAAGCCTGCGCAGATCGCGCGTCACGGCCAGCGTCGCCGCGCCCAGACCCAGCGTCATCCAGACCTGCCGGTTCGCCTGCGCGCTGGCCAGTTTCTCGGTCTCGGAGCGTTCGTTCAGCGCGCCGCGGATCAGCGCCGCAATCCGCGCCGTCGTCGTATCCGCGCCCACCTGATCGGCGCGCAGCCGCAGCATCCCGCTTTCCAGCGTCGATCCCGCAATCGCCAGCGCCCCCGGTTCCTTGGTCACCGCAAGGCTTTCGCCGGTGATCGAGGCCTCGTTCACCTGCGCCGTTCCGGTCAGAACCACGCCGTCAACCGGCACCGCCTCGCCCACCTGCACCAGCACGGTATCGCCCTGCACCACCTGATCAAAGGGCAGCTCGATCACCCTTCCCGCCCGCTCGACCCGGGCGGTTTCAGGGTTCGGCATCAGAAGATCCTGCAGCAGCGCGCCAGACTGCCGCATCGTGGTTTCTTCCAGATATTCGCCCGCTTCCATCATCAGATCGGTGGTCAGCGCGGTACCGAAACTGCCCCGCGCGACGCCCAGCGACACCGCCAGCGCATCGAGCACCTCGACCGAGACGCCCTTGGTCACAAGCGCGTCAAGCCCCCCCAGAACGCGCGGCGCAATCGCCCACAGCACCAGCCCCCGGGCCAGCGGCTGCGGCAGCACCGGCAGCGCCGCAAGCAGGGCAAGACGGCTGACCAAAGGCGCGACCGAGGGGCCTTCGGGCGCCTCTCCGGGGCGGTGAAAGCGCAGCTGATCGCGCCTCAGCCCCGCCACCCGGTCCAGAACACGCGCCCGGGTGGCCGCCGTGCCATCATGGGTGAAGATCACGCTTGCCGCCGCCGGGTTGAGCCGCACCGAGGCGACCCCGCGGATCTGCCGCAGCGCCCGCGCCAGATGTTCGGTATCCAGCCCCGGCAGGGTCAAGAGCGGCAGTTTCAGCCGCAGCCGACCGGGCAGCTCGTGTGCGATCGAGACCGACGGCGCGGAAACGACCCGGGCCGCAGCCCGCAAGGGAAGATCAGCGCGCATCGGGCACCTGTGATCCGGGGTTACTTGTCGCGCGTCGCCTGCGCCTGCGCTTCCGACTGGGCATCGCGGAAGCGTTCCTTCGCCTCTTCAAGCCCGCCCTGCAGGCCAAGCCAAAGCTGGGCAAGCCCCCCCATCAGCTTGCGCTGCGCCGCCTCGTTGGTCAGCACATAGGTGACGAGGCCGCCCAGGACCGCCCCGGTCAGAAACCGCGGGTTCGACAAAAGGCCGGGCTGGTTGGTGGCCTCGGCGGTCGCGGGGGTTTGCGCGTTGGTGTCGGTCATTGCGCGGCCTCCGCCGCTTCGGAGCCCGCTTCGGCCGGGGCGGGTTTGCGGCTGGAATTGGCGAAGTAAAGCACCCCCGCCGCCAGCGCGACAAGCCCGAGCACCGGCGCATTGCGCGCCAGATGCGAGGCGAGCGTCGCCACCGCGCCCGCCCCCGCGCCGATCGCGGCGCTGTTGGCGGTGGCCCGCATCGCCGCGTCGGTCGTGGTCTGGCCGTTGCGGACCCGGATCCCCTCGTTGATCGCGGTCCAGGCGCCGGTGATCGCGGCGCCATTCATCCCCGCACGCACGATCTGCGTGGTCGAGGGCATCAGCGGCGTGGCTTTCGGTTGCGATGACATGTCAGTTTTCCTCTGCTGTGGGGGTCGGTTTCGCGGCGGTGGGCGGGGCGCCCATGCCAGCCATGCCGCCCATGCCGTTCATGCCGAACCCCTGCGCGGCAAGGCCCGCAAACATCGCCTTGAGCGCGGGCAGATTGGCCAGCGCCAGCGCCACGGCCGAGCCCGCCACCGCGCCCTTCCAGAAATCGCGGTCGCGCAGGTTGAACAGCATCCCCAGCGTCTCGGCCGACACATCGCCCCGCGCCAGCCGGTCGAAGGCCTGCATCAGGTCGCGGTTATCGGGCTGCGGCTGTGGTTGCGGGCCAAGTTGCGCCCCGCCCTGAAACCCCGCCGCCGGTCCCGGCCCCGCCTGCGGCCCCCATCCCGGAGCACAGCCCGCCCCCCAGGGCGGCTCCGGCCCGAAGTAATACCATCCGACCGGCGGCGCCGCCCCGAAACCGGGCCCTTGCCCCTGCCTCGGTTCGCGCCCGTCGTCATCGTCGTCGCGCTTGCTCATCGTCTTTCTGTCCCGTCTCGCGTGCACCAGTTCAGCGCGAAGTTGAATATCGCGACATGACATGGGTCAAGGAGAAATGTTGAGTGTTTTACTAGGGTCGCAAAATGCCGCAGCCCTTCGCCTGACAGAGGTTCCGATGCCCGATGACACCCGCCCCGATCCCCGATTTGGCACCACAGCGCCGCTGCTGCCGCTTGCCCTTGCCGCCCCTGGCGCGCTGTTTCAGGTGGCGCGGCTGGCAGGTTGTGCCGATTTTCAGCATCGGATGGTGGCCATGGGGCTCGGACCGGGGCGCAGGCTGCAGGTGACGCAGAACGGCGGCGGGCAGATGGTCATTGCCCTGGGCGAAACCCGCATCGCGCTGGGGCGCGGCATGGCGCAAAAGATCCTTGTGCAGCCCATCAACGCGCCCGCCTGAGCGGCGTCGCCGTCTCGAATCCGACATTGTTGAGTGATTCACTTTTATTTGTTGGAATCCTGACAATTTTACCCGACAATCCGCTCCGAGATGACGCACAAAGCCTGGCACGAAACTTGCGAAGCAGTTGCGGGGGCATCAAGCCCGTCAGCCAAAAGGGGACATCATGGCGAAGATCGGGCTCTTCTTCGGATCGGACACCGGGACCACGCGCAAGATTGCAAAGCAGATCAAGGACATGTTTGACGATGAGGTGATGGCCAAGCCGCTCAACGTCAACCGGACCGAGGTGGCGGCGTTCATCGCCTACGACTTCCTGATCCTTGGCACGCCGACGCTGGGCGACGGGCAGTTGCCGGGGCTGAGCGCCAATGCCGCCTCGGAAAGCTGGGAGGAATTCCTGCCCAGGATCGCCGATCAGGATTTCCGCGGCAAGACGATCGCGCTGTTCGGGCTGGGCGATCAGGTCACCTATCCGCTGGAATTCGTCAACGCGCTGTTCTTCCTGCATGAATTCTTCTCGGATCGGGGCGCGACGCTGGTCGGGCGCTGGCCCGCCAAGGGGTATGAGTTCGAAGATTCGCTCGCCGTGGTGGAGGGCGAATTTCTGGGCCTTGCCCTTGATCAGGACAATCAGGCGGCGCTGACGCCCGAGCGGCTCAGGGGCTGGCTTGCGCTGATCGCGGCCGATTTCGGCCTTGTCCTGCCTGCATGACCGCCTGACCATGAAAGACCTGCCCATGAAAGAGCTTCCCCTGCCGTCCGAGACCGATGCCCGCGCCGCCCCGGCCACGGCCGCGCCCTGGCAAGATGACGTTCTGGCCGTGCTTCGGTTGATGATCGACAGTTACCGCGCGCCGGAACGCGACGGCTGGTGTCTTGCGCTCGACCGGGCGCAGGCACGCTGGGGCGAGACGCGAGGGGCGATCGTCTTTGCCGATCTGGCGCAGGTTCTGGCGCGGATGCGTGTGGCACGGCACTCGCCCTTCGGCTTTGGGCGGGTGGACGGATCGCAACCCCGTCCGACCCGGCATGAGGCGCTGTTCCTGCAGGTGGTGCGGCTGAGCCATGCCGGGCACGCGGCGCAGGCCGAGGCGGTGGCCACGCTGCTGTGCGAGGGCAACGAGGTCACCGCTTACCTGAATGCGGTGCGCCGTCTGGTGGCCAGTCTCGACTGAGCGGCAAAGCGGAATGCGGGGCCGGAATGCAGAAAGGGCAGCGCCCTGCGCTGCCCTTTTGACGTGGTCCCGATCAAAGCTGGCTGGGGGCTTTGTGGCTGGCCGTGGTGGCTGGCGGAAAGCGGACCTGGCTTGCGAAATCGGATCAGGCGTTTTCTTCTTCGAAGTGACCGCACCAGTCGGATTCCTTCACCACCGGCCACAGGCCGCGGGCGTCGGGGGCAATCTGGGTGACGGGCGGGTTGAAGCGGCACAGGCCGGCATCGGCCAGTTCTTTTTCACCGTTCGCGACATGATCTTCGAAGAAAGCGCATTTGGCGCAAGTGGCAGACATCACATGTCTCCTCTGTTCGAACAAGGCGCCGCCCAACCGCGGCGCCTGGCTTCTGATAGACCCGGCAATCGAGAAAATCAAATGAATTTACAATGAAATCAAATACTTGATGGTTTTTGTGCGAATTGGCCGGGCAAGGGTTTTGCTCGGGTTTCCGTCCGGGTGACGCCGTGCCGCAACCTCCTGATCGAACTGTGGCTTTTCTTCGTCCTCGAATCCCGATAGAAACACTCGACAGTTTTCAGGGGCGGTTTGACGCCCGATCGGCAGGCCCCAACGGCGGTTTCGTCCCCGCAAGGCCCCCTGCGATCCCGAGCGGCGCGTCCCCCCGGCGCGCAAGGAGAATCGCACATGTGCAATGACGAGGGACGGCCGAAACTTGCGCTTGGAAGCGTTGCCGACCGCGGTCTCGACGGCGTGTTCGGCGGGCAGGGGCCGGACGCCGGGCAAGGCTCCGACATCGCGCCGCCGTTGCACGACGCACGGGCGCTGACCGAGGGGGGAAGCCTTGTGCGGATCGTGCTGGACGGCGTCACCTATACCCTGCGCATCACCCGCAACGGCAAGCTGATCCTGACGAAGTGACCCGGCCCCCGGGGGGACGATCGGCCTTCGCCGGGTGCCGGGCCCGGCTCAACCGGTCTTGCGCCGCAACGCCCGGACCAGCCCCGCCGCATGGCTGGCCCGGGCCCGGTATTCATCCTCGATCGCCTCGATCCGCGCCGCCTGCAGTGCCCCCGGCCTGTGTCATCGCCTGTCTCCGGCTGCTGCCACGCGCTCAGGATACAGATTTGCACGCAACAGCCGACTTTTTTGTCGGGTTGCTTCTGGCGCATGGCGCCATCGGGCTCGTCTCGGGGCATCTGCCGGTCCTGCAGGTCGATGCGGAGTTGCAGATCGGCTAGATCGGCCTGTTCAGCGCGGTGGCTGCCAATGGGCTTGGCCTTGCTGGGGCGGTGATCGGCGGCGCCATCGTCGCGCTGGATGACATCGTCGTCACCGGCTCCAAACGCGGCGAGAAACTGCGCGATGGTCCCGGCTCGGTCGCCGTCGTCGATGCGCAGAAACTGACCGAGGAGGGGGGGGCCGACGGCGCCTCCGCGCTGCGCGAGATCCCGGGGGCGGTGATGTATTCCTGTGGCGATCGCAACAACGCCTTCATCACCCTGCGCGGGGTCGGCCCGCTTCTGATGCCGCTGAGCCCCGATGACAGTTCGGTGCTGACCTTTGTCGATGGCGCGCCCTTGATGCTGGAACAATCGGCCTCGAGCTATCTGGACCTTGAACAGGTCGAGGTGCTGAAGGGACCGCAGAACACGCTTTTGGGCCGGTCCACCTCGGGCGGGGCGATCAACCTCGTTCCGGCGCTGCCGACAATTACATGTTCCGGACCAAGGATCAGAGCCGTCTGACCCAGGAATTCCGGCTGTCCTCGCCGGACGGCGCCGCGATCGGCTGGGGGGCGCGGGCCGTCGCCTATCGCGACGAGAACCGCAAGACCAACACCAGCAACGTCACCGCCTGTGGGGCGACGCAGGCGGGCGACAAGAGCTAGGAGCAGGTCACCGATGGCGTGGCGGTCTTTGGGGACGTCAGCCTTCCGCTGAGCGAGCGGCTGACCGCCTCGGCCGGGCTGCGGCTGACCCACGAGGACAAGGAGTTCAAAGCAGATTTCGACTCTCTCGGGTATGATCCGCCCTCTCCGGGGATGCTGGCCGCCTGTTCCGAAAGCGGTCGGCTGAGCGACGATTTCTGGACCGGCAAGGCGGCGCTGTCTTGTGAATGGTCGCCCGATCTGACCACCCATGCCTCCATCGCGCGCGGCTACAAATCCGGCGGCAACGGTTTTTACAACACCTTCATGGGCTTTGGCGTGCCGCGCGAGCCTGTTCGAGGGTCGGGTGGATCTGTCGGGGGCAATCTTCTTCAACGACATGAACGACGAACAGTACCTGACGGTCCGTCAACCCTGTGGGGGGCGCGGGCACGGCGACGCCGGTTTACGGCGTGTCCTGTGACCGGGGCCGGGTGATCGGCGTCGGGATGACGGTGACATTCTGAAGGGGGATCACATGACACAGGGCGCAAGGATCGGGGCGGGGGCGCGGATCGCGCCGCGGCTGGGCGGCGTGCCCGAGACGCTGCTCTGGCCGCTGCGGTCGCGCGGGGATGACGGTGCTCGACCGCGGCGTCTTCGACGATCCGATGGCGGTCGATCTGTCAACCGGATCGACGATGATTTCGACCGGTTCGGCCCGGTCAGTCACTGGCATGCGGTGCGCTCGAAATAGTCGGACGGGCTGATCCGGCGCGATCTGGCCAGCCATCCCGAGGCGCAGGTTCTGGCGCTGGGCGAGGGGCTGGAGACGCAGTTCTGGCGGCCTGACAACGGGCGGCTGCGCTGGCTTTGCGTCGATCTGCCCGAAAGCATTGCGCTGCGCCGCCAGCTTTTGCCGGATCATCCGCGGCTGACGGAACTGCCGCTTTCCGCGCTGGAACCAGCGGTCTTCGAGGCGGTCGATCCGGCGCGGGGGCCTTTCGTCACCGCGGCGGGGCTGGTGATGTATTTCACCGCCGCGGAAACGCTGGATCTGTTGCGCCGCATCGGCAGGCATCGCGGCCCGACCCCGGCCGAGATCTTTTTCGACACCATCCCGCACTGGTTTTCGCGCCGGACGCGCAAGGGCATGGTGGTGGACAAGGATTACACCGCGCCGCAGAGGCCCTTTGCCCTGGCGCGCCGCGAGGTGCCGGGGCTCTCGCTTGTCTCGGCGATCGGCTATGGCGAGGCCTTTCCGGAGCGGTCGCGGCTGATCGCGAGGCTGGGGCGGCTGCCCGTGGTGCGCGACATGGCCCCGCTGCTGATCCACGCCCGTTTCGGCTGAGCTACGCCGCGGTCGGCGCGGGGCGGGCCCCTGATCGAAAAAGCCGGGCGTGATCAGCAGCCCCGCCATGCGATAGCGCTGCCCCATCGGTTCGCAAAAGCCGATCGGCGTGTCCTGACCCGGCGCCGAGATCTGCGCGATGCCCTGGCCCGGATGAACATGCGGTTGTCCCGCGACTTCTCAGCTCGAGGCCCCCTCGACCAGGGCCGAGACCCGGATGCAGCGCGGCGAGACCGACACCATGTCCAGCGTGGCCGCCAGTTCCAGATCGCAATCAAGGCATTGCAGCCCGCTGCGCAGGGTCTTGCGCAGATAGCGCCCCGCCACCACCACCCCGTTGCGCGGCGGCGGCTTCGGGGTGTCGCGGAAGGTGCGGGCGATCTCGTCCCGGAGCATGTCGCGCAGGGCAATCGCCGCCTTGGGGCCGTCGCCGACGACGATATCGCGATAGGGCGCGCCATCGGGCGCGGGGTTTTTCCTCCCGGTCTCCGAAATCGGGGCAGAGAATTATATTGACAAAAACAGTCAGTAAACGACAGCCCGTCTTCTCCGCGGCGTTCCCTGCGTCCGGATGCCACCTGCGGGAGATGATTTTCGGCAAGACGTGAGCCCGTCGCCTGCTGCAGGCTTCATGCCTGCTTTGCCAGGTCAACGCCGATGATCAAGACGTCCTTCATCGCTCAGCTCTCCTGATCCTCTCCGGATCAATCTGGCCATATGCCCTCAGGAGGGGCTGGCCAACCCATCCTCAGCCCTGCGCGCTGTATCAGGCCGACAGGGCTGAGGGCCGTCCCGGCGGGCTCTCTTGCGCCGGGTCGGGCAATGGCCTAGGTTCGGCGCCTGCGCACTACCCATGCCGCCGCGGTCGCTTTGGCCGCTCCGGTGCCACAGGCAAGCGTCGTTTCGGTGTTTTCTGCCTGTGGAGAAAAGGGAAATGGGCTTCCTGCCTGCGATGACCTGCCAGACGCACGGGATTTCCCGCACCGCGCCGGTGCGGTGGCGTTCGTTCGAGGCGATGTGCGGGGTGTTCTGGGAAGCCGAGGGCCGGGCCGGGGCGACGGGCTATTACAGCTCGCCCGATCCGCGGGTGATGCTGTTCTTCAACGATGTCTCCGACCAGATCCGGCTGTCCGAGCTGGGCGCCGCCGATCAGGGTCATGCCCGCCCGCTGCTGCGCGCGCTTTATGTGCCCGCGGGCATGCCGATCTGGACCCGCTTCGTGGCCGGGCATCGGTTTTCCCATCTGGATCTGCATCTGCACCGCAGCTGGCTTCTGGCGCGGCTGGGCGCGGGTCTTGGGGCGGGCGATGCGATGCGGGTGGCCAGTCAACCGGCCGAGCTGCAGGAGGTTTCGGCGCTGGCCGCGATCGGCGCGGCATTGCGGCAAGAGATCATCGCCCCCGAGCGCCACCCGATCTTTGCCGAAAGCCTGGCCGTGGCGCTGGTCGCGGGGCTTTTGGACATGCCCGGGGCGCAGCCGCCCGAGACGCGCCATTCCGGCGGCCTGACGCCCGAGCAGATGCGCCGGTTGCAGCGGCTGCTGGAGGAGGACGGCCGCGGCCGGCTGAGCACCGCGGCGCTGGCCGAGGCGGTGGGTCTTTCGCCCGGCTGGTTTTCGCAGGCCTTCAAGAAGACCACCGGCAAGACGCCGCTGCAATGGCAGCAGGAACGCCGCATCGCGGGGGTGAAACAGGCGCTTCTGGCCTCGGAGATGGTGATTGCCGATGTCGCGATGCAGTTCGGCTTTGCCGATCAGGCGCATCTGACGCGGGCGTTTCGCCGTCACGAGGGCACGACGCCCTCGGCCTGGCTGCGCGCCCAGCGCAAGGCATGACCCCGGCCGCCGCCTGTGGCCGCCGGGGTCGCGTGCTTACCAGCTCTTGCGCAGGCTCAGCCCGATTTCGCGGCCGGGATTGTAATAATCCGCCGTGCCCGAGCCGACGACATGCTGGTCGTCCAGCAGGTTGCTGACATGCAGTTCAAGCGTTGCGGTTTCCGACAGATCATAGCCCACCGAGGCATCGACCAGCGTCGCGGCGCTGGCCTTGCGGCTGTTGACCGCGTCGAAATAATAGCTGCCGACATGGCGCAGCCCCAGCCCCAGCGTCACATCCCCCCGCGCCTGCGTGCCTGCCAGCGTGTAGTTCGCCCAGATCGAGGCGACATGATTGGGCGTCGAGGCGAATTGCTTGCCCGCGATCGAGGCGCCCGAGCGCAGCGTGCCCGTCACCACTTCCGAGTCGATGTAGGAATAAGAGCCGATCAGCGTCAGCGCCGAAGTCAATTCGGTCTTGGCCTCCAGATCAAGGCCGCGCACTCGCGATTCCCCGACCTTTTCGCGCTCGATCGCGCCGCCGGGCTGCACCACCGCAATCGTCACATCCTTTTTCGTCAGGTCATAGACCGCCGCCGAAATCAGGGTGTTGCTGCCCTCGGGGGCGAATTTCACCCCGATTTCATATTGTTCGCCGCGTTCGGGATCGACGCCGACGGTGGGCGGCGCGATGGATTCGACGAAGCTGCCATAGATCGACAGGCTGGGGGTGAACTTCCAGGTCAGCGCCGCCCGGCCCGAGCTTTCGGAAAAATCGCCGCCGGTGCTGACCGGCGTCGCGCCCATCAGGTTGGTGCTGGTGACATCAAGCCAGTCATGGCGCAGCCCGACGGTGGCAATCAGCCGGTCGTTGAAAGCCAGGTTCTGCGTCGCAAAGACCGAGCGGGTCAGGTTTTCCACCCGCGTGCGGGCATAGACCGAGGGGCTGGCCGGGCCGCCCGAAAAAACCGGATTGGCCAGGTCGATCGACCCGGCAAGCCCGTAGATCGAGGTGTCGGTGCTGGTGCCGTCGCGGAATTCGATCCCGCCCAGCGTGCTGCTGCCGATGCTGCCGAAGGTCGTGTCATATTGCAGCACGGCATTGCCGATCGTCTCGGTCGCGCTGCGGTCGGTGCCGAAATAATAGCGCGAGAGCGTCGTGCCCGTGCGTCCGGCATAATCGTAAAGATAGACATAGCCGAAAGTGTCGGTCAGGTCACTGTAGCGCAGATTGCCGCGCAGCGTCAGGCCATTGCCGAAATCATGGGTCAAAAGCGCGGTGACCGAGGTGCGTTCGACATCGTGATAGTTGAACCCGGGCTCGCCATAAAAGGCGCTGCGGTCATAGTCCCGATCCAGCGGATAGCCGCCGCTGTTGGGTGTGCCGTCGCGGTCCAGATGATCGACGATCAGGCTCAGCGAGGTGGCGGTGCTGGGCGACCAGGTCAGCCCGGCCATCAGGAAGGTCTCGTCATCGTTGGAATGGTCGTATTCCAGCGCGCCGTCCTTGACCTTGCCGGTCAGCCGGAAGGCCAGCGTATCGGCCGCGTTCAGCACATTGCCGAAATCAAAGGCGGCCTCGGCGCTGCCGAAGGACCCGTAGCTGAGCCGCGTTTCGGCGATGCGTTCGAATTTCGGCTGTTTGGTGACGAAGTTCACCGAGCCGCCCGGATCGGCGACGCCAAACAGCGTCGAATTGGCGCCGCGCAGCACTTCGACCCGCTCATAGGCATAGGGGTCTTCGCGCACGCCGCGCATCGAGCCCAGCGTCAGCCCGTCGCGATAGGTCGTGGCGCTGAAGCCGCGGATCTGGAAATAGTCGTTGCGGTCGTCGGTGCCATAGTAATCGGTGTGCAGACCGGCGGAATATTGCAGCACCTCTTCCAGCGTGTCGGCCTTGCGGGCCTCGATTTCCTTTTGCGTGATCACCGAGACCGAGGCGGGCGTGTCCTGCAGGCTGGTGGCGACCTTGCCGCCCACCCAAAGCTCGCGGGCGACGACCGTGGCCGCATCGTCATCGGCCTTGCCCGCGGCGTTGACGGTGATCGGCGACAGGCGGAACGGGGTTTCGGCGTCGGTTTCGGCACCGTCCTGGGCCGTGGCGGGCTGGGCGGCCAGCAGCGCCAGCACCGCGCAGCCCGATTTCAGCAGCCGGTGGCGCGGCCGGACGGTTTGGGAAGGGAAGGTCACGTCGATATCTCCAAAAGGGGGTCGGGCTGGCTCTCCGGGGGCGGGGCCCGGCCGGGTGGCTGTGCAAGGCCGCGCCGCCGGGCCCCGAAGGGCGGCGGCCGAAGCCTTGCGATGCTGGCGCTCTAGCAGCCGGGCGCGGATTGGTCTTGAAGAAACTGATGGTTTTTGTCAGAAACTTTGGCGAAGCTGCGCCGCGCCCGGTTCCGACGGGCGCGCAGCCTTGACCGGCCCGGCAGCCGCGGGCAAGGCGGTGCCAATCGAAGGACATCTGCCCCCATGCGACACCCCCTGTTCCTGCTGCGCCTTGGCGCCCTTGCCCTTGTGGCGGCGCTGCCGCGGGCAGCGCTGGCCGAACCCTATCCGCTGGAAATCCACCATGCGTTCGGCACCACCGTCCTGACCGAAAAGCCGGTCCGCATCGCCACGGTGGCCTGGAGCAATCACGAGGTGCCGCTGGCGCTGGGGGTGGTGCCGGTGGGCTTTGCGCGGGCGAATTTCGGCGATGACGACGGGGATGGCATCCTGCCCTGGGTCGAGGCGCGTCTGGCCGAGCTGGGCGCCCCGCCGCCGGTGCTGTTTGACGAGGGCGACGGGATCGACTTCGAGGCGGTGGCGGCGACCGACCCCGATGTGATCCTGGCCGCCTATTCCGGCCTTTCCGCGCAGGACTATGACACCCTCAGCCGCATTGCCCCGGTTGTGGCCTACCCGCAAGCGCCCTGGACGACGGATTGGCGCCAGACGATCGCGCTGAACAGTGCGGGTATGGGCATGGCCGCCGAGGGGCAGGCGCTGATTGCGCGGCTGGACGGCAAAATTGCGAAGACCCGCGCGGAACATCCTGAATTCGCGGGAAAAACCGCGATGTTCGTGACCCATCTGGCGGCGCAGGATCTGAGCCGGATCGGCTTTTACACCGACCGCGATGCCCGGGTGCAGTTCTTTCGCGACCTGGGCTTTGACGCGCCGCAGATGGTGCGGGACGCCGCCGCAGGGGGCGCCTTTTCGGCCGAGGTCAGCGCCGAGCTGATCGACAGCCTGGCCGATGTCGATGTGCTGGTGACCTATGGCGGCGCGGCTTTGCGTGACAGCCTGTCAAGCGATCTTCTGACCGCGCAGCTGCCCGCGGTGCGGCGCGGCGCGCTGGTGATGCTCGACAATGACCCGATGGGCACCGCGGCCAATCCTACGCCGATGTCGCTGCCCTGGGTGCTGGACGCCTATGCCGACCGGCTCTCGGCGGCGGTGACGGCGGGTCGATGAGCGGGCAGGCGGCAAGCGGGCAGGTGGGCAGGGCGCTGCGCGGGCTGGTGGCTCTGGCGGCGCTGACGGTCGTTGTCGGGCTGTCGCTGGGCCTTGGCGCGCGGTCGGTCGGGCTGACGGATCTCTGGATCGGGCTGACCGGCACGCCGCAAACCATCGCCGAGGCCGCGGTGGCGGCGCGGCTGCCCCGCACGGTTCTGGCGGCGCTGGCGGGGGCTTCGCTCGCCATGGCCGGGGCGGCGATGCAGGGGCTGACGCGCAATCCGCTGGCCGATCCGGGCCTTTTGGGCACCAATGCCGGGGCGGCTTTGGCGGTGGTGATCGCGCTGGCCTGGCTTGGCCCCGAGGGCGCCGCCGCGACGATCTGGATTGCCATTGCCGGGGCGGGGATCGCCGCCGCGGCGGTCTATGCGATTGCCAGTCTGGGGCGGGGCGGCGCGACGCCGCTCAAGCTGGCGCTGGCGGGTGCGGCGCTGGGGGCGGCGCTTGGCGCGCTGACGACGGCGGTGATCTTGCCGCGCGGCGATATCGGCGGTCTGGCGCAATCCTGGATGATCGGCGGCGTCGGCGGCGCCCGCTTTGCGCAGATCGCGCCGGTCTTGCCGTTTCTGGCCGCGGGGGCGGTGGCGACGCTTGTTTCGGCGCGCAAGCTGAACCTGCTGGCCTTGGGCGAGGAGACCGCGACCGGGCTGGGCGAGACGGTCTGGCGGGCGCGGGCGCTGGCGGCGGGCGGGGCGATCCTGCTGTCGGGCGCCACCACCGCGCTGTGCGGCCCGATCGGCTTCGTGGGTCTTGTGGTGCCGCATGCCTGCCGGGTGCTGTTCGGCGTCGATTACCGCTGGATCCTGCCCTTTTCCGCCCTTGGCGGCGCGCTGCTGCTGCTTTTGGCCGATGTCGCGGGCCGGGTGATCGCCCGTCCCGCCGAGGTGGATGCGGGGATCGTCACCGCCTTTCTTGGGGCGCCCGTCTTCATCTGGATCGTGCGACGCCTGGGCGGGCGGGCGCCATGACGGCGACGCTTGCCATCATCGCCCGGTTGCGCCGGGACCGGCTGCGCCGCCGCGGCCTTGTGCTGGCGCTTCTGGCGGCGCTGATCTTCGCGGGCCTGGCCGCCATGCTGATGCTGGGCCATCGGATCCTTGCGCCCGGCGTCGTGCTGGAGGTGCTGCGGGGCGCCGAGATCCCGGGCGTCAGCTTCACCCTGCGCGAGCTGCGTTTGCCGCGGGCGCTTCTGGCCGTGGCCGCGGGGGCGGCCTTCGGTCTGGGCGGCATCGCCTTTCAGACGCTTTTGCGCAATCCGCTGGCCAGCCCCGACATCATCGGCATCAGCGCGGGGGCCAGTGCCGCGGCGGTGCTGGCGATCGTCGGCCTGGGGCTGGGCGGGCCCGTGGTGTCGGTGCTGGCCGTGGCGGCGGGGCTGGGCGTGGCCGGGCTGATCACGCTTTTGTCCTGGCGCGACGGGCTTTGCGGGACGCGGCTCATACTGGTGGGGATCGGGCTTTCGGCGCTGTTGCAAAGCCTGACCGCCTATGTGCTGAGCCGCGCGCCAAGCTGGTCGCTGCAAGAGGCCTTGCGCTGGATGTCGGGCAGCCTGAACGGCGCGCAGATGGGGCAGGTTGCGCCGCTTGCCCTGGTGCTGGGGCTTGGCGGCGGCTGGCTGATCGCGCGTGCCGCCGATCTGGAGGCGCTGCGGCTGGGCGACGAGGCGGCGGCGGGGCTGGGCCTGCGGCTCGGTCGGCTGCGGGTGGGCGTGATCCTGGCGGCGGTGGCGCTGGTCGCGGTGGCCACGGCGACGGTGGGGCCGGTGGCCTTTGTCGCCTTTCTGTCGGGGCCGATCGCGGCGCGGCTGACCGGGCGCGACGGATCGCTTTTGCTGCCCGCGGCCTGCGTTGGCGCGGTTCTGGTGCTGACGGCCGATCTGGCCGGGCAATGGCTTCTGCCCGCGCGCTATCCGGTCGGCGTCGTCACCGGAGTTCTGGGCGCCCCCTATCTTCTGGCGCTGATCTGGCGCGACAATGCGAAAGGAGCCGGTCTGTGACACCTCCAACCCTGTCGGCGCGCGGTCTTGTGGCGGGCTATGGCGCGGCGCCGGTGCTGCAGGGCATCGACCTCGACATCGCGCCGGGCAAGATCACCGTCATCGTCGGCGCCAATGCTTGCGGCAAGTCCACGCTGCTGCGCGCGCTGGCCCGGCTCTTGCCGCTGCGGGCGGGGCGGGTGACCTTTGACGGCACCGATCTGCACCGGATTGCGCCGCGCAGGCTGGCGCGCAGGCTTGGCTTTTTGCCGCAAACGCCGATCGCCCCCGAGGGGATCACCGTGCTGGATCTGGTCAGCCGCGGGCGCCATCCGCATCAGGGGCTGTTTTCGCGCTGGAGCCCCGCCGATGCCACAGCCGTCGCCCGGGCGCTTGATGTCACCGACACCGCGGCGCTGGCCGGGCGCGATCTGGCGGCACTTTCGGGCGGGCAGCGCCAGCGTGTCTGGATCGCCATGGCGCTTGCACAGGAGACCGAGGTGCTGCTGCTGGATGAACCGACGACTTTTCTGGACATCAACCATCAGATCGAAGTGCTTGATCTTCTGGCCGATCTCAACCGCCGCCGTGGGACGTCGGTGGTGATGGTGCTGCATGATCTCAATCTGGCGGCGCGTTATGCCGATGTGCTGGTGGCGATGCGGGCCGGGCGCCTGCACGATCAGGGCCCGCCCGAGGCGGTGCTGAGCGCGGCCAATATCCGCGCGCTTTTCGGTCTGGACAGCACGATCCTGCCCGATCCGGTCAGCGGGCGGCCGATGATGATCCCGCACGGGCGGCGGACGGGGCAGATGGGGCAGGGGCTTGCGCATGGCTGACGGATCGCATCGGATCACGACGCTGTTGCCGGTCGATGCCGAAACCGCGCTGCCGCGGTTCGAGGCCCGCGCCCGCGCCATCGGCTTTGCCTGCGCGCGCATCGGGGGGCGGCTGCGGGTGACGCTCTCGGGCGGCACGGCGACGGTTGGCCCCGCCCCGGGGGGCACCGCGCTTGCGGTCACGGCCGAGGATGGCCCGCATCTGCAGATGCTGCGCGACTATCTGACCGAGGAATTGCAGGCGGCGGGGTTGCGCCCGCTTTGGCAGGGACCGCCGGGCGACGGCTGGCCTGCCAGCCATGCGCGCACGCGGGTGGTGGCGGTGCAGCGCCTCTCGCCCGCGTATCGACGGGTCATTCTGGCCGGGGCCGATCTGGCGCGCTTTGGCGCGGGCGGGCTGCATTTCCGCCTGCTTCTGGGGCCGCCGGGCGCGGACTGGCCCCGCACCGACGGCAATGGCGTGACGCAATGGCCGGGGGGGGCGGCGGCCTGGCACAAGCCCGTCTACACGATCCGCCATCTTGATCTGACCCTGCCCGAGCCGCAGCTGGCCTTTGATGTCTTCCTGCATGCGGGCGGGCGCGTCACCGACTGGACGGCGGCGCTGCGCCCCGGCACCGACGTCGCGCTGGCCGGGCCGGGCGGCGATCGGGGGCCGCGTCCGGCTTTCTGGCACGGCCTTGTCGGCGACGAGACCGCGCTGCCGGTGATCGCCCGGCATCTGGCGCTTTTGCCCGCCGACGCGCGCGGCGCGGCGCTGATCGTGGTTCCCGACCGGGCCGACATCCAGCCGCTGGCCGCCCCGCCGGGGCTGGCGCTGCGCTGGCTCTTGCGGGCCGAGGGCGCGACGCCGCTGGCGGCGCTGGCAGAGCTGTCCATTCCCGAAACCGGCCGCGCGGTCTTTTTCGCTGCCGAACAGGCCGAGGCGCAGGCGGCGCGTCAGGCGCTTTTGGCGCGCGGGCTGGCCAAGTCCGAATTCACCGCGGCGGGCTACTGGAACGCCGCCACCGCCGCCGGAGAGACCTGACGTGCTTGAGGCGCTTGTTGACCATTACCGCCCGCATCTGCGGCTTCTGGGGCTGGATCTGGCCGCTGCGATCCTGTCGGGGCTGCTGGAGCTGGCCTTTCCGCTGGCGATCGCGGCCTTCATCGACCATCTGTTGCCGTTGGGCCAATGGGGGCTGACGCTTTGGGCGGCGGCGGGGCTGGGGATCGTCTATTGTCTCAATGCCGGACTGATGGCGGTGGTGATCTATCTGGGCCACAAGCTTGGCATCGCCATCGAGACCGGGCTGCGGCTGCGCGCCTTCGAGCATCTGACCCGGCTCAGCTTCGGCTGGTTCGACCGCAACGAGACCGGCAAGCTTGTGGCCCGGGTGACCCGCGATCTGGAGGAGGTGGGCGAGGTCGCCCATCACGGCCCCGAAGATCTGCTGATCGCGCTGATGACCTTTGCCGGGGCTTTCGCGCTGATGGTCTGGCTGCATCTGCCGCTTGCGGTGCTGACGGTGGGGATCGTGCCGCTGATGGTGGCGCTGCTGACGATCTATGGCGGGCGGATGACCCGGGCCTGGCAGGCGATCTATGGCCAACTGGGGCAGTTCAACGTGCGTCTGGCCGAGACGCTGGGCGGCATCCGCGTCGTGCAGGCCTTTACCAACGAGCCGCATGAACGGCGGCTTTTTGCCCGCGCGAACGAGGACTATCGCCGCGCCAAGCTGGAGGCCTATCGGCTGATGGCGGCGGCCGCGACGCTGCAATACATGGGGCTGCGGCTGGTGCAGGTGGTGGTGATGGTGGCGGGCGCGGGTTTCGTCTTCGCCGGATCGCTCTCGACCGGGGATTTCGTCGCCTTCCTGCTTCTGGTCACGGTGTTCTTCCGGCCGCTGGAAAAGATCGCCGCGGTGATCGAGACCTATCCGCGCGGCATTGCCGGGTTCCAGCGGTATCAGGCGCTTCTGGCCGAGGTGCCCGAGATTGCCGATGCGCCCGGGGCGGTGGCGGCGCCCGCGCTGTCCGGGCGGATCGCGTTCGAGCGGGTCAGCTTCGGCTATGATCCGGCCCGGCCGGTGCTGCGCGATCTGTCCTTGACGGTCGAGCCCGGGCAGACGGTGGCGCTGGTGGGGGCCTCGGGGGCGGGCAAGACCACGCTTTTGTCGCTGGTGGGGCGGTTCTACCTGCCGCAATCGGGCCAGATCCGCATCGATGGCCAGCCGATCGAACGCTTCACCCTTGCCTCGTTGCGCGCGCAGATCGGGGTGGTGTCGCAAGATGTGTTCCTGTTTGGGGGCACCCTGCGCGAGAACATCGCCTATGCCCGCCCCGAGGCGGATGACGCGGCGATCCTGGCCGCGGTGCGGGCGGCGCAGCTGGAAGACCTTCTGGCCGATCTGCCCGAGGGGCTGGAAACGGTCGTGGGCGAACGCGGCGTGCTGCTGTCGGGCGGGCAGAAGCAGCGGGTGGCGATTGCGCGGGTGTTCCTGCGCAACCCGCCGATCCTGCTTCTGGACGAGGCGACCTCGGCGCTGGACCGGGCGACGGAGCGGCGGGTGCAGGCGGCGCTGGCCAGCCTCGCGCGCGGGCGCACGGTGCTGGTGATCGCGCATCGGCTGGAAACGATCCGCCATGCCGACCGGATCGTGGTGCTGGAAAACGGCCGGATCGTCGAAAGCGGCAGCCACGAGGCGCTTTTGGCGGGCGGTTCGGCCTATCGCGCGCTCTGGGACGGGCTGGGGGCTGGTCGGGGACCGGTTCAGGCGCTGGGGCGGGTCAGCACATAGCCGACGCCGCTGGCCAGCAACGCCAGCACCGCCCCGGCCTGCCACAGGGGCGGGTGGCCCGGGGGTCCTGAACGGCGAAACCGCCAAACAGCGACGGTACGGCGCTCTTGGTCGAGAGGGATGCGCTGGTTGACCTGGACCCCGCGCGAGGATCTGTCGCTCTTCGCCCATGTGAACAACATCTTCGATGATCGTTCAGTGACCAACCTGCGCGCGCTGCAGGGCACGTTGCAGGGCACGGTGGCCGATCCGCGCGCGGTCGGCGTCGGCCTCAAGATGGCCTTCTGAACGACAGCCCGGCCCCGAGACGATCTTCGGGGCCGGGCGCTTGCGGGCGCTCCGCCGGATCAGGGCAGCAGCGCGTCCAGCGGCCGGTCGGCGGCCCCTCCCGCGCGCCGTTCAGCCGGTTCTGGGCGTGGATCTGGAGGAACACCTCGAACATATGCGCCTCAAGGGGCGCGGTGCCGCCCGACAGCGCCGCCTCGACCAGATCGATCGGGATTTCGCTGTGCGGCATCGAGGCGGTGATCTGGTCGCGCACCGCGGTGATCAGCGCGCGCGGGGTCGCATCGCTGATGTCAAGGTTGTTGCGACCTGCAACCTTTTCAACATTTACGCGCAAAGCTCGAAACCCTGATCCACCGCATCTTGAGCCTGCCCGGTTCGACGTGGAAATCCGCGACAGGTTCGCCGCATTCTGGACCACGGGATCGAGGTGCATGACATGCGTGCCATCGACGAGACCGGCGTCGTCGCGCCGCTGCGGGCCTTCATCGAGCGGGTGCGGGC
>NZ_SWJZ01000010.1 GCF_005144475.1 Rhodobacter capsulatus | reverse complement strand
TGCGTCGATGGAGCCAAAACCAAACGCAGCAGGTTGCGCCGAAAGAAAACTGTTCCGAGACGACGACTTCTTCAGCAGCCTGGTAAGTCCGACGAGATCGCCTATTCTGATATTTTGTAGCGCCAAAATTATTTCCCGCCAACCTAGCGACCTGTCGCTGACTCAGATTAGACTATCGAAGACTATCTCGCGCTCAAGCACAAGAATGAGGCCAAGTGTTCGGCCGGATGCTGTCCCTACGGTGCCCATAGGTAGCGGATTCTTCGTTCCTCCGAAGGTGAGCGTCTGCTTTGTGCCGCATTACTACTAGACTTGACCGAGTTTTGCTGCAACTGCGGGCAAAGGGCGGCTTTGGGTTATGCGGCCACGTAGCGTAACTCGAAGCCGACCGACAGCCTCGGCCGAGCGTGAGGATCAAGCCGTCGCCTTCGCAGAGGGCGGGTTCTGCGGTCTCAATGGCGCAACCGCACGGGTCGCCTTCGCTCGTTGAACTTGCCCATTGAGCCCACAATTTCTTTGAAGCCGGGCGCCTGCCGCGGCAAATATCCTTACCCCTTCTTCGGCTTCGGCTGATGCAGGCGCCGCGCAGCGTTGGAGCGCATCGCGTTGCGCAGGTCCTTGTTGATCACCTCGAGATCGAACCACTCCGGGTCGAAATGCCCGCCCGCCCAGCGGAGGTTCGACGCGTGATCGTCGTGTTCGGGATCGCGGATCACTTCCAGAAAGTCGCCATAGGACCAAGGTCCGCCGACATCTTCGGGCGGGCGCGCCCGGGCACCGTCAAGGCACTGCGCCTGTTTCGGGGCGGTCTCGACCTCGGGCCAGGCTTCGATCCGAATTTCATGCTGCCAGTTGTCGCCGAAATCATAGACGTAGACGAAGACCGCATCGGGCTGGCCCAGAAAATCGAGAAGGCGCACATCGGCATAGTCAAAAACCCGAGGGCCGTCGAAGCCATCATCCAGCAGATCCGGATCGCCATAGCGCAGCCCGCCGATGTGGAATTCGTGCAGATGCGCATCGGTCCAACCGAAGGCCGCCTGCAGAACGCGGTGGAGCTTGGCAAGGGTCCAGTCCGACGGGACGAGCAATCGGCGCCAGATCGGCGGGTCGATTTCGATCAGCCTGACGAGGAGTTGCGCGACCTTGCGTTGCGAAAACACCTTCTCTCTCCTTCCCGATGCCCGGTGCTGATCATGGCGGCGAGAGGCGGCGTTGTCACCTGTTTCGGCGCGGGGCGGGGGCGGCATGGGGCGGGTCCCCGGCCAGAAGCCACGCGCGACGGCTCTTTTCGCATCGCGGATGTCCCGGGCATGAATCGCGCCGCCACATTTTCGCATTGCCGGGATCGGAGCGGGGAAGGCGGTGCCCGGCATTGGACGCTGCCACCCCACAGCGAGATAAACGCCACGCGGTTCATTTTTTCGCATTTCCTTTTTAAGTCAATACCTTAGTATTGACTCGAGCCGTCTCTTGGGCCACCATCACCTCATCAAAGCTCTCCGAATCCATCCATGAGGCCTTGCCGCACTGACCTTGAACGGTTGGTCGTGGTCTGGCCGCCCGCACGCATATCTCTGACCCCGCGAAGCTGCGCTGGCAGTTTTCGCACCGCCTCAACCAGCGCTCCGACCGATCTTCGTCGGTCGTGGTCGCATGACTGGAGCATATCATGTCCTGCCTGAAGTCCCCCGCTCGCGGGCTTGACCGCGCATATCCGCCGCCCTCGTCGTGCCCCCCTGGCAGCCGGGGCATTCGCCGTCCTTCGCGCCATTGCGCCGAGGTGTCGGAGGGAGCCCGATGACCGAAAGGATCGATATCGTCTCGCCTTTGCTTGGCGTCGCAGACGCCGCCGAAGTGATAGATGCGCTGCGCAAACGCTGGCGCGCGCGTCACGGCAACATGGCGTATTTTGCGGGAAACCGTGTCCAGACTCGCATCGAAGCCTGCGTTAAACGCAAGCTCGCCGGCGTGCCCGGCTTTCTTACGCTGAGGCCCGAGCAACGCGAGCCGCTCCGTCGTCTTGCGCGCGAGGGCGCGCGCATTCTGGGCCCGCAGACCGCGCATGAAGTCGATGAGCTGGTTGCGGCGTTGCATGCCGAAGCGCCATGGATAGCGGCAGTTTCTGCGGCGATCCAGCAGCAGTTGTTGGCCGCTCTCTCCAATGGCCGCAAAGGGCTGCGCCTGCCCCCGATGCTGCTCGTTGGCAGCCCGGGCTGCGGCAAGAGTCATTATGCTCGCCGGCTCGCAGAGTTTGCTGGCGTACCGCTCAGGCGGATCGACGTCGGGTCGGGGTCTTCGGGCTTCCGTGTCGGCGGCGTGGAACGGGGCTGGGGCAGCGCCACGCCCAGCGTACCCGTCGAGACCCTGTTAGCGACGCGTGTGGCCAACCCGCTGATGCTCGTGGATGAAATCGACAAGTCGGGCGTTGTCTACAGCGATCGCGGCATGAGTACGTCCATCGCAACGAGCCTGCTCGAAGTGCTCGATCCCGGGACTGCGACGCATTATGAGTGCCCGGTCCACCGGGTGCGGATCGATGTCTCCAACATCAGCTGGATCTTGACCGCGAATGACCTTCGCGGCGTCCCTGCGCCGCTGCAAGATCGGTGTCGTGTGATCCATGTGCCGGAGCCGGGACTGCCGGATCTGTTGCGGCTTTACGACCGCATGACTGCCGACATCGACGATGTGGATACCGTTGCTGACGGTCGTGCCCATCTGGCTGTCCTCGCTGGCCAGGGCCTGAGCCTTCGCAACTTGCTGGCCTGGGTCGCGGTGGTCAGCGGCTACGCTCATCGGCCCCGGCATCACTGAACTGGCGCAGTTTTTCGCACATTTGCAAAAGCAAGGAGGCCCCGTATGACGCCGGACGACATCGCCGACCCGCTGCGCCCGCTCCAATATGTCACCGACGGCCTGCGGGGCGGCGCGCTGACAGAGTCTGATCCAGGCATCACGCCGTTGGTGCGGACACATCGGCTGCTGAACGGCACCTGTCCGTTCGCCGCGATTCTGCGGCAAGATATCTTCGATCTTTGCGATCACATCGACAGTCTTGCCGGAGCGGTGCCGGATCTGTCCGCGCTTGAGACCGCGCCCTGCATCGAACGCTGGTGTGGCGTGGTCGTTGAAGATCTGCCAGTGCTTGTCGGCCTCGTCACGGGCCATCCCCGGTTGCGGCAGGGCGCACGCACAGTCACCTCGCCCCTTGTTCGCATCGCCTCCGATCAGGGGTGGGCACGCACATTTTCGCGCTATTACCGGCTCGGCCGCCCCGATCAATCCGTTTTTACCGCACTGCTCGCAGAGGGCCGCTTGCGGTCGGGCGCTCGGCGTTTCGACATTCCAGACCTCGGGGGCTGGGCTTGACGTCCCTGTGCGGCTTTGGGGTATCCCTTGCCTGCGGCAACACCGGACGTCCTCTGCGCGCGCGGCCGGAGACCGGCGTCAAGATCAGTCGTGCAGCGGTGGAAATTGGAAAAACCCTCTCCGGGACCAGAAAAATGGCGTCCAAAAGCGCGATCACGCACTTTGACGAAAAAAATTTTTCGGGGGGCTCAGAACCAAATCCGACAGCACATGCGCTTTTCGGCGGCATCGGTTCCGGATCTGAAATGGTAATGAAGAGCCGGAGCTTCCCTGTCAAGCCCCCTGAACGGCGGGAAATGGCAAGAAAATCCGACCGTTGCGGTGACCCCACATCGGTCCGACCCGCAACACCCCCCTTGATCTACCCGTAATTTGTCCCCTATCTCATCTCCCATGATGAACCAGAACACGCATAACCCCCTCGCCGCCTCCCGGCTCATACGCTGATCCTTTCCGGATCGGACGTGGGGTTTTGTCTCGCATCGATGCTTTCCTGACCGACGTTTCGCAGCCGAATCACGCCCTCAAAATCGGGCGTTCAGGGCTCGAAAGAACCGTCACGGAAAGCGCCCTTGCCGCCTGACCACCGGAACTTTGTGATGACCGCCCGTTACGGGATCCGGAATTCGCAAACCCTCGGTACCCCCCTCCGACCCGGTTCAGGAGCCGCGCATCCCGCTTCGGGATGCCGCCGGTAGTGCAGCGCAGACGGTCGGACACAAAACCTGAGGAGCGGAAAATGACGCGCGATGCGAAAAACAGAGAGAAAGATCAAAAACTCTCCAAGCTCATGAAAAATAACGACTTCTTTCGTTTTTTTGAGCTTCCGCGCTATGACTCTGACCGTTCCTCGCAGCCCCAATGGAGACGCAAATGACCTGATCCCGACCCCTGAAAACGAAAACGCCGGGATGTTGGCGCATCCCGACGTGGACGTGATGTGGAAGGCCGAAGCCCACCAGACCTGATATCTGGTTCATAGCAGATCCTGCGGTTCGCTGCAAGGAACTGCCCGGCATCGGTCCCTCTCAAACCTGACCCCGACAAGCTCGAGACCCGCTCTCGGCGCGCGAAATTCGCGGCCGGAGGTGTCTCCCCGCATGCCTGTCGCATGGGTCGCCTGTCACGTGCCGCCGCAGCGGCCAGCCGAGACCGACGCGTCCGACCAGGGCGTGTCCCCCAAGCTTCAGAACAGGAACCTGAAAGATGTCTGTCTATACCGGACCCGAATACAACCCGCCCAAGCGGTCGGTTGCCAAACGCAAAGTCTCCGTGGCCTCGACCCAGCATTTCTGCGGTCAGACCGTGGTGCCCGATGGCGAAAATGGCCGCATCATCGTGACCGAGAGCCACCTCGAGTTCGTCTGGGCGATCTATCTTCTCACGCTGCCCTGGGTGCAGACCCTCGAGGAGCAGGTGCTCTTCATGTGGGTGAACGATGCGAGCGAACGCGTCGAAAAGTATTTCGATTTCGTCATCGTGACCACGGATGGCCGGCGTATCGCTTGCGAGGTCAAGCCGGTGATCCGTCTCGAAAGCGGGCGGGTGGTGAACGAGCTTTCGCAGATCGCGGCGCAGATCGGGGGCACCTTCGACGAGGTGCGGCTCCTGACGGACGAAGGCCTCGATGCCATCAGCCGGTTCAATGCCGAGACGATCTACGCCATGCGCGGCGCGGACGCGGAAGCGGATCTGGCCGCCGAGGCGGTGATCGGGCAATTGATCGGCGCCAGCACGCTTGCGGACATGACCCGCTGCATCGGTCTTGGTTCGCGCGGCATGCGGGCGCTGGTGCGCAAGATCGGCAAGCGCGAGATCACGCTTTGCGAGCATCAGCGCATCTGCGGGAAATCCTTCGTGCGCAAGACGGGGGTGTCACAATGACCGCCCCGTTCCGCATCCGCTGCTTCGAGGAAGACCTGTGTCTGATCGACAATAAGCCGCACAAAATGGTTTTCCGCAATTCCGAGGGGCTCGTTTTGGCGCCGCTCGAAGGGGGATTGGCGCAAACCTATACGCATGACGAGCTTCTCAACCTGAACCGCCACAATCGGTTCGAGGTGAAGCTCAACTACTTCGTGAATCAGCAGGGACGCCCTCAGGAGGAGGAAAAGAGCGCGCCGCTGGTGTGGGATTCCGGTGCTCACGACGACCGGATCCGCTTTCGCGAGAGCATCGTTCTTGCGGTCGATCTCCTGCGCCGTCGCCAGAAAAAGGAATTCGGCAAGATCCGTTTGACTCTGACGGACGACGGGATCGAGGCGCACCGGCTCGAAATCAAGGAGGAGGCGAAGGCCTTTTACTGCAAGGTCGCACAGCCGCAGGACAGCAAGACCAAGGAAAGCCCTGAAAAATTCTCGCCGCGCAGCTTGCGTCGCTGGATCGCGGCGTACAAGCAATTCGGTCGCGTCGGGCTTTCCGACCGGAGCTACAAATCCGGCTCGCGCTTCGATCAACTGAACCTGGAAGTGCGCCGCGCCCTCAACGACGCGGTGATGGGATACCTCACGACGGATCGCCTTACGAAAAAGGCGATCCATGAGGATTTGAAAGCCACCGTCGCAACGATGAACGAACAGCGGGTGGCCGAGGGGCTCAAGCCGTTCCGCGTGCCTTGTCGCAACACCGTTTCCGCAGCGATCGACCGCCTCGATCCGTTCCTGGTCATGGTTGCGCGGGAAGGACGTGACGCGGCGCTGCGCAAGTTGCGCCAGACGGGCCGTGGGCAGACGCGTGATTTGGTTCGCCCGCTGCAAGTGGTCGAAATGGACGAGAACAAGGTCGATCTGATCACCTTGTTCCGGGACAACGGCTTGCTCGACCGCTTCAGCGAAGAGGAGCGCAAGCGCCTTGGGCTCGAAGGAAAGAAGGGCCGCTGGTGGATCACCGTCGCCATCTGCGCAGCGACGCGGGTCATCGTCGGCATGCGTCTTTCGAAAAGCCCGAGCCGCTTCTCGGCGATCGAATGTCTCGAGATGTGCGTGAACGACAAGGGCGGCTACGCCGATGCGGTCGGGGCCCTGACCGGTTGGGACTTTTTCGGTCTGCCGGAGCGCCTGGTGACCGACGGCGGCTCCGCGTTCAAGGCGGATGAGTTCCGGAAAACCTGCGCGGCACTCGATGTTCCGTTCGAGATCGCGGTGAACGGCGTTCCGCATCTGCGGGGTGCGATCGAGCGGGTCTTCCGCTCCATGAACCTCAGCTTGTTGCCGCGTCTGACGGGTCGCACCTTCTCCAACGTGATCCTGCGCGGCGAGAATGACTCTGTGAAGGAGGGCGTGCTCAGCGCCGACGAATTCGCTTATGCGCTCGTTCGCTGGGCGGTCGACATCTACCACAACCAGCCGCACGAAGGGCTTGGGGGGGATACGCCGATCGAGGCCTGGAACAAGGCGATGGAGGAATACGGCGTGCGCGCTGCGCCGGGGCCGGAAAAGCAGGCACAGATCTTCGCGCGCCCGCTGACGCGCAAGCTCGAGGGGGACGGGATCACGGTCCTCGGCGTGCGGTATCACAGCAAGGCGCTTGCCAAATTCGCCCTGCACAGCCGCGCCCTCAACCGCAAGACTTCCGACCGGCAGGTGGAGGTCCGCTGGCATCCGCGTGATCTCGGCGCGATCTGGGTCAAGGCGGACCAGTGGATCAAGGTTCCGGCCGTGTTCGACGGATTTGCCGGGGTCAGCGCGGCCGAATGGCTCGAAAGCTCCAGCCGACTGCGTCTGGCGCAGCACAAGCGCCAGGAGGTTTCCCAGACGGTCGTTCGCAAGGCGATCGCGGACATCAAGCAGCTGAATGCGACTGCCCGCCAGCGCGCAAGGCTGGTGACCGAGGTCTGGGAAGAGGCGGCGCTGGCGCGTCTTGAGGAGAGCCTGTTCGTGGGGTTCTCGGTGTCCGAGACGTCCGAGGCCCCCGCCACGGCACAGGCCGAAGATGGGGTTGGGCTCAGGATCGTGCCGGACGCGTCTGCCGAGGCGGCCGAACCCGAGGTTGCCGCCCCCACGGTCAAGAAAGGGCGTTCGCGCAGCAAGAAAAACGATGCCTGGGGCGTCGAGGATTGACCCTTTTCGCGGCCACCCCAGGGCGGCCGCTTGTCATCGGGGCCGCGTCACGCGGTCCGAAGTCCCCCTGCAGAAATGAGGCCGAAAATGCTCAAGTCCGAATTCGAGATCGACAACATCCTTGAAATCTTGCGCCACAAGTTCGTGACCACCCATCGGGACGCGGAGGTGCGCCACGAAATCGACCGCCTGTTGCGCCGCAATGCGGACGGCGCCCCCATTGCCGTTCCCGTGCGGTTCAGTGGCGGTCGGGAGGCCCGTGGGATCGTCGTCACCGGCCATCCCGGCGACGGCAAGTCCACCATCATCGATCACGTCCTGAAGACCCACCCCGCGCTCGGGCTCGGCGCCCCGGGTGGCCCGCGCTACCTCGCCGTCACCGTTCCGAGCCCCGCCACCCTCAAGGCCCTTGGCTGCGAAATCCTGCGCGTGAGCGGTTACCCCGATGTTTCCGAGCGGCGCGAACGCTGGAGCATCTGGCGGCTCGTGCGCCACCGCCTTGCCGCCCTTGGTGTCGTGGTGCTGCTGATCGATGAGGCGCACGATCTGCGCTCGAACGGGTCGGTCGAAGAGATCATGGATATCCTGTGCGCCTTCAAGTCGCTTCTCGAGGCGGATCCGCCGGTGATCTTGCTCTTGTCCGGCATCCCGATCCTGCATGAGATCGTGGCCTTCGAGGGCCAGAAAAACCGTCGTTTCGCCAAGCTTGAATTGTCCCCGGTGACGGCGCCGACGGAGGGCGACAAGCTGCAGCAGTTGATCGTCGATTTCTGCCGCTGTGCGGATATCGCCCCGCCCGAGGTCGATGTCGTGCCCCGGTTGATCTACGCCAGCCGGTATCGGTTCGGGATGTGCATCGAAAACACCCTCAATACGATCGAGGAAGCGTTGCGCCATGGCGACGATCGCCTGACGTTGGCGCACTTCGCCGAGGCGTGGGCGGCGGTCGAGAGCAAGGGCCCCGACTGCAACCCGTTCCTGGCCATCAAATGGGCCAGCATCGATTTGACCGAAGGCACCGACCCCCGGCAATGGAAGCTGAAAAAATGAGCCATCTCGTGCCTTTCCTGCCGATTGCCGCAGATGAAACCCTGATGTCCTGGGCCACGCGGCTTGCGGCCCTGCACACGGGCGAGAGCCTGGTGCCGTTCCTGAACGATATCGGATTGCCGCTTGATGATCTCGACAAGGCGACGGATGCGGCGATCGACCTTCTCGCGGAGCGTACCGGCCACGACCCGGCACAGTTGGTGCGCAATGCCATGCGCACCCTGGAATGGCGGCGCTACATGTTGCGCGGCGAGATCTTCATGGCGGAATTCTTGCGCGGGTCGGACACCGGCTTTTGCCCGGCCTGCCTGCTGGAGGACGATGCCCGCGGAAACAGCCGGCTGCACCGTCGCGGTCGTCTGCTTTGGCTCTTGCGGCCCATCCGCGTGTGCCCGGATCACGAGTTGCCGCTGATCGATCGTCCGAAAACCGATTGGCTGGATCGCGCGCGCCAGATGGCGCTGATCGTGCCCGAGACCGGCGCCCAACTCGAAGCCCTGCGCGACAGCCTGCAAGCGCGCAAACCGGCGATGTTGCAACGCTATGTCATCGACCGGCTCGAGGGGCGCACAGGCCCCGACTGGCTCGACGGGCAGCGCATCGATCAGGCGGCGCGGGCGACCGAAATGTTGGGGGTGATCCTCGCCTTCGGGACGAAGCCCAATCTGGATCTCCTCAGCCCGAAGGATTGGGACGAGGCGGCCGAAGCGGGCTTTCCGTTCGTCGCCCGCGGCGAGATGGGCATTCGCGAGGCCCTTGGCCTTGTCGAGGAACGCAGCCGCTCCCCTGGCAAGCTGAGCCGCAAGGCAGGCCCGCAGCAGCGGTTCGGGCGTCTCTACCAATGGCTTCAGTTCTCGAAGAACCGCAAGGATCCCGGGCCCATTCGCCATGCGGTGCGGGAATACATTCTCGATACGAGCGAAGTCGCCCCGGGCAAGCCTGTTTGCGGCGAGGTCGTCGTGACCCGGCGGCGGCACAGCATCGCGTCGCTCGCGGCCGAGACCAAGCTGCATGCGAGTACGCTGCGCAGCCTGCTGGTGTCCCACGGCCTCGTCGACGACACGGCAGCCCGCACCGGTGGAACCTTCGATGCGGTGGAGGCCAACAGGATTGTCCAACCGGTCCTCCAAGCGATCCCGATCGTTCGTCTTCCCGGCTACATCAACGCCTCGCGCGGGCAGGTGCGGCAGCTGATTTCCGCAGGGATCTTGCCGCAAATCGACCTGAAACTCAGTGCCCAGCACAAATATGGCGCCCAGGTCCTGGCGCCCGACGCCGACGCGTTCCTCGCCAAGCTTCGGGATCGTGCCCGTGACGTCGACGATGTCCCCGAAGGGTGGGTCAGCATCGATGTTGCCGCGCAAAAGACTCGCGTCAGCACCGACGGCATTTATCGCATGATCCTCGAAGGGAAACTGAAGCGGGTGGTGCGCCTGCGGGACGTCTTTGGCTGCTATGCGCTTCACCTCGATCCCGCCGAGATCGTCACCGCCACGACCCCCGATGTCCCTGTCAAGACGCTCTCTCTTTCGGCGGTCAGCATGAGTCTCGACATCCCCAGCCCCGTGATCTTGCGTTTGATCGACGGCGCGGTCGGTGTGACGCGGCTTCGGGTCCATGAGGTTTCCTCGACCGGGCAGCCCCGATTGTCACCGGTCGACGTCGAGCTGTTCGCAAAGACCTATGTGTCCCTGCGGCGGTTGTCGCGTGAGACCCAGATCAGCAGGAATACCCTGGTAAAAAAGCTGTCCGATCAGGGATGCCAGCCGATCGTCGATCCGATGGAACTTGGCGTGGAGCTTTATCGCCGTCGTGATCTGCCTCCCGGGATTTACGGCCTGATGTAGCGCCTGCCGAGCAAACTCTTCCTGAAGCCGCCCTTCCGGGCGGCTTTTTTGTTGCCAACGGCCGACCGGGCAGGGAATTTGCCAAAGGAAAAATTTAGCCTACAAAAAGGCCAGATCGTTGGTCGGGGGCAGGGGTGTATTTATATATTTCAATGGGTTAGGTTTTGGCAAAAGGAAAAATTTAGTCGGTCGAGACAGCAGCCAGATAAGGGAATAGCGTGCGCAAATAAAATCTAGAAGCGTGCGCAAACTCGGCAAATTCGAGGTGGGCAGGTAGCCAGAAGCGGCATTCTCGCAGTCTCTTGCTATGTGCTCGCCTCAATATAAGATTTTATTACAAGGGGATAGGTGGCGCAGAAGTTCATCGAGAACTTCCGCCTCCTGTCTCCTCAGGCCCGTTCAGGGAACTCGCCTTATTGGTGTGGGCCACCTGCAACAGAACAGCTTCTCGATCACCTCCCACTCGAAGATCGCGCCGATATCTTCGCCATCCGGAGCAAATGGGGCGACGCTGGCGTCTTTCAGAATTGTGCGCAGGGATTGCCAAGAAAGCCCGAGAAGTGCGGCGAGGTGGCGGAGCGTCACGAAGCGACGATGGAAGGCATCGATGTCGGCGGGCGAGAGGAAACGTTGCTTCGCCTTCGTCTTCGGGTTCATGCCTTCGGTCGTCGGAACGTGACCGTCCCGGACCAGCCTCATCGCCGTGCGATGGCGCAACCCGGCGGTCTTTGCGAACAACTCGATGCTCAGCCCCTTGGCCTCCGGTCGTTCCAGCCTGCGTTCGACCTCGGCGACATCCACCAGAATCGCCGCATACCCGTCACGCCCGAGGTGCTTTCCAACCCGTGTCAGCTTCCGGCCCTCGATCATGCTGACGATCTGCCCGGGGCGGATCTTCAGGCGCTGCGCAGCCGACGCAATATCGCTCCAGTCATGCATGGGTACGTAAATCGGTGTGGCGCCAGTCAGCAAGCCATCGATGAAAGATCGCCCGGCCTGAATATCCCAAAGCGGCTTGTGCCCGTCCCCGCCCAGGGTCGGCGCAAAATATCCGTCCTGTCGCAGCAGGTCGAACTGTGACCGTGAGATCGAGAGCTTCTCACGCAATTCCGGGGCATTCACCCCGGATCCGAGTGACTGCAGAAACGGTGCGGCCGCGACGGCATCGAACAGCTCCCAGGCGTCTTCGCGACCTTCGCCGGCAGGCTTGACCCAGCCCGCCTCGGACAAAAGCTTGCGCAGCCGCCGCGCATCGATTCCGGTTTCGCGCGCAGCCGTCAGAACGGAATGCACTCGGCGCTCAAGGACAGGTTCGCCCATCAAGGCGTCGCCCGGCCCAAGTGGCCATGTCGTCGCGATGTGGTCGCGCAACAGATCGCGAAAGGGACGGTAATCCTCTCCCGTAAGATCGTGCGCGAGCCTGTCATAGAGGTCACCGAACTTCTTCTTTGGACCGTCTGTCGGTGTTCCGATCAGCTGCTGCAGCTGCGAGAGGGCATCGCGGATATGTTCCTCGCCCTTGCTGGCGAAGGTGTATCCGAGATCAAAACAGCACCAGAGCCGCTCCGGTGGCATCTTTTTCCATTTCGGGATTTTGGTCGCAAAGGCTGCGCGTCCCAGCAGCTCACAGAAATGCGCGGCCGGGTAGAGCGAAAACTGATCCAGCCAGTTGCCCTGAGAATCGTGCTCGATTGCCAGGCGCGTCTCGAACCAATGCTCGAACGGGGACGCATCCCGCAAAGGTCTGTCCAACGAGCCCGATAGCACGGCCTCGGCAATTTCGGCGAAACGCGCGGCAGTGTCATATCGGCGCACCGGTTCCGCTTCCTGTCAGAGCGGAACGAGCGGATGGCGGTGGTGGAGGCAGATGGTCGCCGGGCGAAGCATCCAGTGGCCGCGGAGGGCCATGGACTCAGCGGGGGGACCGTCGGCGCTCTCCGAGTCCTGGCGCAGGCAAATCGGACACCCGCGCACCGTGGTTTCTTTCACGGCCTTGGCGTGGAAGGTCTGCCCGCGGAACTGATGCTCTCGATCACCGGTGTTCTCGGGGGTCCAGGCGAGCTGAACCGCCCCGGGTTTACCGGAGGGCAAAACTCTCGGAGACTTGCCCGTTATGGAACAGAAACAGAAGAAGACCACGAAGCCTTATTCCCCGGAATTCCGTGAACGCGCGGTTCGGCTTCTCTTGGAACACCGCGCCGAATATCGGAGCGAAGCTGCGGCGCTGACGGCGATCGCAGGCAAATTGGGCTGTGCGCCAGACAGCCTTCGTGTTTGGGCCCGCCAGGTCCAGCGCGATGGCGGCGAACGGCCGGGCGCGACCACTGCTGAGAAGTGAGGCGGATAAGAAAACGATCCAGTGAATCGTTTTCCCGCCGAACCGGATCAAGGAGCTTGAGCGCGAGGTTCGCGAGCTCCGGTAGGCCAACGAGATCCTGAAGAAGGCGTCCGCATATTTTGCGATGGCGGAGCTCGACCGCCCGTTTCGCAAGTGACTGCTTTCATTGACGAACACCGAGGATCTTACGGGGTCGAGTCGATGTGCAGACTGCTGCAGATTGCCCCGTCGACCTACTATGAGCGGCGCGCCATCGCCCGCGACCCGTCCCGGGCGTCTGCCCGGGCCAAGTCGGATGCCGCCCTCTGCCTCAAGATCGACGCAGCTTGGGAAGAAAACCGCAAGCTCTACGGCGCGCGAAAGATCCGGGCCATGTTCTGCGCCGCGACGGTGAGGATGTCGCCCGATGCACGGTCGAGCGATTGATGCGCGTCTTGGGGATCCAGGGCGTGGTTCGCGGCAAGAAGATCATCACCACGAACCCTGACACCGCGCAGCCCTGCCCGGACGACAAGGTGAACCGGCAGTTCACGGCGCAGCGCCCCAATCAGCTTTGGGTGTCGGATTTCACCTACGTGCCGACGTGGTCCGGGACGGTCTATGTCGCGTTCGTCATCGACGTCTTTGCGCGCCGTATCGTAGGGTGGTGGGCCTCGACGTCGATGACGACACAGTTCGTTCTCGATGCTTTGGAACAAGCGATCTGGCAAAGAAAAACGCCTGATAACAAAGACCTGATCCATCATTCAGACCGCGGGTCGCAATATCTGTCGATCAAATACACTGAGCGGCTGGTGGAGGCCGACATCGATCCCTCGGTCGGGACGGTCGGCGTTTCCTACGATAATGCGCTCGCCGAATGCGTCATCGGGCTTTTCAAAACGGAGGTCATCAACCAGCTCGGCCCCTAGAAATCGGTCCGTGACGTCGAGTGGGAAACGCTGAAATGGGTCGATTGGTATAACAACCGCCGCCTGCTCGGCCCAATCGGATACATCACCCCCGCAGAAGCAGAGGAAGCCTTCTATGCAAACCTGAACGTCCTCGATATGGTCGCATAGTCGTTGAACAAATCACCCTCCGGTAAACCCGGGGCGGTTCAACGCCGCAGGGCGACCGCTTTCCGATCAGGACCGCATCGAAACGACGGTGCTTGGGGTCCTTCCCGTGACTAGCTGAGCGCGCCCGCAAGGGCCGGGTCGGGTGCCGGACCGCGCGTTTCCATCTGCAGGCTCGCCTGGCGCTCTCTGGCTAGCGATTTCAATTTGGTCAGCCGTGTCGTGAGTTCAAGCGTCGCCTGGGGCCGGTATCCTGGCTCCAACCGCAGCGCAGCAACGGTGCAGGACAAGAGCGGAAACCGGGTCAAGGTTCCGTCGCGTGCGCGGCCTTCGATGAACCCGGCCGCACGGTCCTCGGGGCTGTAGAGACTTTCGGCGACATGGCCAAACCGCTCCCCGATCGTTTCGAGGATCCTGGCCAGAGGGCGGCAGGCCGGGCCGTCGGCTCCCAGAAAGAAATCATCGCCGCCGATATGCCCTGCAAACGCCGCGTGATCGCGCTCGAGCGACTTCAGGATCGACGCCAAGATCAGGATCGCCCGATCCCCCATTTCGAACCCGTAGCGGTCGTTGAAGGGTTTGAAATGATCGATGTCGATATAGGCGACCAGTCGCGGTGCGGCGACATGCGTCATACATCGCTCCAGAAATCCGGCAATGGCGCTGTTTCCGGGCAGGCGCGTAAGAGGATTTTGCGCCGTCGCCTGCTGCAACCGCACTTCGTTTGCAAGCTTCAGCAGGGCGCCCGAAGACATGTAGCCCCGATACCGCAGCGCGTTCGTGACGACGACGCCATCCTCGGCGCGATCAGCAATCAGATCAAGTCGTTGCGCGATCGGCGAGGTGCTTTCGAGCGTCGGGATCGGCCGAATGAAGTCGCGGATCGTCATCCCTATCGATCGGTTGCGCGCCAGATCCCGCCCGAAGGGGGAATGCAACAGCTGCTTCACGTCGCTTTCGCGGACCGCCCCGCGCGGCAGCCCGTCATGACCAAGCACCGGATAGACATTGCGACCCGGATAACGCGTCAGCTGGTCGAAGAAGACCGCAAGCAGTGTGTCTTCCTGCAGGGTTGGCACATCCTCGATGAACTTGTCGACCATCAGGCCGTCGCTGGTTTCGACGGGCGCGGCACCGGCATTGATGCGGTCCGCATAGCCGGATTCCAGCTCGCTCGGATCGACCGCGGGACGCGCGATCAGATAGCCTTGAACGAGATCACAATTGGCGTCCCGGCAACAGATCAGTTGCTCGATTGTCTCGACACCTTCGGCGATCACCCGGCTACCCAGCGTATGGGCCAGATCCACGATCGAGCCGACAAGCAGCCGTTTCTTCGCATCGCTCGGCATCGACTTGATGAAGAACTTGTCGATCTTGATGAAGTCGGGCGCGGCCTGATAGAGCATCTGCATGCCCGAAACGCCGGTGCCGAAATCGTCGATGGCGATCTGGAACCCTGCGGCGCGCAGACCACGGACGGCTTCTTCGAAGGCTTCCGGCTCAAGCGGCTGATGCGCTTCGGACAGCTCGATGCAAAGGTCATGCGGTCCAAGGCCGAGCTGTTCGCAGCGCAACTCCAGAAAGGTGCGCAGGGACCGCCACTGCCCCAGATTGCGTCCATCGAGATTGAGGAACAGATGCCCGGCTTCTGCCGGACACAGATGTGCCCTCCCGATCATGGCTTTCGAGATGACGCAGCAATCGGCTTCGAACAGCCGTTTGCGCTCGGCGGCGCTGTCCAGCAGTGCGCCCGGGTTGGGAAAGCCAAGGTCGTCGAAGCCGCGCATCAATGCCTCGTGCGCGACAACGCTCCCTGTGCTGGCATCCACTATCGGTTGCAGAGCAACAGCCAGTTGTTGTTCCAGAGCCCTCAGGAATTGCTCGGAGTCGAAGTTGTGAAGCCATATCGGCAGTTCGCCACCCATCCCGTCTCTCTCGCAAGATTTCCTGACGGCTACCCTATCCGGCTTAACAGGCGATGAACTCGGCTCCGCCGCGGCTCATCGCCAGAGCGGGTTCGACCAGGCTCGACGCCCCGCGGCATCGATCACCGTCACCCGCAACCAGGGCGAGGCCGTCAGCCGGGCGTCCAAAGAAACCCGCGTCCGGGTCATCGAGGCACCGTGGCGCGCCACCGTGGCCGAGGCCTGCCCTTGCACGATCACGCTGACGACGGCGCTGCTGTCCACCTCGACGGCGGTGCCGTCAAAGCGGATGGCGCGGAAATCCGGCCCTTGCGAGGCATAGAAATGCCCCGCCTTCAGCGCCGGCAAAAGCGCCTCGGGCGTGTTCTCGGCCGCTTTCACCATCACCCAGCCACCGAAATGGTCGGGTTCGGTGAAATGCGCGTCGTCGGTGGCGATCAGACCCAGCCTGCGGCCCTCGGTCAGCAGCAGATCGGCAAGCACCGCGCCATCGCCCCGGTCGGCGCCAATGGCGCAGCCGTGGTTGTAGATCTCGACCGCGTGGGCGGCGGCAAGGCTGCGCGCATCGGCAAGGCTCAGCCCCGACCAATGCGGATGCGCGATCGCGACGAAAGCCCCCGCCGCCACCGCCCGCGCGGCCAGGTCTGGCCCGGTTTCCTGACCCGCGACCGGCTTGAAATCGGGGCTGTGCGAGGGCGCGAAATCGGCAGGCAGGCCGACCGCAAGGATGTGCCACAACTCGCCGTTTTCCAGTGCGCCGGAATGCAGCTCTGCGCCAGGCAGCGTGGTGAAATGCTCGGTGCGAAACTGCGCCGTGTCGGTGATCGGATAGCCGTAGCGCCCGACGAAATGATCGGTCAGCGCCAGAAAATCATAGCCTTCGGCGGCATAGCGGCGGCAGACCTCCTTTGGCGAAAGCGCCCCGTCGGAGCGGTCGGAATGGCAGTGCAGGTTGCCGCGCCAGAACCGGCCCGGGGCGGTGAACGTGTCGATCATGGTCATGCTCCCTTGGCCTTGCGGCCCTCGTTTTGTTTCAGGACGGCCCAGATCACGGCGCAGACGACCGTGACCAGAATGACAAGGATACCGATGACATTGACCACCGGCGAGAGTCCGAACCGCATCCGCGAGCCGATTTCGGTCACCAGCGTGTGCTGGCCACCGATGGCGAACATGGTGGTGTTGTAGTTCTCGAAGCTTTGCAGGAAGGCGATCACCGCCGCAGACACCAGCGTCGGGCGCAGGAAGGGCAAGGTGATGCGGCGAACGGCCTGAAACGGCGTCGCCCCCAGATCGCGGGCGGCTTCCTCAAGGCTGGCGTCCTGCCGTTGCAGCCGCGCCGTGATCATCAGCATCGCATAGGAGGCAATGAAGGTCGTCTGCGCCAGAATGGCGGTGAAAAGCCCGCCCGCAACGTCGAAATTGCGCCAGAAGATCACCGTCGAAACCCCCAGCACAATGCCGGGTGTCAAGAGCGGCGAAACCATCGCAGCGTAAAGCAGCCCTGCGCGGCGCTCGGACAGCCGCCTCAGCAGCAGCGCCCCCGCAAGCCCCATCGGCAGCGACAGCGCGATCACCGCCGCCGCGATCAGGATCGAGTTGCGCAGCCCCGACCACATCCGCGTGTCGGACCCCAGCTCGGCAAGCCAGTGCAGGGTGAAGCCTTGCCAAACCGTGACCGAAGGCGGCGAACAGGCGTTGACCCCGGCCGCCACCATCAGGATCAGCGGCAGGAACATGTAGGCGAAAAAGAGCCCCATGTAGAGCCGCGGCACCAGCCCGCTGCCTGTCGTGTCGGGTGTCGCGCTCATCGGGCGATATCCTTCAGCCGCACCCGCAGAAGCTTCATCATCAGAAAGACGACGCCGGTGCAGACCGCGAGCAGGCTGAACGCATAGGCCGCGCCGACGTTCCAGTTCGTCGCCTGAAAGAAGCGGTTGTAGACAAGCTGGGTGAACCATGGCTCGGCGGTGCCGCGGGTCATGACATAGGGCACGGCGTAAGACCCGGCCGAGAGCATGAAGGTCATGATCGCCCCCCACCGCGATGCCGGGCCGGGCATGGGGCAGCACGATGCGCCAATGGATCTGCCAGGGCTTCGCCCCCAGATCGCGGGCCGCCTCGATCTGGTTGGTGTCCAGCGTCTCGATCACGTTTACCAGCGGAAACACCATGAACAGCACATAGGCATAGACCATCGCCACAAAGACCCCCGCGCCGCTTTCCAGAAACGGCACCGGCGCAATGCCCGAAAGCCCACGCAGCGCATTGAGCGGCCCGCCGGTGTTCAGGATCATCTGCCAGGCGAAGACCCGCAGCAGCTCGTTGATCGCATAGGGCACGACCAGCGCCAGCAGGATCAGCCCGGCGCGTTTGGGCGGTTCAAGCTTGGCGATGGCGAAGGCGATCGGATAGCAGGTCACGAAAGCCAGGACCGTCACCGCCAGCGCGGCCAGGATGGTACGGACAAAGATCCACAGATGCGCCTTGCCCATCTGCGCATAGTTCGACAGCGTCCAGGTCTTGACCGGGGTGCTTTCCGCGGCCTCCAGCCGGGCGATCTCGGCCTCGATCCGGGCCTTTTCAGCGTCGATATGGGTAAGCTGCAACGCCAGACTGGACGACGTTTTCAGGGTCCTGGCCGCGACCCGATCCAGCGCGGACAGCGGCTCGTCCAGAAGCAGCACCGCCGGTTCCACGGCCAAGGCCCGCGCAATCGCCACGCGCTGCCGTTGCCCGCCCGACAACTCCAAAGGCAGCTTTTCCGCCTGACCGGCCAGCGCCACCAGATCCAGCAGCTCGAACGCCCGCGCGCGGCGGCGCGCCTTCGGCCAGCCGCGCATCTCGAGCCCGAAGGCGACGTTTTCCCAGGCCGTCATCAGCGGAAACAGCGCAAGGTTCTGAAAAATCAGCGCGGTTGGACGCTCGGCAGGCGCAATGCCCGCCATCGGCGCCCCCCCGATCGTCACCGCCCCTGCGGAGGGGGACAGAAAACCCGACAGAAGCCGCAGCACCGTGGTCTTGCCGCAGCCCGAGGGACCGAGGATCGAAAAGAACTCGCCCGCCCGGATCGTCAGATCAGTGGGGTGGAGCGCCTGAAAATTGCCAAACCGCACGGCGGCGCCGCGCAGCTCGATCTCCATTCCACGCAAGGAAAGGGGCATCGGAAAGCTCCGGAAAAACGGCGTGGAGAAGGTCCCCGCGCCGGGTTCGCCCTGCTCAGGCGTTGGTCAGTTTCTCGACATATTCCTCGCGCACCGCCGAGAACCACGGCGTGAACATCGGCCACCACCAGAGTTTCTCGATCGCCTCGCCCGGATAGGCAAAGGCGAAGGCGTCTTGTTCGCCGCGCTCAGATGCTCGGCCGAGCCGACCGCCGCGGAATTGTAGCCGGTGGCATTGGCGAACAGGCCGCCGATTTCGGGCGTCATCAGGAAGTTCAGGAATTCATAGGCCTGATCGACATTCTCCGCCCCCGAGGGGATCGCCGCGGTATCCATCCAGGCGAGCGCGCCTTCCTTTGGCGCGCCGTAACGCCAGTTCGGGGCCACGTCGGTGTGAAGCTTGATGCCGGTGGTGTCCCAAGTCTGACCGATGACACAACCGCCATCGGTGAAGGCCGCGGTCGCCTCGGTCGCATTGTTCCAGAACGCGCCGATGTTGCCCTTGCGCTTTTGCACGAAGGCCACGCAGGCATCGAAGATGCGGCGGTTGTCAGCCTCGGACTTGTAAACGTCCATGCCGCAGTTCGACGGCACCTCGCCAATCGCGTCAAGATGGATCGCAAGGCTCGTCAGCACCGATTTCTGCCGCAGCGCCACCTTGCCGGTCAAACCCTCGCCCCAGAGATGGGCATAGGACAAATCGCCCGGCTTCACCTCAAGCCCCGAGGCGTCCCAGGTGATGCCCTCGGTGCCCCAGTCGAACGGCACCAGATAGCGCTTGCCGCGATGCGCCGCGCCAAGTTCCAGCGAGGACCGCCACAGCGCCGGTTCGATCCGCTCCACCTTCAGCTTCGTCTCGTCGATCTCGGCCAGCAGGGCGCCCTCGTCGTAGGTCGGGCGGGTATCGACCGAGGGAAACAGGATGTCGAAGCCCTTGCCGCCCGCGGTGCGCAGCTTCGAGGCCGCTTCCTCGTTGGCACCATAGGTCGAGACATTGACCTTGATGCCGGTCGCCTTCTTGAAGGCTTCGGGGATCTTGCCGTCCTGGAAGTAATCGCCCCAGGCGAAGACGTTCACTTCGCCCGAAGAGGCACGCGAATGGCGCGCAATCAGCGGCGTGGCCAGCGCGGCGGCGCCGGTCGCCAGCACCATGCGGCGGGTCATCGGGACAACGGTCTTGGTCCTGTCGCATCTCCTGCGCGGAAGGGCTCGGAACCGAACCTCGCGCGGGGGACCGATCGACAGGCCATGGCCGGATGCGCGAAGGGGCATGACCGGCATAGCGCCGTGACGTGACCGTCTTGTGGAGCGCAGCGGCGCTAGCGGCGGCGCAGACAGTCCTTCTGGTGACGGCGGAGCAGGTCAACCATCCTGCGCGCCGAGATCAGCCCGTCGCGCTTGAGTTCGACGATCACGCATTCGGTCTCGTCAAGCATCCCGGTCTGCTCCTTGAGCCGCACGAGCATCCCGACGGCATCCTCGCCGATCGCCCTGTTCATGTCGATTTTCCTGATGCGCGCAAATCGTGCCACAAGGTCGGCAACCGCAGGTCTTGGCTTCGTCATCTCGACCCCAAATACTGAACTAAACTGTTTCGCCCCCGATGGGCTGACCCTATGACGATAGCCAACATACTGTCCAGAATGAGGATTTCACGGTTTCCGCGACAGATGGTCTCTCCTTGAAATGACCGGCGTCGGTCGCAGAGGTGCGGAAATTTTCCGCGGCAACCCCCCGTTTGCAACATCGGCACGCGTTCATCGAACGCTCAGACGGCGTCCGCGGCGGTCTTCGCGTTGCGCTTGCGCGACGTCGATCCGGCAGGCGCCGCGGCGCCGTTGCCCTTTGCGGGCGCGGGATCGACGGCGGGGGAAGTCTCGGGCGCCGGGGCCGAATGCGGCTCGGGCGACGCGGCATCCGCCGTCGCGGCGGCGACCGTCGGGGCCTTTTTCGCCTTGACCTTCTTCGGCGCGGGGGCCGCGTCCTCTGTGGCCTCTGCCATGGCAGCTTTCGCCGCGACGAAGGCGCGCATGAAGCGGCGCAGTTCGCGCCCGGCACTGGTGTCAAGCGCCTCGCACAGCGCAAGGAAAGCGGTCTTTTCCGCCTTCTCGACCCGGATCACCAATTGGCTTTCCTTCTTCTTTTCCTTGTTTTTGCCCATCGCGGCCTCCTGCAAATGTAACGACAATGTAATGACGCAAAGAATGGGCGCAACGGCATTAGTGTAACGTTTTCATGACGCTACGATGACAGTTGCGCCCCGGCATGCGCGGTTGCGCCGCGCCTTGCTGTCATCTGCGTGCAATAAAGCGGTGTCCCCCTTGGCCAGAACGCCAAGGACCGAACGGGGACAGGATGATCAAGATCAAGGCAGTTGTCTTCGACTGGGCGGGCACGATGGTCGACTTCGGCTCTCTGGCGCCGATGGGCGCCTTCGTGCGGGCTTTCGCCGAATTCGGCGTCACGGTGAGCGTCACCGATGCGCGCAAACCGATGGGGCTGCGCAAATGGGACCACGTCGCCGCGATGCTGGCCGAGCCGCATATCGCCGCACGCTGGCACGACGCGCAGGGCAGCGCCCCCGATGCGGATGCGGTGCAAAGGCTGCATGATGTCTTCGTGCCGATGAACGCCGCGGTGGCGGCCGAACATGCGACGCTGGTGCCCGGTGCGCTGGAAACGGTGGCGTGGCTGCGCGCCCGCGGCATCAAGATCGGCTCGACCACCGGTTACACCCGCGCGATCATGGCCGAGGTCAGCCCCGCGGCGGCGGCGCAGGGCTATGTGCCCGACACGCTTGTCTGCGCCGACGACCTGCCCGAGGGGCGGCCCGGTCCGCTGATGATGTACAGATGCTTCACCGATCTCGCCGTGCATCCGCCGCGCGCGGTGATCAAGGTCGACGACACCGAACCCGGCATTGCCGAGGGGGTGGCGGCAGGCTGCATCACCGTTGGCGTGACGCTGTCGGGCAATCATGCGGGGATGACGCTGGCCGAGATGGCGGCCCTGCCCGAAGCCCGGCGCAACGAGATCCGGCGCCGCGCCCGGGCGGCGCTGAAGGCCGCGGGCGCCATGCATGTCATCGACACCGTGGCCGACCTGCCGTCGCTGATCCAGACCTTCGAAACCCGAGAGAGCGCATGAAAGACATTCCCCCCGCCGAGCCGATCCTGCTGACCCCGGGCCCCCTGACGACCTCGCGCGCCGTCCGGGCGGCGATGCTGCGCGATTGGGGCAGCTGGGACGATGATTTCCGCGCCATGACGCGGCAGTTGCGCGCCGATCTGGTGGCGCTGCTGGGCGATGGCCGCGAGGCGTATGACTGCGTGCCGATGCAGGGCTCGGGCAGCTATCTGGTCGAGGCGATGCTGGGCAGTTTCGTGCCGTGGCATGGCAAGGTTCTGGTGCTGGCCAATGGCGCCTATGGACAGCGCGCGGCGCAGGCGCTCGATGTGATGGGCCTTGCCTTCACGGTGATCGACAAGGGCGACTTCCTGCCGCCCCGGGGCGAGGATGTCGCCGCGGCGCTGGCCGATGACCCAGAGATCACCCATGTTCTGGCGATCCATTGCGAAACCTCCTCGGGGATCCTGAACCCGCTCCCCGAGATCGCGGCGGCGACGGCGGCGGCGGGGCGCAAGCTCCTGATCGACAGCATGTCGGCCTTTGGCGCGATCCCGATCGACCCCGCAAGGCTGCCGTTCGAGGCGCTGGTGTCCTCGGCCAACAAATGCCTGGAGGGGGTGCCGGGCTTCGGTTTCGTGCTGGCGCGGCGGGTGGCGCTGGCCGCCTGTGCGGGCAACAGCCCGTCGCTGGCGCTGGATGTGCAGGCGCAATGGGCGACGTTCGAGCAGACCGGGCAATGGCGGTTCACGCCGCCCACCCATGTCGTCGCGGCCTGTCTGGAGGCGCTGGCCGAACACGCGGCCGAGGGCGGCGTGGCCGGGCGCGGGGCACGCTATGCGGCCAATCGCGACCGGCTGGTGGCGGGGATGCGCGACCTTGGCTTCGAGACGCTGCTGCCCGAGGCGTGGATGTCGCCGATCATCGTCACCTTCCTGTCGCCCGCCGACCCCGCCTTTGACTTCGCGCGCTTCTATGCGGCGATGAAGGCGCGCGGCTTCCTGATCTATCCGGGCAAGCTGACCGTGGTCGAAAGTTTCCGCATCGGCTGCATCGGGCAGATCGACCCCGAGGGGATGACCCGCGTGGTGGTGGCGGTCGAGGAATCGCTGCAGGAGCTGGGCGTGCGCTCGGCCGCCCCGTGGCCCGAGGCGCTGGCGCAGCGGATGCCGGGCTGATCAGCGCCCCCGCAGCCGGTCGAGCCAGGCGGTGAGGCAGGCCAGTGCCACCGGTTCGTCCAGAAACGGGATATGGCCGCGGTCGGGCACCTCGGCAAAGAGCATGTCGGGGCGGCGGCGGCGCATCTCGGCCGCCGTCTCGGCCGCCAGCACGTCGGAATTGGCGCCGCGGATCAGGGCAAGCGGCAGGCCCGCGCAGGCGTCAAAGAGCGGCCAGAGATCGACCGCGGGCGCGGCCATCGCCACCTCGAAGGCCTGACGCAGCGCCGGATCATAGGTCAGCCCGACGCGATCGGCCTCCTGCAGATAATGCCGGACGGCTTCCTCGGCCCAACGCGAGGGCGGCACATGGGCAAAGCCGGGCATCGCCGCCGCCATCCGGTCGGCGACCTCCTCCAGTGTCGGCACCGTCGGGCGCAGGCCGATATACTGGCCGATCCGCTCCAGCCCCGCGCGTTCGAGCACCGGGCCGACATCGTTCAGACAGAGCCCCGAAAGCCGCCCCGGCGCGCTCGCCGCCAGCACCATCCCCAGAAGCCCCCCGCGCGAGGAGCCGATCACCGCCACCTGCGGCAGATCCAGATGGTCGAGCAGCGCCAGCACGTCGCGGACCTCCTGCGCCACGGTGTAGCTTGCCGCCCCGGTCCAGTCCGAGCCCCCCCGGCCGCGGCTGTCGAGCCGGATCAGCCGCACGTCGCCCGGCAGATGATGCGAAAGATAGTCGAAGTCATGCCCGTCGCGGGTCAGCCCGGCCAAGGCCAGAATCGCGATCCCGTCGCCCTCATCCCGATAGGCCAGTCTTGCGCCGTCCTCGGCCCGAAACTCCCGCATCACCCCTCCCGGCGTCGCATCCCCGGGACAGCATCGAAGCGCCGGGCCGATCTGTCAATGACGCCGCTCAGCCCAGCCGCATCTCGGGAATCTCGTCGGCAACGATCAGACTGGCCCCGGTCGCCGCCAGAATCTCGGCAACTTCAACGCCCGGGGCGCGTTCGCGCAGCACAAGTCCCGCCGCGGTCGGCGCGATCACCGCCAGATCGGTCACCACCAGATCGACCCGGCGCAGCGACGTCAGCGGCAGGGTGCAGCGCGGCACGATCTTCGATTGCCCCCGCGCCGCATGCTGCATCGCCACCACGACCCGCGCCGCGCCGGTGACAAGATCCATCGCCCCGCCCATGCCCGGCACCATCGCGCCCGGCACCTTCCAGTTCGCCAGCTGCCCGGCCGCGTCCACCTGCAGCCCGCCCAGAACCGTCATGTCAAGATGCCCGCCCCGGATCAGCCCGAAGCTCATCGCGCTGTCGATCGAAGCCGCGCCGGGCACCGCCGAGACGAAGCCCCCCCCGGCATCGGTCAGATGCACATCCTCCATGCCCTCGGGCGGAGGCGCGCCAAGCCCGATGACGCCGTTTTCGGCCTGAAAGAACACGCCAAGCCCGGCGGGCACGAAACCCGCCACCCGCGAGGGCAGGCCGATGCCCAGATTGACCAGCATCCCGGGCCGGATTTCCTGCGCCACGCGGCGTGCGATCAGCTCTTTCGCGTCCATTCCCGCCTCCCCTACCCCGCGCGCACCAGCAGATGATCGACCAGAACCCCCGGCGTGCGCACCGCATCGGGCGGGATCACCCCCACCGGCACGATGCTTTCGGGCTCGGCGATCACCGTATCGGCGGCCAGCGCCATCACCGGGTTGAAGTTCTGCGCGGTGAATTCATAGGTCAGATTGGCGACATGATCGGCCTGCCAGGCGCCGATCAGCGCGAAATCGGCGCGCAGCGGCAGTTCCAGCAGATAGCTGCGCCCCTCGATCTCGAGGATCTGCTTGCCCTCGGCAACTTCGGTGCCAAGCCCGGTCGGCGTCAGCACGCCCCCAAGCCCCATGCCGCCCGCACGGATCCGCTCGACCAGCGTGCCCTGCGGCACGAGGTCGACCGCGATCCGCCCCGCATTCATCCCGGCCTGCGTTTCCGGGTTCAGCCCGATATGCGAGGCGATCACCCGTGCCACGCAACCCGCCGAGATCAGCTTGCCGATGCCAAGCCCCGGCCGCGCCGTGTCATTGGCGATCACCGTCAGATCGCGGGCCCCGCGCGCCACCAGCGCATCGATCAGCCGCAGCGGCGAGCCCACCGCGACGAAGCCGCCGATCATCACGCGCGCGCCATCGGGAATGCGGGCGGCCGCCGCCTCGGGGGTCAGGGCGCCTTTCATGCCACGTTCCTTTCGCCGATGCCCAGGGCCGCCCGCGCCGCGCGGGCGATCACCAGCTCTTCGTTGGTCGGCACGACCATCACGGTGGTGCGGGCCAGCTCCGAGGAAATCACCGTCGCGTTTTCGCCGTTGCGGGCATGGTCGATCTCGATCCCCATCCAGCCCAGCCGTTCGCAGATCCGCTCGCGCACCCGCCGCGAGTTTTCCCCGATGCCGCCGCAGAAGACCAACGCATCGATGCCGCCCAGCGCCGCCGCCATCGCCCCCACCTCGCGCTGGGCGCGGAAGACGAAATAATCGATGGCGCCGCGCGCCTCGGGCGTGTCCGCGGCTTCCAGAACGCGCATGTCGCTGGAAAGCCCCGAGAGCCCCAGCAGCCCCGAGCGGCGATAGAGCATGTCGGCGATCTCGTCGGCGCTCATGCCGCGATGCTGCATCAGATAAAGCAGAACCCCCGGGTCGATCTGGCCCGAGCGCGTGCCCATCGGCAGCCCGTCGAGCGCGGTGAACCCCATCGTCGAGGCGACCGAGCGGCCATCTTGCAGCGCGCACATCGAGGCGCCATTGCCCAGATGCGCCACCACGACCCGCCCGGCGGCCAGATGCGGCGCAAGCTCGCGCAGGCGCGTGGCGACGTAATCATAGCTCAGCCCGTGAAAGCCGTAACGCCGCACGCCCTGATCGTAGAACGCCCGCGGCAGCGCGAAGGCGTCATTCACCCAGGGGTGATGGCGGTGAAAGCCGGTGTCGAAACAGGCCACCTGCGGCACGCCCGGAAAGGCCGCCATCGCGGCGCGGATGCCCGCCAGATTGTGCGGCTGATGCAGCGGCGCGAAAGGGGCGAGCGGATCGAGCAGCGCCAGAATCTCGGGGGTCACCGTGACCGGGCCCGAGAAATGATCGCCGCCATGCAGGACGCGATGCCCGATGCAGGCGAGCGTCAGATCGGGATGCGTGCCGCGCAGGCTGGCAACGACGGTCTGCAGCGCGCTTTCATGGCGCGACAGATCGCCCGCGACCGTGGGCAGCTCCTGCCCGAACGGCCCCTTGAGGTGAAAGACCCCTGCGGGGCCGATCGCATCGACAAGCCCCGTGGCCATCGGCCTCTCGCCACGCAGCGGATAAAGCGCGAGCTTGAGCGAGGACGATCCGGCATTCAGCGTCAGGATCGCCTGCGTCATTGCTCGCCCTCCCGCGGGGCGGCCCCGTTCGGACCGCGCCGCGGCGTGCGACCCGGACGCGGGATCGGCGCCAGCCGGGGCAGATCCGGCGCCGGGGCGGGGGGGGCGGCCTCCGTCAGCCCGGGTTGCGGCTCGGCTTCGGGCTGCGGCAGCGGCACAAGCTCGACCGGGGCTTCCGGCGCGGGCGGCTGTTCGGCCAGGCCGGGCAGCGGCTCGGTCGCAAAATTGGGCGCGAAATCGGGCGCAGGCTGCCAGTCCGGCACCGCTCCGCCCAAGGCTTGCGGCCCGCCCAAGACATGCGGCACGGGGGCAAGCGGCGCGGGGGCAAGCGGGTCTTCGGTCACATCCGCGGTGGCGGGTGCGACGCCAAGCACGGTTTCGAACCGCGCCAGCATCGCCTGCGTTTCAGGCGACATTTCCGCCATCGCCCCGGGGATGTAGCGCACGACGGCCAGCGCCGAGGCCCGCTCCTGCGGATCGCGCAGAAGCTGCGGCAGGGTCTCGATCGCGCGCTCGGGCTCGAAGGTCGCGATCAGCGTCTGCTGATGGATGATCATCGCTCGCCGTTCAGCCCCAAGCGCGCGGAACGGCGCGTCCCAGCTCAGCACCCGGGCCGAGCGTTCCAGCCGGTCCCGCCGCACCTGACCGCGGTTTTCCGCCAGAAGCACCAGCATCCGGATCACCGCCTCGACGAAGCCGCCCTGGTCGATCGCAAAAAGCGCCGCCGTCACCTCGGGCAGGGCCCGCAGCTCGTCGAGGCTTTTCAGCGTGCGGCGCGATTCATGCTTGGCGCCGAAGGCCCGCGCCCAGGGATTGCCCCAGAGGCTGTGAAAGGCGAGTTCCGTCATCATGTCGCGACTGTCGCGCCAGAAATCGATCATCTGCTCGGTGCCTTGCACCCAAAGCGCCTCGGCCGCCAGAAACGGATTGCCGGGATGCGCCCGGGTGCGGACCTTGCGCACCTGTTCTGCCGCCTGCTGCAGCGGCGCCATGGCCGGATTGCGCGAGGAGATCAGCGCCCGCGACAGCCGTTCGGGATGCAAAGCCCGGCTCATCTCGGCCGAGGTTTCGGTGACAAGGCTGCGCAAGACCGGGCGCAGCAGCGTTTCGTAAAGCTGCGCCTGCACCTCGGAGACCCGCGCCACCGCCGCAAAGGGCCGCTCGTCGGCCTGCCCGTCATCGAGCGCGCGGATGTCATCAAGCGTGCGGTCACAAAAGCCGACAGTGAAATGCCTGCGCCCGTCGGTCTCGGTCACATCCTCGATGGTCATTTCATAAAGCCCGGGCGCCAAGGCCTCGATCGTCTTCAGCGTCGAGGCGACCTCGGAATGTTCGCGATTGGCGATCTTCGAGGAGACGAAGATGCCCAGATGGCCGACTTCCTCATGCACCATGTAAACGATGCGCTGGCCGCGGATGCGGATCTCGGCAACATCGGCATAGGTCGCGGCGATCCAGTTCAGCGCCTGCTGCGGCGGGGTGATGGTGTCGCCGTGGCTGGCAAAGACGATGATCGGCGCGCGGATCGCCTTGAGATCGACCGGGCGGCCCGGCTCGATCCGGGCCTCGTTCTTGACCAGACGGTTGCCGACGAAAAGCTGCTCGACAATCCAGCGGATTTCCGGCTCGGCGAGCAGGAAGAAGCCCCCCCACCAGCGTTCGAAATCGAGGAAAGTGGCCTCGGCATGGTCGATGTCACGGAAAAGGTCGGTGTATTTGCGAAAGAGCGTGCGCGACGGGTTGAGCAGTTCGAAATTCGCCACCAGATGCGCGCCGTCGAACAGCCCGCCCCCCAGATCCGAGAGCATGAGCGGAATCCAGGTGCCGCCCGCCAGCCCGGCCGTGTAGCGCATCGGGTTTTCGCCGACGCGGCCCGACCAGGGGGCGACCGGGGCGCCGTTGATGACGACGGGGCCGGTCAGATCGGGGTTCATCGCGGCCAGAAGCAGGCTGGCCCAGCCGCCCTGACAATTGCCGATCACCACCGGACGGGCGCTTTCCGGATGCAGGCGCATCACCTCGCGCACGAAGGCGGCCTCGGCCCGGGTGACGTAAGACAGGAACTGCCCCGGCTCGGGGGCGCGGCGGAAGGCGACGAAATAGACCGGATGGCCCGCCCGCAGCGCGACGCCCACCTGACTGTCGGTCTTGAAGCCGCCGATGCCGGGGCCGTGCCCGGCGCGCGGATCGATGATCACATAGGGGCGGCGGCGCGGGTCGATCTGCACGCCCTCGGGCGGCAGGATCCGCAGCAGCATGTAATTCGAGGGCAGGGGCAGATCGCGCCCGTCCAGCACCCGCTCGGTCGCATAGGCCAGAACCGGCGGGCAGCCCTCGGCCTCATGCTCAAGGAAGATGTCGCCGCGACGGCGCAGCGCATCGAGGCTCAGCACCAGCCGCTCGGCGGCGTCGCGCTGATATTCCACCCAGGCTTCGAAGCTGGAGCGGTTCTCGCGGTCGTTGTGAAAGGCGGCGATCAGCTCTTCGGCCTGTTTCATCGCCGTGTTCAGCCGCGCCGAATGGCTGGCGACGATGCGGCTGCCATGCTGCTGCAGCGCCGAGGCAAGGAGGCCCGCGGTTTCCACCGTCCCCTCGAGTTCGGCGCTCATCGCATCGATCTTCTGGCGCCCAAGGCCGAGCAGATCCTCTGCCGGACCGGGCAGATCGGCGGCGCGGGAGGGATCGGTGTAATCAAAGACGCTGACCATGGCGGCCCCCTTACGCGGTGATGGAATAGCCGCCGTCGATCTCGTGGATCCCGCCGGTCAGGTTCTTCGCTTCGGGCGCGGCCAGAAAGGCGGCCATCGCCCCGATATCCTCGATCGTCGCCAGATGATGGGTGGGGGCGCGTTCGGCCGCCTCGGCCATCATCTCGTCGAAATGGTCGATGCCGCTTGCGGCACGGGTGGCCAGCGGCCCGGGCGAGAGCGCATGCACGCGGATGCCCTTTTCGCCCAGTTCCGCCGCAGCATAGCGCACGGCGCTTTCGAGCGCGGCCTTCACCGGCCCCATCAGGTTGTAATGCCGCACCACCCGGGTCGAGCCGAAGAAGGACACGGACAGGCAGGTGCCGCCCTCGGTCATCAACGGCTCCGCCAGATGGATCATCCGCAGGAAGGAATGCACCGATGTGTCCATCGCCAGCGCGAAACCGCCCGCCGAACAATCGACCACCCGCCCGTGCAGGTCGGCCCGCGGCGCAAAGGCGATGGAATGCACGAGCGTATCGAGCCGCCCCCAATGATCCTCGATCCGCTCGAACACCGCCGCAAGCTGATCGGGCTCGGCGACATCGAGCGGCATCATGATCTCGGCCCCCAGCTCTTCGGCGAGCGGGCGCACATGCGGCTCGGCCTTGTCATTGAGCCAGGTGACAGCAAGATCGGCGCCCTGTGCGCGCAAGGCCCGGGCAATTCCGAAGGCGATCGAATGTTCGTTCGCAATTCCGACGACGAGCGCCTTTTGTCCTTCCAAGGAAAACATCGGCGAACCTTTCCGTTCAGAGTTCGGCCTCACGGTGCGCCCGGGTCGTGACGGGAAAATATCGAAGCGGTGACAGAAATGAGTCTGCGGTGCGGCAATTTCCGCGGCGCGCCCCACGGGGCGGATCGAACGGACGGACCGACGGGCAAGGCCCCCAAGCGCGCCGGGACACAGGTCATCGAACCGCAATCCGCGTGTCATCCCGCCGGGTATCTGGTCAAGCTGCCGCTTTCGAAGGGGGCGGTTGACTGCGCCGGGCTGCAGAAGATCGACTTGACCGGGCTTGCGGCGGTGGCGGGCGAACCCGACGGGGTGAAATGGATCGACACGGATCACTTCATCACCGCGAACGAGGGCGACTGGAAGGGCGGCTCACCTGGGTCAGTTCTGCGTGCAAATCAACAGACCGATTTCTCCCGCCGCAGCCTCTTCAGCTCGGCATGCAGATCGACCGGTGCCTCACTTGGCTCCGTCACCGCGTCAGCGTCGACAGCCCAATGCCCGGATCCTCTGCGATCTCTCGCCGCGTCCTGCCACGGGTCGGGGCCCGTCGCACGGCTTCACGCCGAAACTCGGGCATCGGTCTGTGCCCGTTTCCCATGGAACACCTCCTGGTGCCTCAGTTGGTGCTCTTCACATTTTCCGGGCAAGCCCAGAGCGGGCATGTTTGCCCATCGTCGATCAGACGGATCTCGGGTTTGCGCTTTCTTGCCGTCGCGATCGCCCCCGGGATCCATGTGTCATGCCGCGTCCGCCGACCAATACCGTTCCCGAAGCCGCCTTTCCGCGCGGCTTTCTTATTGCCAACGGCCGACCAGACAGGGGCTTTGCCAAAGTCCCGCGGCGGGAGAGATACCCCCCCGTCCGCGGGGCGGAAAACGCGCCGCAGGCCTCGGGACCGGAGCGGCGTGACGCCTCATCGGCAGACCGGGAAGACCGGATCTGCGGGAAGACGGGATCTGCGGGAAGACGGGGCCCGCGGGAAGACGGGGCCCGGCCGCCGCATCGGATCGGGACGGGGCGCGTCAAAACCCGAAGGCGCGGACGAAATCGGGCATCGCGATCCCCGGGCGCAGCTTCGGATCGGGCACCGGGGCGTCCGTCACCATCCGAACCGGCACATGCCCGGCCCAGAGATCCAGTGCCAGATCGGCCGCGTCTTCCTCGGGCAGGCCGGAGGCCACCTTGGCCGAGACCTCGTCCAGCTTCATCCGGATCACCTTCGAGGCCTTCCATTCCTGTTCGGTCGGCGGCCGGGCATAGTCCCACAGCCCCGGCGCCAGACGGGTGACAAAGGCTTCCAGCGCGGCTTTCTTCTCCGCGCCCTCGACCAGTTCGGTTTTGCCGAACGCCATGACGGACCGATAAAGGATGTTGTGATCAAACGCCGCCCGCGAAAACGCCACGCCATCCAGATGCGTGACCGAGAAACAGACCGGCACGCCGTTTTCCTGATTGCGCAGCATCCGGCTGGCGGAAGACCCGTGCCAATAGACGTGATCGCCGATCCGCCAGTGGCAAGTCGGCGTCACGATCGGCGCGCCATCGACGACATAGCCGATCTGGCACACCAGCGCGGCATCGATGATCGCATCGATCGTGGCGCGGTCATAGGCGGCCAGCCAGTGATAGCGCTTCACACGGGTGCGTTCCGAAGGCGGGGCGGAGGGGGCCTGGGTCTCGGTCATGGTCTTTCCTTTCAACAGCAGGAGCCGGCAAAGATCGGCAGTTGGATCGCCATCGGCACCGGATAGGCGGGCTCGGTGGCGGGCAGCGCGCCAAGCGCCGCGATATAGTCAGCGGGCAGGCCGTGCAGCCGCGCCCCCTCGACGATGCGGTCGCGATAGGGGCGGCTGGGCGGTTTTTCGGCCCGCCGTTCGGTCTTGATCAACGCCACCGCCCCCAAGGATAGGCCATCCTCGGTCGTCACGTCGAGCGGGGTGTGGAAATAGCGCCCGGTGCCGTTCAGCTTCACGCCGCGGGCGGCCTCCAGCATTTCGGCCTCGGACGGCGCAAGGGCGTAAAGCACGCCCGGCACATGGGCATCGGGATCGGGGATCAGGCTTTCCTCGGCGCCATCCCAGACCCGCGAATGGCCGAAGAAGCCGATCCGCCAGCCCTTGGCGCTGGCCCGCGTCAAGGGTTTCGCCGAGGGGCAAAGCTTGCCGATTTCCGCGGGATGCAGATCAAGCCCATAGGCAAAGACAAGAACCTGTTTCATTGCGCGTGTTCCTTTTGCCGTGCGACGGTGATGAAAAGCGCGCCCTCGCGGCGGTCTTCGGTGAAGCGCAGGCCCATCGCCGAAAGCGTGCGGGCGAACCAGCGCGGTTGATGGTCCATGCGGATCTCCAGCGGGCGGAACGGTTCCGCGGCAAGGATCGGGCCCAGAACCGAACGCGAATTGTGCCGCGCATCGGCGGCCAGCACTGCGGCCAGATCGACGAAGCGGCTGCCGTCGGGGCGGTCTTCGGGGCGCACTTCGGGCGGCGGGCTGAGCGCCGTCACCTTGGTGCCGCAGCTGCCGCAGCCCGCTTCCGGTTTCGTGTCGCAGCAGGCGGCCTGCTTGGCCCGCTCCTCCTCGCCCGCGCAGACCGAGGCCAGCATCGCCACGACCGTTCCGGTCGAGCGCCAGACGGAAAAGCCGTATTGTTCCTGCAAGAGCGAATAGACATAGCCCCGCACCTCGGCCGAAATCAACACGGTGCAGGGAGAAATCGCGAAGACCATGCGTTCGATGGCGTCGCGCACCGCCGGAATGCCGCCCGCGCGCGGCACGGCAAGCGGCCAATCCTCGATGAGCGCCCAATCGGTGCCACTGCCTTCGTAAAGGAACAGACGACCGGGGGCGTTGAGGGGGGCGGGCTGGCCGGTCTCGTCCAGAAAAACCGCGATCTGCATGGGAAGCTCCTCGGACCAGGGAAAAGGCCGGGCCACAAGGGCAGCCCGGCAGGTTGCGCGGCGATGCCGTCACCACACGTTGAGGATCCATTCCTTGTTCTTCTTCGCCTCCATGTCGGCGAAGAGCGTGTTGGCCATCGTTTCGGCCAGGAACATGGCGCCGCCGTAGCCCAGCACCGGATGGCGATACATCCCGGCGCGGTCGTAGGTCGGGAAGCCCACGCGCACCATCGGCACCTTGTAGTCGATCGAGATGAACCGGCCCTTGGAATGGCCAAGGATCAGATCGAGTTCGAGCCCCTGCTGGATCCGGCTTTCCAGATCCCAGAAATCGGCGTTCGTCACGATTTCCAGATCGGGGGCGTTTTCCTGCAGCGCCAGCACGCGGGGGTCTTTCACGTAAGCGGAGTTGTCATCGCCCAGCAGCAGCAGTTTCGGCTTCATCTCGAGGTCAAGGCAGAACTCGGTCAGGCCGATGGCCAGATCGGGGTTGGCATAGATCGCCACCCGCTTGTCGGCCAGAAACATGTGGCCGATGTCGGCGATGGCATCGAGCGCCAGACCGCGTTCCCTGACCAGCTGCGCCGGGATCGGCTGGCCGGTCATCTCGGACACAGATTTCAGGAAGGCATCGGTGTTGCGGATGCCAACCGGGGTCGGCCCGATCACCGCAGGCACCTTGAACTTCTTCTTCAGGTAATCGGCCGCCTTCATCCCCTCGTAGCGATTGAGCGCGATGGTGCCTTTCGCATTGGCCGTGTCGCGCAGATCCTCGATGGTGGTCGAGCCGTGCGAATGATGTTCCAGATCGGGCATCAGCGGGCTGTCGAAGCTTTCGACTTCAAACAGCACATTGGCCTTCACCTCCATCACCTCAAGAAGGTGCTTCAGCTCCTTCACATCGCCCGGGTTCACCCAGCCGGTGATCAGGTTGATCTTGTCGGAGGGTTCGTCCTTCGTCGCGAATTTCTTCACGAAATCATGCACCGCCTTGTCATAGCCGGTGATCATCGAGCCGACGAAGCTCGGGCAATGCACCGTCAGCAGATGCACTTCCCGGCCCGGAAACTTGGTCGGCAGAAGTTCGTCTTCAAGTTTCGAGAGCAGCCCGTCGACGTCATCGCCGATGATCTCGGTCGAGCAGGTGGTGATGATCGGCACCACCTTCACGTCCGGGTAGCGGGTCAGCAGCACCTCGACCGCGGTTTCGACACGGTCGAGCGCGCCGAAGACCGCGCCGTCCTCATGGACCGACGACGAGGCGATCTCGAAGCTTTCCTTCATGTGCTGCGAGATCAGAAGCCGCACGAACATCACGCAGCCCTGGCCGCCGTGAACGATGCCGATACAGTCCTTGATCCCGATCGAGGCGAATTGTGCGCCTGCGGGCTGGCAGGTGAAGATCGGGTTGATCGTGCCTTCCCGCGCCTTCTGGGTGACCTGGCAAGTCATGGGTCTGATCCTTTCAATAATGCGGGACGGTCAGCTCGGTATTGAGCGAGCCGTGAACGGTGAGATGGTCGATCTTCTCGTGCAGCGCCTTGAACAGGCTCTTGATCTCGGGCTTGGTCATGGCCAGGAGCCAGGGGAAGCGGGCCTTGAAGGCGCGCGACAGGATCACCGCATCGACCCAGTAGCAGCGGTCCATCGCGGTTTCATGCACCGGCTCCTCGCCGCAGAGGATCTCGCAGGTCTGGCTGAGGATCCCGGCATTCTGCTTCAGCCGGTCCCAGCCGCGCGAGTTGAACTGCCACAGGCAGTTCTTCATGATGTAATCGACCAGCGGATCGATCTTTTCGATGGTGTCGGTCATCTGTCCCTCACTCGGCGGCAGGTTGGACAGCCTCGCGCGCGGCCTTTTCGGCGGCGGCATAGGCCAGGTTGCGGGCGCGCACTTCGGCGATGGAATCGTATTTGCCGGTATATTCGTGCAGCACCTCGCTGAACTTCACCGCGTCCGAGACGGTCAGATCGGCGTTCATCTTCGCGGTGCGGAAGCCCGAGGTGATGGCCGCATCCGGGGCGGAAATATCAAGCGCCGCGAGCTGCCGCATCGGCGAATAGATCGCGTTGTAGATGTCGCGGGCGAAGCGGACCCAGCCCTCGAAGCCCTTGTAGGGGCCGTTGTGATAGGCGTGGGCGTTCAGATAGGGCACGCCGTGTTTCTTGACGAATTCGCCCGGGCGCTTGCCGGTGAAGATGATGTCGGGCTTCAGCATCTCGATGGCTTCGACCGATTCCAGCTCGTTCGGATCGTCGATCGCCAGCGCACCTTCGCCGCAGCGCGACACGCCCTTTTCCATGTCGCCCTGATGGCCGAACTTGGTGTAGACGGACACGACCTTGAGGCCCATTTCCTCCTCGATCGCATGCGCCCAGTGCCAAAGCTTGGACCCGCCCGGCCAGAGGCAGACTTTCTTGCCCTGCAACCGTTCCTTGTACCAGTCCAGCTGCGGTTTCCATTTCGCATATTCCTCGGCGATCAGCGCCTCGGCCTTGTCCTCGATGCCGAAGAACAGCGCCACCTTGCGCAGCGAATTGGCGAGCGGCTCGAAGCCGAAGCCGTCGATATCCAGCCGGGGAATGCCGTAACGGGCGCGGAGTTCATCGCAGATGTATTCGGCCGAGCGCGCGCATTCGAGCACGTTCAGTTGCGCGCGGTGCATCATCCGCAGGCTGTCGTAACTGCCGTTGCCGGTGAAGGTCGACAGGACATGGATGCCGATGCGGTTGAAATAGTCGATCATCACCTCCTGGTCGCCCTGGATGTTGTATTCGCCGACGTAGTTGATCACGTGCTCGCCCAGGTAGTCCGGCTCGACCGTGCCGACCTTCTGGTTCAGCCAGGCGATGTTGATCTTGTGGTGGCCGCCCGATTGGCTGGGCCCGGCAAAGCCCGGCGAGTTGCAGACGAACACGTCCACATCGCCGCGTTCCGCCATCACTTCCTTGGCGATGGCATCGACGTCATCGCCGATCAGCGCCGTGGTGCAGGTCTGATAGACCGTCATGCGCTTGATGTTCGGGAAGGCGTCAAAGGCCTCGTGCATCGACTTCTTCAGCAGCCCCTCGGCGCCGAAGACGACGTGCTTTTCCTTCACATCGGTCGCGAAGGTGTATTTCAGCTGGAAGTTGTCGTTGTCCGAGATGTAGCGCTTGGTCTGCCAGGTGTCGTAGGTGCAGCCGTTCGGGCCGTGGGAAATGTGGATCACGTCCTTCATCGGCGTGCCGATCACGTGTTTCGCGCCGCAATAGGCGCAGCCGCGTTCCGAGATCGTGCCGGGGATCGTGTTCAGGTAGCCTTTCGGCAGGCACGAGGTCAGATCCTCGCCCGCCGCCTTCATCACCGCGTGCTCCTTGCGCTCGGGGATGCATTTCGAGACTTCAAACTCATGGTAGGGCATGGGCCTAACTCCATGGAAATTCGGGGAAAGGGCGCCGGGCGCGGCGCCCCTGGCGGTCCTTGGATCAGTCCATCAGGCCGTATTTGACGACCATGGCTTCCAGCTCATCCATGGCGAGGGGCTTCGGGATCACGAAATCCTCGTTCTCGATGATCTTGCGGCCCAGTTCGCGGTATTCCTGCGCCTGATTGGCGTCGGGCTGGAATTCGGTCACGGTCTGCTTGTTGAACTCGGCCTTCTGCACGATGTTGTCGCGCGGCACGAAGTGGATCATCTTGGTGCCGATGGCCTTGGTGAATTCGGCAAGGAACTCTTTCTCGCCGTCGACATTGCGGCTGTTGCAGATGATGCCGCCCAGACGCACGCCCGATTGCCGGGCGTATTTCGCCAGACCCTTGCAGATGTTGTTGGCGGCATAGATCGCCATCATCTCGCCCGAGGCGACGATGTAGACCTCCTGCGCCTTGCCGTCGCGGATCGGCATGGCGAAGCCGCCGCAGACCACGTCGCCCAGCACGTCGAAGAACAGGAAATCAAGGTCTTCGCTGTAGGCTTCGTTCTCTTCCATCAGGTCGATGGCGGTGATGACGCCACGCCCGGCGCAGCCCACGCCCGGCTCCGGCCCGCCCGATTCCACGCAGCGGATGTCCTTGAAGCCGGTCTTCACGACCTTGTCCACGGTGACGCGCTCGGCGCCCTCGATGCGCAACGTGTCCATCACCGTCGCCTGCGGCAGCCCGCCGAGGATCAGCCGGGTGCTGTCGGCCTTGGGGTCGCAGCCGTGGATGAAGACGTTCTTGTCGTGGAAATAGGCAAGGGCTGCGGCGGTGTTCTGGGTGGTCGTCGATTTGCCGATACCACCTTTGCCGTAAATGGCGATCTTGCGGGTCATGGGGTCGCTCCTTGGGAAGGGATGTCTTGCGACGGCGTTTCGCAGCCGTCTGAACCCTATAGAGCAGCCCCCGTGCCAAGCCGGTTTCGGGGCGAAAATCTTCATCCAACCATCTGACGCAAAAGGATATTTCAGGATCCCCTCTGCCCCGCCACCAGACAGGATTTCCTTACCGTTATGTAACCGATTACCGTTCGGTAAACGGACTTCCGAACGGGCTGCAGCAAAGAAAAAGCCCCGCCGAAGCGGGGCCAGTGTCGTGTCGGATTTAAGGTGTCAGGCCGAGGCGCGGTAGCGGTGCGGATCGATGCCCAGCCGCCCCATCCGCAGCCCCAGCACCCGGCGCGACACCTGCAACAGCTCCGCCGCCTGGCCGATATTGCCCTGCGTCGTCTTCAACGCCTCGACGATCATCTCGGTCTCGACCAGCCGGACCTTTTCCTCCAGCCCCAGCCCCAGCGTCGTCCCGGTCTCGCGCGCCGTCTGCAGCGAGGGCGGCAGGTTCCAGGCATGGATCACCGCATCATCGGACAGGATCACCGCCCGCTCGATGACGTTTTCAAGTTCCCGCACATTGCCCGGCCAGTGATAGGCCATCAGCATGTTCAGCGCGGGCGTCGAGATCCGCTTGACCGATTTTTCCATCGCCTTGCAGGCCTTGGCGACGAAATGATCGGCCAGCAGGATGATGTCCGACCCCCGGTCGCGCAAGGGCGGCACGGTGATCGGCACGACGTTGAGACGGTAAAACAGATCCTCGCGAAAGCGCCCCTCGGCCACCATCCGCACCAGTTCCCGGTTCGTCGCCGCAATCACCCGCACATCGACCTGAACCGGGGTGCTGCCGCCCACCCGTTCCAGCGTGCGATCTTGCAGCACGCGCAACAGCTTGGCCTGCACCGAGGGGCTGAGTTCGCCCAGCTCGTCCAGAAACAGCGTGCCGCCATCGGCCTGTTCGAACAGCCCCTTGCGGCTGGCCAGGGCCCCGGTGAAGGCGCCCTTCTCATGGCCGAAGAGCAGGCTTTCCGCCAGCGTCTCGGGGATCGCGGCGCAGTTGAAGCGCACGAAGGGTTTCGCGGCGCGGTCCGAGGAATAATGGATCGCCGAGGCGACCAGTTCCTTGCCGACCCCGCTTTCGCCCAGGATCAGCACCGTCGCCCGCGTCTTCGAGACCTTGCCGATCAGATCATAGACATCGGCCATCATCGCCTTGGAATTGCCGATGATGTTGCCGGGCTTGAAGCGTTCGCGCAGGGCATCGCGCAGCTCGCGGTTCTCGCGTTCCAGTTCCAGCTTCTCGACATTGGCGATCAGGTAAAGCTCGACCGTCGGCGCGATCATCAGCGCGATGGCGGCCAGAAACTCGGCATCCTGCTTCAAAAGCCGCTGGTTGAGGTAACTGCGCTCGCCGCCGATCGTGCCCAGAACACGCTTGCCCAGCATGATCGGCACGCAGACGAAGGCGAGTTTGCGCCGGGATTCCCCCGCATGCGCCCCGGTGCGATCCAGAAAATCGGGGCTGTCGTGCAGCCGCGGCGCGATGATCACCCGCCCCGTCTCGGCGACCTTGCCGGTGATGCCCTCGCCCATCGCATAGACGCCGCGGCTTTCCTCTTCCGCGGTCAGCCCGAAGCTTTGATGGATGAAGACCTGGCCGCGGCGGCGGTCCATCAGCGCCACCGTGCCCCGCTCCATCCGCATTTCACTGCGCATCGTCTTCAGGATCATGCCCAGGCTCTCGCCCGGATCGGGGGATTGCGAAATCACCGCGTTCAGCCGGTAAAGCGTCGGCAACAGGTTCACCCGGCATTCGCCGGTGAAACATTGGCCGAATTCGTCCTCGGGACTGGCCTGCCCAAGTTCGAGTGCCTCGACCTGATCATCGCCGCACATGACCGACTCCGTTATATAGTGATTCCATATAACGACAGGCTGCGCCGCACAAGCACACCAATCCAAGGGCCGCGCCCGCCTCTGTGCGGGAAGGCCGGCAAGAACCCCGGACCTGCCCGTTATTCGGGCAAGCCTGCCCCGCCCGAAGGCGCTTTGGGAAGGTGCCGACGCGGGGTTGCCCTTTACAGAAATCAATCATATGATTGAGTCATGACCGGACAGACCTCCCCCCAGCCCTATCTGCGCCAGGAGACGCGACGCGAGATGATCGCGGCGGCGGCGCAAACTCTGATCCTCGAAAAAGGCGCGGCGGCGCTGCGCACCCGCGATGTGGCGGCCCGCGTCGGCATCAACATCTCGACGTTGCATTTCCATGTCGCCACCAAATCCGGGCTGTTGCTTCTGGTGGCCGAAACGACGCGCGCGGCCTTCGAGGCCCTGCTGCCGCCCGCGCCCGACCCCGCCCGGCCCGCGCAGGATCAGCTGCGCGCCGAGGTGCAGGCCTATCACGACAGCCTGCGCGACCGTCCCGAACTGGCCGCCTGTTTCGCGCAGCTGGCGCAGATCGCCCCGTCAGAGCCCGAGATCGGCGCGTTGATCGCGGACTTCACCCGCGGCTGGTGCGCCCGCTACACCGGGATTCTCGGCTTTGGCCGGGCGCAGGGCGTCTTTCGCGCCGATCTGGACCCGCTTCCGGCGGCGCTGATGATCACGGGGGCGCTGACCGCCTTCGGCCCGCGCGGCCCCGCGGGGCTGGCGCTGTTCTGGCCGGTTTTCACCGAAATCGAACGCGGGATGCTGGCCCGCCCGCAAGGAGGCGAGAGATGAAGTTTTCCGACATGGCGGAACGGCAGATCCTGAAGGCGCAGGCCGAGGGGCAGTTCGAAAACCTGCGCGGCGCGGGCAAGCCCTTGAACATGTCCGACAATGCGGGCAGCTCTGATGCCGTGGGCTTTCGCATCATGGCCGAGGCGGGCGCCCTGCCGCGGGAAATCGAGCTGCGCAAGGCGGTCGAGGCGCAGACCGAAAAGCTGCGCGCGGCCCCGACCGAAGAGGACCGCCGCCGCGAGGCCAGGGTTCTGGCCGATCTGCAGCTGCGCCTCGACATCGAAGCCGAGGCGCGGCGGCGGTTTTACGGCCGTTAAGGGCGGCTGCGCGGCGCCAGCGCGCGGATCAAAAGCCGCGCCTCGGCGGGCGGGGCCTGTTCCCGCCGCAGGTAATTCGACCCGTCCGGATCGCGGCGAAACAGACCCAGTCCGACCAGATCGCGGCGCAAGATCGCAGGATCGCCAAAAAGATGCAGCGCCTTGAGCCGCTCGCCGATCTCGCGTTCGGACATCGGCGTCGCCGCGGGCAGCCGCGCCCAAAGCGCCCAAAGGCACAGGATCTGTTGCGCCCGTTTCGAGGGCCAGCGCGTCAGCCGCCCCTCGGCATCGAAAGAGCCCGCCACCTTGGCGATGCGGCGCGGATCGACCGGCTCGGACGGGGCCTCGGGCGGCGGCGGCGCGGGGTCGGCAGCGGGCGCGGCGCCCGCGCGCAGGTGCTGGAAGTTGCGAAACCCCGCCGCCCGCGCCAGCATGTTCAGCAGGCTCAGATGCGAGGGGGCCTTGTCCGGGCGGGCGGCCAGTTCTGCGCCCAGGGCACGGGAAAATTGCGAAAGATCCGCGATGGCAAGCGGAATGGATTGTCTCGGCATGATCGTTCCTCGGGGGCCGTCGATCCATCGCTGGTCGCTGACTTGCGACGAGGCCCCGGGAAGCCGGGTCTGTCACGGGAAATCAGGCAGGTTTAGCTTCCCTTGCGGGACAGCGACGCCTCGGTGAACTGCCGACCGTGGATTGGGGCTAGCATGAAACCGGCGTTTTCGCAAGCGGGGCGGGCGGGCACGTCAGCTGGTGCCTGCGCCGCCGCCCGCCAGATGCGCCAGAAAGGCCGTGGCCGCCACCGACAGATGCTTGCCGCGCGGATGGGCGACATTCCAGACCCGCAGCAGCGGAAAGCCCTGCACATCCAGCACCACCAGCCGCCCGGTCTCGGCCTCCAGCGTGATCGTGTCCTGCGACAGGATCGCGAGACCCAGCCCCGCCGCCACCGCCGCCTTGATCGCCTCGTTCGAGCCAAGCTCCATCCGCACCTGCGGCCGGATGCCGTTGTCGGCAAAGAACTTTTCCGCCGCGGCCCGGGTGCCGGACCCGGGCTCGCGCAAAATGAAGGGCGCCTCGGCCAGCGCGGCAAAGGGCACCGCGGCCACGCCCGCCAGCGGATGACCCGGCGGCGCCAGCACCAGTATCGGGTTGCGCGCGATCGGACGGGCGACGACATCAAGCCCCTCGGGCGGCTGACCAAGGATGCACAGATCGTCCTCGTTCGCGGCCAGACGCGCGATCACCGTCTGCCGGTTGGTGACGGTCAGCGCCACCTCGATGCCGGGGTTTTCGGTGCAGAACGCCCCCAGAAGCCGCGGCAGGAAATATTGCGCCGTCGACACGATGGCCAGCCGCAGCCGCCCCCGCCGCAACCCCTGCAGATCGGCCAGCTGCATCTCCAGCCGCTCGATCCCCTCCAGCGTCTCGCGCGCGGTGGCCAGCACCGCCTGCCCCGCCTCGGTCAGGAACAGCCGCTTGCCGATCCGGTCGAGCAGCACCGCGCCGAGCGCCTCTTCGAGCTGCTTGACCTGGGTGAAGACCGCGGGCTGGGTCAGGTGCAATTCCTCGGCGGCACGGGTGTAGCTGACGTGCCGCGCCACCGCGGCAAAGACCTGCAACTGGCGCAAGGTGCAACGCATGATAAGCTTTTCCCTATTCTGTAACTAAAAACTATTCAGTTTTGTAAAGTCACGCAAGGCCGCATAGTCCCGGCAAGCCCCGCAGCAACGGGCCAGCCACACGAGGGAACCATGGCAGCCAAGACCTATGACGCCGGTGTCAAAGACTACCGCTCGATCTATTGGGAACCGCAATATCAGGTGAAGGACAGCGACATCCTGGCCGTGTTCAAGGTCGTGCCGCAGCCGGGCGTGAGCCGCGAGGAAGCCGCCGCCGCGGTCGCCGCCGAAAGCTCGACCGCGACCTGGACCACGGTCTGGACCGACCTTCTGACCGATCTCGATTACTACAAGGGCCGCGCCTATGCGATCGAGGATGTCCCCGGCAGCGACGAGGCGTTTTATGCCTTCATCGCCTATCCGATGGACCTGTTCGAGGAAGGTTCGGTCGTCAACGTCTTCACCTCGCTCGTTGGAAACGTCTTCGGTTTCAAGGCGGTGCGGGCGCTGCGGCTGGAAGACGTGCGGTTTCCGCTCTGGTTCGTGATGACCTGTCCCGGCGCACCGCACGGGATGAAGGTCGAGCGCGACCTGCTCGACAAATACGGCCGCCCGCTTCTGGGCTGCACGATCAAGCCGAAGCTCGGCCTTGCCGCCAAGAACTACGGCCGGGCGGTCTATGAATGCCTGCGCGGCGGGCTCGATTTCACCAAGGACGACGAGAACGTCAACAGCCAGCCCTTCCTGCGCTGGCGCGACCGCTTCCTGTTCTGTCAGGAAGCGATCCGCAAGGCCGAGGCCGAAACCGGCGAGCGCAAGGGCCATTACATGAACGTCACCGCCGGGACGATGGAGGAGATCTACGAACGCGCCGAATTCGCCAAGGAAATCGGCACGCCGATCATCATGTCGGATTATCTGACGGTCGGCTGGGCCGCGCATACGAGCCTGTCGCGCTGGTGCCGCAAGAACGGGATGCTGCTGCATGTTCACCGCGCCATGCATGCGGTGATGGACCGCAACCCCAATCACGGCATCAACTTCCGGGTGCTGGCCAAGATCCTGCGGCTGATGGGGGGCGATCATCTGCATTCGGGCACTGTCGTCGGCAAGCTGGAAGGCGACCGCGAGGCGACGATCGGCTGGATCAACCTGCTGCGGGATCGCTTCATCAAGGCCGACCGGTCGCGCGGGATCTTTTTCGATCAGGATTGGGGGCCGCAGCCGGGGGTGTTCCCGGTCGCCTCGGGCGGCATCCATGTCTGGCACATGCCGGCGCTGGTCTCGATCTTCGGCAATGACTCGGTGCTGCAATTCGGCGGCGGCACGCTCGGCCACCCCTGGGGCAATGCGGCGGGCGCCTGTGCGAACCGCGTCGCGCTGGAGGCCTGCGTGCAGGCCCGCAACGAGGGCCGCCATCTCGAAAAGGAAGGCAAGGAGATCCTGACCAAGGCCGCGCAGTCGAGCCCCGAGCTGCGCATGGCGATGGAAACCTGGAAAGAGATCAAGTTCGAATTCGACACCGTCGACAAGCTCGACGTGCAGCACCGCTGAGACCCGGCCCGAAAGGACACCAGATGAGCACCGTTCAGGACTACCCCTCCCGCCTCTCGCGCCCGGAAAGCCGCAAGATGGGCACCTTTTCCTATCTGCCGCCGATGGGCGAGGCCGAAATCCGCCGTCAGGTCGACTGGATCGTGAAGAACGGCTGGAACCCGGGGATCGAGCACACCGAACCCGACTTCGCCACGCAGATCTATTGGTACATGTGGAAACTGCCGATGTTCGGCGAAACCGATGTCGATGCGATCCTGGCCGAGCTGAAAGCCTGTCACGAGGCGAACCCCGGCCATCACGTCCGGCTGATCGGCTACGACAATTTCACCCAAAGCCAGGGCGCCAACATGATCGTCTATCGCGGCACCGCCGTCTGACGGACCCTTGAGACCCTGCCCGCCGCCCCTCCCCTCCCGGCGGCGGGCGCATGGCCCGCCGCGACCTTCTTTGCGGCGGGCCCCTTTCCCAATCCACGAGGCTGCCATGACCGATCCTACCCAGCCTTTCCGCATTCCGGCCGAACCCTGGTATCGCCCGGTCGCCGATGAAATCGCGCTGTTCGAGGCCGCCCATGCGGCGCGGATGCCGGTCATGCTCAAGGGCCCGACCGGCTGCGGCAAGACCCGCTTCGTCGAGCACATGGCCTGGCGGCTGGGCAAGCCCTTGGTCACCGTCGCCTGCAACGAGGACATGACCGCCTCGGATCTGGTGGGGCGGTTCCTGCTCGATGCCACGGGCACGCGCTGGCAGGACGGGCCTTTGACCTTTGCCGCGCGGCACGGCGCCATCTGCTACCTGGACGAGGTGGTCGAGGCGCGGCAGGACACCACCGTCGCCATCCACCCGCTGACCGACAATCGCCGCGTTCTTCCGCTTGAAAAGAAAGGCGAATTGCTGCGTGCCCATCCCGATTTCCAGCTCGTGATCAGCTACAACCCCGGCTATCAGGCGCTGATGAAGGATCTCAAGCAATCGACGAAGCAACGCTTCGGCGCGCTCGATTTCACCTGGCCCGACCATGGCGTCGAGGTCGAGATCGTCGCGCATGAAACCGGCATCGACCCGGCGCTGGCGCAAAAGCTGGTGGCGATCGCGGAACGGGCGCGCAACCTCAAGGGGCATGGGCTCGACGAGGGGATTTCAACGCGGATGCTGGTGCATGCGGGCGGGCTGATCGCCGAGGGCGTGGCGCCGCTGGCCGCCTGCCGGATGGCGCTGGTGCGCCCGATCACCGACGATCCCGACATGCGCGACGCGCTCGACGCCGCCGTCACCACCTATTTCTGAGGCCCGCCATGTCCGCCCCCGAGACCCTGCCCGCCCCGGAGACCCTGCCAGACGCGGCGCAGGAGACCCTGACGCGCCTTGCCCCCGAGGCCGCGCGGCAGCTTTCGGCGCAGGGTCGCGCGGTCTGGCACGCGGGGGCGGCGGCGCTTTCGCGCAGCGGCAAGGGCGACGAGGCGGTGCAGGCCTGGGCCGAGGCCGCCCTGCCCGTCGCGCGCGATCTGGGCGAGGATGTGCTGCCAGACCTTATGCGCGCCTGTCTGGCGATGGCGGCGCGCACCTCGGGCGCGGTGATCGCGCGGGTGCTGGCGACGGCGCCGCTGGCCGCGCGGCGACTGGGCGACGCCGATCTTTTCCGCGCCTATCTGGGGTTTCTCGACCTGCTGCTGGCGCAGGCGCCGCGGGGTCTGCGGCCGATGCTCGATCAGCTTGACAGGCTTCTGGGCGTGCTGACGCTGGGCGGTCTGCGCCGCTGGGCGCTGTGGGGCGCCGAGATGCACCGCACGAATTACCCCGAACAGGCGCGCTATTTCGCGCTCGAAAGCGCCGAGGCGCAGGCGGTGCTGCAGCGCGAACGCAAGGGCGTGCTCTTTGTCGACATCCACCGCCGCATCGGCGCCTATCTGCGCGCGCTTTGGGGGCGGGATTTCCCGATGCGTCCGACCTCGGGCGATTTTGAATCGCGCGACGGCCTGCGGCCCTGTCTGGAGGCCGGGGTGATCCATCTGCCCGACGCCTGGGACGATATGGACGGCGCGACGGGGCTTGACCTTTACCGCGCCGCCGCCGCCCATGCCGCAGCCCATCTGGCGGCGCGGCGGGGACCGCTGCCGATGGAGGGGCTGTCCCTGCATCAGCGCGCCTGTATCGGGCTGATCGAGGATGCACGGGCCGAGGCGCTGACGATCGCCCGCTTTCCCGGACTCGGCCCGCTTTGGGCGCGGTTTCACACCGGCACCGGGCCGCTGGATCGGATCGCCCGGGCGCTGCTTTCGCCCGAGGCGCCGGAAACCGACCCGAACGCGCTTTGGGCCCGGGCCGCGCTGGCCGGTGCCGATCTTGCAGACGAGATGGCCGCGCTGCGCATCGGTCTTGCGCTGGCCGGGCGGCTCGATCCGCGCCTGCCCGCGCCCGCCCTGCCCTATCGCGATGACAACCGCGCGCTTTGGGAAGGCGACGAAAGCGACTGGTCGATGGCCGCCGCGCCCCCCGCGCAGATCCGCCGGTATGTCTCGGTCTCCGAGCTGGTGAACGAGGTCGAGGTCGAAACCGCGGGCGACGACGCGCAGGAAATCCTGGTTTGCGCGACAGAGCTGTTCGATGATGCCGGGCACAGCGTCAACGCCCGCGAGGGCCGCCCGCCCGTGGCGCCGCCGCGCCGTTATCCGGAATTCGACCACCGCACCGGGCTTGACCGGCCCGACTGGACGACGGTGCATGACAAGCGCCCCCGCCCCGGCGATCCGACCCTGGCCGAGGCGATCTTGCAGGACCACCGCCCGGTTCTGGCGCGGATGCGCCGGGTGCTGGAGGCGCTGCAGCCGCAGGGCGTGCAACGGTTGCGGCGGCTCGAAGACGGCGACGAGCTGGATCTGAACGCCGCGATCAGTGCGGCGGTCGATCTGCGGCTGGGCCGCCAGCCCGACCCGCGGGTGATGATGCGCCAGCGCCGCAACCAGCGCGATGTGGCGGTGCTGCTGTTGCTCGATCTGTCCGCCTCGACCAATGATCCGGCGGGGCCCGGGGGCACGCGGCTTTTGGATCTCACCCGCGCCGCCACCGTGCTGCTGGCCGAGGCGGTGCACCGCGTCGGCGATCCTTTCGCGCTGCACGGCTTTTGCTCGGACGGGCGGCACAATGTGTTTTACCAGCGTTTCAAGGACTTCTCCGAAGACTGGGGGCCTGGCCCCAAGGCCCGGCTGGCGGGAATGGAGGGGCAGCTTTCCACCCGGATGGGCGCGGCGATCCGGCATGCGGGCTGGCATCTGGGCCAGCAACGCGCGGCGCGCAAGCTGCTTTTGGTGCTGACCGACGGGGCGCCTGCCGATATCGACGAACGCGCGCCCGCGCATCTGCGCCACGACGCCCGCGCCGCGGTGGCCGCGCTGGCGCGGCAAGGCGTGCAGCCCTTCTGTCTCAGCCTCGATCCCGCGGCGGATGCCTATGTGGCGCAGATCTTCGGGCCGCGCGGCTATCAGATCCTTGACCGCGTCGAGCGCCTGCCCGAGCGTCTGCCCCGGCTTTACGCCGGGCTGGCCCGCTGAGGCCGCCGCGGTCCGGCGGGCCATCCTGAAAAGAAGAAGATCCCCGGTCCGGTCAGAGGCAGTGATGCTCGATGTGCCAGAGCAGCGCCAAGGCCTCGGCGTCGTCTTCCTCTTCGAAGAAGCTCATCAGCGCATTGACCTGCGCGCCGATGAACCGCAGCCGGTCATGGCCCATCCGCGCGTTTTCGGCCAGTTTCTTCTCGAAATAGGCCACCCAGCGCGAGTCGTTGCCCGCCATCCGCGTCGCCAGCATCTCGCACAGACGGTCGGCATTGGTATCGCAGGCGATGCCCGTGAAGGTCACGTAACGGTCGGGGGTCTGGTCGTTCATGGCGGGGTTCCTCGGCTGGTCCGGCTTGTTTCTTAGGCGCGGCGGCCCGGAATTTCTGTCAGCCGGATGACACTTCGGCCAGACGCGCCAGCTGGCCCGGATCGTGCAGGCAAAGCTGCTGCCGTCCCGGCCGCGACAGCACGCCCGCGCGGATCAGCCGGTTGATCAGCGTCGAGAGCGTCTGCCGCGTCGTGCCCAGCGCGGTGGCCAAAGCCTCGGTCGGGCCGATCAGCCGGATCGTGTCGGCGCCCTGCGCCTGCCGCTCGGCCAGAAGATGGCGGGCCAGCCGCGCCTCGACCGGGCGGAAGGCCAGATCCTCGATCAGATCCAGCGCACCGCGCAGGATCTGGCCCACTTCGCGAAAGGCCGCCACGCCAAGATCCGGGTGCCGCGTCACCAGATCGAGCATCTCGGCCACCGGCCAGCTGCGCACCTGCGCGGGCTCGGTCGCCACCACCCAGACCCGCGTATGGGTGACGAACAGCCCGCCCGCGCGCAGCTGCGCCAGCGTCACCTCGCGCCCGGCGCCGGTCAGGCAGAGCCGCACCGCGCCGGTTTCGATCAGGATCAGCCGGTCCGAGGGCGCATCGGGCCGCGCGATCGTCTCACCCGCGGCGTAGCGGCGGCGCAGACCGCCCTCAAGGCGGGAGATCCAGTCGGAGGAGGGGGCGGGCGGGGGCATCGGGCTTTGGCGCAAGGGAGGAACCGGGCCAAGCCTAGGTCCGGCCCCGGCCCCCGGCAAGCCCCGGTTTCGGGGCGCTGGCATGGCCCTTGCTGCGCGGCCTTCGGGACGTTCCCTCAACAACAACCAAGAGGACTGCGATGCCGAACATCACCTTCACTTCGCCCATCATGAAGAAAGACAAGACCATCTATGCGGTGGCGGGCAACACCGCGACGATCCTGTCGCTGGCCAAGGAACATGCGATCCCGATCCCGTTCGAATGCGGTGACGGCGATTGCGCCTCGTGCCTGATCGAGGTCACCCATCTCGACAACAAGCCCGCGATGGCGATGACCCTGACCGAAAAGGAGAAGGCGCGGCTGAAAGAGCTGCAGATGATCACCGCCGAGGAGATCGAGGCGGCCGAAGTCAGCGACCTGCCGCCGCGCTTCCGTCTGGCCTGCCAGTTCATCCCGCGCGATGAAGACGTGATGGTGCATTTCACCGGCACGCCCGGCGGCTCGGTCTGAAATCGCCGCGAACGACCGGAAAACCCCGCCGCTCTGGCGGGGTTTTTTCATGGCGTCCCGACGGGCGGCCCGACAAGCGGCACCGACAAAACCGCCGCCCGCGCCGGAGGCCCTACAATTTGTAGGCCGTGTTCCCTTTCGAACAAAACCGACAAGACAATGACTTTGAATGATTATTTCGGAAAATCCCGGTTGGCACGAAGGCTGCTGTAGAAGCTGTGAGCCCGGTTACGAACCGTCTCGATATTCGTGAAGCACCAACCCCCAAGGGAGCCACACATGGGCAAACTCCGTCAGATCGCCTTCTACGGCAAAGGTGGTATCGGCAAGTCGACCACCTCGCAGAACACCCTCGCCGCGCTGGTCGAGATGGGTCAGAAGATCCTCATCGTCGGCTGCGACCCCAAGGCTGACAGCACCCGTCTGATCCTGAACACCAAGCTGCAGGACACCGTGCTGCATCTGGCCGCCGAAGCCGGTTCGGTCGAGGATCTGGAAGTCGAAGACGTCGTGAAGATCGGCTACAAGGGCATCAAATGCACCGAAGCCGGCGGTCCGGAGCCGGGGGTTGGCTGCGCCGGCCGTGGCGTCATCACCGCGATCAACTTCCTTGAGGAAAACGGCGCCTATGACGATGTGGACTATGTGTCCTACGACGTTCTGGGCGACGTGGTCTGCGGCGGCTTCGCCATGCCGATCCGCGAAAACAAGGCGCAGGAAATCTACATCGTCATGTCGGGCGAGATGATGGCGCTTTACGCCGCCAACAACATCGCCAAGGGCATCCTGAAATACGCGAACTCGGGCGGTGTGCGTCTGGGCGGGCTGATCTGCAACGAACGTCAGACCGACCGCGAGCTGGAACTGGCCGAAGCGCTGGCCGCGAAGCTGGGCTGCAAGATGATCCACTTCGTGCCGCGCAACAACATCGTGCAACACGCCGAACTGCGTCGTGAAACGGTGATCCAATACGCGCCGGAAAGCTCGCAGGCGCAAGAATACCGCCAACTGGCGGAAAAAATCCACAACAACTCGGGCAAGGGCGTGATCCCGACCCCGATCACGATGGAAGAGCTGGAAGAGATGCTGATGGATTTCGGCATCATGCAATCGGAAGAAGATCGCGAAAAGCAGATCGCCGAGATGGAAGCCGCGATCAAGGCCTGAGGCCTGACAGTTCAGGTGGGCGCCCTGCCCACCTTTTCGAAACCTGAAGTGAGGGAGCCAAAAGAATGGCCAAAGATCACGCGGGCGGCCCGGAAGACCTTGAGAACCTGATTGCGGAAGTTCTCGAAGCCTATCCGGCGAAAGCTCAGAAGAAACGCGCCAAACACCTGTCGGTGGCCGGTGCGACCAGCGAAGACGCCGACGCCGTCACCGGCATCGCGTCGAAATGCGACACCGTCAAATCGAACATCAAATCGGTCCCGGGCGTGATGACGATCCGCGGCTGCGCCTATGCCGGGTCGAAAGGCGTGGTCTGGGGTCCGATCAAGGACATGGTCCACATCAGCCATGGTCCGGTCGGCTGCGGGCATTACTCGTGGAGCCAGCGCCGCAACTACTACACCGGGAAGACCGGCGTGGACAGCTTCGTGACGATGCAGTTCACCACCGATTTCCAGGAAAAGGACATCGTCTTCGGCGGCGACAAGAAGCTGGAAAAGACGATCGACGAGATCAACACGCTGTTCCCGCTGGCCAATGGCATCACCATCCAGTCGGAATGCCCGATCGGCCTCATCGGCGACGACATCGAGGCGGTGTCGAAGAAGAAGAACAAGGAAATCAACAAGACCATCGTTCCGGTGCGTTGCGAGGGTTTCCGCGGCGTGTCGCAGTCGCTTGGCCACCACATCGCCAACGACGCCGTGCGCGACTGGATCTTCGAGCAGCCGGAAAGCGAAAACACCAAGGCTTTCGAGCCCGGCCCCTATGATGTCAACATCATCGGCGACTACAACATCGGCGGCGACGCCTGGGCCTCGCGCATCCTGCTGGAAGAAATCGGTCTGAACGTGATCGGCTGCTGGTCGGGCGACGCGACGCTGGCCGAGATGGAACGGGCGCCGAAGGCGAAGCTGAACCTGATCCACTGCTACCGCTCGATGAACTACATCTGCCGCTACATGGAAGAGAAGTATTCGATCGGCTGGATGGAATACAACTTCTTCGGCCCGACGCAGATCGAAGCCAGCCTGCGCGCCATTGGCGCCAAGTTCGACGAGACCATTCAGGCCAATGTCGAAAAGGTCATCGCCAAATATCGGCCGCTGGTCGACGGGATCCTCGCGAAATACAAGCCGCGGCTCGAAGGCAAGTCGGTGATGCTCTATGTGGGCGGCCTGCGTCCGCGCCACGTCGTCACCGCCTATGACGATCTGGGCATGGTGATTGCCGGGACGGGCTATGAATTCGCCCATAACGACGACTACAAGCGCACCGGCCATTACGTCAAGGAAGGCACGCTGATCTATGATGACGTCACCGGCTACGAGCTGGAGAAGTTCATCGAGAAGATCCGCCCCGACCTCGTCGGCTCGGGCATCAAGGAGAAGTATCCGGTGCAGAAGATGGGCATTCCGTTCCGTCAGATGCACTCGTGGGACTATTCGGGCCCCTATCACGGCTACGACGGCTTCGCGATCTTCGCGCGCGATATGGACATGGCGATCAACAACCCCGTCTGGGGCCTGTTCGACGCGCCCTGGGACAAAGCCCCGATCGCCGCCGAGTGAGCCAAAGGGGGGCGGTGCGCCGCCCCCACCCTCCCTTCCCCCCGTCGGTGCGTCCCGGAATGCGGACGGCCTTTGACAAGGAATTGACCCATGCCCCAGTCGGCTGACAAGGTGCTCGACCACTCGAAACTGTTCTTCGAGCCTGAATACAAAGAGATGCTCGCCAACAAGAAGGCGACCTTCGAATGCGGCCATTCCGCCGAAACCCTCGCCCAGATCGGCGACTGGACGGCGTCCTGGGAATACCGCGAAAAGAACCTCGCCCGCGAAGCCCTGACCATCAACCCGGCGAAAGCCTGCCAGCCGGTCGGCGCCGTCTTTGCCGCGCAGGGCTATGAAGGCACCCTGCCCTTCGTGCACGGCTCGCAAGGCTGCGTGGCTTACTACCGCTCGCATCTGTCGCGCCACTTCAAGGAACCCTCGGCGGCGGTTTCGTCCTCGATGACCGAAGATGCGGCGGTGTTCGGCGGTCTGACCAACATGGTCGAGGGCCTGGCCAACGCCTATGCGCTTTACAAGCCGAAGATGATCGCCGTCTCGACCACCTGCATGGCCGAAGTCATCGGCGACGACCTCAACTCCTTCATCCTGAAGGCGAAAGAGGCCGAAAGCGTGCCCATGGATTTCCCGGTGCCCTTCGCCCATACCCCGGCCTTCGTCGGCAGCCATGTGGACGGCTACGACAACACCCAGAAAGGCATCCTGTCGATGTTCTGGGCCGATGCGACCCGCGTGGCGAACGACAGCCTGAACATCATCCCGGGCTTCGACGGTTACGCCGTGGCGAACAACCGTGAAATCAAGCGCCTGCTCGACACGATGGGCGTCGATTTCACCTTCCTGAGCGATGTGTCGGAAGTCTATGACACCCCCTCGGACGGGCATTACCGGATGTATGCGGGCGGCACCAAGCTGGAAGACGCGAAAGCCGCGGTGAATGCGAAAGCCACGCTGTCGATGCAGGAATGGTGCTCGCCGAAGACGATGGAATATGTCGCCACCACCGGGCAGGACACCGCCGTCTTCAACTATCCGATGGGCGTTTCGGCCACCGACAGCTTCCTGATGAAAGTGTCGGAGCTGACCGGCAAGGCGATCCCCGACAGCATCAAGCTGGAACGCGGCCGTCTGGTCGATGCCATCGCCGACAGCCAGGCCTATCTGCACGGCAAGACCTTCTCGATCTTCGGCGATCCGGACTTCGTGCTGGGCATGGCGAAGTTCATCATGGAGATGGGCGGCGAGCCGGTGCATTGCCTGGCCACCAACGGTTCGAAGAAATGGGCCGAGCAGATGAAAGCCGTTCTGGCCGCTTCGCCCTTCGGCAAGCAGGGTCAGGTCTGGGCCGGCAAGGATCTGTGGCACATGCGCAGCTTCCTGATGACCGAACCGACCGATTTCCTGATCGGCTCGTCCTATGGCAAGTATCTGGAACGTGACACCGGCATCCCGCTGATCCGTCTGACCTTCCCGATCTTCGACCGGCACCACCACCACCGCTTCCCGACCTGGGGCTATCAGGGCGGCCTGACGGTTCTGGTGAAGATCCTCGACGCGATCTTCGTCAAGGCCGACGCCCGCGCCGGGGACTGGGGCAAGACCGACATCAGCTTCGATCTGACCCGCTGAGCAACGCTTTCTCTCGACCTGGGCCGGCAGTTTCGACTGCCGGCTTTTTTCGTTTCGGCCCGGCGTCCGGCAAGGGACACAGCCGCCCGGCCCGATTTTCCGCATTTACAACAATGTCTGTCGCAAATCCCCCAATGTCGGCCCGAAGCTTGCACGGCAAGGCCGAAACACCTGGCACGCTTCTTGCTGGGTCATTCATGAAGCTTCAACCTGTCAGGAGAGCGTCATGATCGAGATCACCCCCCCCGCCAAGGCAGCGATCCGGTCCGCCATTGCCAATGCAGGGCAGCCGGTGGCCGGTCTGCGGTTGCTGGCGCAGGCCGGAGGCCGCGACGGACTGCGATACGGCATGCTGGTGGAACGCCGGGCCGCGCCCGACGACGAAACCCTGATCATCGACGACGTGACCGTGCTGATCGACCCCGAGACCCGCCCCCATATCGCGGGCACGAAGGTCGATTTCGTCACCTCGGGCACCGGCGCAAGCTTCGTCTTCGAAACCACGGCCACCAACCGCCCCGGCGGCTGCGGCCCGTCGTTCTGCTGAGGGGGATGCGATGAAAGACCTGCTCGACGAAACCCGCGCCCTCGCAACCGCCACGGCACCGCAACGCCCCGCCGCCCCCCCCGCCGCCGCCGCCCTTGCCGCGCGGCAGGCCGCGGGCGGCAAGGCCCCCGACACCGCGGCCTTTCTGGCCAATTTCGTGAAGATCGGCGAGATCGCCGCCCCGAAAGCCCCGGCCCGGCCGCTGTTCTCGCCCGAGGAAGAGGCCGAGGTGGTCGCCGAGCTGATCGCCGAGATGCGCCCGATGTTCCAGCGCGACGGCGGCGACATCGAGCTTGTCGGCATCGCGGGCGCTGCCGTGCGGGTGCGGCTTTCCGGCAGCTGCGCGGGCTGCATGATGTCGGCGCGCACGCTCTCGACGGTGCAGACCCATCTGATCGAAACGCTTGGCCGCCCGGTCCGGGTCGTCCCCGAGATCCGGACCTGAGATGCCCCGCGCCCGCCCCCTTCGCTGCGCCGAAAAACCCGGCACAACCCGGGGTGGTGCGGCGCGGATTTCGGCACCGACCCTTTTTCACCCCTGCGGCGCCCTGCCGCCCCACGCAATGACCCGAGTTTGAGATAGGTTGTCCCCATGGAACTCGCGCAGACGCTTTCCCAAAGACAGACGATGCAGATGGCGGGGCAGATGCTCCATTCCCTCGCCATCCTTGGCATGTCGTCGCAGGATTTGTCCGAGCATCTGACCGAACAGGCCACGTCGAACCCGTTCCTGACCTACCGTGCCCCGCCCGCCTTCATCGCCCGCGGCGGCGAGGATTTCGATGCCGTCGCCGCGGTGGCCGCGCACAAGCCGAGCCTGATGGCCCATGTCGTCGATCAGATCGAGATGGCCTTCGGCGAAAACACCGACCGGCTGCTGGCGCTGCGCTTTGCCGAGGCCCTGGAACCGAGCGGCTGGCTGGGCCAGAGCGTCGACAGCATCGCGCTGGCCGCGGGCGTCACCCCCGCCCGCGCCGAGGCGGTGCTTTCCGTGCTGCAGGGCTTCGAGCCCACCGGCCTGTTCGCCCGCGACCTCTCGGATTGTCTGATCCTGCAGGCGCGCGAGGCTGACATCCTGACCTGGGAAGTCGAAACGCTGATCCGCAACATTCCGCTGATCGCGGAAAACCGGCTGTCCGATCTGGCCGAGCTGTGCGATTGCGACATCGGCGACATTCCGGAAATCATCAAGCAGATCCGGCACTTGAACCCGAAGCCGGGGCTTGCTTTCGACCATCAGCCGACGCCGGTCTTTCCGCCCGACCTGATCGCCCTGCGGGGCGCCGAGGGCTGGACTGTGGAACTCAACCGCGCCACCTCCCCCACGATCACCGTGCGCGAGGATCGTTTCGCCGATGGCAGTGCCGATGTGAAGGCCCGCGCGGAACGGCGCAAGGCGCTGGCCGAGGCCCGGGCGCTGGCGCAGGCGCTGGAACGGCGCGGCGATACGCTGTTGCGCACCGCCGCCGTGCTGGTCGCCCGGCAATCGGCTTTCCTCGACAAGGGGCCCGCGCATCTGGTGCCGCTGACGCTGGAGGATGTGGCCTCGGAACTGGGCCTGCATGCCTCGACGATCTCGCGCGCGGTCTCGGGGCGGATGATCCAGACCCAGACCCGGGCGCTGCCGCTGCGGGCGTTCTTTTCCCGCGCGGTCTCGACCCAGGGCGGCGGCGAGGCGGTGTCGCGCGATTCCGCGCTTGATTTCGTGCAGCGCACGGTGGGCGGCGAAGATCCGCAGAACCCGTTGTCGGACGACGCGATCGTGACGCTGGCCGAACGCGCCGGGCTGCGGATCGCGCGGCGCACGGTGGCGAAATACCGCTCGACGCTGGGGCTTGCCTCGTCCTACGAACGCCGCCGCGCCGCCGCCGCGCGCTGAGTCTGCGAAACCCCGGGAACGGCCAAACCGGAAGCGCCACTTTTTTCGGCGCTCACGCCGGAATCGCTTCAAAGTTGCGCTTAACGATCCGTCAATCACCCTCAGGTCGCGACATATTGGCACTTGGGACTGTTTGCGCCGTGCATCCGGGCGCAAGCTTGACCAAGTCTCGACATGTCCGCCACGGCCCCCAACCGCGATCGAACGATCCACGCAGCGCAGACTGCGGCACCCCATGGGAGGGGGTGATCGTCGTTTGATCCATCCCGGCGCCGGGCCAGCGAGGGAGAACAGTGATGATCGACATCCGGGACCGGCTCGTCCCCCAACCGCAGGCAAGACATCGCTCGGCGCGGGCCACGGCCGACCGCCTGGCGCTGGACGCGCTTTACGAGATCGCGAAGACCTTTGCGGCGGCGCCCGATCCGGTGGCGGAGGTGCCGCAGATCTTCAACGTGCTGTCCTCCTT
>NZ_SWJZ01000101.1 GCF_005144475.1 Rhodobacter capsulatus | reverse complement strand
GCGCCCAGCCGCGCGGCGCGGGCAAAGGGCCCCTCGGCAAAGCCCCAGCGCGTCAGCGCGGCATCGACCGCCTGCGGCGCGGCCCCGGCCAGAACGCAGCGATCGGCGGCGCAAAGCCAGGCCGCCTCCAGCCGCAGCGCCAGCGCCCGGGCATGAAGAACCCGCATCCCGCCCGCCCGCAGGACCGCCGCCAGCCGCGGCAGATCGGCCAGCCGTTCGGGCGTCGCCGCCCAGATCGCCGCGAAGCGCTGGCTGCGGTCGATGCCCAGCTCGCCCGGGCCCGGTGCGGTGCCAGAAAGCGCCAGAACCGCCCCCGCGGGCAGCGCCCGCCGCAGCCGGTCGCGCTCCTCAAGGCTGACGGGTTTCGCAATCACCAGATCGGTCGGCCCGAAGGCCTCGGGGGCGGCGACCGGATCCAGCCGCGCCCAATCGGCGGCGCGGCGGGCGGGGTCCAGCGCCCCCGCGGCCACCGCCTGTTCCTGCGCGCGGGCGATCCCGGTCAGCAGACGCGCCAGAGCCTCGGGCGCGGTGGTGCAGATCTGCACCGAAAGCCCGCGCCGCAGCAGCGCCTCGGTCTGCGCCGCCGAGGGGTTCCACAGCGCCACGCGCAGGACCGGCGCGACGCCCTCGGTCGGCACGGCGGCAAGCTGTTGCGCCGCCGCCCGCGCCCGCGCCAGATGCCGCAGCGCCGCCGCGGTGTCACTGCGGGAAAGATCGTCAAAGGCCACCGCCTCGACGTCCAGCGCGGCGGAGAGCGGCAGCAGCAGCGCCGCCTCGGCGACCTCGGCGATGCGGGCGATGGCGGGCAGATCGATGCGCGCAGAATGGCGGGCCCGCGCCGCCGCCAGCGCATCCAGCGCCGCGCCCGGATCGGCCAGCGCGCCCTCGCGCGGGGAAAACGGCGCTTCGGGGCCCAGCGCCGCAACCCGCAAGGCCTCGGCCAACGCGGCGGTCTCGATCGTGCCCTCGGAGGCGACGGCATCGCACAGGCCCAGCGCCATAGCCTGCGCCGGATCGAGCACCCGGCCCGACAGCAGCGCCTCCAGCGCCGCCCCGCCCGCGCGGCGCACCAGCCGCACCGTGCCCCCCGCCGCAGGCAGAAGGTTCAGCCCCGCCTCGGGGCAGTGAAACCGCGTCGCGGCAAGCGCAAGGCGCAGCCCCGCAACCTGCGTCAGCGCCAGCGCCCCGCCCGAAATCGTGCCCGACAGCACCGCCACCACCGGCACGCTCGCCTGCAAAAGCCGCGCGCACAGCGCCGCAAGCGTCGGCTGGTCGGGGCTGTAATCCTCGGCCGGGTCGATGCCGCAGGGCCAGCCCCCCGGCCCGGCGCGCAGAACGATCGCCTGCAGCCCCGGGGTCGCGAAAGCCTCGCTCAGCGCGGCGTCAAGCGCCCGGCGCAGCGCCGGATCGAAGCCGCAGTCCTTCGGACCCGTCGCCGCGCCCTCCAGCGTCACAAGCGCCACGCCCTCCCGCCGCTGCACGCTCACCCGTCTTGCCATGCCCCCTCCGGTTTTGCCGCAGGTTACGCGCGCAAACCGGGTCACGGCAAGCGCAACCCGGCCTCAAGCCGCGGTTTGAACAGGAAAATCTTCGCGCCCGTCAGGCCACGACCAGAGCCGGGGTCTCAGTGCCGGGCGGCGTGGTCGCGGCAGAAGGGGGTGGCGGGCAGAAGATCCAGCCGCTCCTCGGAGATCGGCTCGCCACAGCTGACGCAATAGCCATATTCGCCATCATCGAGCCGCGCCAGCGCCGCGTCGATCATCCGCAGCTCGGCCCGCGCCGCATCGCCCAGATCGGCAAGCACCTCATCCCCCTCGCGCTCGGTCGCCATCTCGGCCCAGTCCTTGGCCTCATGCGTTTCGAACTCGTCCGAGATCTGCGCGATCCGCGCCGTCAGTGCCGCCTTGCGGGCCAAAAGCTCCTCCCGCCGGAGTTCGAGGGATTTCATCGCATCCTCCTGTCCTGCGCGATGGAAGCGCAAAACGCGGGAAAATGCCTTGATTCAGGTCAATCGACAGGCCCGGAGGACCGGCTCAGAAACTGGAGCCGATCTTGAGCGGCGGCAGATCGCCCGCCGGATCCTCGGCGCCGAACCCGTCCAGCGTCAGCCCCATCGGCGGCAGATCGTCCCCGCTGTCGAAGCCGCCAAGGCCCCCCAGACCGCCCAGACCGCCCAGTTCGCCACCGCTCTCCAGACCGCCCAGACCGCCCAAACCGCCCAACCCGCCGCCCCCGGGCAGCGGATCATAGGCCGGGGAATCGATCCGGTCGAGCGGCGCGCGCGGGCCGCTTGGCGCCGATTTCCCGGCAAAGGGGCTCGGCCCCGCCTCGAAAGGCGGCGGCACGACGCGGCGCACCTTCGGTTCCGGCGGCGCCATCAGCTCTTCTTCCTCGTGTTCGATCAGCCGCACCGCGCGCAGGCCGCGATGCTGGCCCAGCCGCGCGGCCGACAGCTTGCGCCGCCCGACCCCCTCGACCGTCAGATTTTCCAAAGCGTCCGACGGGATCGGAATGTCCATCCCGGCGCGCAGCCGCATCACCGCCGCCAGGGGCAGCGTCACCCGGTGCAGCACCGCATCCAGTTGCGCCGAGGCGCCCATCACCGAATTTTCCAGCCGATGCGCCCATTCCGCCGCCTCGCGGTCGGGAGAGATCGGCCCCTCGTCGGCCAGCCCGGGCATCCGGCGCAGCGAATGGCCGCGCCCGTTCACCGGCACCGCCCAGACCAGCTTGCCCTTGCGCTCGAACCCGGCGCCAAAGCCGATTTCCAGCTGCCAGAGCCGGTATCCCATGTCTTCAAGCAACAGGCCAAGCGGGCGCGGATCATCGAGATAAGAGGCATAGCGGAACCCGCCCGCCCAGATCACCGCCTCGGTCTCGACCAGCGTTTCCTCGATCATCGCGAGCGTCGTATCGAGGAAATCGACCACCATCGAGGCGTCGATCCGCGTCGGCTTGCGCGGCGGCGGCGGCGCCTTGCCCAGATTGCCGGTGGTCTGCATCTCGATCAGCACCGAAAGCGTCTCTGGCGGCAGGGCGATGATGCCCATGCTTTCCTCGGGCCCCTCGATGATCGCGATGAGCGAAAACGGGTCGATCGCCTCGGGCAGATCGGCCAGCGTCCGCCGCCCCTCGCTCACCTGCAGGACCTGGGCGGGCAGCTGGAACATGTCCTGCGCCACTTTCGAGACCGCCTGCACGATTGCCCGTTCGGCCGTGACCGGAGAGCCGTCCGCCGCGGGCCTGCCCGCCTCGGCCTTGCGCCGCATCACTGTTTGAAGCCGTTCTTCCGTCATCCCGTCCCGCCGTTTCCCTGTGCGTCGACGGATAAGGAATCGCAGATCAAGGTTTACAAAAGGTTGAGATCTGCGCCCGGACTTTACACTTTTTCGCGGTCTTTCCCGGGGCTTGTCACGCCGCCCCAGACCGGGCCCGGACCCTGGCGGCGCAGCGGCAGCGTCACGCGGAAGGCCGCGCCGCCCTGCCCCGGCAGATAGTCGATCGAGCCGCCAAGGTTGGCCATGATCTCGCGGCAGATCGCGAGGCCAAGCCCCGCGCCCCCCGCCTTCGAGGTGTCGGTCAGCCGCGAGAATTTCTCGAAGATCAGCCCCTGTGCGGCCTTCGGGATCCCCGCGCCGTTGTCGCAAAAGTCGATCTGCACCAGCTTGCCGCGCTTTTTCACCTCGATGCGCAGCACCGCGCGTTCGGCGCCGCAATATTTGCGCGCATTCGAAATCAGGTTGATGAAGACCTGCACCAGCCGGTCGGTGTCGGTGAAGACCGGCATGTGTTCGGTCGGAAAATCGCGCTCATAGCGGAAATCGCGCTCGGGCCGGGTCGAGGACGCCGCCTGCACCGCCCGGTCGATCAGGTCATGCAGGTTCGCCACCGAAATGTTCAGCTGCACCTTGCGGTTTTCCAGCACCGCAAGATCGAGGAGATCATCCAGAAGACGGGTCAGGCGGCGCGCCTCTTCGTGAATGATTTCCGCATATTGCGCCCGCAGCGGCTCGGGCAGGTCGGGCTCCATCAGGATTTCCGAAAACGCCCGGATCGAGGTCATCGGCGTGCGCAATTCGTGGCTGATCTGGCCAAGGAACGCATCCTTTTGCACCGAAAGCGCGGTCAGCTTCGCATTCGCCTCGGAGAGCGCGCGGGCGGTGCGGGCAAGTTCCGCCGATTTCGCCTCGAGCTGGGCGGAATATTCCTTGATCTCCGCGGCCTCATTGGCCACCGCGATCAGATCCTGCACCGAGACCGCCGCGCCGCCGGTCAGCTGTGAAATCATCGCATGCGCCGTCGCCGCGCCGACCGATCCGGCCAGCTGCCGTTCGAGCGCCGCCAGAAAATCCGGCGTCGGATCGGGCAGGAAGCCGCGCTTGCCCTGTGCCGCCGCCTGCGCCTGAAAGAAGAGCTGCGCCTCCTCGGCGCCCAGGATGCGCTGCGCCATCGACAGAAGATCTTCGGCCTCGGCCTGGGTGCGCGACCAGCCGCGCGCGCCGGGCCGCCCCTCGAAGACATTGACGAAGGCGACGCCCTGCAGCCGCTCCACCGGGCCCGGAAAGGACAGGATCGAAAACACAAGGAAAGCCAGGGTGTTGAACAAAAGGCTCCAGAACAGCGCATGCAAGAGCGGATCCAGCCCCTGAATGCCGAAAAGCGCCTGCGGGCGCAGCCAGGTCAGGCCAAAGGGCCCCTCGGCCATCAGCTGCGCCGAGATCAGCCCGCTTTCGCCGACCGAGGGCAGGAAAAGCGCGTAAAGCCAGATCGCAAAGCCGGTCAGAAGTCCGATCGCCGCGCCCAGATGCGTCGCCCCGCGCCAGTAGATCCCGCCCAGAAGCGCGGGCAGCACCTGCGCCGCGCCGACAAAGGCGATCAGCCCGATCTCGGCCAGCGCCTCGGTCCCGCCCGAGAGCTTGTAATAGCCGTAGCCCATCGCCAGCACGAGCCCGATCGAGAGGCGGCGCGACATCAGCACAAGACCCCGGACATCGCCGCGCTCGGCCGGTTCGTCGCGGTAGATCGCCAGCCACAAAGGCGTGACGACATGGTTCGACACCATGGTCGACAGCGCGATGGCCGCGACGATCACCATCGAGGTGGCCGAGGAAAACCCGCCCAGAAAGGCCAGCAGCGCCAGCGTGCCGCGGCCCTCGGAGAGCGGCAGGGTCAGCACGAAGAGATCGGGATTGCTCCCGGCGCCCGGATGGCCAAGCCCGACGACGGCGATCGGCACGACGAAAAGGCTCATCAGCATCAGATAGGCCGGAAAGGCCCAGCTGGCGGTGCCCAGATGCCGCTCGTCGGTGTTTTCGACCACCAGCACCTGAAACATCCGCGGCAGGGTCAGCACGGCGGCGGCCGAAACGAAGGTCAGCCCGGCAAAGCGGCCGGGCTTCAGGCTCCAGTCGGCGATGTCCGAGGCGTCGATCCGGGCGAGGATGTCGGAAATCCCCCCCGCCACGCCCCAGACGACCCAGATGCCGACGGCCAGCAGCGCCACCAGTTTCACGATCGCTTCCAGCGCGATGGCGGTGACAACGCCGTGGTGACGCTCGTTCGCGTCGAGATTGCGGGTGCCGAACAGGATGGTGAACAGCGCCAGCCCGCCCGCGATCCAGAGCGCCGTCGCCGATTGGTCGGGCAGCGCCCAGGAGCCGGGGGTCTGCGCCGCGAAAACGCCGAAGGACAGCGTGACCGATTGCAGCTGCAGCGCGATATAGGGCGTGGCCGAGGCCACCGACATCAGCGTGACGATCACGCCCAAAAGGTTCGACTTGCCGTACCGGTTTGAAATCAGATCGGCAATCGAGGTGACGCGCTGGGTCCGGCCGATCCGGACCAGCTTGCGCAAGACCCACCACCAGCCGACGAAGACCAGCGTCGGGCCAAGGTAGATGGTCAGGAATTCCAGCCCCGAACGCGCCGCATAGCCCACCGCGCCGTAAAAGGTCCAGGCGGTGCAATAGATCGAGAGCGACAGCGTATAGACCCAGGGGCTGTGCAGAAACCGCAAGCGGCCGCGGGCGGCACGGCGCTCGGCGACGAAGGCGACAAGGAACAGCACCAGCACATAGACCAGCGAGACGCCGACCAGCACGTCAAAGGGCATGGCTCAACCCTCGCCGGTTTCGGGGCGGCTGCCCTCGGCCTCTTCCTCGGCGTCAAGCGCCGGGGCCAGACCACGCGCCAGCGCCGCGGTGGCGAGGATCAGCCCGGCCCAGACCGCGAACAGATAGATCATGCCGCGCGCGGTGTCGGGCACCGGCGTCTCGCCTGGGTGCCAGAGCATCGGCAGCAGGAACAGCACCAGCCCCACCAGCGGCAACAGCCGGGCCGCATCCATCATGCGGCGGCGCCGATAGGAGCGCCGGGCCAGAAACAGCGGCGTGCCAGACCCCGGCATCAGCCCGCCTTGCCCGATCCTGACAAAGCCGGGCCCGCCAGAGCCGGATCTGCCAGAACCGATCCCGCCAGAACCGGAGCGGCGATCGCCTCGAGCGCGGAAAGCACGTCGGCATTGGCGAAGGGCTTGGCCAGAAAGGCCGAGGCGCCCGCGGCGGCGGCGGCCTCGCGGTCGCGGACCTGCCCGCGCGCGGTCAGCATCAAGACCGGCGTGCGCCCCAGCTCGGCATCGGCGCGCAACTGGGCCAGGATTTCCAGCCCCGAGCAGCCCGGCAGCATCAGATCCAGAATGACCGCCGTCGGACGCAGCGTCGCGATCCGGGCAAGGGCCGCGCTGCCCGAGGCCTCGACGGTCACCTTCCAGCCGGCCCGCGTCAGGATGAACCGGATCGCCTCGGCGATGTTCGGCTCGTCCTCGACCAGCAGCACTTGCTTTTCGGCCATGATCGTCCTCCTCCCCGGGCCAATCTATCCACGCTTGGCCCCGCGCTGTCAAACCGCCGTCAGCGCGCCGCGATCAGCGAGGGCTCGCGCCGGCCGGCGCAGTCCGGACGCGGGCAGACCCGGCAGGAGGTGCCGACCGGCCGGGCGGTCTCAAGGCGGCTGGTGGCGGGGGTGACCAGCATCATCGCCTCCATCAGCACCGGGGCGTCGAAGCTGGCCCCGGCGCCGTCGGGCGGGCGGGGGGCGGCGAAGGCCCAGGACTGGAAGCGCTGCGGCAGCCGCCCGGCCATGTCGAGCGTCAGCCGCAAAGGCTGCATCGGCCGCGAGAGCGCCTCGTAAAGCGGCCAGAGCGGGCAGCCCGCGGCCGAGCGCGGCAGGGCAAAACCGGGCAGCGGGCGGCGCAGGGTCAGCGTGCCCGAGCCGTCGCAGACGACCAGACCCAGCGGCGGCAGGGTCGCGGCGCCCTCGGGCAGGGTCGCCAGACGGCGGAAGACCGCGGCCATCGGCGCGCCGAACCGCGCCGCAAGCCGCGCCGGATCAAGCCCGGTCTCGCTCAGCGCGGCAAGAAAGGGCTTGAGCGGCAAAAGGCGGCTGTCGGCCAGCGCCCGGGTCAGATAGGCCAGCGCCAGATCGCGCGCGGCCGAGGCGGCCAGTTCCGGCGCCTGGGCGATCAGCTCGGCCGGGTCGGGCGGATCGGGGCGCTCGAATTCCGGCAGATGCCAGCCGCGCGCCGAGAGCCAGGCCTCCATCTGGTCGAGCGGCGCGGCCAGCCCCGAATCCGTCGCCTCGATACTGTCGAGATAGCTCACCAGCCCCTCGGCCGCCGCGCTCAGCCGCAGGCTTTCCGAGGCGATCGAGGACAGGAACCGCGCCTGCCATTCCGGTTCGATATCCGGGGTCTCGACCAGAATCGCCGCGCCCGAGCGCAGCGAGGTCACCGCCGAAAGCACCTCGTGCAATTCGTCGAGCAGATAGGGATCCTGCCCCATCCGTTCGGAATAGGTCTCGACCACCCGTTCCAGCGCCGCGACGCGGGCCTGGCGGGCGGCCAGAACCTTGGCCCAGCCGGGAAAGCGGCCGACGAATTCCTCGATCCGTTCCAGCTCGGACGGGTCGATCAGCGCGCCGATGGCATCGCCGCCAACCACCGTGCCCCCCGTCAGGCCGCCGCCCGCCGCCGCCTCGCGCAGGGCCTCGAAAAGCGCGCTTTCGGCGCCTTCGGAGAGCGCCACAGGCGCCACGCCCAGCGCCTTGGCGAAACTGTCCAGAAGCGGCTCGGAAACCCGGCGCCGGTTGTGTTCGATCAGGTTGAGATAGGCGGCCGAGATGCCGACCGCGCGGGCCAGATCGGCCTGCCGCAGTTTCAGCGTCAGCCGCCGTTCCCGTATCCGCGTCCCCGTCAGGGCAGACCGTGCCATCGTTTCCCCGCTTGCCGCCCGGCGTGCGGCCGCAAGGGGCCCGTCCCGCCGTCACGGCATGACCTTACCGGCAAGCTTCGGAAATACAAAGCGATTCACGATCCCCACGGACAGTTGCGCCGGGGTTCGGCAACAGCGGGTCCGCCGCGGCAGAGACGCCCGGGCCGCAACGGCCCCGGCGCCGCCCCGCTCAGCAGGGGTTTTGCACCGTCACGCTCGACAGCGTCGACAGGTCGGACACGCCGCCTTCGCATTTTTCGGGCGCTTGCGTGCAGCCCGCAAGGGCGGCAAGCGCCACAGCGGCGACAAGGGCAAGCGACGCCTTGCGGGTGGATGTGCAGGTCATGTGCGGCCTCCTCCAGAACGCGGTCGCCGCGGGTCGGCCCGGGCGATGTGAACTACATGGTTCACAGCATGCGCCGCCGCCCTGATCCGTGTCAAGCGACCTGAAGTCTCAGTCGAAACTGCGGAACCGCGCGCCATAGGTGACGGCTTTCTGCGAACAGAGATCCATCGCATATTGCAACCAGACCGAGGATTTCTGCCCGGAGCCCTGTTTGTCGACCGAGAGTTTCGCCCGGCCCTGCGCGATCGCCGGACCCATCTCGGCCTCGATGTCGCGCAGCCGCTTGACCCAGAACTGCGCCGCCTCCTCGAAATAGCTGCCCGGCGGCGCGCCGCTGGACACGATCGACTGCGCCACGGTCAGGCAATAGCCCGCCTCGACCTCTTGCGTGGGGGTGTTGAACAGATGCCCCGAGGGCGCGGCGAACTGGCTTTTCCAGACCCCCCAGAACAGGGCCGCGACCAGCAACACAAGCGCGGATCCGCCCCCCCAGACCAGAAGCGGGGACAGCTCCTCCTCCGGGTTGACGCGCGGTTTCGACTTCTTGCTGGCAGTTGTGGGCATGGCATCCTCCGCCCTCAGGATGGCGCAGAATGGTTAAGAAAGCCCGAAAGGAAATGGGGGCGGTCACCCGCCCCCGCCCATCCTCCGATCGCCTCAGTCGAGCGTGTCGAGCACCGATTTCAAGGTGCCGATCAGCTCGTCGATCTGCGCTTTCGAGATGATCAGCGGCGGGCTCATCGCGATGATGTCGCCGGTGGTGCGGATGAGAATCCCCTTTTCATAGGCCTTGAGGAAGGCGGTGAAGGCGCGTTTCGTCGGCTCGCCCGCGATCGGTTCCAGCTCGACGGCGCCGATCAGCCCCTCGTTGCGGATGTCGATGACGTGACGGGTGCCGCGCAGGCTGTGCAGCGCCTCCTGCCAATAGGGGGCAAGCTCGGCGCAGCGCTCGAAAAGCCCCTCCTCCTTGTAGGTCTCAAGCGTCGCGATGCCCGCGGCGGCGGCGATCGGGTTGCCCGAATAGGTGTAGCCGTGAAAGAGCTCGATCATGTGCTCGGGGCCCTGCATGAAGGCATCGTGCACGGCCGCGGTGGTCAACACCGCGCCCATCGGAATCACGCCGTTCGTCAAGCCCTTGGCCGTCGTCATCATGTCGGGCAGCACGCCGTAATGCTGCGCCGCAAAGGCAGAGCCAAGACGCCCGAAGCCGGTGATCACCTCGTCGAAGATGAGCAGGATGCCGTGCTTTTTCGTGATCTCGCGCAAGCGTTGCAGATAGCCCTTCGGCGGCAGCAGAACCCCGGTCGATCCCGCCATCGGCTCGACGATCACCGCCGCAATCGTCTCGGCGCCATGCAGCGTGACGATGCGTTCGAGTTCATCGGCCAGGTTCGCCCCATGTTCGGGCTGGCCCTTCGAAAACGCGTTTTGCGCCGGAAGATGGGTGTGCGGCAGGTGATCGACGCCGGTCAGCAGGCTGCCGAACACCTTGCGGTTGGTGACGATGCCGCCGACCGAGATGCCGCCGAAGTTCACCCCGTGATAGCCGCGCTCGCGGCCGATCAGCCGGGTGCGGGCGCCCTCGCCGCGGGCGCGGTGATAGGCGATGGCGAGCTTCAGCGCGGTCTCGACCGATTCCGACCCCGAGTTGGTGTAGAACACATGTTCCATCCCCTCGGGCGCGATCTCGATGATGCGGTTGGCAAGTTCAAAGGCCGCCGGATGGCCCATCTGGAAGGCGGGCGCGTAATCCAGCTCGGCCGCCTGTTTCGCGATCGCCTCGCTGATGCGCGGACGGCAATGGCCCGCGTTGCAGCACCACAGCCCCGCGGTGCCATCCAGCACCTGACGGCCATCGGCGGTGGTATAATGCATGTCCTTGGCGCCCACGAACATCCGGGGCGCTTTCTTGAACTGCCGGTTCGCCGTGAACGGCATCCAGAAGGCGTTGAGATCATTGGGCGTCTTGCGGTCGAGCGCCATGGAAGTCTCCCTGAAGGGCCCGGCTTGGGCCAAATTTTGCGCCCGGATCTCGGGCCGGGTCGTTTGACCGAACGGTCAGCATCAGGCTAACATCGGCACGGGCGGCGTCAAGCTTCCCGCGCCCGCGCAAAAGGCCCGAAGAAAAGGCCCGCACAAAAGGACCGTGACCGTATGCCCTCCGACCCGATGCCCGCCGATCCGATGCCCGCAGAGCTGTCGCCGCGTCCGCTCACCCGCATCCAGAAGCGCAACATCGAGGCGATCCTGGATGCCGCGCTGGAGGTGTTTTCGGCGCAGGGCTTCCGCGGCGCGACGCTGGATCAGATCGCCACCGCGGCGGGGCTGTCGAAGCCGAACCTGCTGTATTACTTCCCCTCCAAGGAGGCGATCCATCTGGAGCTGCTCAACTCGTTGCTGGATGACTGGCTGGCGCCGCTGCGCGAGATGCGCGCGACCGGCGAGCCGCGCGACGAGATCATGCGCTACATGCGCCGCAAGCTGGAGATGAGCCGGGCGATGCCGCGCGAAAGTCGGCTTTTTGCCAATGAAATCCTGCAGGGCGCGCCGCGGATGGCGGGGACGCTGGCGGTCGATCTGAAGGCGCTGGTCGATGACAAGGCGGCGATCATCCGCGGCTGGGCCGCGGCGGGCAAGATCGCCCCGGTCGATCCGCATCATCTGCTGTTTTCGATCTGGGCGCTGACGCAGCATTACGCCGATTTCGACGTGCAGGTCCGCGCCGTGCTGGGCCCCGGCCACGATCCCTTTGCCGAGGCGGAGCCCTTTCTGGATACGCTCTTCGAGCGGTTGCTGCGGCCCTGACCCCGTCCGCAGCGTTAACCCTTTGGCCAAATGATTGGATTCGGTAACTCTTGGGTAACTTGCGGGGCGCATCCTGATTGACAGGGGTAAAACCGCGAGGAGAGTGGGGAAATGGACCGCATATCGGGGCTGATGCCCCAAGTCGGATGGTCACCTTTGCTGAGCATGGTGCCACCAAAGAAAGCGCCGGCGACGACTGTCGAACCGGCAAGTACGTCGTCGGGCACGAATTCCGGCATGGGCGCCGAGGTCGGCACCCAGGCGCAGACCGACCGGAGCACGCAATTGCAGGCGCGCAACTGCGACGTGGCGGTCGAGACCGCCGTTCTGGCGCAAAGCCGCGCCGAGGCGGTGCCCGATCCGGATGCGCCGACCGGCCCGCCGCCGACCTTCGATGTGACGCCGCTCGAAGCCAAGGCCGCCGCGCTGATGGCGGTGCCGCCACAGGACAGCGCGCCCGCTCCGGCCAGCGCCCGGGCCGAAGAGCCCGCGCAACAGCCTGCAGAGCCTGCCGTCACGGCCGAACCGCAGGCGCAACCGGCGACCGAGGCTGCGCCGCGGGCAGAGGCCGCGCCGCAACCGGTGCCGCAACCGACACCGCAGCCCAATCCCGACTGGCAGGCCACGTCGGAGACGGCCGAACCCAGTCTCGACGTCGTGCGCTGAACGCGGCCGGGCTGTCGTCCCGGCCCTGCGCATCCTCCGCGCGCCCGCGTCCCGCGGGTCGTGTCGCGGATATTTGGCCGCACCGACGCCTTGCCGCCGACCCCTTGGGTCGCGCGGCCAATGGCGCAGGTGCGGCCTGTTTTCATCGCGCAATTTGCCCGTCGCGGACCGCCCGGACCGTTTCCCCTGCGTCATCCGTTCACGCTTTCCTCGCCCGCGCGGCTCGCGTATAAGCGGGGGCACATGAACGCGCCCCGTCCAAGCCCCGGGGCCCCTGAAGAGTCTTTCGAGGACCGCATGACCAAACAATCGCATGAAAACGACGTCGCCTTCATCCAGGCGCTGGCGGAGTTGCTGAACAAGAATGACCTGACCGAAATCGCGGTCGTGCGGGAATATGGCGAAGACGACAGTCTTGAAGTGCGCGTGGTGAAACAGGCGACCGTCGTTGCCGCCCCCGCCCCGGTCTATGCCGCCCCGACGCTGGCGGCCCCCGTCGCGGCCGCGCCCGCCGCCGTGCCCGCCGCCGCGGCCGATGCCGATCCGGCCAATCACCCGGGCGCCGTCACCTCGCCGATGGTCGGCACCGCCTATCTGGCCCCCGAGCCGGGCGCCTCGGCCTTCGTCAAGGTCGGCGACACGGTCAAGGAAGGCCAGACGCTGCTGATCGTCGAGGCGATGAAGACGATGAACCACATTCCGGCGCCGAAATCGGGCACGGTGAAGCGGATCCTCGTCGATGACGGCGCGCCGATCGAATACGGCGCGCCCCTGATGATCGTCGAGTGAGGGCCAGATGTTCGACAAGATCCTGATCGCCAACCGGGGCGAGATCGCGCTGCGCGTGATCCGTGCCTGCCGCGAGATGGGGATCGCCTCGGTGGCGGTGCATTCCACCGCCGACGCCGACGCCATGCATGTGCGCATGGCGGATGAAAGCGTCTGCATCGGGCCGAACCCGTCTTCGGAAAGCTATCTCTCGATCCCCGCGATCGTCGCCGCCTGCGAAATCACCGGCGCGCAGGCGATCCACCCGGGCTATGGCTTCCTTTCGGAAAACGCGACCTTCGTGCAGGTGCTCGAAGATCACGGCATCACCTTCATCGGCCCGAAGGCGGAACATATCCGCATCATGGGCGACAAGATCACCGCCAAGGACACGGCGAAAAAGCTGGGAATTCCGGTGGTTCCGGGGTCCGATGGCGGCGTGCCCGACTTTGAGGCGGCGAAGAAGGCCGCGGCCGAGATGGGCTATCCGGTGATCATCAAGGCCACCGCGGGCGGCGGCGGGCGCGGCATGAAGGTCGCGCAATCGGAAGCCGAGCTTGAAATCGCCTTCCGCACCGCGCGCTCCGAGGCCAAGGCCGCCTTCGGCAATGACGAAGTCTATATGGAGAAATATCTCCAGCGGCCGCGTCACATCGAGATCCAGGTCTTCGGGGACGGCCGTGGCCGCGCCGTGCATCTGGGCGAACGCGATTGCAGCTTGCAACGCCGCCACCAGAAGGTCTTCGAGGAGGCCCCTGGCCCCTGCATCACCCCCGAGCAGCGCGCCCGCATCGGCGGCATCTGCGCCAAGGCGATGGGCGAACTGGGCTATTCCGGCGCGGGCACGATCGAATTCCTCTATGAAGACGGCGAATTCTACTTCATCGAGATGAACACCCGCCTGCAGGTGGAACATCCGGTGACCGAGGGCATCTTCGGCGTCGATCTTGTGCGCGAACAGATCCGTGTCGCGGCGGGCGAAGAGATGGAGTTCACGCAGGAAAATCTGGTGATCCGCGGCCATGCGATCGAGGTGCGGATCAACGCCGAAAAGCTGCCGAACTTCGCCCCCTGCCCCGGCAAGATCACGCAATACCACGCCCCGGGCGGGCTTGGGGTGCGGATCGACTCGGCGCTTTATGACGGCTACCGGATCCCGCCCTATTACGACAGCCTGATCGGCAAGCTGATCGTGCACGGCCGCGACCGCAACGAGGCGCTGGCGCGGCTCAACCGCGCCTTGGGCGAACTGATCGTCGATGGCGTCGACACCACGATCCCGCTGTTCCGGCAATTGCTGGAAGAGCCCGACATCCTGAAGGGCGATTACTCGATCCACTGGCTCGAGAAATGGCTGGCCAAGACCTACGGTTGACAAAAACGCCCCCGCAAGGGGGCGTTTTCACCTCACGCCTTCGGACGCAGCACGCAGGTGGCGCGGCGCTTGCCCTTGGGACGGAAGTAATCGGCGACAAAACGCCGCTTGTTCGGCCGCACATCGGACCAGTCCACCCAGTCGGTCCGGTAGCCGAGCACATCCGCCATCGCCTCAAGCGCGCCGAGGCTTGGAATGCCGATCAGCGCCTTGTCCTGCCCCGCGACCTGCGCCAGCGCGTTCAGGTCCTTGCTCGGATCCTCGCGCACCAGGTCGATCACCTGCCCCGGCCGCTGCGAGAATTCGCTGTCAAGCAGCACCAGCCGCGGCTGGAACCGCGTCACCAGCTGCAGCAGCCGGAAATGGTCCATGATGTGATAAAAGATGCCCAGCACGCCGATCACGTCATAGCGCGCGCCTGCCGCCAGATCGGCTTCCATGCCGTCGAAAATGTCGCCGCAGCGCAGCGTCACCCGGGCGGCGGCCGCATCTTGCGGAAATTCGGCGAAGCGCTCGATCAGATGCTGTCGGCCCTCGATCCCCACCACCTCGGCCGCCCCGGCCGCGGCAAAGGCATAGGACCAGCGCCCGTCATGCGCCGCAAGATCCAGCACCCGCGCCCCCGCCAGATCGGCGGCAATCGGCTCGATCAGCTTGCGATGGCGCTGATTGAGCCGTCCGATCGCGTAATCATCGCTCTCATAGCGCGCGACCGAGCGCAAAAAATCGAAAAATCCCATGGCATTGCCGCGCTTTCGTGTCAAACTCGGGCAAGTTTATGGATCGGGGTGATGGTTGGCAACGATGACGGCAGGGCTTAGTCCGGAATTACTGCTTTCGGCCTATGCACAAGGCATTTTCCCGATGGCAAGCGCACGAGACGCGACCGAGCTGCATTGGTTCGAACCGCGGCTGCGTGGCGTGGTCCCCTTGCAGAATTTCCATATTTCGCGGTCTCTGGCCCGGGTCATCGGCCGCGAGACTTACACAATTCGAACAAATACCGCGTTTCGGGCGGTGGTCGAGGGCTGCGCCGACCGGCCCGAGACCTGGATCAACGATGCGCTGTTTGGTCTTTATGACGCGCTGCATGATCTGGGCGCGGCCCATGCGGTCGAAGTCTGGCAGGGCCCGGATCTGGTCGGCGGCATCTTCGGCGTGACGCTGGGGGGGGCGTTCTTTGGCGAAAGCATGTTCTCGCGTGCGCCGAATGCGTCGAAAGTGGCGATGGCCTATACCGTCGACCGGCTGCTCCGCGGCGGCTTCAGCCTGTTCGACACGCAATATCTGACGCCGCATCTGCAAAGTCTGGGCGGGGTGGAGATCCCGCGGATCGAGTATCGCAAGCGGCTGCGGCTGGCCTTGGGGCAGAGGGCGGATTTCACCGCCCCGGCGCCCGCGACGGCTCAGTCGATCTTGCAGCGCAGGACCCAGACGTCATAGCGCTGATGATCCAGCGCCGAAAGCGCCGGGTTCTGCGCGATCATCCAGCCACGAAACACCTCGCGGCCGATCGCGGTGTCGGTGATTTCCAGAAAGGCATAGGCGTTCGAGGCCGGATCGTCGGCCGGGTAGCGGCAAGCGTCAAGCTTCACCGACAGCGAACCATAGTCGACGCTTTCGCCCACCGCCAACGACAGGTCGGTGGCGGCCCCGGCGATCTTGTCAAGGCCGCGCAGGTTTGCACCGGACGCCTCGGCCAGGCCCTCGGGTGCCTCCTGCGCCACCGCGGCACCGGCCGTCAGCAGAACCGCGACCAGAGCCGCGCGAATCATGGCGCGGCCCCCTCGGCGGGCTTGTCGCCATCCTTGGCGCCGGCGAATTTCATCATCAGCCCCAGCGCCGAGACCGCGCCCTGCGTGTCGACGATTTCCTCGCCGGGGCCCAGATTGACCGGGCTGCCGCCGGGCAGGATCTCGACGAAGGCGCCGCCCAGCAGCCCCTCGGTCGCGATGAGGATCTGGCTGTCATCGGGAATGTCGACGCCCGATTTCATCGCCACCGTGGTATCGGCAAAGAAGGTCTGCGCATTCAGCGCGATATCGGTGACGGTGCCGACCTTGACCCCGGCCATCCGCACATCGGTGCCGACGGTGATCCCCTCGACCGAGCGGAACGAGGCTTTCAGCGGATAGCCGCTGGCCGCGGTGCCGAAGCTGTGCCCCTGCCCCGCCCAAAGAAAAAAGCCGACCGCGACGGCCAGAACGGCCGCCCCGGTGAGCACTTCGAGACGATTTTCACTCATGTTTCCCAGCCGGTTGCACGGAAGGACAGGATCTGGACGACCGGGTTATTCCGGCTGCCAGGCATCGTAATCGCTGCGCGCCACGGGCTCGGCCCGACGCAGCGAGCCCGGCGGCACGAAAGCACTGGCCAGACCGGTCTGATTCTGCTGATGCGGCAATTCCCAGGGCTTGTGGTCGAGCGGCGCCTTGGTCGGCGGCTCGTTCCAGGTGAAATGGATCCAGCCGTGCCAATCGGGGGGAATGCGGCTGGCCTGAACTTCGCCGTTGTAGATCACCCAGCGACGCTTCCCATCCTTGCTTTGATAGTAGCAATTGCCCTCGGCGTCCTCGCCGACCTTCACCCCATGACGCGCGGTGAAGATCTGGGTGCCGAGAGTCTGGCTGTTCCACCACGTCAGCAGGCGCAGCAGGAATTTCATATCTCACCTCCGCATCTTTGGCCCCGTTATAGCGGCAGGACCACCAAGGTCCAGTGTTTTGCGGACCCGATCAGCACAAAGGGCGGGTTTCCCCGCCCCTTCCGTTTCACGACGACCGGGGCTTAACCAGCGGTCTTCGGTTCTTTCTTGCCCGAGGTCTCGGCGTAGATCAGCAAGGGTTTGGCGCCATTGGCCATTTCCACCGCTTCATCGTTCACCACGACCTCGCGCACGCCTTGCATGCCCGGCAGTTCGAACATCGTGTCCAGCAGGATGTCCTCCATGATCGAGCGCAGGCCGCGCGCGCCGGTCTTGCGCTTGATCGCGCGGGCGGCGATCGCCTTCATCGCATCGGGGGTGAAGGTCAGCTTCACGCCTTCGATCTCGAACAAGCGCTGGTATTGCTTGACCAGCGCGTTCTTCGGCTCGGTCAGGATCGTCACCAGCGCGGCTTCGTCCAGATCTTCCAGCGTCGCGATCACCGGCAGACGGCCGACGAATTCCGGAATCAGACCGAATTTCAGCAGATCTTCCGGCTCGAGCTCCTTGAACAGCTCGCCCGCCCCGCGCGATTCCGGGTCTTTCACATCGGCGCCAAAGCCGATCGCCGAGCCCTTGCCGCGCTGCGCGATGATTCGGTCAAGCCCCGCAAAGGCGCCGCCACAGATGAACAGGATGTTCGTCGTGTCCACCTGCAGGAATTCCTGCTGCGGATGCTTGCGCCCGCCCTGCGGCGGCACCGAGGCCACGGTGCCTTCCATGATCTTCAGCAAAGCCTGTTGCACGCCCTCGCCCGAGACGTCGCGGGTGATCGAGGGATTGTCCGATTTGCGGGTAATTTTATCGACTTCGTCGATATAGACGATGCCGCGCTGCGCCCGTTCGACGTTGTATTCGCTGGCCTGCAGCAATTTCAGGATGATGTTTTCCACATCCTCGCCGACGTAACCGGCTTCGGTCAGCGTCGTCGCATCGGCCATGGTGAAGGGCACGTCCAAGATCCGCGCCAGCGTCTGCGCCAAGAGCGTCTTGCCGCAGCCGGTCGGGCCGATCAGCAGGATGTTCGACTTCGCCAGCTCCACATCTTGTTTCGAGCCGTGGTTCAGACGCTTGTAATGGTTGTGCACCGCAACCGAGAGCACGCGTTTCGCATGCATCTGCCCGATCACGTAATCATCCAGCACCTTGCAGATGTCGCGCGGCGTCGGCACGCCATCCGTCGCCTTGAGACCGGTGGTCTTGGTCTCCTCGCGGATGATGTCCATGCACAACTCGACGCATTCATCACAGATGAACACGGTCGGACCCGCGATCAGCTTGCGCACCTCGTGCTGGCTCTTGCCGCAGAACGAACAGTAGAGGGTGTTCTTGCTGTCGGAGCCGGAATTGTTCGCCATCGTCATCCTCGAATGGCCCGACCCGGGCCTTTGGGGGCTGTCCTGGACCGAAGTCTAGGACAGCACCACGTTCTTCTCAATCGCAAATTCCCCGCCCCGGTTAAGAGCGGTCATCGATTTGTCATTTTCCGCCGTCAAGGCTCGGCCGCGCCGACAGGATCTCGTCGAGATGGCCCCATTCCAGCGCCTCTTCGGGCGACATGAAGCGGTCGCGTTCCAGCGCCTCGGCCACTTCCTCGATCGACCGGCCGGTGTGGCGGACGTAGATTTCGTAAAGCCGCTGACGGATCTTTTCGGTCTCGCGGGCGTGGATCATGATGTCCGTCGCCTGGCCCTGATAGCCGCCCGAGGGCTGGTGCACCATGATCCGCGAATTCGGCAGCGAGAAGCGCATGCCCTTTTCGCCCGCGCAGGCGATGACCGAGCCCATCGAGGCGGCCTGGCCGATCACCAGCGTCGAGACCTTCGGGCGGATGTATTGCATGGTGTCGTAGATCGCCAGACCCGAGGTGACGACACCGCCGGGGCTGTTGATATACATGGAGATTTCCTTCGAGGGATTCTCGGCCTCGAGGAACAGCAGCTGGGCGCAGATCAGGCTCGACATGCCGTCATGGAACGGCCCCGCAAGGAAGATGATCCGCTCCTTGAGCAGGCGGGAGTAGATGTCATAGGCCCGCTCGCCGCGCGAGGTCTGCTCGACCACCATCGGCACCAGCGTGTTCATGTAAAGGTCGACCGGGTCTTTCATTCGCTGCCTTTCCTCGTGATGTCCGCAAAGCCTTAGCGCGCGTCTGTTACCCAAGTCTTAGTGTCGCGCGGCCCCCCCTGCAAGGGCAGCGACTTAAAAGAGAGGAGTTGGAATGATTCTTGGCGATTAATCGGGCGGAAAGAGTTGAGCGCTAGGCTGTGCGACAAATGTTCTCGGGGAATCCGTCCCCGCAACCGGAGCCCGCTCATGAAATTCAGCGCAGCACTGCTTGCTCTCGCGCTTCTTGCCCTGCCCGCACAGGCCGAAGATGTTTCCCCGCAAGTCAAGGAAATCGTGGAAAAAGAGCTGCGTGCCTGGGCCGCGGATCCGGCCCTTGTCGCGGCGGTGATCGCCGCGAACGGGGCCCATGCCGCGCTGAGCCAGCCGCAGATCGACTCGCTCGACGCGGTCTGGCGGGCGGAACTGGACGCCGCCAACCGCCCGACCATCGAGCCGATCCTCGCCGCGCCGGAATCGCTGGCGCTCAAGGCGAAGATCGAGGCCGGCGGCGGCCGTTTCACCGAAGCCTTCGTGACCGACAACCGCGGGCTGAACGTCGCCCAGGCCGGTCCGACCTCGGATTACTGGCAGGGCGACGAGGCGAAGTTTCAGGAAACCTTCCCGAAAGGCGCCGAGGCCATCCATGTCGGCGCGGTGGAATTCGACGAATCCTCGCAAAGCTACTCGGTGCAGGCCTCCTTCACCGTGATCGATCCCGCCAGCAAAGCCCCGATCGGGGCGATGACGGTGGGTCTCAATGCCGAAATGATCCAGTAATCCGGGGTCCGAGATGAGCGCCAAGACGTCCGCTTCCGTCAGCTTCTTCCATTCGAGTTTCTTCCGCGCCACGCTTCTCGTCGCCGCTTCGGTGCTGACGGTGGTGGTCTCGATGACGCTCTTCAACGTGCACACGACCACCGAACTGGCCTTGACGCAGCTGCAGCAACAGGCCCGGGGCGCCAGCGGCATCGTCGCCAAGCAGCTGGTCGGGCCGATGCGCTTCACGGACAAGCTGCAACTGGGCAAGGCCCTGCAGGATGTCGTGGACGATCCGTCGAACTTCGCCGATGCGATGATGGCGGTGGACGAAAAGGGCGAAGCGATCGCCACCTATGCCGCCGAGGGCGCCGACACCGCCGAACTCGCCGCGATGGCGCAGACCATCGCCGGGCAGACCTCCGTCGTCACCTCGGAAGACGGGCTGACGATCGCCACCCCGGTCACCAGCCCGACCAGCGGCACCGTCCTTGGCTATGTGCTGTCGCACTGGTCCGAAGCGCAGACCGATGCCGCGATCGCCGCGGCCACCCGCACCAGCCTGATCGTCTCCGGCCTGATCCTGGTCGCGGCGATGCTGGTCACCAGCCTTTTCTTCCGCGCCATGGTCTCGCTGCGGCTCGGCCGGATCAGCACCGCGATGTCCTCGATCGCCGAGGGCGCCCTGACCACCGCCGTGCCCTATACCGGGACCAAGGACGAAATCGGCCATATCGCGCAATCTCTCGAAGCCTTCCGGCAGTCGCTGGAACAGGCCGAAGCCACGAACCGCGTCGCGCTGATGCGGGGCACGGCGCTGGCCTCGGCCTCGACCGCGATCATGCTGACCAACACCGAGCATGAAATCACCTGGGTGAACGAGGCGGCGGTGAAGCTGATGCGCGTGCATGCCGCGGCGATCCAGGCCCGCAACCCGGATTTCGACCCCGAAAACATGATCGGCTATCGCGCCGACCGCATCGTCGAGGGCGGCACCGAGATCGCAGGCGAGATGGACGCCGGGGCCCGGACTTCCCTGCGGATCGAGCAGGATCTGGCCTCGGGCACCCTGGTGGTCGAAGCGAATCCGGTGATGACGGCGGATGGCACCAAGATCGGTCACGTCGCCGAATGGCATGACATCACCGAGGCGCGGCGCAATATCGCGATCACGGAGGCGATCGACGCGACGCAGCTGCGGGTGGAATTCACCCCGGACGGCCGGATGAGCGCCGCGAACGTGGCGATGTGCGTGATCTCGCAACGCGACGAGTCGCAGCTGATCGGCATGGATTTCTCGCGGCTGGTGCGCGTGGCCGCGACCGGAGAAATGGCGTTCGAGGCGATTGCGCGCGGAGAAAGCGTGATCGGCCGGATGATCCTCTCGCTTGACGGGCAGGAGCTGCTGCTCAACGGGGCGATGACGCCGGTGCGCGACCGCAAGGGCAACATCCGGCGCGTCGTCACCATCGGCACCGACATGTCGGAGATCGAAGCCCGCGAGAGCCGCACCCGGATCGAGCGCGAACGCCTGGCGGCCGAGCAGCGTCAGGTGGTGGACCAGCTGCGCGACGCGCTGCGTCATCTGGCCGAAGGCGATCTGACGCAATCGATCCGCGAGCCCTTCCAGGGGGATTACGAGACGCTGCGGCTTGACTACAACAACGCCACCTCGAAGCTGCGCGAGGCGATGGCGATGGTCTTGGAAAACTCGAGCCTGATCCGCACCGAGTCGGGTGGCATCTCCCGCGCGGCCGAGGATCTCTCGCGTCGGACCGAGCAACAGGCCGCCACGCTCGAAGAAACCGCCGCGGCGTTGAACGAACTGACCGCTTCGGTGAAATCGGCCGCCGATCGCACCCTGAAGGCCAATGACATGGTGGCTCTGGCGCGGCGCAACACCGAATCGAGCGGTCAGGTCGTGCGCGAAGCCGTGCAGGCGATGGGCGAGATTTCCGAAAGCTCGAACAAGATTTCGCGCATCACCTCGGTGATCGAGGAAATCTCCTTCCAGACCAACCTGCTTGCGCTGAACGCGGGGGTGGAAGCCGCCCGCGCGGGCGAAGCGGGACGCGGCTTTGCCGTCGTCGCCTCGGAAGTGCGCGCCCTGGCACAGCGGTCTTCGGAAGCGGCGCGCGAAATCGCCGGACTGATCTCGGATTCGGCCGGTCAGGTGAAACGCGGCGTCGAACTTGTCGGGCAGGCGGGCAGCGCCCTCGACGGGATCCAGACCTCCGTGGCCGAAATCGTCACTTTCATGTCGGACATCACCGCCTCGACCACCGAGCAATCCGCCGGCCTGAGCGAGGTCAATACCGCGATCTTGCAGCTCGATCAGGTCACCCAGCACAATGCCGCGATGTTCGAGGAAACCTCGGCCGCAAGCCAGTCGCTTGCCCGCGAGGCGGATGGGCTGAACGAGACGATGAGCCGGTTCCGCCTCGGCACGCAGCAGGCAACGGCGGCACCGGCCAGCAACTTCCGCTCCACCCGCCCGGCGGCGGCTGCCCCGGTCACGCCCCCGCCCGCCGAACCGACCGCGCCCGCTCCGGTCCGTGCCGTCGCCGCGGCTCCGGCGCCCGCGCCACGCGCCAGCGCCCGGGCTTCGAATCTGGCGGTCAAACACGCTCCGGCAGAGGACAACTGGGAAGATTTCTGATCCGGCTCAACTGCCGCGATAAGTCGAATAGCCGTAAGGCGAGAGCAGCAGGGGCACATGATAATGTGCCCCTGCGTCATTCATCCCGAAGCGGATCGGAATTTCGTCCAGAAACAAGGGCTCTGCCGCAACCTGCCCGCTCTGGCGCAGATAGGCCCCGACGTGGAAGACCAGTTCGTAACAGCCCGTCGCAAAATCCGCCGCCGCCAGGATCGGCGCATCGGTCCGACCATCGGCATTGGTGCGGCTTCGTGCCACCGGATGGCGCCCCGAGGCGTCGATACGGCTCAGCACGATTTCGATCCCTTCCGCCGGGCAGCCCCGCGCGGTATCCAGCACATGGGTCGTCAGATATCCTGCCATCGCCCCCTCCTCTGCCTTGCGTCAACCTTGCCGCGATGTCGCACGGCCAGTTGCGAAACGGATGATTTCCTTTTCGAAAAAAACCTGAAACTCTCGTCCATGCAATCCCCCCTGCAGCCGGACCGGAGGCAAAGATGACCCGATATCCCAGAGACATGCGCGGCTATGGCGGCTCTCCGCCCGATGCCCGCTGGCCCGGGAAGGCCCGGGTCGCGATTTCTCTGGTCCTGAACTACGAAGAGGGCGGCGAGAACTGCATCCTGCATGGCGATGCCGCCTCGGAAGCCTTCTTGTCCGACATCGCGGGGGCCGCCCAATGGCCCGGCCAGCGCCACTGGAACATGGAATCGATCTATGAATACGGCGCCCGCGCCGGATTCTGGCGGCTGCATCGGCTGTTCACCGGCATGGAGCTGCCGGTCACCATCTATGGCGTCGCCACGGCGCTTGCCCGCAACCCCGAGCAGGTCGCCGCGATGAAGGCGGCGGGTTGGGAAATCGCCAGCCACGGGCTGAAATGGGTCGAGCATCGCGACATGCCCGAGGACGAGGAACGCCGTCAGATCGCCGAGGCGATCCGGCTGCATGCCGAGGTGGTCGGCGAACGTCCGCGCGGCTGGTACACCGGGCGCTGTTCGGCCAACACCCTGCGCCTGACCGCCGAAGAAGGCGGTTTCGATTGGATTTCGGATACTTACGATGACGACCTGCCCTATTGGCGGCGCGTCGGAAACCGCGATCAGCTGATCATCCCCTACACGCTCGAAGCCAATGACATGCGCTTTGCCACCGCCCCGGGCTATATCGAGGGCGAACAGTTCTTCACCTATCTGAAGGACAGCTTCGACACGCTTTACGCCGAGGGCGCGGCCGGGGCGGCAAAGATGTTTTCGATCGGACTGCATTGCCGCCTGATCGGACGGCCCGGCAAGATCGCGGGGCTGAAGCGTTTTCTGGATTATGCCCGCAGCCAGGAGGGTGTCTGGTTTGCCACCCGCGGTCAGATCGCGGCGCATTGGGCCGCCACCCATCCGCCGCAAGACTTTGATCGGCCAAGCGAAATGACGCCGCGGGACTTCGTGGCCGCGTTTGGCGCGATCTACGAGCACAGCCCCTGGATCGCCGAAAAGGCGCATGCGCTGGAGCTTGGCCCGGCACATGACTGCGCCGAGGGCGTCGCCAGCGTGCTGGCGCGGGTGTTCCGCTCGGCCCCGGAGACGCAGCGTCTGCGCGTGCTCAAGGCCCATCCCGATCTGGCCGGCAAACTGGCGCGCGCGCGGCGGCTGACGGCGGAAAGCACGGCCGAACAGGCCTCGGCCGGGCTTGACGCGCTGACCGATGCCGAACGGGTCGCCTTCGAGGAACTGAACCACGATTACACCGAGAAATTCGGCTTCCCCTTCATCATCGCGGTGAAGGATCATACGAAACCGGCGATCCTTGCGGCCTTCCGCCGCCGGATCGCCAACGACCGCGCCACCGAATTCGCCGAGGCCTGCCATCAGGTCGAACGCATCGCCTGGCACCGACTGAAGGACCTGCTGCCATGACTGGCTATTACACCCCGACCGGCGGCCTGCCGCCGCAAACCGCGCTGATGACCGGCCGCGCGATCTTTACCGAAGCCTATGCGGTGATCCCGAAAGGCTGCTTTTCGGATATCGTGACCAGCTTCCTGCCGGGCTGGACGCAGACCCGGATGTGGCTGATCGCGCGGCCGATGAGCGGCTTTTCCGAGACTTTCAGCCAATATGTGATGGAGGTCGGCGCCGACGGCGGGGCCGATGAGCCCGATGCCGACCCCGGCGCGGAACATGTGCTGTTCGTCACCGGAGGCGCGATGTGGCTGTCGCTTGATGGCCAGGACCATGAGCTGGCGGCGGGCGGTTATGCCTATATTCCCGCCGGGTGCCGCTGGGCGGTGAAGAACGGCGCCGATGATCCGCTGCGTTTCCACTGGATCCGCAAGCTTTGGGAACCGGCGCCGGGGCTGGAAAAGCCCGCCGCCTTCGTGACGAACGAGCGCGAGATCAAGCCCGTCGCGATGCCCGAGACCCAGGGCCGCTGGGCCACCACCCGCTTCGTCGATCCGACCGATCTGCGCCACGACATGCATGTCAACATCGTCACCTTCCAACCCGGCGGGCTGATCCCCTTCGAAGAGACGCATGTGATGGAGCACGGGCTTTATGTCCTTGAAGGCAAAGCCGTTTACAAGCTGAACCGGGACTGGGTCGAGGTCGAGGCGGGCGATTTCATGTGGCTGCGCGCCTATTGCCCGCAGGCCTGCTACGCCGCCGGGCCGGGGCCGTTCCGCTACCTGCTTTACAAGGACGTCAACCGCCACGCCCGGCTGCGCGGCGTGCTGGGCCGCTAAAGGATCAGGAAAGCCCGGAAGTCGTTGACATTCGTCAGCGTCGGTCCGGGCTTCACCTGGGTTCCAAGCGCGGCGAAGAAGCGATGCGCATCATGCCCGGCCAGCGCCGCCGCCGGATCGAGCCCCCGCGCCCGGGCCTTCGCAAGGCTGTCCGGGCCGATCACCGCCCCCGCCACCTCGGCCATGCCATCGACGCCATCGGTATCGGCGGCCAGCGCCCAGATCCCCGGCGCGGCATCCAGCGTGCGCAGCGCCGATAGCAGAAATTCAACATTCGGCCCGCCCAGACCGGGGTTCCCCCGCAGGGAAACTGTACATTCCCCACCTGAGAGCAAAACCAGCGGCGGTTCCCCCGGGCGGCGGGCGCTGGCATAGGTCTGCGCCATCCGCGCCAGTTTCGCGCCCAGATCCGCCGCCTCGCCGGTCAGCGCATCGCCTTGCACCCGCACCGCAACCCCCTGCCCGCGGGCAAAGGCCGCCGCCGCCTGCAAGGATTGCGCGGGGGCGGCGACAATGACGGTCTCGCACCGCGAGAGCGCAAACGCGCCCGGCGCCAGAACGCCCGAGCCCGCGCGCAGCCGCGCCAGCACCTTTTGCGGCACTTCGATGCCATGATCTTGCAGGATTTTCAGCGCCTCGGCCGGGGTGCTTCCATCCGCCACCGTCGGCCCCGAGGCGATGAAGCTCGGATCATCCCCCGCCACGTCCGAAATCAGCAGCGCCCGCATCCGCGCCGGAAAGGCCGCCGCGGCCAGCTGCCCGCCCTTCACCGCGCTCAGATGCTTGCGCACCGTGTTGATCTGCTCGATCGGCGCGCCCGAGGCCAGCAGCGCCGCGGTCACCGCTTGTTTCTCGGCCAGCGCCAGCCCCTCGGCCGGGGCGCAGAGCAGCGCCGAGCCCCCGCCCGAGATCAGCGCCAGCACGAAATCCCCCGGCGCAAGACGGCGCAGCAGATCCAGCATCCGCCGCGTCGCCGCCACCCCCGCCGCATCGGGCACGGGATGCGACGCCTCAACGATTTCAATACCTTGACAGGGCCGCGCATGGCCATACCGGGTGATGACAAGCCCCTCGCAGGGGCCCCAGAGGCTCTCGACCGTCTCGGCCATCCGCGCCGAGGCCTTGCCCGCGCCGATCACCACCACCCGGCCGGGCGGGCGCGGCCCCAGCACCCGCGGCAGAACCTGCATCGGGTCCGCCGCCGCCACGGCCGTTTCGAAAAGCCTGTGCAACAAGTCCGTCGGGGTCAGGAAAGCCACGTTTCATAATCCGAGACCAGCAGATGCTGCGGGTCCTCGTCCTCTTCGATATCCGCGAAACGACCGATCGGATCGCGGAAGATGTTGTCGGTGCGGTCATCGTTGACCGTGGAAACCTCGCCGATCAATACATCTCCCCCTTCGCCCCAGAAGGCGTGCCAGTTGCCCGGCATCAGGGTCACGCTTTCCCCGGGCGAAAGCCGCAGGATACCGCCCGCAGGCAGGCATTTCGTCACCCCGTCCGAGGCGACAACGACGGGCGCGCGCGGGTCAAGCGCCCCCGACGCATCCGAACTGAACATCTCGATCGCCAGCGTCGCGCCGCCGCGATTGATGATATCTTCCGCCTTGACGCGGTGGCGGTGCATGGGCGAGAGCTGATTTTCCCGCGAAATCATGATCTTCTCGGCGTAGCACAGGCCGCCGCCCCGGGCGAGATCTTGCGCCCGGCCATTGCGGGCGGTGAACAGGGACAGGCCCAGCCGGGCAAAATCGCCCTGACCGTAATCGGTGATGTCCCAGCCCAGCCGGGCCGAGACGATGCCGTCGATCTCGGCGCGCCGCGCCTGCATCTCGCGCGGGGACCAATGGGCGAAGGGGGGCAGGATCTGGCCGAAGCCGCGCAGGAAGGCCTCGGACTGGCGCAAGATGGTGTTGATCTCGGATCGCTTCATGGCCACACCTCTGCCGCGAGGGTCGCGCAACACCCGATCACAAGCAAGTGAAAAGCGGGGGAAAATCTCCCCCGCGGTGCAATCGGGGCGCGGACTCTACCGTCGCGCGATTCTCCCATCGACCGATGCCGAATAGGGCGAGCGCCTTGCCAGAAATTCCGCCGTCACATCGGCCAGATCGGGGCCGAAGTCATAGGCGTTCATCCCCTCGGTCGCGAACATCCTGTAGCCGTCGCCGCCGCCGCGCACGAAGTTGTTCGTCACCACGCCATAGGTCGCCGCCGGATCAAGCGGCGCCCAGCCGAGCGCGGTCGCCACCTGCACCGCGCTGACGCGCGCCCCCGCGGGCTTGGCCGGATCGAAGCTGTATCTCAGCCCGGCCACCTGCGGAAACCGCCCCTCGCTTTCCTCGACCGCGCTGACACCGTTTTCCAGCGCCGCCAGAATCGTCGCGCCCTTCGCCTCGAAGGTCGAGAGCGTGTTCTGGAACGGCAGCACCGTCAGCACCTCGCCCATCGTCACCGGCCCGGCATCGATCGAGGCGCGCAAGCCCCCGCCATTCGCGATCGCGATCGCGATCCCCTGATCCTTGACCCGGTCGAGCATCGCCTCGGCCACCAGATTGCCCATCGCGCATTCCCTCTGCCGGCAATGATCGCGCGCCCCGTCGATCTCGGTCGTGCTCTCGGCAACGACCTTGTCGCGGATCTCCTGCAAGGGCTTGGCAAGCTCAGCCACCCGCGCCGCCACCGCCGCATCGGGCGTGACCGAGGCATCAAGCAGGATCGGTTCCCCGCCCGCCGATTTCAGAATGCCCGCATCGTCGAAGGTCAGCACCAGATGGCCCAGATATTTCGAATAGGCATAAGCCGAGACGACCGGCACCCCCCCGACCATCGTCGGATAGGCGGCGCCGTCCTTGCCGAACAGCGTGTGCGAATGCCCGCCCACCACCGCATCCAGCCCCGGAACGGCGGCGGCAATCTCCTGATCCTTGACGAACCCCGTGTGCGGAAGCGCGATGATCTTCGTCACGCCCTGATCGGTCAGCGCCTGAACATCGGCCTTCAGACTTTCGATCTCGTCCTGAAAGCGGATGTCGGGCCCGGGCGAGGAGGTTTCCACCGTATCGGTGGCCAAAGCCGAGACCAGACCGATCTTCTCGCCGCCGACCTGCAGCACGACCGTATCGGCGATCTTGTCTTTAAGCGATGTTCGACTCAGATCCAGGTTGCCGGAAAGCACAGGGAATTGCACTTTTCCAACAAAAGCCGCCAAACCCTCGGGGCCGTCGTCAAATTCGTGATTGCCCACCGCCATCGCATCATAGCCGATCCTCGACATGAATTCGGCCGTGTCCTCGCCCTTGTAGGTGGTGTAGAAAAGCGAGCCCTGGAACTGGTCGCCCGCATCCAGAACGATCACGTTCTGCCCCGCCAGCTCCGCCCGCAGCGCCGCCACCTTCGCCGCGACGCGGGCGATGCCGCCAAAGCATTTCGCCTCGGCCGCGTCCTTCTCGGAACAGGTGCTGTCATATTTGTTGATCGGCTCGATCCGCGAATGCAGATCGTTGGTGTGCAGGATGTGCAGCGTGTAATCGGCCTGCGCGCCCCCGGCGGTCAGGGCCAATGCGGCAGTGGAAAGCAGCAGACGGACGGACATTCGATCCTCCTCGGTTGGGAATGGGCTTACTGTGGCGCGCGCGGGGCCGCGCTGTCAAAACCGGAGTGGGCTTTTTCACCGGGTTCGGCGAGACAGGACCGTGACGAAAGCCCGCCGCCGGGGATTGACCATTTTCCGGGCAAAGGGCATGAAACCTGCATGCTGATCTACAAGATCTTCCGCCGCCCCGAATGGGATGCGCTTTGCGCCGCGGGTGAAACCGCGGGGGCTCCCGTCGATCTGGCCGATGGCTACATCCATTTCTCCACCGCCGCGCAGGTCGTCGAGACCGCGGCGAAGCATTTCGCCACCGAAAGCGATCTGGTGCTGGTGGCGGTGTCCATTGCGGCGCTGGGCGCGGATCTGAAATGGGAAGTGTCGCGGGGTGGCGCACTTTTCCCCCATCTTTACCGCCGCTTGCGCCGGGCAGATGTGGTGTGGGACACCGCGCTGCCGCTCGGCCTGTGCGGCCATATCTTCCCCGAGGCGCTGTTATGAACATCACCGAACGGCTGGGGCTGACGCTCCTGCACGGGCTTGACCCGGAAACTGCGCATGGTCTGGCGCTGAAAGCCTTGCAGATGGGTCTGGTGCCCGGCTGCGGCCCGGTGACCGGGGCACGGCTGGCGACGACGGTCGCGGGGCTCGATCTGCCGAATCCCGTGGGGCTGGCGGCGGGATTCGACAAGAATGCCGTGGCCCTGGGGCCGCTGATGCGGGTGGGCTTCGGCTTTCTGGAAGTCGGCGCCGCGACGCCGCGCCCGCAGGAGGGCAATCCGAAACCGCGGCTGTGGCGGCTCACCGAAGATCGCGCGGTGATCAACCGTTTCGGCTTCAACAACGAGGGGATGGAGCCGATCGCGGCCCGGCTGGCGGCGCGGCCTGCGGGTGTGCCGGTCGGGCTGAACCTCGGCGCGAACAAGGACAGCGCCGACCGGGCCGCCGATTTCGCCACGGTGCTGAAACGCACCGGCGCGCATATCGACTTTGCCACGGTGAACGTGTCCTCGCCCAATACCGAAAAGCTGCGCGACCTGCAGGGCAAGGAGGCGCTCTCGGCGCTTTTGCGCGGGGTGCTTGCGGCGCGGGCCGAACTGGCCCGTCCGATCCCGGTTTTCCTGAAGATCGCCCCGGATCTGAGCCCCGCGGAGCTGGAGGACGTGGCCGAGGTCGCCCGTGCGGTGGGGATCGACGGGATCGTGGCAACGAACACGACGCTTTCGCGCGAAGGTTTGAAAAGTGCAAGTTCCGGGCAGGCAGGCGGGCTTTCGGGCGCGCCATTGTTCGAAAAGTCCACGCGGGTTCTGGCACAGCTGTCGAAGCTGACGGATGGAAAACTGCCGCTGATCGGCGTGGGCGGGATTTCCTCGGCCGAGGAGGCCTATGAAAAGATCCGCGCCGGAGCTTCTGCAGTGCAGCTTTACTCGGCGATGGTCTACAAGGGCATCGGCTTGGCGGCCGAGGTCGCGCGCGGCTTGGATGCGCTGCTGGCGCGCGACGGCTTTGCCTCGGTGGCCGAAGCCGTGGGAACCGGCCGCAGCCTCTGGCTCTGATCCGACCGTAGCTGCGGGGGTTTCACGCCCCCGCACCCCCGTGGGATATTTGCGCCAAGGTGAAAGGGCGGCAGTTCAGCTTGGGCAAAGATCCCGGGGCCAAATATCCCGGGGGGGGACGTGCCGACGGCAAGAGGGGGGCGGCGCCCCCCGCCTGCGGGTCAGGCCCGGTTCATCCGGTTGTCGATCAGCTCCTGCACCACGCCCGGATCGGCCAGCGTCGAGATGTCGCCAAGCGCGCCGTAGTCGTTCTCGGCGATCTTGCGCAGGATCCGGCGCATGATCTTGCCCGAGCGCGTCTTCGGCAGACCCGGCGCCCATTG
>NZ_SWJZ01000100.1 GCF_005144475.1 Rhodobacter capsulatus | reverse complement strand
GCGCCACCAAGGAATCCCTCAAGGCCCTGCCGAATTTCACCTTCGGCTCCTGAGACAGACCAAAAGGCCCCCCGAAAGGGGGGCCTCTCCATGCGCGCCAAGCGTCATGTGCCAAGCGTCATGCGTCAGGCGGGAACGGGCGGCCGCCGCTCCGGGTCAGCCTGCCGCCGGGGCGGGTCTTGCGGGGCCGAACCGCGCCCACAGCGCCTTGAGCGCCTCGAGCAGCACCAGCACCGCCGCCCCCGCCGCCAAAGGCACCGCCAGCGCCACGGGCGGCGGCAGCTCGAAGCCGAACAGGGCGCGGATCTGCGCCCCCCCCAGCACCAGCGCCAGAACCGTCGTCACCGCCGCGAGGATCACGCCAAGCGCGCGGTTGCGCCGTGAAAGCGCGCTCAGCAACGAGGCCGCGCGCACCCGGTTCACCAGGATCAGCGCCAGGATCGTCATCACGAGCGCGGCAAAGCTCAGCGCCCGGGTCTGCGCCTCGGCCATGCCGAACTGCGGCGCGGCCAGATAGATCGCGGCCACCGCGGCAAAGGCCACGACGCCCTGGGTCAGGCTCCACAGGATCGTCGGCCCGGAAAACAGCGGCTCGGCCACCGGGCGGGGCGGACGCGCCATCAGGCCCGCCTCCTCTTCCTCGGCCTCGAAGACCAGCGCGCAGACCGGGTCGATGATCATTTCCAAAAGCGCGATATGCAGCGGCCCGAACAGCAGCGGCGTGCCAAGGATCAGCGGCAGAAGCGCCAGACCGGCAATCGGCACATGCACCGCCAGAATGAAGCTCATCGCCTTGCGCAGATTGTCGTAAATCCGCCGCCCCAGCGCGATGGTGCGGACGATCGCGCCGAAATCGTCGGTCAAAAGCACGATCGCGGCGGCCTCGCGCGCGACATCGGTGCCGCGCCCGCCCATCGCCACGCCGATATGCGCCGCCTTGAGCGAGGGCGCATCGTTCACCCCGTCGCCGGTCATCGCCACGATCGCGCCCCCGGCTTTCAGCGCCTGCACGATGCGCAGCTTCTGCTCGGGCCGGATGCGGGCAAAGACGGCGGCGCCCGCCAGCGCCTGGCGCAGCGCGGGATCGGTCATCCCGTCCAGATCGTCGCCGGTGATCGCCCGGTGATCGCCCAGCCCCGCAAGACGGGCGATCGCCTCGGCGGTGGCGGGGTGGTCGCCGGTGATCATGATCACCCGGATCCCGGCCGTCTTGCAGGTGGCCATCGCCTGCGGCACGCTGGCGCGCAGCGGATCGATCAGCCCGACCAGCCCCAGGAATCGGAACGCAAAGCCGCTTTGCCGCGCGGGCAAAGCCGCCGCCCCGGTCTCGGCCTGCGCCACCGCCAGCACCCGCTGCCCGGTCGCGGCAAGCCGGTCCACCTGCGCGCGCAGGGTCTCGGGGGCGAGACCGCAGAGCGCCGCGATCGCCTCGGGGGCGCCCTTGGCATAGGCGGTGACCGCATCGCCCTGCCGCCAGACCTGCGTCATCGCCAGAAGCTCCGGCCCGAGCGGATAGGAGCGGATCAGCTTGCCCGCGCCCAGCGGCGAGAGGCGGTGAAAGGCCGCCTCCATCGGGTCGAAGGGCGCAGGCGCCGAGGCCCGCGTGCCCGCCTGCGCCAGCCCCTGAAAGGCGGGCGCAAGCGCGGCATCGGCGTCCCATGCGCGGCCATCGGCCAGCTGCAGGCTGGCGATGGTCATCCGGTTTTCCGTCAGCGTGCCGGTCTTGTCGGTGCACAGCACGCTGGCCGCGCCCAGGGTCTCGATGGCGCTGGCGCGGCGGGTCAGAACCCCCGCCTTCGAGATCCGCCACGCCCCCATCGCCATGAAGACCGCCAGAACCATCGGGAATTCCTCGGGCAGCATCGACATGCCGACGGCAATCCCGGCCAGCAGCGCCTGCAGCCAGTCGCCGCCCCGGGTCAGGCCGTAAAGCGCCACCACCCCCAGACTGACCGCCCCGCCGATCAGCGCGAAGCCCAGCACCAGCCCGCGCATCTGGCGCTGCAGATGCGGGGTTTCGGGATCGAGAAGCGCCAGCGAGGTGCCGATCCGGCCGATCTCGCTGGCCGGGCCGGTAGCGGTCACCCGCGCCTCGGCGCTGCCGCCGACGACCAGCGTGCCCGAGAACACCCGCGCCGTCGCGCGGGCGGCGGTCTTGCGCACCGGCACCGCCTCGCCGGTCAGAAGCGACTCGTCGAGGGTCAGCTCCGCCCCCGGCTGCAGCTGCGCATCGGCGGGCACCCGGTCGCCCTCGGCCAGCACGATCAGGTCGCCCCGGACCAGATCCTGCCCGGCGATGCGCCGCCGCTGCCCGTCGCGGATCACCAGCGCCCGCGGGCTGGTCAGATCGCGCAGCGCCTCCAGCACGCGTTCGGTCCGCGCCTCCTGCACCACGGTCAGGCCGACCGAAAGCCCGGCAAACACCAGCAGGATCGCCCCTTCGGCGCGATCGCCCAGCAGCAGATAGATCGCCCCGCCCGCCAGAAGCAGGCTCAGCATCGGCTCTTGCAGCACGTCCAGAACCAGACGCACCGCGCCGCGCGGCTTCGGGCGCGGCAGGGCATTCGGCCCTTCGGCCCGCAGCCGCCGGGCGGCCTCGGCCCCCGTCAACCCGGTCCCCGTCAACCCGGCCCCCGTCAGTCTGGCCCCCGTCAGCCCGGGACCGCGGGGCGACAGATCCCCCCGCCGGTCTTGCGGCAGGTCTTCGGGCGGCGCGTCAGAGGAAGGCTTGCGCATGGGTGGAACCCTTTCACCGGTCCGTCAGTCTGCGACCGACCGACCGCGCCCGCATTGACCTGCATCAGCCCGCAACGACCGCCGGTGGGGCGGAGTTGCGCGGATGCAACCCGGCCCTGTCGCAGCGGGCGGCGCCCGTTCAGCCCCGCGCGGCCGCCTTTGGCGGCGTGTCGACGACCAGCGCCGCGACCTGATCGAACATCTGGCCAATCCGGTCGCAGGCGGACAGCAGCTGCTGGTCACGGCGGGCCATGAAAGCCGGATCCTTCTGCCGGTCCAGACAGCTGTGCACCTCGAGGACTTGCTCCGGTCGCGGTTTCGACCCCCAGTCTTCGCCCAGCAGACACGCCTCGGTCAGCCCGAGGTCCGCCAGCAGCCCCTCGATCTTTGCGGTGTTCGACCGGGTGGCGCAAACCGGCCGCCCGGCGCAAAGCGCGCCGATCAGCCCATGAAACCGCCCGGTGACCCAGGCCTCGGCCGACATCAGATCGGTCACTTGCAGCAGGCGCGGCCAGACCGGACCTGATCTTGCGGAAACGGTCTGCCGCATCTGGCCAAGCGCCACCCCGGGCATGGCGAAGAACGGCAGCGCACCGGCTTCGGCGAACCGCAGCAACGCCTCTGCGGCCTTCGGCACGACATTGTCCATGACCGCAACCGCATGCCCGGGGGGCGGAAACCCCGCCGACCGGGTGATTTCCCGGAAGATCGGGATGGAGGCATCCGGCGTCACGCATGCCGGCACATCCGGCGGCAGCGCCGCGCGGGAACGCGTGTCGCGGACATGGACGACATCGACACCTTTCAGGATCGCGGCCATCTCGGGGTCATTGGCCTCCCAGACGGTGTTGATGACCGCAACTTTCATGCCAAGCGTGCCGGCGATCCTGCAGGTCTCCAGCAGGGCGCGGGCGCGCGGCGCACCGTGATGCAGCGTGCCCTCTCCGTTCAGGACCAGAAGCTCCGGGGGCGTTTCACAGCCGTCCAGCAGCGCGCGAAAGCCCGCAAGATCATTGGCCCAGCCGACGTCCTGCAGCCCGCGGTCGGCAAGATGGCTGCGAATCGCATGACAGGCGCAAAGCGTGCCAAGATGGAACCCGCCGCCAAGCCGCGCGGTGTCATTGAGCAGGACATACCGCGGTCGCCCGGGCGGCGCAGCGCGGACGGCCCTGGCCGGTCGGACCGGTCGGGGCAGGATCGGCGGCATCGGCAGGTGCGGCGGCCATGTGTTCCGCGACTGGTGCCTGCCAAACCGCGCGAACACCGTGTCGCAGGCCAGGGCACGGCTGATGATCTGGCGGGCGATGCGGTCGACAAGCACGCCGTGCCGAAGCGTCCGGTCAAGCCTGTGCAGCAGGTTGGCGACCATGTCCCCGCCCCCGACCATGAAGTTGGTCAGCCCGTCATGCAGCAGGCAGCGCTGCGTCAAGGGCGTCCCCGGCGGCGGCGGCCCGTCCATGAGACGTTCCGTCTCGAACAGCTTCACCGTACTGACGAACAGGGTGATCAGTGTCGCCGTCCGTGCCTCGTCGGGATCCTCGCTCAGGTCGCTCAGCGTGTCGCAGGCCGAGACAAGCCAGCGGCTGTCGAGGGTCTCCAGCAGGATGTCCGCATGTTCGGACCAGAGGGCGCGATAATGCCTGTGGACCGTTTCGGTGGCAATCTTGCGGCGCAGCAGGACGGTCATCGCGGCATGGGCAAACTTGATCCGGGGCTGGCCGACAAATTCGCGATGCAGCATCGCAAGATGCTCCTCCAGGTCGCTCCGGCAGCCGACGGCGCGCTGAAAGGGCGCCCCGGTCAGAACGGAATGGCGCATGGTCTCGAAATCGGGTTCGTCCGGAGAAATGAAGTCTTCCACGAAGGGATGCATGTGACGGGCCTCGGGTCTCGAACGCCGGCGTTTCAACCGGCAGATGATCGGGCGTGGCCGAAACCTGCCTCAGAATGCGGCTTTAGGCAAGACGGCAGGCAAGCTGCACGAGATCGCCTTTGCGGAGAGCCGCTTTCCGAACCGGCGCCTGCGCAGGGGCGGTTTCGTCCCCTTTTCTGCGGCAACGATTGGCGCGATGCCCCGAAGCGGCGCGCCGGACAACCCGCCTTCCGCGGATGCGCAAGGACGCTTGCCCGGGGCCGCGATCCCTGGGCGACAGAGCCTGTCGCGCGGCCAAGGACATGCAGGGGCGGTTGATTTCAGAAAGAAATTCTCCGGCATGGCGGGCTAGGCTGGGCCAGCCCTTTCCCACGACAGGAGATCAGCTTGACGGACGGCTTTTTCACCCCGGTTTCCGGCCTCGATCTGCCGCGCTTTGCCGGCGTACCCAGCTTCATGCGGCTGCCGCATGTGCCTTTCGATCATCCGCGCCTGGCCGAGGTGCAGATCGGCCTCATCGGCGTGCCCTGGGATGGCGGCACGACGAACCGCCCCGGACCGCGGCACGGGCCGCGACAGCTGCGCGATGCCTCGACGATGATCCGGGCGATGAACGGCGAAACCTGGGTGGCGCCGTTCGAGCTGGCCCGTTGCGCCGATCTGGGCGATGTGGCGCCCAATCCGGGCGATCTGATGGACAGCCTGGCGCGGATCGAGGCGTTTTATCATCGCGTCGCGGCGGCGGGGATCCGGCCGCTGACCGCCGGGGGCGATCATCTGTGCACGCTGCCGATCCTGCGGGCGCTGGCCAAGGCGCGGCCGGTCGGGCTCATTCAGTTCGACAGCCACACCGACCTGAACGACGTCTATTTCGGCACCGCCCGCTACACCCACGGCACGCCCTTCCGCCGCGCCGTCGAGGAGGGGCTGATCGATCCGAAACGCTATTGCCTGATCGGCATCCGCGGCACCGCCTTTGGCCGCGAGGATCGGGATTTCGCCGCCGCGAACGGCATCCGCATCATCCCGGCGGGCGAGCTGCACGCCCGCGGCGCCGCCGATGTGATGGCCGAAGCGCGCGCGATCGCGGGCAGCGGGCCGACCTATGTCACCTATGACATCGATTTCGTCGATCCCGCCTTCGCGCCGGGCACCGGCACGCCCGAGGTGGGCGGGCCGACCTCCTGGACGGCGCTTGAAGTGGCGCGCGGGCTGCGCGGGCTTGATCTCGTCGGCGCCGATCTGGTCGAGGTCTCGCCGCCCTTCGATCCCTCGGGCAGCACCGCCTGGCTCGGCGTCAGCCTGATGTTCGAGATGCTGTGCGTGATGGCCGAGCGGATCGCCGCCGCCGGGATCGAGCGATGAAAAAAGCCCCGCCGTGGAGCGGGGCTTCACCGTCTAAAAGCTGAGATCAACCCGCCAGTGCTTCCACCCCGACGCCCAGAAGCCCCAGGATCCGGTCGCGCAGCGCGACAAAGGCGGGGCTTGAGCGATCCGCCCGCGCCTCGGGCGGCACCGCAAGGAGCGTGGCGATCCGGCCCGGATGCGGCTGCATCACCACCACCCGATGACCGAGATACACCGCCTCGTCGACGTCATGCGTGACCAGAAGCGCCGTCGCCCCCTCATGCGCGACGATGCGCTTCAACTCCTCCTGCATCCGCAGCCGGGTCAGCGCGTCCAAGGCGCCCAAAGGCTCGTCAAGGAGCAAAAACCGCGGCCGCCCGACCAGCGCGCGGGCAATCGCCACCCGCTGCGCCATGCCGCCCGACAGCTGCCGCGGCCAGGCTTTGGCGAATTTCGAAAGCCCCACCAGATCAAGGTGTTCCCGTACCGCCCGTGCCCGGGTCCCGGCATCAAGCGGGCTGTTCAAAAGCGCCGCCGCGACATTCGCCTCGGCGGTGAGCCAGGGCAAAAGCCGGTGATCCTGAAACACGATCGCGCGGTCGGGCGCCGGGCCGGTGACGGGCGCGCCATCGACCAGGATCTCGCCGCGAAAGTCGCGGTCAAGCCCGAGGATGAGGCGCAACAGCGTGGACTTGCCGCAACCCGAGGCGCCGACGATGGTGACGAATTCCCCCGGATCGACGGTCAGGGTGATGTCGCGCAACACTTCAAGCGCGCCGTCGCGCAGGGCAAAGGTCTTGCTCAGGGCGCGGATCTGCAAGGCGGGTGTCGGGTCGGTCATGGCCGATTTCCTTTCCGAAGCTTGGCCTCGAGCGCTTCGGCGAGGCGGGTGTAGAGAAGCCCGACCGCGCCGAAGATCGCGATGGCAAGGAACAGCAGGTCCATCTTGAACAGCTGGCTGCCCTCGCTCAGACGCCCGCCAAGGCCGGGGGTGATGTTCATGAACAGCTCGGAGCCCACGGTGGCGAGCCAGGCGTAGATCAGCGCCGCCTGCAGCCCGGTGAAGATCTGCGGGGCAGCGGCGGGCAGCGCGACATGGCGCAGATATTGCAGGCGGGAAAACCGCAGGCTGGCCGCCAGTTCGCGGTAACCTTCGGGCACGAGCGCGATGCCGCGCCAGGTGTTGATGACGGTCGGCTGAAAGGCGGCTATGGCGATGAAGGCGATCTTGCCGCCGTCGCCGCCGCCAAACCACATCGCGATGAGCGGCACCCAGGCGAAAAGCGCGGTCTGCCGCTGTGCCACCACGGTCGGCCCGATGATCCGCCCGACAAGAGGCGAGGCCCCCAGAACCGCGCCAAGGCTGACCCCCGCCGCCGCGCCGATCGCAAGGCCGATCAGGTTGCGCCGCAAGGTGGCGGCCAGATCGGCAAGGATCGTGCCGTCGCGCAACTCGCTGACGAACCGGGTCAGGATGTCGAGCGGCGCGGGCAGGAACCGCGGATCGACAAGCGCGAAGCGATGCGCCAGATCCCACAGGATCAGCACGAGCGCGAAGGAGAGAAGCGGCCGCAGATCGCGGCGCCGCGGCGCGGCAAGCTCAGCGGTCATGCCCGGCCTCCCTCTGCCAGGGGTGCAGCGCCCGCTCGAGCGCGCGCAGCCCCGCATCAAGGCTGAAGCCGAGCGTGGCGATCACCGCCATCGCGACCAGCACAAGATCCAGCTGGAAGAGTTGCCGCCCCCAGGTCATCAGATAGCCAAGCCCCTCGAACGAGGCGAAAAGCTCCACGATCACAAGGCTTTGCCAGGCGTTCGCCAGGCCCTCGCGCAGCCCCGTGGCGATCGAGGGCGCCGCATGCGGCAGCACGATCAGCCGCAGCCGCTGGCGCCGCGTCAGGTGCAGAACCGCCCCCAACTCGCGCAGCGCGGCGGGCAGCTCGCCCAGCGCCCGCGCCGTCGAAAGGATCACCGGGATCGACACCGACCAGCCGATCACCACCACTTTCAACGCCTCGTCGATGCCCAGAAACAGCGTCAGAAGCGGCATCCAGGCCAGCGCGTTCACCCGCGTCGCCGCCTGCACCGGCGGCCAGATCCAGGCGCGGACCGCCGGAACCAGCGCCACCGCCGCGCCGAAGGCCAGATCGGCCGTGGCGCCCAGCGCGAAGCCCTCGGCGACGCGGATCAGGCTGTCGGTCAGGTGCTGCGCCAGGCTGCCATCGGCGCAGAGGTCGCGGAAGCTTTGCCAGACCAGGGCGGGCGCGGGCAGGATCTGCGGCGGCACCCAGCCCTGCGCGGCGCCCAGCGCCCACAGGCCCAGAAGCGCAAGCGGAAAGGACAGGCCCAGCAGGATCGGCACCAGCGCCGCGCGCAGCGCCTCGGCGGCGCTGGCGGCCCTGCGCAACAACCGCGGCAGGACGGGGGGAGAGACGGATTGGATGTGGATCAGGGTCATGGTCGGCCTCATCGGAATGGGCCGGTCCGGGGCCGGACCGGGGCGGGAAAGGCCGGTCCGGGGGCCGGACCGGCGCCGGATCAGCCGCCGGTCGCGGTGGGCGTGTCGTTCGTGCCGATCTCGACCGGCTCGCCATCGGCGCCGCGTCTCGACCAGAAATGCTCGAGCTTGAGGTCTTCGAGCGCCCGGTCGAGATAGCTGCGGTCGAACCAGGTCGCGATCTGCGGATCGCCGCGCAAGAGCCCATAGGCTTTCGCCGCCTCGGCCTGTTCGGTGTAGCGGGCGAGCACATAATCGTCGATCAGCGGGTTGAGGATCTGCGACAGCCGCACGCCGTCGAAATTCGCCTCGAAGGTCGCGACGGGGAAGCCCGCGGCGGTCCAGGCGTCGAAAACCTCGGCGCGGTTTTCCTCCCGGCTCGCAAAGGCCGTGGTGGCGATCAGCGAGGTCACCACCTTTTGCGTCAGCTTCGGGTTTTCCGTCGCGAAAGCCTCGGTCACCAGAAACGAGGTGTTGCGCCCCAGCGTCGGATCATCGCCCTTCGTCGTGTAGGGGATCGCCACCACGCCCTTTTGCGCCAGCGCCAGATATTCCTGCCCGCCAAAAACCGCATCGACATTGCCCGAGGTGAGCGCCGCCACCGCGGAATTGGCGTCAAGGTTGATGAATTTCACGTCCTTCTCGCGCAGGCCGTGGCGTTCCAGGATGCGGTCGGTGGCGTTTTGCAGGTTGGTGCCTTTGAACAGCGCCACCTTACGCCCCTTCACATCCTCGACGGTCCTGATGTCGCTGTCCGGCGCGACCGCCAGATAGATCGGGTCGTTGCGGCCGGTGGCAAACAGGAACTTGTGCCTGAGCCCGTTCGCCCGCCCGACGATGGCGGGCAGATCGCCGAGCAGGAAGAAATCCAGCTGCCCCGCCGCCACCGCCTCGTTCAGCGCCGGGCCGGCGCCGCGGAAAAAGGTCCATTCGATCTTGATGCCGTCGGCGGCGAAATCCTTTTCCAGCGTCTCGCGGGTGCGGGCATAGGCGATGGCGGTGGAATGGCTGTAGGGCCGGTTGTCGGCGCCCACACCGGGGAAGCCGAAGCGGATCACCTTGGCCTCGTCTTCGGCCTGGGCGGCCGTGGTGGTCAGCACGGCCAGGGCAAGCGTGGCCAGAAGTTTGAAAAGGCTCATGGTCGGTCCTTGAAAGGGGCTGCGGACAGGCCGCGGGAAAGGATCTGCGGCCATTCGGCCGCGGGGGGCACGGGTTTGCGACCATTCGGCCGCGGGGGCACAGGTTTGCGGCCATTCGGCCGCGGGGGGAATTTCGTGGAGCGGCGCAGGCCCTGCAGCCGGGCAAGCCCCGCGTCGGGACAGCCTTGCCGTGACCGGACAAGCCCGGTGCGGCAGGGCGGCTCAACGCCGTTCCGATGTCAGAATACGAAAAATCACGACAAGATCAGTAGAATATATTCAGCGATCTTGGCCGCGGTTTTGGACACACCGATTTCTCCGCAGGGTTGCGCGAAGAAAACTGGCGCTGATCTTCCTCCGGTGGTGCCCGAACGATTCTGGCGCGGTGCTAGCGCGGCAACCGCGGCAGGCTTGCCAGCAGGCGCCGGGTATAGGAATGCGCCGGGGCATCCAAAATCTGCCGGGTCAGGCCCGCCTCGACGATCCGGCCCTGCTCCATCACCACAAGGCTTGGGCAGAGCGCCGCAATGACGGCAAGATCATGTGAGACCAGCACCAGCGTCAGCTGATGCGAGAGGGCCGCAAAAAGGTCGATGATGCTCGCCCGCGTCGAGAGATCGAGCGCGCTCACCGGCTCGTCGGCCAGCAACACCTTTGGCCGGGCAATCAGCGCGCGCGCAATCGCGATGCGCTGGCGCTGCCCACCCGAGAAGTCACGCGGGCGCCGGTCGGCGGCTTCCGGCAGCAACCGCACCGCCGAAAGCGCGCGCAGCACCTCCGCCTCGGGATCTGCCGCAAGGCCAAGGGCGCGCAGCGGCTCGGTCAGGATCTGCCGCACCGTCATGCGCGGATCGAGCGAGGTGTAGGGATCCTGAAACACCGGCTGCACGAAGCGCCGATGCGCCTGCATATTGCTGCGATCGGCGCGGTCAAGCGGGTGCCCCGCACTCAGCACGCGCCCCGCCTGCGGCGCGGCCAGCCCGAGCAAGAGCCGAAGCAGTGTCGACTTTCCCGACCCGCTTTCGCCAACGATGCCAAGGTTCTGGCCCTGCGTCACGCAGAGCGAAACACCACGCAGCACAGTCGTCCCTCGGGAATAGCCGAAGTGAACCTTTTCAAGGGCAAGCAAGCTCATTTTCGCAGTCCCAGTGCATCATCCAGTCGCCGCGCGGCGGCGATCAAGGCTTGCGTGTAAGGGGCGCGTGGCGTGGAGAAGATCTCCGCCACCGGCCCGGTCTCGACCATCCGGCCCGCAGCCATCACCGCCACCCGTTCCGCGATGCCCGCCACCACCGGCAGATCGTGGCTGACGAACAGCAGCGCAAGCCCCTCCTCGCGCACGAGCCGGTCGAGCAGCGCCAGAACCTCGGCCTGCGTCGAGACATCGAGCGCCGTCGTCGGCTCGTCGGCAATCAGAAGCTGCGGACGGCAGGCCAGCGCCATGGCAATCGCCACGCGCTGGCGCTGGCCGCCCGAGACCTGATGCGGGAAGGCCGCCAGCACCCGCTCGGGCGCGTCGATGGCCACCCGCTCCAGCGCGGCCATCTGCCGGGCGCGCAGATCGTCACGCGAGAGCCGCTCTCCGTCGTGTTTCGCGCGACGCCGGATCGGCACCGCGAGCTGCGCGCCAAGCGTCATCAGCGGGTCGAGCGCCGCACGCGGATCTTGAAACACCATCGCCGCCACGTTGCCCCGCAACGGCGCAATCTGCCGATCGGGACGGCCGATCACCTGCTGGCCCGCCAGACGGACCGAGCCCGAGGCCACAAGGCCCGGCGGCAGGAGCCCGAGAAGGGCGAGCGCGGTGAGCGACTTGCCCGAGCCGCTTTCGCCCACGAGGCCCAGCCGTTCCCCCGGCGCAAGGCTGAAACCCACATCCTCGACCAGACACCGGGTGCCGGCACGAATGCTCAGCCCAAGGGTGGAGAGCAGGCTCATCTTGGCGCCTCCGCCTCGGCATCGAGCCGGTCGCGCAGCCCGTCGGCCACGAAATTGATCGCCAGAACCAGCGCCACAAGCGCCGCCCCCGGCACCAGAACCCCAAGCGGTGCGGTGTAGACCGTCGCCTGCGCCTGATAGAGAAGCTGACCCCAGGAGGCATTCGGCGGCGGCGCGCCAAGCCCGAGATAGGAAAGCGAGGCCTCGGCGATCACCGCCAGACCGGCTTGCAGCGCGAGGGCCACCAGTAGCGTCGGCGCGATGTTGGGCAGAAGATGGGTGAGCACGATGCGCGGCCAACTGGCCCCGCAACACCGGGCGGCGGTGATGAAATCGAGCGCCAGAACCCGCCGCGCCAGAACCCGCACCAGCCGCGCGATGATCGCCGACATTGCGATCCCGATGGCGAGAATGGCGCTCACAAGGCTCGCATCCTTGCTCGCCGCAACGATCAGCATCGCCAGAAGCAGGGTTGGAAAGGCGATCAGAATGTCGAAAGCGGCGGCAAGCGCATCCTCGAGCCAGGCCTGCGCGAAAGCCGCCAGGATCCCGACGAGAGTGCCGATCAGCCCGCCCACGCAGGCCGCCCCCACCCCGACCGTCAGCGCGATCCGGGCGCCAACCATCACCTGCGAGAGGCTGTCACGGCCCAGCCGGTCGGTTCCGGCCCAATGCGCGACAGACGGCCCGGCAAGGCGGCCGCCGGTCATGCCATCGAGCGGCCAGGGCGTCCAGAATAGGGTCAGCAAAGCCACCGCAAGGTTCAGGCCAAGAACCAGCAGGCCCAGCCGCCAGGTCAAGCGTTTCATCAGCTTGCACCCCGCTCTTCACCGCGCAACCGCGGATCGATCAGGCGTTGCACCACATCGGCCGCAAAGCCGATGAGAAGAACCAGCAGCGTCGTCACCATCAGCACCCCCTGCACCGAGGGGTAATCGCGCTGCGCAATCGCCAGCACGAGCATCGAGCCCAGCCCCGGCAAGGCGAAGACGCGCTCCACCACCACCGCGCCAAGCAGCGTCGAGGCGAGTTCGATCCCGATGATCGAAATCACCGGCGCGGCGCCATTGCGCAGGCCATGCCGGATCAGCGCCTCGGAAAAGCTTGCCCCCAGCGCCCGGGCATGGCGCAGATAGTCGGCGCCGAGCACATCCAGCGTCGCCGACCGGATGTAGCGCAAGAGCGAGGCCCCCATCACCAGCGCGACGGTCAGAACCGGCAGCGCCAACGCACGCGCCGCCGCAACGGGGTCGGACCAGCCCTCGGTTGGAAAGCCGCTGGCGGGCAGCAGGCGCGCGCGCACCGCAACCAGCCAGACCAGCATGAGACCAATCCAGAACACCGGCACGGCAAGCCCAAGCTGCGAGAGCGCCGAAAGCGCCGCCCCCGTCCAGCGATCCGCCCGAAGCGCCGCCAGAATGCCAAGTGGCAGGGCAAAGGCCAGCGCCAGCGCAAAGGCTGCGAGGGTCAGCGGCAGCGTCACCGTCAGCCGCGACAGGATTTCGGGCGCGACGGGGGCGTTGCTCACAAAGGACCGACCGAAATCGAACCGCGCCAGATCCGTCAGAAACTGACCAAGTTGCACGGCAATCGGCTGGTCGGAGCCAAGTTCGGCGCGCACGGCGGCAATCTGGGCGTCATCGGCCCCCACCGAGAGCAACGCCGCCGCCGGATCGCCCGGCAAAAGGCGCAAAAGCACGAACAGCACCAGCCCCGCCGCGATCAGCGACAGGACCAGCACCAGCGTGCGACGCATCAGATAGCGCGTCATGACCTGGATCTTTCCGCTCAGCCCTCCTTGCGGATGTGGCGCAGGAAGAACTGGGCGTTGAGCCCGTTGACCGGATAGCCGCTCACCCCCGCTTTCGAGACGACGAGTTGCGGATAGAGGAAGAACCAGTCCGAGGCGGCGTCCTCGGCGATGATCCGGTTCGCCTCGGTCAGGCGTTCGGTCTGCCCCGCCTCGGTGTCGCTGACTTCGGCCTCGGCAATCAGTCCGGTCACCTTCGGATTGTCATAGCCCCAGTAGAAATCCGGGTTGCCATAAAACACGATGTCGCGGTGGTTCACATGTTCCTGCAGCGTCGCCTGAAAATCGTGTTTCTGGTAGATTTTCTCATACCATTCATTGGCGGTGATGATGTTGATAGTCACCGTGACACCAATCTTCGCCAGCTCCGCCTTGACGAATTCCGCGGTGATCGGATGCGGATCGTAATTCGGCGTATCGAGGGTGAAGCTGAAGCCGTTCGGATAGCCCGCCTCGGCCAGAAGCGCCTTGGCACTTGCCGGATCATAGGCATCGACCCCGGTCAGATCGACATACCACGGATCGGTCGGCGGCACGAAAGAGCCGATCAGCGTGCCACGACTGCCCCAGATCGCCTCAAGCAGCTTCTTGTCATCAATCGCCCGTGCCAGCGCCTTGCGTACCTTGACGTTGTCGAAAGGCGCCACCCGGTCGTTCCACGCCAGAAGCTGCTTCGTCGTCGATTTGCCCTCGGCGATGGTGAAGGTCGAGGTGTCGGCGAATTGCGACAGCGCATCGGGGCTTTGCACCGAGGTAATGAGATCGACCGCATCGGTCAGCAGCGCGTTGTTGAGCGCCGCCGCTTCGGTGAAATAGGTGAACACCGCGCCACCGTTTTCGGGTTTCGCGCCCCAGTAGCCATCGAACGCCTTGAGCGACAGCGTCGAGCCACGCTTCCAGCCCGTCAGCGCATAGGGGCCGGTGCCGTCTTCCTTGCCGGTGATGTCGCCCGCCGCATCGTTCACCACCCAGACATAGGACAGGTTGTAGGGCAGCGAGATCGACTTTGATTTCAACGTGATGACCACGGTCCGATCATCCGGGGTGTCGATCTTCGCAATCGGAGCGAGGCTTTTCTTGCGCGAACTTTTCGAGCCTTCCGCAATCACCCGCTCGATCGAATATTTCACGTCCCTCGCGGTGAGCGGATCGCCAGAATGGAACTTCACCCCGTCTTTCAGCGTGAACGTATGGGTCAGCCCATCCGCACTGACCGTGTGACCCGCTGCCAGAACCGGTTCGACGGTGCCGTCATCGGCAAGCCGGTAAAGCGCCTCGTAGACGTTGTCGTTGAAGGCCTCGTTGATGCCCTGCCCCGCCCCCGCGGTATTGTCGAGGTTCTGCGGCTCATAAAGCGAACCGATGCGCAGGATCGCTGCCGGATCCGCTTCGCCAGCCAGAAGGGCCGCAGGGGAGACGCCAAGGGCAAGAGCCACAAGGCCAGCCGACAGGGAAAGACGACGACCGCTGACGGCCAGAGATGCGAACGCCATGCAAGGCACTCCTTTATTTGCGAATTTCGTTCCGGCACAGGTTTGAACCCCACCGGTTTCAAGGCTCAAGGAACACGATAAATCACGATATATTCAATCGCGTTTTTTGAGATTCAAAGCGTGGCGGCTTCTCCCGGAGGCCCCCGAAACAGAACGGAATGCTGCCCACAACCGCCTTGCGCGTTAAAGTTGTGGCGACTGCGGCTTAGGCACCGCCCCCCGTTGCCGCGAAGACGACGGCGCCCGGGTCGACCCGATGGCCAAGCCGTCCCAAGGCGCGGGTGAGCACCGTCAGATCTTCCAGAACCACGGCACGATGCGCCCGAGCGCCGGTATGGTTGAGCCGGATCAACCGCTCGCCCCCCGACCCCACCCCGCCCGAAAGCGCATGCCCCACCTCGGCCACGGCGAGCACCTGCGCCGCGGCAATGCCCTCGGGCAGTGCTACCGCCGTGACAAGGGTCGAAGCCCGATCGGGCGAAACCCACGCGCGGCCGGTCAGGACCAGCGCACCCGCCCGCGCGGCCCGGGCGGCAGAGGCGTGACGCTCCCGAAGCACCAAAAGCCCCTCGCGCTCGACTTGTGCCAAGGTCTGCGCCAGAGCGTGAAATTCGAGCGCCGACGGCGTTCCGGGCAGCGCCTTGCGCCCGGTCTCAAGCCAATCCGCACGCAGATCGGCGAGCGACAAAACCGAGGGCGCCTCGCCCGGTGGCGCCACCCGCTCCCAAGCGGCCTCAGACACCGCCACCGCCGAAACGCCCGCCTGCCCGCCCAGCGCCTTTTGCGGCCCGATCACCACAAGATCCGCGCCGAGTGCATCCACATCAAGCGCATGGCCGCCGACAGAGGCCACCGCATCGACCACCAGAAGCGCACCCTGCGCTTTCACAAGGGCCGCGATGTCTTCGAGCGGGTTCAAGATGCCATAGGCGCTTTCGGCATGGACGACAAAAACCAGATCGAAGCGCTCTGCCGCCAGCACCTTCGCCACCTCGGGCGCCACAATCGGCTGCCCGGGGGGCGCGGCCAGTTCGCGCACGTCGGCGCCCGCGCGCCGCAGCCAGCCCGCAAACCAGCGCCCGTAAAGCGAGCTGACCAGCACCAGCGCCCGCAGCCCCGGCCGGCCGAGCGAGTGCGCCACCGCTTCAAGCGCCACGGCTGCCTCGGCCTGCACCAGCACCACATCGTTTCTTGTCCGCAGCACCCGGGCAAACGCATCGGCAAGCGGTGCAAAGCCCTCGGTCGGAAACGGCGGCACATCGGCAAGCGGGGTCCAGAGGGCATCGGTCATGGCGGGTCTCCGGTTCGGGACAGGGTCGGCACGGCGGCAATCAGGCGGCGGGCAATCTCGCTTTGCGGCCGGGTAAGCACCTGATCCGCGGGGCCGGTCTCGACGATCCGGCCCGCCGCCATCACCGCGATCCGGTGCGAGACCGCGCGCACCACCGCAAGGTCGTGGCTGATGAACAAAAGCGCAAGACCAAGCTGGCGCTGCAACCGCACCAGAAGGGCGAGGATCTGCCCTCGGGTGACAGTGTCGAGCGCGGAAACAGCCTCGTCGAGCACGATCAGCTTCGGATTGGGGACAAGCGCGCGGGCAATGGCAAGACGTTGGCGCTGCCCGCCAGACAGCGTAGCGATCGGATGCGGTGCCAGATCGGGGGCAAGCCCCACCAGATCGAGCTGCGCCGCAATCAGCCCGGGCCAATCCTTGCGCGGGGCGGGCACATGCAGACGCAGCGCATCGGCCAGCGCACCGGCAACGGTTGCGCGGGGATGAAAGGCAGCGCCGGGATCTTGAAACACCATCTGCATCCGCCCGCGGGCCCGGCGCAGCGCACCGCCTTGCAGGGCGAGCCAGTCCCGCCCTTCGAAGCGGATCGCCCCCGCATCGGGCCGGTCGAGCCGCAACAGCACCCGCGCAAGGCTCGATTTCCCGCATCCCGAGGGCCCGACAAGGCCCAGCGTCTCGCCGGGGGCAAGCGTCAGCGACAGATCATCAAGCGCAATCCCCCCGCGGGCGCCGGGGTGGGTCTTGCGCAGCCCCTCCACCGTCAGAAGGCTCATGGCCGGTCTCCGACAAGGCGCGGGCTTGCCAGATCGAGATGGGCGGCCAGCAAGGCCCTCGTCTGGCCGACTTGCGGCGAGGCAATCACCCGCGCCGCAGGTCCGCACTCGACCAGCCGCCCGGCCTCCAGCACGGCGATCCGGTCGGCAAGCCCCGCGGCAAGCGCGATGTCATGGGTGACGAAGATCAGCGCCATGCCCCCTGCCCCGGTCAGATCGCGCAGCAGCGCCACGATTTCGGCCTGCACCAACGTATCGAGCGCCGAGGTGGCCTCGTCGGCGATCAAAAGCCTCGGCCCGGTGGCAATCGCCAGCGCGATAGCAATGCGTTGGCGCTGGCCGCCCGAAAACTGATGCGGATAGGCCCGCAGCGCCGCGGAAGGATCGGGCAGATGCACCTGATCGAGAAGCGCCTCGGCCCGCGCCAGGGCGACCTTGCGCGAGAGCTTGCCATGGCGATGCAAGACCTCCAGCAGATGCGCGCCGATCGTCAAAAGCGGATTGAGACTGCCGCCCGGATCCTGAAACACGAAGCCGATATCGCGCCCCGCCTGCATCGCGCCACCGGACCAGAGAATGCCGCCTTCAGGGGCGCTGCCGGAGGGCGAAAGCCCGGCAATCGCACGCGCAAGGGTGGATTTTCCAGACCCGGACGGCCCGATCAGCGCCAGCCTTTCGCCCTGCGCCAGATCAAGGTCGATCCCCGTCAGCGCTGGCTGGCCTTGGCCCGGATAGCGCAGGCCAAAACCGCGCAGGTAAAAAAGCGGCGCCGCAGTCATCGGCGATCCCGCGCGGCAAGGCTGTCGGCGACAGCCTCGCCCAGAAGATAGCTGGCCACCACGGTCAGCAACAGCGCAAGGCCAGGCAGAACCGAGAGCCAGGCGGCCGAGCGCATCTGGTTGCGCCCCTCGGCGATCATCGCGCCCCAAGTCACCCCGTTGGGATTGCCAAGACCGAGAAACGAGAGCGCCGCCTCGGTCAGGATTGCGCCCGCAACGATGACCGCGGTAAGCGACAGCACCGGCGGCAGGGCCAGCGGCAGCACCTGCCGCAGGGCGATTTCAAGCGGATGATGGCCAAGAACCCGCGCCGCCGCCACGAAATCGCTTTCACGCAGCACCAGAACCCGGGCGCGCGCCAACCGCGCAGGCCCGGTCCAGGCGCCAAGGGCAATTGCCACGACAACGGTGGACAGGCGCGGCCCGGTGACCGAGACGAAGGCCAGTGCCAACAAAAATCCGGGCACGATCTGAAACGCCTCGACGATCCGCATCAGGATCACCTCGGTCCAGCCACCGATCAGGCCTGCAAGCGTTCCGACCAGCATCCCCGCCGTCAGCGCCACGAGCGCGACCAGAAGCCCCACCGTCATCGAAGTGCGCGCGCCGTGGATCAACCCGGCCAGCAGATCGCGGCCAAGCCGGTCGGTGCCGAGGGGATGGGCGGCCTCGGTGAAGGGCAACACCAGCGGCGGACCGGAGATCGCCAACGGATCCCCCGGGGCGAGCAAAGGGGCGAAAAGCACAATCAGGCCGAGCGCCGCAAGAAGGGCCGCACCGATCCGTGCCTCGGGGCGATGGAAGGCGGAGACGGGCATCTCAGACCTCGCGCCTGTGCGCGGCGGGCCGTACGCGCGGATCGAGCAGACCATAGGCCAGATCGACCAGCAGATTGCACCCCACCACCAGCACGGCCGAAACGAAGATCACCGCCAGAAGCAGCGCCGGATCGCGCCCGGCCACGGCCTCGGCGGCCAGCCGCCCGAAACCGGCAATGCCGAAGACGCTTTCGATCACCACCGATCCGCCCAGCATCGCCGCCGATTGCAGGCCCAGCAGCGTGACCAGCGGCAAGACCGCATTGCGCGCGACATGGTTGAGCAGGATGCGGCGGGGCGCGATGCCCCGCGCCCGTGCAGCCAGAACGAACTCCTGTGCCCAGACCTCGGCCATGGCCCCGCGCATCACCCGCAGGAAAAGCGCAAGATAAATCAGGGTGAGCGTGGAAACGGGCAAGACCAGATGCGTCGCAATGTCGACCGCCCGCGCAAGGCCGGTCTTGCCCGAGGCGATGGTCTCGATCCCGGAAACCGGCAGCCAGCGCAGCTTGACCGCGAAGACGACCGAGAGCACGAGGCCGAGCCAGAAGCCTGGAACGGCATGCAGAAGAAGCGCGCCCCCCGACAGGAGCCGGTCAAGCCCCGATCCGGGGCGCCGCCCGGCCAGAATGCCAAGCCCCGAGCCCAGCGTGAAGGAAAACGCCGTCGCCGACCCCATCAGCGCAAGCGTTGCGGGCAGACGCTCGGCGATCAGGGAGGCGACGGGGCGATTGAGCGCCACCGACCAGCCCAGATCCCCCTGCGCCAGATGCCCGAGCAGGAACAGGAAGCGCTGCAGCGCGGAGTGATCGAGCCCATGCTCGGCGCGCAACTGTGCCGCCAGAGCCGCATCGCCGCCGCCGATACTGGCGAGATAGGCGTCAATCGCATCGCCCCCCGCCGCTTCGAGAAGCGCGAACACCCCCGCGAGCACGATCAGCAGCACCGGAATGCTGCCGATCAGCCGCGAGATAACAAAGCGCAACACCGCTGTCATCGACCGTCCTCAGGCAAGCGCAAGCTCCGCCCAGTTCGACACCGCCCAACGCGGATTGGTGGCAAGGCCCGAAAGCTGCGTCGCGGCGACCGAGGTGAAGGTCCAGTCCACCACGTTGATCAGCGGCAGCTCCTCGGTCACCAGTTGCTGGAAACGGTGATAAAGCGCCACACGTTTCGCCGGATCGAGCGTGGTCAGCGCGGTGTCGATCAGCCTGTCCAGTTCGGGGTTCAAATATCCGCCCTGATTGGAGAAATTCACCCCGGCAGGCAGGCCCGACCGCACCAGGTTGGTGGTCGAGATCGCCGGATCGGCGCGGAACACCGGCGGCGCCACGGCAAGGTCGAAGTCGTGGTCGGTATAGACCGCTTTCAGATGGCCGGGCGCATCCTGCGCGACGATCGTGGCCTCGATCCCCACGGCGGCCAGCGCCTGCCGCAGATAATCGCCGAACTGGCGGGTTTCGGTGAAATAGGGCGCGGGCAGAAGCTTCAGGTCAAAACGCTTGCCGTCGGCCCGCACCGGATAGCCGGCCTCATCCAAAAGCGCCTTCGCCTTTTCCGGATCGAAGGCATGGGGCGTCACGTCGGAGGTGTAGAAGGTCGGATCATTCGCCGGCACCGGGCCGGTGGCCTCAGTGGCATGACCAAGGAAGATGGTGTCACGGACAAATTTCTTGTCGATCGCATGGGCAATCGCCTGACGCACCTTCAGATTGGCCAGATGGTCGTTGCGGTGGTTGATCTCGACGATCAGTTGATAGGTCAGCGCCTCGTAGCCCTTGGTGATGACGGCCAGCCCCGGAACCGCGCCGATCCGCGCCAGATCGACGAGCGGCACCGCCGAAAAGGCCGCAAGCTGCACATCGCCCGCTTCAAGCGCGCTCGCCGCCGAGGCCCGGTCCGGCAGGACGGTGAAGACAAGCTCCTCGGCGCGGGGCAGATCCGGCTGCCAATAGCTCGGGTTGCGCTTGAGCAGGTAATATTGCCCCGGTTTGTGCTCGCCCCAGACGAAGGGCCCGGTGCCAATCAGCGCCGAATTCGCCGGGTTCTTGGCAATGTCGCTGCCCTCGTAGACATGCCTGGGCAGCACCGACGACACCACGGGCAGGGCCTTTTCAATCAGCTGCAACGGCGTCGGTTTGGAGAAGCGGAAGATCGCCGTTTTCGCATCGGGCGTGTCAACGGCGGTCAGATTGGCCAGAAGCGTGCGGCCGATGTTCTGCAGGGGCTTCCAGACATGCAAGGCCGAGAAGGCCACATCCGCCGAGGTGAAGGGCGTGCCATCGTGCCAGCGCACCCCCTCACGCAGATGGAAAGTGACGGAGAGGCCATCCTCCGAACCTTCCCAGCCCGTCGCCAGCAGGGGCCTCAGCCCGGTGCCGTCATAGGCGGCTTCGGCCAGCGGTTCGATCACTTTCGAGGCGATGAAGAAGGTGCCGTTCGAAGCCGCGATGGCCGGGTTGAGCTGGGTGGGCTCGCTGTCGGCCGCGATGGTGATCCGGCCCGATGTCGCGGCATGCGCCGATGACGGCAGGGCTTGCACGGCAAGAAGCGCGGCGGAGGACAAAAGCAGCGCGCGGCGGGTGAGCGAAAGGGGCATGTCGGAACCTGATCGTTGGGGAATGGGGCGGGTCAGGCGCGCGGGCCGACCGCAAGGATTTCGCAGGAGGGAAGGGCCAGAACGATGCCACGGGAAATTTCCGCCAAGGCGGGTTTGCGGCAAACAGCGAGAGCGACCGCGTGCATGAAATCGGATTTTGGCATGTTCTGGCCTTCCTGATCCGACGGCCGAGGCCCGGCCGCCAGGCGCGCAATCTTGAGGTGTCAGGTCTGCCGATTGCGCCAGATCAGGTTCGGGACAAATCACGTCAAGTTCAATCGTCTTTTATGGAAGGCAACAGAGCGAACCTTCCACGGCACAAGCCGCGGGAAGAGTTTCCTTCTCTCGCGGCCTTGCGGACGGCCGAGCGGGTCGAGCCGGGCGCCCGCAAGCATCTCGGGCAAGCGGTGTCGCGGGTGCGGCGCGGGACGATTCCCTTGGGCGCACCCTGTCTGAATGAGACGCCGGCCATGGGCAACGCGCGGAACATTCCTTCCCTTTGCGCGCCCGGCGAGAAAACAAATCCGGCGCCATGCGGCGCAAGTTTGAAACAACGCGCTTCGCGATCTCGGCTATTAATAATCAATCAAGTCCATCGAGATTTTAAAGGATTCCAAGCCAAAGGTCCGCGCCCCAAGAGAAGCAAAAAACGACTTCCTGCCAAAGCCTTGCACGCCCGAAAGTGCACCATCCCCCTCCCCGTCATCCCCCCTTACGCGGCACGCCTCGAACGGCGCCCCCCAAGAACCGCCCGAACAGGGCTTAAGAACAGGACCATACCGACATGACCACCGACAGCCTTCACCCCGAAACTCTGGCGCTCCATGGCGGCAGCTGGCGTGCCGATCCGGCCACCGGCGCGGTCGCGGTGCCGATCTACCAAAACACCTCGTTCCAGTTTCAGGACACCGCCCATGCCGCGCGGCTCTTTGCGCTCGAAGAGGTGGGGCAAGTCTACACCCGGATGAAGAACCCGACGCAGGACGCCTTCGAGGAACGGCTCGCGGCGCTTGAAGGCGGGGTGGCGGCGCTGGCGCTGGCCTCGGGTCAGACGGCCACGTTCTTTGCGCTGACCAACATCGCGCAGGCGGGCGACAATATCGTCGCCTCGACCGATCTTTACGGCGGCACCGTCACGCTTCTGTCGCAGACGCTGGCGCAGTTCGGCATCGAGGTGCGCTTCGTCAGCCATGACGACCCGGAAAACTTCGTCCGCGCCAGCGACGCCCGCACCCGGGCCTGGTTCGGCGAAACGCTGCCCAATCCGAAGCTGGAGGTGTTCCCGATCGCCGAAGTGGCCGAGCGGGGCCGCAAGCTTGGCATTCCGCTGATCCTTGACAACACCGCGGCGCCGCTGACGGCGCGGCCCTTGGCGCATGGCGCGGCGGTGGTGGTCTATTCGACGACGAAATACATCGGCGGGCATGGTACGGCGATCGGCGGCGCCATTGTTGACGGCGGCAATTTCGACTGGGAAGCCCATGCCGAGCGCTTCCCGCTGCTCACCCAGCCCGACCCGGCCTATCACGGCGCGATCTGGACCGAGGCGGCCAAGCCCCTGGGCCCGATCGCCTATATCCTGCGCGCCCGGGTCAAGCTTCTGCGCGACATCGGCGCGGCGGCGGCACCGCAAAACGTGTTCCTGTTCATTCAGGGGCTTGAGACCCTGCCGCTGCGGATCCGCCAGCACAATGCGAATGCCATCCGGGTGGCCGAGTGGTTGCAAACCCGCCCCGAGGTTGCGCGGGTGATCTTTCCCGGCCTGCAAACCGGCGAACATCGCCGCCGCGCCGAGGCCTATCTGACGGGCGGCTATGGCGCGCTTGTGGGGTTTGAGCTCAAGGGCGGTCTGGGCGCGGGGCGCGATTTCATCGATGCGCTGAAGCTGTTCCACCACGTCGCCAATATCGGCGATGCGCGCAGTCTGGCCATCCACCCGGCCTCGACGACGCATCAGCAACTTTCGGAGGCCGAGCAACGCGCGGCAGGCGTCACACCGGGCTATGTGCGGCTCTCGATCGGGCTTGAGCATCCCGAGGACATCCTCGCCGATCTCGATCAGGCGCTGTCGCACGTCGCAAGGCTGCCGCTGGCCCGCTCCGCCTGAACCTTCTCGGCCTGAGCCTCGACGGGCCGGGACACCCCGGCCCGCCTCCCCATGGTGCTGCAAGGACTTCCGATGCCCCAGACGCCTTCCCCTTCCCGCCTCAGCCGTCGCAGCCTGATCAAGGGCGCAGCCGCCGCTGTCGTTACCACCGGCGCGCTTGCCGCTGGCGGCGCACGGCTTTTCACCCCGGCCATCGCCGGTCCCGCGCCGAAGGTGCGCCTGGCCTGGACCGAGGTCGCGGCCTGCCATTCGCCGCTCGGCTTTGGCGTGGCGAAGGGCCTCTTTGCCAAGCAGGGCGTCGATGTCGAGCTGTTCAATCAGGGCGCCTCGGGCCAGACGCTCATTCAGGCGCTGGCCACCGGCAAGGCCGATATCGGCTCGGGGCTGACCTTCGAATGGCTCAAGCCGCTCGAACAGGGCTTTGACGTCAAGCTGTTCGCGGGCACGCATGGCGGTTGCACCCGGCTTCTGGCCACCGAAGCCTCGGGCGTGAGCGATCTGCAAAGCCTGCGCGGCAAGACCATCGTCAGCTATGATGTCGCCTCGCCGCCCAAGCAATCGTTCCAGGTGGCGCTGGCCAAGGCCGGGCTGGACCCCGAACGCGATGTGAATTGGACCGTGGCGCCTTTCGACCTTCTGGGCGAGGTGGCGGCGCGCGGCGGCGCCGATGCGGTGGCGCAGCTCGACCCCTGGGCCTGGAGCCTCCAGAAACAGCACAAGTTCAAGCTGATCGCCGACACCCAGACCGGGGTGTTCCAAGATGCGGTCTGCTGCGTGCTGGGCGCAAACGGCCCGTTCCTCGAGCAAAACCGCGATGCCCTGCAACGGGTGGCCGCGGCCAATATCGAGATCCACGAATATGCCGCCGCCCACCCCGAAGAGGTCGCCGCCTGGTACAAGCAGGCGCTCAACCCCGCCGGGCTCTCGACCGAGGATCTGGCCGAAATTCTGGCGGGCTTCGTTTTGCACAACCACCCCGTCGGCGCGCCGCTCGTGCGCGAGATCGCCCGCGCCTCCTCGGATCTCAAGCTGATCAAGGTGATCGACGAAGGCACCGACCCGGAGGACTTCGCCCGCCGCATCACCGTGAACCTGCTGGGGTGACGGACCGATGACAGATGCACTCACCTCTCCGGCCCGGCGCGGGCTGGAGGCTCCCGCAGGGCTGGCCAAGATCTGGCCCGCGGGACTTCTGGCAAGCCTCGTCTGGGCAGCTGCCGCGGGCATCACGCTGGCCCTGCCCGATGTCATTCCGTGGGGCAGCACCGATCTTTTCGCCGCGCTGATGGCGGCGGGGGCGCTGACGCTTGTCACGCTCGCCTTCACCGCCGAGATTTTTGGCCGGTTTGGCCGGGCGGTGAAAGCCGCTGGCCCGTGGCTGATCGCGCTCGGGATCTGGTTCGCGCTTTGGGAACTGAGCACCGCGAAAACCGGCTGGCTGCCGAAACCCTTCTTTTCGCCGCCGCAGGGGCTGTTGCAGGTCTATGTCTCGGATGGCGCGCGCCTTGGGCTGTGCATCGTTTACACGTTGCGGCTTTGGGCGCTCGGCTATTTCAGCGGGGTGATCGTCGGCTTCCTGACCGGGGTCGGCCTTGGCTGGGCGCCGCGCTTTTCCTATTGGGGGATGCCGCTTCTGAAGCTGATCGGACCGGTGCCTGCCACGGCCTGGATCCCCGTCACCTTCTACTTCTTCCCCAGCACCTTCGACGCCTCGATCTTCATCGTGGCGCTGGCCTCGGGCATTCCGGTGGCGATCCTGACCTCGGCGGGCGTCGCCTCGGTCAACCGCGCCTATTTCGACGTCGCGCGCAATCTGGGTGCCTCGACGCTGTTCCTGATCTCGCGCGTCGCGGTGCCTGCCGCCCTGCCCCAAGTCTTCGTCGGCCTCTTCATGGGGCTTTACTATTCCTTCGCGGTGATGGTCGTGGCCGAGATGCTCGGCGCGAAATACGGGCTTGGCTGGTATATCCAGTTTCAGACCGCCTATTCCGCTTATGCCAATGTTTACGCCACGTTGCTGATCATGGCGGTGCTTTGTGCGGGGCTGGTCAAACTGCTCTTCGTCGCGCGAAACCGCCTGTTGCGCGGGCAGGAAGGATTCCTCTGATGGCCGATGGAGGCACGTTTCAACCGCATGGCATTGCGCTGCGCATCGAAAACCTCTCGCACAGCTACCGGATCGAGGGACGCGCCCTGCCGGTGCTGGAAAACATCTCGCTCGATCTGAAGCCGGGCGAATTCGTCTCGCTTCTGGGCACCTCGGGATGCGGAAAATCGACGCTTCTGCGGCTGATCGCGGGGCTCGAACCGCCACTGGAGGGCCGGATTGTTGCGGGCGAAACCGACGTCACCGCGCCCGACCGGTCGCGCATTCTGGTGTTTCAGGATCCGACGCTGTTTCCCTGGCGCACGGTGCGGAGGAATGTGGCGCTTGGGCTGGAAACCGATGGCAGCGCGGCGCGGCGGGGCGACGAGATCGACGCGGCGCTGCGGCTCGTGCAACTTGAGGCCTTTGCCGAAGCCTTTCCGCATCAGCTTTCGGGCGGCATGGCGCAGCGGGTGGCCTTGGCGCGCGCGCTGATCAACCATCCGCCGCTTTTGCTGCTCGACGAACCTTTGGGCAAGCTCGATGCGCTCACCCGGCTCTCGATGCAGAGCGAACTGCTGCACCTCTGGCGCAAGGTGGGCTTCAGCGCCGTGCTCGTCACCCATGACGTCGAGGAGGCGCTGCTTCTGTCGGATCGGGTGATCGTGCTCTCCGACCGCCCGGCGCAGATTGTGGCGGAACTTCCGGTCGCGCTGCCGCATCCGCGCCATCGCGACGATCCGAAACTGGTGGCGCTGCGGGCAAAGGTTCTGGCGCTGCTCGGCGCAGACATCCCGGAGATGATCGCATGAGCCTTGTCGCCCTGTCGCGCGGGCTGACCGCGCTTGGCCTTGGCCTTGCCAGCCTCGCCGCCCTCTGGTGGGGTCTCGCCTATGGACCGGTGATCGAAACCGGACTGATGTCGGGGGCCGCAGCGACCCGTTGCCTTGCCGCCGCCTCCTACGCCTGCCAATTCGCGCTGTCGATCTGCGGCACCGAGCACCCGTTCGGCATTCAGGTCTACACGCCCAAGCTCTTTCTTGGCGCCGTGTCTCTCGTCACGGCTGGCCTCGTCGTCTCTGGCTTGCGGCTTGCTTTCGCACCGCAGGCCGTTTCTCGTGGGCAGATGCCGCCGTCGCGGGCTTTTGAGGGCCTGCCCCCACACAGGAAAAAGACATGACCGATCACGCCGATGACATCGCCCGCTGGCATGCCGCGCGGCTTGTGGCGCTGCAAGCCGCCGATGGCTGGCTGAACCTGACTGACCGGATCGACCTTTCCCCCGGCTTTTACCGCGTCGGACAAGCCAAAGACTGCGATCTGCGGCTGTCCGTCGGCCCGGCACGGCTTGGCGTGCTGAAGCTGGCCGAAGACGGCAGCGCGACGCTTGACACCGGCGCGGGGCCGCGGCCCTTCGTGCCGGTGCCCGATGCGCCGCCCCGGCTGCGCACGGGCGATCTGCTGCTGGAAATCACCGAGCTTGCCGGAAGCCGCGCCCTGCGCGTGCGCGATCTGGCCTCGCCCGAACCGGCGCGGTTTGCCGGGATCGAACGTTTTCCTGTCGATCCGGCATGGCGGATCGTGGCGCAATGGGAGGTGCTCGACACGCCGGAAGCCCGGGCCATCGACACCGTGGTGGGCATCGCCACCGAGGTGCGGCTGACCCATCGGGCGCGCTTTACCCATGACGGCCGCGAGGTGACGCTGATCCCGACGCATTGGAAAGCGGGCAAGCCGATGTTCGTGATCCGCGATACCACCGCGGCCAGCGAAACCTATGCGGCGGGGCGGTTCCTGATCGGCGAGCTGGAACAGGGCGGGCCCGAGGGCCGGGTCGTGCTGGATTTCAACAAGGCCTTCAACCCGCCCTGCGCCTTCACCGATCTGGCCGCCTGCCCGCTGCCGCCGCCCGAAAACCGCCTGCCCTTCGCCATCCGCGCGGGCGAGCGTCGCCCCGCCTGAGCCTGGAGCCCCTTGTGACCACTGCCTTTTTCCATGACGAACGCAGCCTCTGGCATGGCGGGGGCAATTACGCCTTCACCCTGCCGGTGGGCGGTCTTGTGCAGCCCGGCGCAGGCCTGCCCGAAAACCCGGAAACGAAGCGGCGGCTGGTGAATCTGATGCGGGTCACCGGGCTGATCGACGATCTGGCAGCGCAATCCGCCCCCGAAGCGACGCGCGAGGATCTCTTGCGCGTCCATCCTGCCGCTTATCTTGATGCCTTCAAGGCGCTCTCGGATGCGGGCGGGGGCGAGCTTGGTCGGCGCACCCCCTTCGGCCCCGGCGGCTACGAGATTGCGGCGCTGTCGGCGGGTCTGGCCAAGGCGGCGCTGTTCGCCGTGCTCGAGGGGCGCGCGACGAATGCCTATGCGCTGACCCGCCCGCCGGGGCATCACTGCCTGCCCGACTGGCCGAACGGCTTTTGCCTTCTGAACAACATCGCCGTGGCGATCCGTGCGGCGCAGGCGGCAGGCCTTGCCCGCCGCATCGCCGTGGTGGATTGGGACGTGCATCACGGCAACGGCACCGAGGCGGTGTTCTGGACCGACCCCGACGTGCTGACGATCTCGCTGCACGAGGAATTCAACTATCCCTATGACACCGGCGCAGCAGAGGCGCGTGGCGAGGGTCCGGGAACGGGGTTCAATCTGAATATCCCCCTGCCCGCTGGCACCGGCCATGCGGGCTACCTTGACGCCATCGAAAGGCTGGTGATCCCGGCGCTGCGCCGGTTTGCGCCCGAGGCGATCGTGGTCGCCTGTGGCTATGACGCCTCGGCCTATGATCCGCTGGGGCGGATGCTGGCGAGTGCCGACACATTTCGTCAGATGACGGCGCGGCTGAAATCCGCAGCCGAAGAGCTGTGCGACGGGCGGCTGATCCTGACGCATGAGGGCGGCTATTCCGAGGCCTATGTGCCGTTTTGCGGCCATGCGGTGCTGGAGGCGCTTTCCGGCAGCCCCCGCACAGCACCCGATCCGATGGCGGAAATCGTCGCCGCGCGCCAGCCGCGCCCGGAGGGTCAGACACATGTCCTGGACCGCATCCGCGCTCTGGAAGCCCCGTTTTTCGCATGACGCAGACCCGAAAGGACAGCGAATGAGCCAAGAGTTCGAAGGCAAGGTGGTCTTCATCACCGGCGCCGCCAAGGGACAGGGCCGCGCCACGGCGCTCGCCTTTGCCCGTGCAGGCGCCGCCGTGGCGGGCTTCGATCTGCCCGCACCGATCGCCTATCCCGCCTACAATGACGCCAGCACCGAGGCGCTTGCGAGCCTCAAATCCGAGATCGAGGCGCTTGGCGGCCGCGCCAGCACCCATGCGGGCGACGTGCGCAGCGCCGAGGATCTGTCGCGCGCCGTGGCCGAGACGGTGGCCGCGCATGGCGGCATCGACATTCTCTTCGTCAATGCGGGCATCGCCGCCTATGGCCTCTCGCACGAGCTGACCGAAGCGGAATGGGGCGCGATGATCGGCATCAACCTGACCGGCGCCTGGCTGACGGCAAGGCAGGTCATCCCGCAGCTGATCGCCCGCGGCGGCGGGGTGATCGTCTACAATTCCTCGGTCGCGGGGCTGCGCGGCATGAACCGGCTCTCGCATTACGCGGCCTCGAAACACGCCTTGATCGGGCTTGCGCGCTCGCAGGCGATCGAACTGGCGCCGCATGGCATCCGCGTGCTGACCGTCAACCCGACCGGGGTGAACTCGCCGATGAACGACGGCCTCGCCTTTCTTGAGGGCACGACGGCCACCGAAATCGCCGAGCGCTCGGCGGGCAACCTGCTGCCGGTGCCGTGGATCGAGGCCGAGGATGTGGCCAATGCCGTGCTGTTTCTGGCCTCCGACAAGGCCCGTTATGTCACGGGCAGCTCCTTCGTCGTCGATGCCGGGCTTCTGACGCGATGAGCGCCGATGACACGCCCCGGGACCGAGAGCCGCCGATGAGCTACGACGACCCCTCCTGCGCCTATTGCCCCGCCACGGTGCGCGCCTGCCGTCAGGGCACATCCGCAACGCGCGGCCCCGGTTTCTGCCCTTCCCAGGTCGATGCGCTGACTTTGAGCGAGGCGCGTCCCCTTTACGACGCCCCCGAAACCCGCCAGTTCGCCCAGAACGCCGCCATCGTCGAGGGCGAGGGCTATGGCAAATGGACCCGGGTCGAGGAGATCGTCGCCTTTGCCAAGCGCATGGGCTACCGCAAGCTCGGCATCGCCAATTGCATCATGTTCGTCGATTTTTCCCGCACCCTGACCGGAATTCTGGAAAGTCACGGCTTCGAGGTCGCCTCGGTCGCCTGCAAGGCAGGCCATGTGGCGAAAGAGGAAATCGGCGTGCGCGATGCGCAAAAGGTGGTGCCGGGCGGCTTCGAGCCGATGTGCAACCCGATCGCGCAGGCCGAATTGCTCGACGCGCATGGATCGGAGTTCAACATCGTGCTGGGCCTTTGTGTCGGCCATGACAGCCTGTTTTTCCGCGCCTCGAAAGCGCCCGCGACCGTGTTTGTGGTCAAGGACCGGGTGCTGGGCCACAACCCCTTGGCCGCGCTGATGCTTGCCGACACCTATTATGCACGGCTCTGGGGCCCGGAAAAGGCCCGCAAGTCCGCCCGCCTGCCCCGCAAATCAACGCGCCGCTGATCCCCCCCGAAGGAGCCGTCCCATGAGTGACAGACGCAACCATCAACCCGGTTTTGCCACCCGCGCCATCCATCACGGCTATGACCCGGCAACGGCGCAAGGCGCGCTCACCCCGCCGATCTACATGACCTCGACCTATGCCTTCGGCTCGACCGAAGAGGGCGCGGCACTGTTTCGGGGCGAGCGCGAGGGCTACATTTACGGGCGCACGAAAAACCCGACCCAGGCGCTTCTGGAAACCCGGCTCGCCGATCTGGAAGGCGCCGAGGCGGGGCTGGCGCTCGCCTCCGGTATGGCCGCGATCAGCGCCACGCTGCAGACCCTGTGCCAGGCGGGCGACCGGATCGTGGCCGACCGGATCCTTTATGGCAACACCTTTGCCCTGCTCTCGAAAGGCCTGAGCCGCTTCGGGATCACCACCGAGTTTGTCGATTTCACCGATGCCGCAGCGGTCGAGACGGCGCTCTCGACGCCCGCAAAGCTGGTCTATTTCGAAACCCCGGCGAACCCGAACCTGCGGGTGATCGACATTGCGCGCATTTCGACGCTCGCGCGGACGGCGGGCGCGCTGACAGTGGTCGACAACACCTTCGCAACGCCGGTGCTGCAACGGCCGATTGCCCTTGGCGCCGATCTCGTCGTGCATTCGGCGACGAAATATCTGGGCGGGCATGGCGATCTGCTGGCCGGTGTGGTGGTTGGACCGGCCGCGCTGGTGGCCGAAATCCGTGGTCACGGGCTGCGGTTCCTGACCGGGGCGACGATCTCGCCATTGACCGCCTTCCTGATCCTGCGCGGGCTGAAAACGCTCGAATTGCGCCTTGGGCAACATGTCCGCTCCGCAACCGCCGTGGCGCAGCTTCTGCAAGATCATCCGGCCGTCGCGCGGCTTTATTACCCCGGCCTGCCCAGCCATCCGCAGCACGCGGTTGCGGCGCGGCAGATGTCGGGCGGCGGCGGGCTTGTCGCCTTCGAGCTGAAGGGCGGGTTTGAGGCGGGGGTGGGCTTCATGGACCGGGTGCAACTCGCGCACCGCGCGGTGAGCCTTGGCGATGCCGAGACGCTGGTGCAGCACCCCGCCTCGATGACCCATGCCGCCTATGGCGCCGAAGAACGGGCGCGGCATGGCATCCCCGATGGACTTGTGCGGCTCTCGATCGGGCTTGAGACGACCGACGACATTCTCGACGATATTGTCGCCGCCCTTGGTCGTTGACCGAAAGGCCCCACCCGCCGCCGCGCGATACAAGCGACGGCAGGTGGCGGATCTTCGGCGGTCCAGTTCCGGCCCCCGAAGACCGTTTGTCGGCTCAGGCCGGGTCTGCCTCGGCCAATTCGGCAAGCAGATCAACGTGATGGGCCAGCGCCACATCGGGATGCGAGCGCAGCCGGCTTTTCAGATGGTTTTGCCCGACGTTGCGAAACAGCGGATTGAGCGGATCGACGCTCAGGCCGCGTTCAAGGCTGCGCAGGTCCTCGGGCAGCGGCAGAACCGGGATCGTCGCATCGTAGCGCGCCCCGAGGAAGAAGGCGAAAGAAAAGCGCTCCACCCCCGGCGGCGGGGCGATCACATCATGCACATCGGCGCGCACGAAGCCGTTCGTCGCCAGCTCCAGCAACTCGCCGGTGTTGATGACGAAGGTTCCGGGCACCGGCGGCGCGTCGATCCAGCGCCCATCCACCGTCTGCACCCGCAACCCCGGAACCTCGTGTTGCAGCAAGATGGTGATCAGCCCGCCATCCTTGTGCGCGCCCACCCCCTGATCGGATTGCGCCACATCGCGGCCGGGATAGCGGATCAGCTTCAGAAGCTGCGTCGGCTGCGGCTCATACACGGCGGCGAAAGCGTCTTCGGGCTGACCCAGTGCCAGCGCGATCGCCTTCAGCAGATCGATGCCGATCGCGGTCACCTGCGTCTGATAGGAAAGCACGATCTCTTTCAGCTCCGGCACCGCCTCGGGCCACTGGTTCGGGCCGAAAAGCCGCGCCCAGCCGGGGCTGTCGGGGCTGATCGACCGGGCCGTACCCTCGGTGTTGAAGTCGATCTGCTCACGCCAGTCCTGTTCGCCCCGGGTGCGTTCGAAACCGGCGCGGTTGTAACCGCGGAAATGCGGCGATTTCACCATTTCGATCTGCAATTTCTCGGCCATGGGCAGGGCGAAAAACCGCTTCGAGGCGGCAACCAGCGCCGCGATCAGTTCCTTCGGCACGCCGTGGCCGGACAGGTAGAAAAAGCCGTCATCGTGCAGAGCGCGGCGCAAATCGTCCACAAAAGCCGCGCGATCCTCGGCCGTGCCGCGAAACAGGGAAAAATCGAGGATCGGAAGCGCAACATGGGGGGCAGTCATCGGAAGAGTCCTTCTTTGGTCGGGATCGGGCGGGGCTCGCCGGTCATTTCAGGCGAAACCCTAGATTGCGCAGGAAATCGCGCAGGTTTTCGCGTCCGTGCAGGGCTTCCGGGCCGCGCAGACGTTCGGCCACCGTCCGGCTCCAGCCCAGTTCGAGCTGACCGACACGGGCCTGAAACGCGCGCAGCGTTGTGTCATATTCTGCAACCGGCGCAAGTGCCGCCGCGGGATCGTACCGCTCGGAGAAGAAGACCGCCGTTTGCGGCAACCGCGGCTTCACCTGCGCCGGATGCGTGGCATCGGGCAGCCCGACGGCAAGGCCGAACACCGGGGACACCTCGGGGGGCAGACCGAGCAGTTCGGCGACCTGATGGGCATCGTTGCGCAGACTACCGATATAGGAAGATCCGATCCCCTGCGCCTCGAAGGCGAGCACGGCGTTCTGTGCGGCCAACGCCGCATCGACGATGCCGACCACAAGGCTTTCGAGATACTCGAGCGCCTCCGCCTTGCCGCCCACCGCCTCGGTCACCCGGCGCGGGCGGTTCAGATCGGCCAGAAACACCAGCAGCACCGGAGCTTGCGCGACATGCGGCTGATCCCCCGCGATCGCATTCAGCCGCGCCTTCAGGGCAGCATCGCGCACGGCAATCACGCTCCAGGATTGCAGGTTCGACGAAGTCGCCGCCGATTGTGCCGCGGCAATCGCCAGTTCCAGCGCGCCTTCAGGCAGCGGATCGGGGCGAAAGGCCCGCCAGGTTCGGTGCGACAGGATCTGATGCAAGATCTGTGCGGCAGCGGCGGGCAGATCTTCGGGCGGGTTCGGCACGAGCCCGGCGCCATAGCGCGCGGCCAGAGCTTCGGTCAAAGCCGTCGGTTGCGGCGGCGGGGTGTTGCGGGTCATGACGATCCTTTCGGGACAGGCAAGGGCACCAGATACACGACAAAGGATGTCAAGATTTTCCGGTCGGGTCCATTTCCTTGTTCCCCCAAAAAAGGGAATAAACCTCGCTTTTTCCGAGGCTTGCGAGGCGGCCTCATCTCCCGGCCCGCGCCGCCCGCCATGCCGCCCGCTTGGTGCTCTCGGCCTCCAGCTCGGCCTCGTCCCAGTAGCCGATCAAAATCCCCGGATCGAGCAGCGGATCGAAGGCCTCGGCGGCCGCGTCGCCATCACTGAACCACCCGTCACTGACGGTGATGCGGTTCGCCGCGCCGCGATACCAGTCAAGCAGCGCCGCCGTCAGCCGTGCAATCGTCTCGGCCTGCGCGGGATCGGCGCCCAGATCGGTCAGCTCGCCCGGGTCGGTGTCCAGATCGAACAGGATCGGCCGGAACCCCGGTGCGGTGATCAGCTTGAAGCGGCCATCGGTGATCATCACCAGCCGACAATCGCGCACCTTCGTGCCAAGGCGGCGGCGCACGCCATCGACGGCGTAATCATATTCGCTGACCGCATGGGCGCGCAAAGGCCCCGGCGCACTGGCGCGGGTGAGGGACAAAAGCGAATGACCCTCCAGCACATGCGGCTTCGGCGCGCCCCCGAACCAGTCGAGGAAGGTGGGCGCGAGGTCGATCAGTTCGACCAGATCGCGGTTGACCGTGCCGCGCGTCGCATCGGCGGCGGGCGCGGGATCGACCACGATCAGCGGCACTTTCGCCGACACATCATGGAAGAGCTGCTTTTCGCCCAGCCAGTGATCGCCCAGATAATCGCCATGATCGGCGGTGAACACGATCAGCGTGCTGTCGCGCAGGCCCTTGTCGTCCAGAAACCGCAGCAGACGGCCGACCTCGTCATCAATCTGCGCAATGAGACCCATATAGGCCGGGATCACCCTTTCGCGGACCTCGTCGCGCGCGAAGCTTTGCGCATAGCGTTCCTGTTGAAAGGCGCGGAAGATCGGATGCGCGGCCTCAGTCTGCTCGGCGTCGGAACGGACCGCCGGTTTCACATCCGTTGGCCCGTAAAGCGCATGATAGGGCGCAGGCGCGATATAGGGCCAATGCGGCTTGATGAAGGACAGATGCAGGCACCAGGGCTGGCCCGCCGCCGCCGCGCCCTCGATGAAATCGATCGCGCGCGCGGTCATGTAAGCGGTTTCGGAATGCTCGGCGGGAATGCGGGCGGGCTTGTCGCCATGCACCAGAAGCCAGCCGTTCAAGGTTTCGCCCTGCGCGCCTTCGGCAGAATTCGCCCAGTATTCCCACGGGTTCTCGGCGTCAAAGCCCTGCGCGCGCAGATACGTGTCATAGGCGGGCGCCGGATCGTATCCGCCATCGGGGTGCAGCCCGTCGTCGCGCTCGTAAGGCTCGAAACCGCATTGCGCGGCCCGCACGCCGATCTCTGACGCCGGGTCGATGCCCAGCCGCGCCAGCCCCGCGCGGTCGGCCACCATATGCGTCTTGCCCACCAGCACGTTGCGTACGCCGATCTCGGCCAGATGATCGCCCAGCGTCGGCTCGCCTGCCCGCAGGGGAACACCGTTCTGCGTCGAGCCATGCGAGCGCATGTAGCGCCCGGTGTAGGTGCTCATCCGCGACGGGCCGCAAATGGGCGATTGCGCATAGGCACGGTCAAACCGCACGCCCTGCGCGGCCAGCGCGTCGATATTGGGCGTGCGCAGCGTCGGATGCCCGGCGCAGGACAGATAATCGAAGCGCAACTGGTCGCACATGATGAAAAGCACGTTCTGCGTCGGGCTCATGCCTCTGTCTCCGCGGTTCGGGATTGGTAATGCCAGCCCAGCCAGCGCCGTTCGGACGCGGCGATGAGCCGGTTCAGGATCAGGCCCACGACCGAGATCAGCACGATCCCGGCAAGGCCCGCATCAAGGCGAAAGTTTTCCTGTTCGCGCTGCAGGTAGTTGCCGATGCCATTGCTCGAAAGCAGCATTTCCGAGGTGATCGAGACCAGAAGCGCCGCCGAAGCCGCCATGCGCGCGGCCACGGCCAGCATCGGCAGCGCCGAGGGCAGCGCGATCAGCCGCAGGGTTTCGAGCCTTGTCAGCCTCAAAGAGCGCCCGACGAGGCCCAGCATCGGATGCAGGTTGCGCGCGGCCTCGGCGGCATTGATCACCAGCGGAACGGCGGCGGCATAGGCGATGACAAGGATCTTTGCCAGATCGCCGGTCCCCGCAAACAGCATCACCACCGGCACCGTCGCGGGCGGCGGCAGGGTGGCGAGCATGGCGACCAGCGGCTCGCCCACGAAGGCCAGCGCACGGATGCGCCCCATCGCAAGCCCAAGCGGGATCATCGTCAGCGCGGCCAGCGCAAAGCCCGCGAAGGCGCGGCGCAGGGTGTGGCCGATTTCGCGGACGAGCCGCGGGCCATCTTCCCAAAGCGCCCCCACCACGTCGAGCGGACCGGGAAACAGCGGCGTCGTCTTGACCAGGGCCACGATCTGCCAGGCCAGCAGCGCGGCGATCAGCACAGTGGCGGGATGGAGGAAAAGACGCCTCATGCCGCCCTGCCCCGCTGCGCCAGATGCCAGCCCGCGACACTGCGGTAGACCGCGTTCACGGCCAGCCCCATTGCACTGCCCAGCAGTCCGACCGCGAACATCAACGCGAAAACCTCGGGGATGCGGATGGCGAAGGCCTTTTGAAACAACAAAAATCCGATGCCGTCGCGGCCGGTGATCATCTCGGAGACGATCACCGCAATCAGCGCGATGGTGGTGGCATAGCGCACCCCCGCCAGGATCTCGGGCATCGCGGCGGGCAGGCGGATGTGCCAAAGCAGGCCCAGCGGGCCAAAGCCCGCCATCCGCCCCACCGAGAGCAGCACCGGATGCGTCGCAGCCAGCGCCGAGACCGTGGCCAGATAGGGCGGCCAGATCGTCACCAGCACCACGACGAAGGCGTAAAGCTTCCAGCCAAGGCCCAGCGCGAAAACCGCCATCGGCACCACGGCGGCAGGCGGAACCGGTTGCAAGATCGCCGCCACCGTATCAAGGATGCGGCGCAGGCTGGGCGCCCCCGTGGCCGCAAGCCCCAGCCCGATGCCGATCAGATTGACCGCCACCGCCCCGAGGATCGCCCGCGATCCGGTGTCGAACAGGGTCTGCTGCATCTGGCCGCGGGCAATCATCGACAGGCCCGCCTGCACCACCGTGGCGATCGGCGGGAAATAGCGTTCGGGCACGAAAGCGGCCCAGACCACCGCCTGCCAAAGCGCCGCCAGAAGCGCAAGCGCAAGGGCCGGGCGCAGGACCGCGATCATGCCCCTGCCCCCTCGGGTCGCGCGGCGCGGATCAGCGTCAGGATCTCGTGCCGCGCCGCCAGATAATCGGGCCGCTCACGGGTGTCGATCTGGTCGCGCTCGCCCCCCAGCGCAAGCGGCACTTCGCGCAGGATCCGCGTCGGGCGGCGGCTGAGCACCAGCACCCGATCCGCCATGTAAACCGCCTCGTCGACGTCATGCGTGACCAGAAGGCAGGCTTGCCGGAACTTGCGCGCCAGCCTGCGCAGCAGATCCTGCAGATCGGCGCGGGTCTGCGCGTCGACGGCGGCCAGCGGTTCATCGAGCAAGAGAAGCGCGCTTTCCGCCGCCAGCGCCCGCGCGATCGCCACGCGCTGCTGCATGCCGCCCGAAAGCTGCCACGGGAAATGACCTTCAAACCCCGAGAGCCCCACCTCGGCCAGCAGGTCATCGGCGCGATCGCGCGCCGCGGCCCGCCCAAGGCCAAGCCGGCGCATCCCCAAAGTGACGTTCTCGCGCGCCGATTTCCACGGCAGAAGCGAGCGGGAATAATCCTGAAACACCACCGAAACCCCGCGCGGCGGCTCGGTCACGGGCTGACCGCGAAACCGCACCGTGCCCGACGACGGCGGCAACAACCCCGCCAGACACATCAAAAGCGTGGTCTTGCCGCAGCCCGAGGGGCCGACGATGGAGACGAATTCCTCGGGCGCGACAGAAAAGGAGATCTCTTTCAGGATCTCGACCGGATCGGGTCGGTCGGGGAAGACCCTGGCCAGCCCCACGGCCTCAAGCAAAGCCGTCATCGGCTCAGAGCTTCAGATCGATCGAAACATCCGCGGCCGCAAGCGGCGTCTTGAGGATGCCCGCCTTGACCAAGGCATCGAGGATCCGCTGCACCTCGCCGGGCTTCACGTCCACCTCGGGCTTGAGCACGGAATAATCGAGCGTTTTCGCCAGTTCCGGCGTCAGGTCGAGATATTTCACCGCCGCCTCTTCGACCAGCGTCCGGTTCGCCAGCAACTCGTCGCGCGCCTTCACCACCGCATGGGCGAAGGCCTTGGCGGTGTCCTCGTTTTCGGCCAGCCAGGCATCGGTGCCGATCACGCTGTCGGAAATCACCGGCTCCTTTTCATCGGCGAGCAGACCGCGCGCGATCACCTTGGCGCCAATCTCGGGGTTCGCCGAAATCGAGGCGTAGAAGGGCTGGATCGCGCAGCCCACGTCGATCGTGCCTTGTTCAAGCGCGGCTTCCTGCTGCGGGAAGGGCAGCACCACCACCTCTGCCGCGTCATAGGACAGGCCCGCCGCGGCCAGATGGTCGCGCCACGCCAATTCGCAGCCGGTGCCATTGCCGTTGATCGCGATCTTCTTGCCCTTCACATCGGCAAGCGCGGTCACGCCCGAGGCTTTCGAGGCGACAAGCCAGACATATTTGCGATCCGGGTCGGCCTCGTGGCCGAGCGTCAGGAACAGCTTCACCGGCACGCCCTGCGCGCGGGCATTGAGCGGCGGCACCGGGGCGGCATAGCCGATATCGGCCTCGCCCGAGGCCAGCGCCGCAATCACCGCCGGGCCGCCCTGCACCGGGATCAGATCGACATCAAGCCCCTCGGCGGCGAAATAGCCCTGATCTTGCGCACGAAAGACCGAGAGCAGCGTATCCGACAGAAGATAGGCGAAGCGCACCTTCTTCAGCTCTTCGGCCTGCGCGGGCAGCGCCAGAACCGCCGCAAGGACTGCGGCGGTCACAGTGGCGCCAAGACGGCGGCGGGTCAGTATCAAGCTCGGCATGAATCGCATCACATATATGATTTCATTTAACTTTTTATCTCACCCCCCCAAGACTGGGTCAAGAAAACAGCCCAGGCGAAGAAACCGGCGAAACGAACACCCGCTTCCAAACCCGCCGCCGGGAGGAGAAGGCTATTCCCCCGCCGCGCGGCCATTGCCGCCACCGTGCCATCCGCCCGCCTTGGCTTCGCAGCCCCCCCGACTCGTCGCCGGGAAGAAACCTTGCGCCTGGCGCGGGCGGCGCACCGCATTCCTTCTGCGCGGGCGCCGCGAAAGGCCAAGAATTATCCATTGAATCGGTCGTGATTTGCGGGCGAGGATGCAGCATCCGAAAAGTCACCCGTAGCGCCGAAAGAGGCCGAGATGTCGTTTGTGCCCCAGCCCTGGAAGGAGGTCACCGGTTTTGCCGGGTTTGCGATCATCCTTGCCTCGGTCAAGGGCGCGGCGGACCCGTGTAGATGGGCGGCAGCCTGAGGCTGTCGCCGCAACACCCGCCTTCCCCAACGACATTCCCAGCATGGACAGGACCCATGACCTCTCTCGAACGCTCTTCGGGCGCGCTGAAGCGTGACCATCTCTCCTTTCTCGACGTTGTCGCGCAGGCCGTCGGCACCATCGCCCCTTCGGGCACACCGGCTTTCGTGATCCTTGGCGTCTTCGCCACCGCAGGCAACGGCACCTGGCTGGCCTATCTCTTCGCCACGCTGGCGCTTCTGGTGCTTTCCTTCACCATCACCGCGTTTTCCAGCCGCTCGGCCTCGCCCGGGGCGCTTTACGCCTTTGCGGGGCAAGGCCTCGGGCCGTTCTGGGGCACGGTCGCGGGCTGGTCGCTCGTCATCGCCTATCTCTTCACCGCCGCGGCCGTGGTGGCGGGCTCGGTGAGCTATGCGCTTGAAGTGCTGCATCTGGCCTTTGGCGATTTTGACACCCACCTGCCCGCGGTGCTGCTGTCGGCGCTGGCGATCGGGCTAGCCTTCGCCATCGCCTGGCGCTCGATCCGGCTGTCGACCCGACTGTCGCTGACGCTCGAGGCGATCACCGTGGGCGCGGTGCTGATCGTTCTGGGCGTCGCGCTTTGGCAAGGCGCGGCGGGGGCTGATCCAGCGCAGCTGACGTTGCAGGGCGTGGAAAGCGAGGACCTGCGCCTTGGCCTTGTGCTCGCCTTCTTCTCTTTCGTGGGCTTTGAAAGCGCCACCGTGCTCGGCCACGAGGCGAAAGATCCGCTGCGGGTGATCCCGCGGTCCGTGATCACCACGGTGCTGGCGACCGGGCTGTTCTTCACCGTCTCGGCCTATGTGCTCGTCGCGGCCTTTCAGGGCGAGGTGACCGGCCTTGGCGGCATCGATGCGCCGCTGTCGGCGCTCGCCGCGCGGCTTGGCCTTGGCGTGCTGGGTCCGGTGATCGCGGCGGGGGTCTCGGCCAGTTTCTTCGCCTCGGCGCTCGCCTCGATCAATGCGGGGGCGCGGGTGATCTATCTGCTCTCGCGGCACGGCATCATCCACGGCCGTGCGGGCGATGCGCATGACGTGCATGAAACGCCCCATGTCGCGGTGGCGATCTCGGCCCTTGTCGTGGCTCTGCTGTCGCTGCCGCTGACGCTTGCGGGCAACGGGTTGCTCGACATCTTCGCCTGGCTCGGCACCATCGCCACGCTCGGCTTCCTTGCGGCCTATATCCTTGTCGCGATCGGCGCACCGGTGTTTCTGGCGCGGCGGGGCGAGCTGCGCCCGCATCACGTCGCAATTTCCGTCGCCTCGGTTGGCTTGCTGTCGCTGCCGCTGATCGGGCTGCTTTACCCGGTGCCGCCCGCGCCCTTCAACCTGCTGCCCTATGCCTTCCTCGGGCTTCTGGGCCTTGGGGTCGGGCATTTCCTCTGGCTGCGCTGGTCGAACCCCGACGTGCTGCGGCTGATCGAGGACGATCTCGAAACCGCCACCCAAGCCGTTCCGGCGGAGTGATCCGCCATGACCCATCCCTTTCTCAACCCTTCCGCAGCGGCGGAGACCCTCTCCGGCTGGCGCGACGCTGACCGCGCCCATCTCATCCATCCGCAACATCACCCCGTCGACCACGCCGCCCCGGTGCTTTGGGCGCGAGGTGAGGGCGCCTTTCTGATCGATGCCGAGGGGCGGCGGCTGATCGACGGCCTGTCCAGCATGTGGAACGTTCACCTCGGGCATGCCCGCCCGGAGCTGATCGCGGCAGCGACCGCGCAGCTGGAACGGCTCGCCTTTGCCAACACCTATGCCGGGGCCAGCCACGGCCCGGGCGTGGCCTTGGCCGAAAAACTCTCCGAGATCGCCCCCCCGGGGATCGAGGCGTTCTTCTTCACCACCTCGGGCAGCGAGGCCACCGAAACCTCGGTCCGCACTGCGCGCTGGTTCTGGCAATCCGTCGGGCAGCCGCGCAAGACCAAGATCATCTCGCGCGATTATTCCTATCACGGCTCGACCGGGGTGGCGGCGAGCGTGACCGGCGTGACCGAGTTCTCGCAGGGTTTCGGCCCACCGGCACCCGACATCCTGCACATCCCGTCGCCCTACCCCTACCGCTTCGAGGGCACGGGACAGGAGGCCGCTGATCTGCTGGAACAGGCCATCCTGCGCGAGGGGCCGGAGACCGTTGCCGCCTTCATCGCCGAACCGGTGCAGGGCGGCGGCGGCGGGGTGATCGTGCCGCAAGACGACTATTTCCCCCGCATCCGCGAAATCTGCGACCGCTACGATGTGCTTTTCATCGCCGACGAGGTGATCACCGGCTTTGGCCGCACCGGGCACTGGTTCGCGGTCGAGCAGTGGGGGGTGCGCCCCGACATCGTGCAATTCGCCAAGGGCATCACCTCGGGGTATATCCCCTTGGGCGGGATCGGGGTCAGCGGGCGGATCAAGGCCGCGCTCGACGCGGCCCCCCCCGCCAAGCGCTGGTGGCACGGCTTCACCGCCTCGGCCCATCCGGTCGCCTGCGCGGTGGCACTGGAAACCATCCGCATCCTTGAGGCGGAGGGGCTGGCAGAGCGTGCGGCACAACAGGGCAAGCATCTGCTTGGCCGGTTGCACGCCGGGCTTGCCGATCATCCGAACGTGGGCGACATCCGCGGCCTTGGCCTGCTTTTCGGCATCGAACTGGTCGCCGACCGCACCACGAAACGCCGCTTCGGCCCCGAGACGGATCTGGCACCACGCCTGCGCCGCGAGCTCTTCGCCCGCGGCCTCTCGACCCGGGTGCTCACCGACGTGATCTGCCTCGCGCCGCCGCTGACCACGCCAGACGCGGAGCTAGAGGCCATCGCCGACATCGTCATCGGCGCCATCCACGCCGTCCTTCCCGCCAACACACAAAGGAAAAAACCATGACCCGCGTCACCAAGGTCAATCTGGCCACCGCCACGCCCGAAATCCGCGCCTATCATGACGAGATCAGCAAGACCCATGCGCTGACCAACATGAAAGCGACGCTTCTGCGCTCGCCCGTGGCGCTCAAGGCCGTGCTCGAATGGTATGCGCTGTTCGATGCGGTCAAACCCTGGCTGGGCCAGCGCGAGGCGATCCTGTTCTGCTTTGCCATCTCGCGCGCCAATGCCTGCGAGCTGTGCACCACCTTCATGCGCCGCGCCATCGCGGGCTGGGGCGAGAACCCGGAAAAGCTGAACCTCGACGAACGCGAGCAGGTGATCTGGGATTACGGCACGCAGATCGCCAAGGATCCGAACCGGGTGTCCGATGCGCTCTTCGAGCGGCTGTCGGCCGAGTTCAACCCGACCCAGATCGTCGAGCTGACCACTTTCGGCGCGCTGATGATCGTCAACAACGTCTTCAACAGCGCGCTGCCGAGCGGCGTCGGCCTCGATCCCTCGCTCTCGGCGTGCGCGCCATTGCGGATCCAGATCGCACCGATTTCGACAGCGATCCTCTGCGCTTATTGGCGCGCGACGGCGGCTGATCTCACGGCTGAGCACCTCGCCGAGGCGGCAGCATTCCTGCCCCCAGATGGCCATCTCGCGGGCCTGCCCGAAGCCGTCATTTTGCACGCGTTGCGGGCGGACGATCCTGTCGCCGCGGCGCATCGACTTGCTGCGGCCTGCGCGCAGGCTCCGGGCGGCCCCTGCCTTTCGGACCTTTCGCCGTGCCCTGCCGTCGAGGCTGCGCGAGGCCTCATTGACGGGTTGCGCGCATGGCAATCTGGCGCGGCGAAGTGGAACGAGATCGAACACTCTGTCCTGTTTTTCGGCCCGCCCGGCACTGGCAAAACTTGGCTTGCACAAGCCATGGGCGCCGAGCCGGGCATTCGTTGCATTCAAGCGTCGTTTGCCGCATGGCAATCGGCCGGTCACCTCGGCCAGATGCTTGCCGCGATGCGGGAGTCTTTAGCTGCAGCCGTTGCCGCTCGTCCCTGCGTGTTATTTGTGGACGAGATCGACGCGGCGGGATCGCGCGATGACGTAGACTCGCAAAATGCCAGCTATCGCAGGCAAGTAGTCAACGGTTTTCTCGAGCAGCTCGACTTGCTCAACCGCTCAGAGGGCGTGCTCCTCGTGGGGGCGTGCAACAATCCCGATGCGCTTGACGCCGCGATCCGGCGGCCCGGTCGGTTCGATCGCACTATCGAGGTGCCTCTCCCTGATCGGCATGCGATTTTCTCAATGCTGATGGCAGCACTCGGATCGTATCTGTCTTCCGCCGAGATCGAGACGTTGGCGCGGCGCTGCACTGGAGCTAGCGCCGCGGCGGTCGACGCGATGATCCGCGCCGCGCGGTCCCGCGCGCGCGCCGCGGATCGAGACCTGACCATCGACGATATGCTCGCACATGCGCCCGGAGACGCCCCCGAGCCTGCGGTCGATTGGCGAGTTGCGGTGCATGAGTCGGGCCACGCGCTCGCAGCGACGGCGCTCAGCGTTGGGCGGGTCACGCGGATCGCGATCGCGGGCGCGGGCGGGCTGACGGAACGGACGCGGGCGCCCAGCCAAGCTCTGCTTGCTGATCTTGAACGCGAACTCGCGACGATGATGGCGGGGCGCGCTGCCGAGCGTTTGATCTTTGGCGACGTGAGTGCCGGCGCGGGCGGCGACGCGAGCTCGGATCTCGCACAAGCGACGCGGCTCGCCGCCGCGATCGAAGCGCAACTCGGCTTGGGCGAGACCGGCCCGGTCTGGCAAAGCGGAGACGATCTTCTACTGCTCCGATCCCCACAATTGTTTCCGCGCGTGTGCGCGCGCGTGGAGGCTGCGGAGGTACGGGCCCTTGAGACGCTGCGGCCCCATGTCGGAGCGGTTCGGGCGTTGGCCGCGCGCCTAGTCGTGGAGCGGGAGTTGACCGGCGAGGACCTGCGTCAGTCCCTTTTTCTGCCGATGACGCCATCGGGCGTTCCGCCGATCGCTCCCGCAGGTGAGGAGGACGCGCAATGGCCGTAACCGATCTGATCGCCGCCCTCGACGGGGCGTTGCGCGATGTCAGCCTCGGTATCGACCCCGAACAGCTTTACAGGTTACCGATCCTGGAGGACTGGATCTGCTTGAGAGATGGCCAGGTTCCCCGGGTCTGGGGCCGCTCGAACGAGACCGCGCCGACTGGCTTTCTGACCGACGCGGTGGTCCATATCGCTTGGGATTCGAGCACAATTCGAGCGGTAGAGGGCTGGTATCGGCTCGGAAGGCAGGACGACGGCCCCATCCGGCCAACTCCACCCTCTGCGCCACGCGCAATCCTCTCCGGGCCGACGTTCGCGATAGCGTGCGGGCGTTTGCGCAAAAGGTCGCATTGCTCATCGAGGGTCCGGAGTGACGGCGGGACACAGGCCCTGCTTCCCTTTTCCTCTTTTTTTCTCCTTTTCGAGCAGCGCCACGATGCCCCTTCTTTCCTATTCCCTTTCTCGTCTTCCTTTGCACCTAGCTTTCAGACCTTTTTCCTCTTTCGGTTTTTCATGGCGATTTGCGCCTCGCCTGCGGCGGCGGTCTTTTCCGCTGTCTTCTTTTTTGGAGTTTCTGGGCTGTCGCGACCGCGTCAGGCATGCCCGGCTGACGAGCGATGCTCCGGATTATCCGGATTTTCATGTCGCAAGCAGGGCGCGCCTGGGCGCCGGTCTATCTGTTTGGGAGTGATCGCAATGGGTCAAAGAATTTCCTGTGGAGAGTTCTCCGGATTTTCGGGGAGGTTTTCCACAATAATCGCAATGGGTTACTCGACGGGCCACGGCGAAGCGGTCGGCATCTCTGGTATACTGATCTCGAGGGCATCGGGGGCCACCCGGTGTCAGGGATCATCAATCAGCGAGCTGGCCGGGTTTATTCTGGCTTGGCCGGGAGCAACCTGTCGTGGCACGGGACCGGAGCAGGCATGTCGGTGGGAAGAAGGTCGCGGTGGAAGCTGCGGCCCCTGCCCTGCCGGTGTCGACCGCGCCGGATTCCTTGTCCATGAGTTGCCCCCCACATCCCGGCCTTGTCGCGCTGGCACGGCTTTTGGCGAGACAAGCTGCGCGCGAGGCGCGCGCGTGCGATATTGATGGCAGTTGACGGAGGTGAGCATGACGACTCGGACTGCCCCCCTGCGCGCGGCGATCTAGGCGCGGTATTCCTCGGATCTTCAGTCAGCGGCCTCGATCCCGGATCAGGTTCGACTGTGTCGACGCTTGTGCGAAGAGCGTGGCTGGACCGTCGTGGAGGTTTTCGCGGACGAGGCAATGAGCGGGGCCACGCAGCTTCGGGCCGGCTTTCAGCGCCTGCAACAGGCGGCGATGGCCGAGCAGTTCGATGTGCTGGTCGCCGAGGCGCTCGACCGGCTTTCGCGCGATCAGGAACATATTGCTGGGCTGCACAAGCGGATGCGGTTTCTCGGCGTGGACATCGTCACGAAGGCCGAGGGCGCGATCAGCGAGATGCATGTGGGTCTTGGCGGCACGATGTCTGCGCTCTTCTTGCGCAACTTGGCTGAGAAGACGCACCGCGGGCTTGAGGGGCGGGTCAAGGCAGGCAAATCGGCGGGAGGGCTGAGTTATGGCTACCGGCTTGACCGGCAGCCGCTGCCAGACGGGACCTACACCACAGGAGACCGGGTGATCGACGAGGCGGAGGCCGCGATCATTCGGCGGATTTTCACGGAATATGACCGGGGGCGCAGTGCGCGGGCGATCGCGATCGGCTTGAACCGCGATGGCATCCCCGCCCCGCGATCAGGCGGCAAGGGCACTTGGTCTTTTTCGACGATATCGGGCAACTGGAAGCGCGGCACGGGCATTCTCAACAACGAGCTGTATGTGGGCAAACTGGTCTGGAACCGGCAGCACTTCGTGAAGGATCCGGACAGCGGCAAACGTCAGGCACGGCCGAACCCGCCCGATGCTTGGATCATCGAAGACATCCCGGCCCTGCGCATCATCGAGGAGGAACTCTGGACACGGGTCAAACATCGGCAGGGCGCAATCCGCGAAGATATCCTGACCGAACGGGTAGCCAATCCCGACGGCCCCAAGATCGAACGTGGCCATCGCCCCCGCTATCTGCTGTCGGGGCTTCTGACCTGCGGCTGCTGCGGCTCGGGCTATATCATGATCAGCGATAGCCGCCTGGGCTGTGCTGCGGCACGGAACTCCGGGACCTGCGCCAATCGCAAGACGATCAAACGCACCGACGTCGAGGCGCGGGTTCTGGGCGGGTTGAGGACGCAGCTCATAGCTCATGCATCCTGACTTGATCCGGGAGTTCATCGCGGAGTTTCATCGGGAGATGGATAAAGAGCGGCGCGAGAGCGCGGCCGGCCGGGTCGAGGCGGAACGGGCCTTGGTCAAGATCACGAGAGAGATCGAGAACATCCTCACGGCGATCACAGAAGGGATGTTCCATCCGAGCATGAAGGCGAAGATGGATGCGCTGGAGGCGCAGAAGGCGGGGCTCGAGGCGAAGCTGGCCGCCCTGCCCGCGCCAAGCCC
>NZ_SWJZ01000099.1 GCF_005144475.1 Rhodobacter capsulatus | reverse complement strand
ATTTTCTTGAGCGCCTTGATCGCGCGCACATTTCTGCTGGCCGCGATTTTTCCCCACGCCTCGGGCCTGAGCTGCATCGCAGCCAGAAACCCGAGCATCCAGAATTCCCACAAGATGTCACCGTTACGCTGGTCTTCATCCATCACCGGGAAATACTCGCCCGGCATCATCAGCGCGGTCGCAACGCGGTTATAATGCGCCATCAGGAGATCGAGTGTTGCCTGCATATCAGCCAGACTCTCGAATTCAGGCGCGCCTCCCTCGCCCCAAACCTTGGCGAGCCAAACCGAAGGCGGGATCATCTCAGGACAGGTGATCAAACCGGCACAGAACCCGTCGAACTCGGGCAGCAGCATCGGATCGTTTTCCTCGGGCAGCGCCATCAGCGCCTCCTCAAGTTTTCTCAAATCCTCGTCGCTGTGCCATTCCATGGTTCATCCCCTCCGTCGCCAAAGCCAAACCAGCCGCAGGGCCAGAACTGTCGTATTGGCGCCGCCTTGGCCAAAATGGCAGACTTGAGCCTCATGCGCCATCGCACCAACATGCCGTTTGAACACAGATGCATGCGAGACCTTGATCCGAGCGATCTGACGCAACTCTATTCGCGGCGCCCCGGGGGCACGATGCAGGAAGCCCGGCGGTTTGTCCCGCCGGGCCTGGGCCGAGGCCCCGTTCGTCAGAACGGGATCTCGTCGTCGCGGTCGATGAACTCGGGGCTTTCGCCCTCGGCAG
>NZ_SWJZ01000098.1 GCF_005144475.1 Rhodobacter capsulatus | reverse complement strand
GGGAGGGGACCGCTCAACTTCTCGACCACCTCAAGAAGGGCGAAATGGCCATCGAGGCCGAGCGGCTGCTCAAGGGCAGCGGCTGGTTGCCTGAGGTGTTGCGCCGCGCCGATCTGATCGTTCTGGGCGACGCGGAGGGCGCAGAAGGGCAGGGGGAGGACACGGGTGTGCCCGCGGAGGTCGATCTTCCGGCCTTCCTGACCGTCGATCTGCCCGACAGCGTTGCGCCGATGATCGCTGCGGAGTGACCGAGGCCGTTCGAGGGCGGGGAAACCCGCCCTCAATCTGAAAACATTATTAATATCAATATGATGAATGCGAATGCTCGCATTCGGGGTGAGGAACCATGTCTGCAACCACCATCATCGATACCGCCCCGCTCGGGGCGTTGGTCCGCTACACTGACGGCAGTCCCAAGCCGCCCGCACGCTTCACCAAGAAGCTCGCGGCCTGGGAGCGATCGAACGGCGTCGGCCGTCTCGTGAAGAAGGAACCGCCCCGCGCCTATCCGACCTGGACGGCACCGGCCTCCTTCACGCTGCATGAAGGGAACTTCTCCTCGGACGGGGTCATCCTCGTCACCATCATGCGCAGCCATTCGGCGGACAGCCGGCTGGTCTTCGAGGTGGCCGAGGAACCGCAGCCGGGGCAGGTGCGTGTTCTTCTGGACTTCGGCGGCAGCACCGAACTGTTGCATCTGGCGGAGTCCATCACCGCGGCCGAGCTCTGGATTGCGCGGGAGGGCTATCGCAACGCCCGTCTCGAAATCGTCGGCAGTGCGGACAGCGATAGGGCAGGGGGCGCGGACCTGGCCGCCTGAGCCCTGACAAGGCGTGAGGGGCAGGCCTGCGGGCCGACCCCTCACCGACCACAACCTCGCCCCGCGATACCGCGGAGCACCAAAGGCTCCATCCCCCAAAGACGGAGGTCTTCAACCACCAGCGTGGCCGGGAGGCTGGCGGCGTATCAAGCATCAGCGGGACAACCGGCTCCTGTCGTTGGGGGACCATCCCCCGCTCGCCATTCCCTTCCTTGCCCCGAATCCCGTCTTCGAGATCAACCCGCAAGGGGTCGGACTACGGGCGAGCCAGTGCCGCCGGGCGGATTCGGCCAGGGGTCCGAACGCACCCGGTGATGTCAGCCAGTCTTCGGGCCTGCGGGGTCCTGTCGCGCGGGGGACGGTCCCCCGCCTCCCAGACAGGAGCCAAACAGATGTCCCGCAAAGATGCTCACGCCTTCGCCGCCTCCCTCGCCGCCACGCTCATGGTCTCGATCGTCGTCTTTCAGGCAGGGGATGGAACCTTTGGCGCCGTCCCCGCCGATGAAATCGACGGCGACGAGGTGCAAGTGGTCGCTGAGGTCGATCCGTGGGCGTAATGCCCACCCCCTCGACGGGCTCTGGGTCGGAGCAAGGCTCCGATCCAGCCCCTTGGTCAGTCATCCGTTTCGGTCGACTTTCAGAATGTGCCGACATTGGTCGGCTTGCCCATCGCCATGCGATGAAACCAAGGGCATCCGCGCGTTGCCGACTTCACGAGCAATAGCCGTCACCGGCTGTGTCATGAAAGCCGCTTGATCATCGGCGGAGTTCGTCAGATGCTCGTTCGCAACTCGTTTGGGTGCCCGAGCATGCTATATAAAACATTGATTTCATTATATGGATCGTCGCTGGCGGGCAAATCGTCCCCTACAGAAGACTTGGTCTGGCACTTCACCCCATCCGAAGACTTGCGGCTCTTTCGCGAGTATGCACTGGACGCCCTGCAACAGGCCAAAGTGTATCTGCTCGATCATTTGGCGGCGGCCTATGCCGACACGTTGCATGAAGCCGTTGCCAAAGAGGCAGCCGAAGCGGGTTTGCCGGCCATGGAAATCCTTGGCGAGGTGAAACTCCCCGCTGACGTGGTTTGGGTGGAGTTCGACGATCGGGCGTTGGGCGTCGCGCGCTTTGATCGTGCTTCGCTTGTCACAAGGTACGACGATAATCCGATCGGCACGGGCCTGCGCGGCTATCTGCTTGATGATCGCGACCAAGCGCACCTGCGTATCACGATGTTCCATCAGCGCGAGAATTCGCGCGTCGTCGACCCGATCTGTGCCTTGCTCGTCAAGCGAACTGCCACGGGTGAACTCAACTATGATGACGTCGAAGTCGAGCTGAGCCGTTCGATGGTCGACTTCCGCCTGCGTAGTGGAGATACGGTCGAAATGATCCACGACCGGCGCACGGTGCACCAGGTCGAAACGGGATACGACCTGTTCATTCCTTATGCGCTGTTTGCCATGCTGGTTTCGCCGGACTTGGGCGGGATCATCCCCACGGAAACCGAGACCTTCACCGCCAAGGACACCAAAACGGCCCGAAAGTTCGGAAAGTCCTGGATCCTGGGTGCTCGGAAGTCACATCTGACGATCAGGATCGGGCCGCAGGCCGCCGCGCACATGGCGGAAAGGACCGCTCGCCTCGAGTTCGAACGGCAAGCGCGAGACCCGCGCAACGGACCCATCCGTCACTGGGTTGCCGAACATGAGCGACATTATCAGAGCGGCAAAGTCGTTCTGGTCAAGGGGCATCATCGAGGTCACGCGCCCGCGCCAGACCTCGCGACGCGTGTCATGGGGCCGAGGCCTGATGCAGTAAGGTTCGACCTTCCGAACGCCCAGCCGAGAACGGATGACTGACGCGTCAGTCTCCCGCTTCGGTGTTACACAATCAGGTTGCCCGGGTCTTTGTCCGCAGTGATGTAATCGGTGAACCATTTCGGTTTATGCCCCGCCCTGACCAGGTGATCGCCGAAATCTCAGCGTGACGTTACTTCGCTGCGGCAGGCCCGCAGGTGGCCAAATCGCGCGAACGAAGATCCAGCTTGTCGATGTTCGTCTGACCTCCTTGCGAATCATCTCCGCCGTTTTCGGTCCTTTTGGCGGTGCGCTCTGTCCTCCACCTTCTCCCCTTCCCGGGTGCTTTTCCCGCCACCGGCCGCCCGGTCTCCGGTCTTGCGGTGCCATTCCGGTCCATG
>NZ_SWJZ01000097.1 GCF_005144475.1 Rhodobacter capsulatus | reverse complement strand
CCCCCCCCCCCCCCCCCCCCCCCCCCCCCCCCCCCCCCCCCCCCCCCCCCCCCCCCCCCCCCCCCCCCCCCCCCCCCCCCGGGTCGGGGGCGCGCGCCCCCGAAACCCTCATTCCGCCGCCCGCGCCCCGCCATATTGCCAGTAGGCCGCACAGGCCCCCTCCGAACTCACCATCAGCGCCCCCAGCGGCATCTCGGGCGTGCAGCCCTTGCCGAATTGCGCGCAGGCGACGGGTTTCATCCGCCCGGTCATCACCGCGCCACAGGCACAGCCCTCGGCCTCCGCCACCTCGGCGCGCTGGCCCGCATAGCCCACCCCGAATTTCTCCTCGGCATCATGGGCGCGATAGGCCGCCCGGATCCGCAGCCCCGAGGCGTCGATCTCCCCCAGCCCCCGCCATTCGAAGGACGGCCGCCGCTCATAGACATCGGCGATCGCCGCCAGCGACACCCGGTTGCCATGTTCGGGCACGACGCGGGCATATTGGTTCTCGATCGCCGCCCGGCCCTGCGCGATCTGGCGCAGCACCATCAGCACCGATTGCAGCAGATCGGTCGGTTCAAATCCCGCGACCACCAGCGGCTTTCCGTAGTCTTGCGCAATGAAATCATAGGGATGAATGCCGATCACCATCGACACATGCCCCGGCCCGATGAAGCCGTCGAGCCGCATGTAGGGGTCATCGAGCAGCGCCTTGATCGGCTCGGGCACGGTGATGTGGTTGCAAAAGACGCTGAAATTCGAAAGCCCCTCGCGCGAAGCCTGCTGGATCGCCAAAGCGGTCGAGGGCGTCGTCGTCTCGAAGCCCAGCCCGAAGAACACCACCTCGCGCCCGGGGTTGCGCCGCGCCAGTTCCAGCGCATCGAGCGGCGAATAGACCATGCGGATATCGGCCCCCGCCGCCTTCGCCTGCAAGAGCGACAGTTTCGATCCGGGCACCCGCATCGCATCGCCGAAGGTGCAAAAGATCACCTCGGGACGCTGCGCAATCTCGATGCATTCATCGACCCGCGCACGCGGCAGCACGCAGACCGGACAACCCGGCCCGTGAATGAATTCGATGCCGGGATGGATCAGCTTGTCGAGCCCGTAGCGAAAGATCGAATGCGTGTGCCCGCCGCAGATCTCCATGATGTGCACCGGCTTTTCCACCGTCGCGCCGATCTGCCCGGCCAGCCGCGCGATCTCGGCCAAAAGCCCCTTCGCCAGCGTGGGATCGCGGAATTCCGAGGCAAATTTCATCCCCGCCCCTCCAGCGCCGCGGCGCCCTCGGCGATCTGCGCCAGCGTTTCCTGCGCCTCGCCCAGATCGCGCAAGGCCTCCAGCGTCCGCGCCGCCTCCGCCTCGTCAATGAGGCTCATCGCGAAGCCGACATGGATCAGCGCCCAATGGCCCAGCAGATCCTCAAGCCGGCCCTCGGCGATGCAGGCGACATTCACTTCGCGCTTCACCCCCGACACATCGGCCAAGGCCATCATCCGACCGGCGTCGGTGATCGCCACGATCTGGCCCGGAATCCCCAGACACATCAGTCTTCCTCCTCTTCCTGCACCCGGCCCGCCGGATGCTCGATGCCGTAGCGGTCAAGCTTCGCGCGCAGGCCGACTCGGCTCAGCCCCAGTTCCGCCGCCGCCCGGCTCTTGTTCCAGCGGTTGCGGGTCAGCGTCTCGCGCAGGATCCGCATCTCAATCAGCTCGATGCGATCCTTCAGCGTGCCCTCCGCCGTCATCACCTCCTCGGCCGATCGGTCGGCGCCGCTTTCGGACGGCGCCGCCTGCAGGATGTGGCGCGAAATCAGCTCGGCGCCGAGCACATTGTCCTGCGCGAAAATCAGCATCCGCGTGACTTCATTGTGCAATTCCCGCAGGTTGCCGGGCCAGTCGTAGTTTTCCAGAAATTCGAGCGCGGCCGCGTCGAAACCCAGCGCCTGCTTGCCATGCCGCACCGCCGCCTCGGCCAGCATCGATTGCGCCAGAAGCGCCACATCGCCGCGCCGCGCCCGCAAGGGCGGCAGCGCGATTTCCCCCGCCGAGAGCGCATAGTAAAGATCCGAGCGGAATTTCCCCTCGGCCACCATCGCGCGCAGATCGGCGGCGGCGCCGGTGATCAGCCGCAGGTTGGTCGAGGCCGTCTCCTGCCCGCCCAAAGGCGTGATCGCGCCATCGGCCAGCATCCGCAACAGCGCCAGCTGCAAGGTCGGGCTGGCCGCCTCGACCCCGGCGACAAACAGCGTGCCGCGGTCGGCCTTTTGCGCCAGACCGATCTTCGCCACCCCGCCCGGCAGCACGCCGCGACGCGCGCCGAACAGCTCGATCATTGCCAGATCCTCGGGCAGACCGGCCAGGTTGATCTCGTAAAACGGCTTGTCCGAACGCAGCGACACGTAATGCATCGCCCGCGCCAGCTGCGCCCGGCCAGAGCCGGGTTCGCCGCGCAGCAGCACCGGCACGTCGAAACTGGCAAACTGCCGCGCCAGCGCGATCGCCCCGGTCATCGCGGAATTCGGCGTGCGCAGGATGGTTTCAAACCCCATCCCCTCGCGCAACGCGCGACGCCGCTTTTCGACCCGGCTTTCCGAGGTGGAATTCAGAAGCCGCATCTCCAGCGAGAGCCGCTCGTTTTCCCGCGCCAGGGTGAACATCCGCGCCGCATTGCGCGCCGAGGACAAAAGCTGCTCGGGATGCCAGGGCTTGGTCAGGAACTGATGGATGCCCGCATCGTTGATCGCCGCCATCATCGAGGCGCTGTCGGTATAGCCGGTGATGATGATGCGGACGGTTTCCGGCCAGCGCTCGCGCACCTCGGTCAGGAAATCGACGCCGGTGCGGCCGGGCATGCGCTGGTCGCAGATGATGACCTGCACCCATTCCTCTTCCAGAACCGCAATCGCCGCCTCGGCGCCCTGGGCGGTCAGGACGTCGAAATCGTCTTCCAGCGCCAGCTTCATCGCCGCCAGCGAATGCGGCTCGTCATCGACCAGAAGGATCGCGGGGGCCGAGGCAGCCATCAGCGCGCTTTCCGCGCCAGACCCGCGCGGAGCCAGTCGATCCAGGCCGCCATGCCTTCGCCGGTGCGGGCCGAGACGCGCAGGACCGCGATCGTCGGATTGACCCGGCGGATATTCGCCTCGTAAAGATCAAGATCGACATCGCAATGGGGCGCCAGATCGACCTTGTTGAGGATCGCAAGCCCCGCCGCGGCAAACATGTCGGGGTATTTCAGGGGTTTGTCCTCGCCCTCGGTGACGGAGAGGATCGCCACCTTGGCATCCTCGCCCAGATCGAAGGCGGCCGGGCAGACCAGATTGCCGACGTTTTCGATGAACAGAAGCGCGCCTTCGGGCAGCGGCAGATGCGCCAGCGCCTGTTCGACCATCGCCCCGTCCAGATGGCAGCCCTTGCCGGTATTGACCTGAATCGCCGCCGCCCCGGTGGCGCGGATGCGGTCGGCATCATTCGTCGTCTGCTGATCGCCCTCGATCACCGCCAGCGGCTGCGCGCCCAGCATCTCGATCGTCCGCACCAGCAGCGTGGTCTTGCCCGAGCCGGGGGAGGAGACAAGGTTGGTTGCAAAAATGCTCTTTTGCGCCAGCCCGGCGCGGTTGCGCGCCGCATATTGGTTGTTTTTCGACAAGATGTCGGTCTCGATCTCGATCAGCCGCGCCTGGCTCATGCCGGGCACTTCGGTCCCGGCCGGGCCGTGCCCCAGATGGATGTCATGGGCACAGGTGCCGTGGGAATGGCCGTGATCATGCCCATGGGCATGCGGGTGATCGCTGTCGGCCTCGGCGCCATGCGCGGTGTCATGGCTGTGGCTGTGCGCATGCGGATGGGCATGGCTCGTGCCGTCGGCGTGGGTGTGCCAGTGGCTGTGCGCATGGCTGTGGCTGCCCGTCGTCTCGGCCAGCACGGCAAAGGGGGCGGGCTTGTGCGCGCCATCCTTGCCCTGGCTTTTCAGATGCGCCTTGAACTGATCTTCGACGCTGTGACCGCCACAGCCGCATACCGTGCACATCAGAGCACCTCCAAATCCTTGATCCGCATCTCGTCGCCGCCCTGCACCAGAAGCCGCGTGCCGCCGCACTCCGGGCAGATATCCAGCCGATGGTCGATTTCGACAGTTTTTCCGCAGTCAAAGCACGCGGCCTGCCCCGGAATGTCGAGAATCTGCACTTCTGCCCCTTCGGCCAAAGATCCGCGCAAGACCACGTCGAAGGCGAAGTCCAGCGCCGCGCGCTCCACCCCCGCCAGCCGCCCGATCTCGAGCCGCACCCGCGTCACCCTTGAAAACCCGTTGGCGCGGGCGGATTCCTCGATCGCCGTGCGAATCCCCTCGACGATCGACATTTCATGCATGCGCCAGCTCCTGCAGCGAGACTGCCACACAGGGGTCGAGAATGTCGATGACCAAAGCCGCCAGACCGGCTTTCGCCGCGGGCAAGCTGGCCAGCGACAGCGCCAGCGCCCCGCCCGGGGCCAGCAGGTGATCGGTGGGGGTGACGCGCGAAAGCGCCGTGACCATCCCCGCCTCGGCCCGGGCCGAAAGCGCATAGGTGCCGCGCGCCGCCGCCACCAGCGCCAGCCCCGGCCGCGGCGTTTCGGCAGCCAGCGGCGCGCGCGCCAGAGCGTGCAGATCGACGACCCGGCCCAGCGCGCGCCAAAGCGGGCCACGGCCGAACCGCGCCTCGGCCTGGTGCATCAGCGGATCACCGGCCACCCGCCCGGCGGGGGAATTTTCCTGTGCCGTCAAGGCCATGGGATCGGTCAGCGGGGGCAGAACCGCCACCGCCTCGCCCGGCGCGAAAGCGTGGCCCAGCGTTGCCAGAAGCGGCGCCACCCCCTGCCCCGAGGTCAGGAAGGACCACAGATCACCGGGTTTCGCGCCGCCCCAAAGCCAGTGTTGCAGCGCCTCGCCCCCCTCGGCCCAGGCGTCGGGCAGGGGCTGCGGCGGCAGATCCAGCAGCTTCGGCCAGATCAGGCAGAGCTTGGCCAGATGATCGCGCAGGATCTCGCGCCGCGACGGCGTTTCGTCCGCCGCAAGGCCCAGCGCCAGCCGCGCCGCATGGCCCTGCGCCGCGCCGCAGAGATTGAAGAGCCGCGGCAGCAGCGCCGCCACCTGCTCGGGGGGCTTGCCCAGCATCAGCGCGGCGACCGGCAGCGGATCGGGCGCGCTCAACGTCACCTCAAGCCGCGGCCCCGCGGGACGCAGCACGATGCCCAGCGCCGCCGTCATTCCGCCTCGCCCTCGCCGGCCAGCCCGGCCGAGATCAGCCGCCGCCGCGTCGGCTGCGCCAGGGCTTCGACCCGCGCCTCGGCGGCGGCGGCCTCGGCTTCGGCGGCCTCGACCGCCGCCAGATCCGCCGCGCGGGTGGCGCGGATTTCCGCCGCCCGGTCGGTTTCGGCGCGGTTTTCCGCCTTGAACAGCTCGATCATCACCGCGCGCGCCAGATCGACCGCCTGCATCTGGGTCTGGAAATCGCCCATCGTCGAGCAAAGCGAGCAGGCCTTGTAGCCGCCCACCATTTCGCGCCGGTTGTGGATGAATTCATAGGTGCCCGAGGGGAAATGCACGTCCTCCTTGGCGCCGGGGATCAGGCCCGACCAATCCTCGCCCTCGGCGGGCAGCAGGATCAGGTTCATGAACCACGGGCTGACAAGCACGCCAAGGCCGCGGCCCGCATGGCTGCGAAAGCCCACCGCCTCGATCGACAGGGCCTTGTTCACCAGGGGCACGTCGCGCATTTTCGCATGCCAGATCTCGCGGAAATCGGCGACCAGCGCGACCACCTGCGCATCGACGCGGTTCTGTTCCAAAAGCGCGGGGGCGCCGGGATCGGTCTGCACGATGAACTGCGCTTTCGGCGCATCGCAGGTCGGGCAATGCCAGTCCTCGGGCAGTTTGGTGAAGGGCGTGCCGGGCAGAACCTGCCGGAACTCGTCGCCCGAGGCGGGGTCGTAGGGCGTCCAGCAGATCTTGCATTCCATGATCGCCAGATCGGAAATCCGGTCATTGGCGCCAAGGTAAGAGCCCTCGAACCCGGCGCGGGGGGCATTTGCCCCGCTCAACGGCCCGCTCAACGAATGGCCTCCAGCACTTCGCGGATGCGGCCCGCCGAATCTTCCAGGTCTTCGCGCGCGGCGAGCGCCACTTCGGGCATCACCGTCACCTCGATCGTGTCCAGGATCAGCGCATCGGTCGAATTGTAGAACTGCACGCGCCAGACATGCGGCGTCGCCGTCGCGGTGATCCGGCAGTTGCCATAGCCGCGCGACAGGATCGTCACCGCGCCCTCGCCCAGCATGGTGTCGAGCAGCGTCAGGTCTTCTTCCGTATGCGGCAGCAGCGTCAGGTTGATCACATCGGCCGCGCCGCCGACATAAGCCGCGGATTTGTCGAAAAGTTCCGCGATCAGCGCCGGGGCGTTCACCACCCCGTCCGCAAGCGGCGGCAGCGCGGTCTGACCCTTGCGGAAGGGCTCGAACGCGCGCGACAGCGCCGCGGCGGGCACCGCGCCCACCTCGATCCGGTCGACGCCCGCGCCCGCCACCGACCAGACCCCGGCAAAGACCGATTCCTGCACCATCAGGGCCGGGATGCCGCGGATCTTCATCGCGACCTCGCCCTGCCCCATGGTTTCCGCAATCAGCGCGCGGTTTTGCGCATCCAGCCCCGCAAGGTCAAAGCTGGCCATGCCGCCCAAAGCGCAGGCCTCGGCCGCCGCGGCGATGTCGGAGAGCAGCTTCAGCGCCGGGGCGACGGCCGAGGTATCCTCGACCTCGGGCAGATGCGCCGCATAGGTCCGCATGCCGGAGGGAAGCTGCATGTAGCCCAGCTCCTCGTCTTCATCGCTTTGCGAACCGGGACCGAAGCCGACGGGGGGCAGGTGGAAATTCGAAACCATGGCTCAGCCTTTCGCGGCAAGGATGTGGGACGTGCGGGCGATGTAATCGTCCCAGTCGCGGATCTTCTCGATGCCGCCCAGAAAGTCGCCGTCGCGGAAGAACAGGAACGAGGGGGTTTTCAGAACCCGCGTCGTCTCGCGCAGCTCGGTCTCGATGCCGTCGCCGACGACCGCGCAATCAAAGGCGTTCTGGAAGGCCTGGCGCAGTTCGGGCAGGATCACCGCCGCATCGGGGGTTTCCAGATTGCGCGCGCCGTCGCCCGGCACGAAGAGGCAATGCGCCCCCGGCCGGGTGGTGAATTCGCGCAGGTCATGCGCGTTTTCCAGCCGCGGCCAGCCGAAATCGGTGGTCAGCCGGGCCACCAGCGGATGGGTCTTGCCCGAGGGCGGCGCGGTGTCGGGCATGGGGAAGTCGTGCATGGATACCTCAGGCGCGGGTCTTGCCGGCGTCAAGCGCGGCTTGAAGATGGGGGGGAAGCTGCGGGCCGCGGGCTTCAAGATCGGCGAAGGCATCGCCGAGACTGCCGCCCGCCATCAGCGAGCGCAGCCCGGAAAGCGCGGCGGTGATCTGCGCGGCCTGGTCGGGCGTCAGCACTTCGCGGGCGGCGCCCAGAAAGGCCAGAACCCAGTCGCCGGGCCGCGCCTCGGGCGTCAGCGACAGATCGACCAGCCCCGGACGGCCGTCCTCGATCACGTCGCCACGGATGCCATCGACCGCCAGCAATTGCACGGGAATGCCGACGCACATCAGGCGCGGACCTTGGCGGCCGAGGGGAAGAAGCGGTGATCGCCGATCCGGCAGGCCTCGTCCTCGGTGGGACGGCCGCGTTCATAGACGTCACGGGCGAGCGAGGGATCGAGCAGATCGTTGCTGATCGTCGCGCCCGTCGTCACCTCGATCCCCCAGGCGCGCAATTCGCGCAGGGCCTCGGCGATGGCGAAATCGATCTGCTCGGCCACGGCGGGGCGCAGAGAGCCGCCGTAATCCTCCAGCTCGACCGGCTGGCAGCCGATCAGCGTCATGTGGCGCGGGCAATAGCCCATCAGCTGCGCCGTCGCGATCACGTCCTGAAAGCCGGTCTGATGCAGGCTCATCTTTTTCGCGCCCATGAAGGCGGGCACGTCGTCGTCGCGCATGGTGACCAGCGTGCCGGGGGTGAAACCGAAATCGACCGCGTCAAAGACGATCAGCGCCTCGGCCTCTTCCAGAAACGGCAGCAGATAAAGCCCCTGCGTGCCGCCATCGAGCAGCCGGACATTGGCCGGCAGCGCATGGGTTTCGGCCATCCGCTCGACGCAGCGCACGCCGAAGCCCTCGTCGGCCCAAAGCACGTTGCCGATGCCCAGAACGAGCACCCGTTCAGGTGTGAATGCTGGCATGGGTCCCTCCCTAGACCGTGGCTCGCGCGGGCGCTCAGCCCCCATGATGATCCAGCCCCCAGACCGGCAAAACCCGGCGAGAGAGTCGGAATATCGCGAATTTCGGAAACCTTGTTACCGCTTTTATGATGTATTTGGAAGCATTATTTCCACTAAAAACCGGGCGCAGAGCTTTCTGCGCCCGGTTTCGCCCCGTGGTCAGGGTCACTCGATCCGGTCGTCCTTGAAGGTCCGGTGCCCCGAGATCATCGTCGAGACCATCGATTGACGGCTCATCACGTCTTCGCGGATGGCGGCGTAGATATGGATGATCGCGAAGATCACGATCGACCACATCCCCAGATGGTGCAAAGTGTGCAGCCGCTGGCTGTTTTGCACATAGCCCAGCACCCAGCCGAACAGGCTGTCGGTCACGCCGCCCTGCCCCGCACCTTCGGCATAAAGCGCCCAGCCGGTGATCATCATGAAGGTGATGCCCAGCGTGATGAAGGTGAACATCGCCGCATGCGCCAGCGGGTTGTGGCCGATGTATTTCTTCGGCTCTTCTTCCAGGAAGAAATACCAGCGCAGCTCGAAGACGAACTCCTTCCAGTAGCGCTTGTTGAAGACCGGGATGTAGAACATCTGCCAGGCATGGCGGTTGCCCACGAAGGCCCAGTAGATGCGGCCGAAGAAACCCACCGACATCACCACCCCCGCCGCGAAATGGGCGAAGCGGATGTAGCCCATGACGAACTGGTCGGTCGCCTCGGCAATTTCCATCGAGGGCGGCGGCGAGCCGATGAGATAGCCGGTGACCACCAGAATGGTGATCGCCAGCGCGTTGACCCAGTGCCAGACCCGCACCGGCGCCTCGTAGACATAGACGGAGGTGCGCCGCCGGATGCTTTCGAGGTCTTCGCGGGTGGCGTCGCCGGTCAGTCGCGAGGCCTCGAAGATTTCATCCGGGCCACGGACGGGGGCATTGATCCTTTCGTCGGAAACTCCCTTCATGGCATCCCCCTACCGGACCTTGACGGTGGTCAGGGGCGCGCCTTCGGCCGACATCACATGCGTCGAACAGGCGAGGCAGGGATCGAAGCTGTGCAGCGTGCGCAGGATCTCGACCGGCTCTTCGGGGCGTTCCATCTTCGTGTTCAGCAGCGAGGCCTCGAAGGCGCCGATGTTGCCCTTGCTGTCGCGGGGGCTGCCGTTCCAGGTCGTCGGCACGACGCATTGATAGTTCTCGATGCGACCGTCCTTGATCTTGACCCAGTGGCCGAGCGCGCCGCGCGGCGCTTCGGTCATGCCCACGCCCTTGGCTTCCTTCGGCCAGGTCGAGGGATCCCATTTCTCGACATTCGCCGTCGAGCTGTCGCCGTTCTTGATGTTGGTGACCATCTTGTCGAAGAAGTGCTTTTGCAGACGGCAGCAGTATTCCGCCTCCAGAGCCCGCGCCGCAGTCCGGCCCAGCGTCGAGAACAACGCCGAAACCGGCAGGTTCATGTCGCGCAGCAGGCCCTCGACCTGGTTCTTGATGTCTTCGTGGCCCTTGGCATAGCCGACGATGTAGCGGGCAAGCGGCCCCACCTCCATCGCATTGCCGCGCCAGCGCGGCGCCTTGATCCAGGAATATTTCGCGCCTTCGTCGATGTTCTCGATATTGGTGCGGGTGCCTTTCAGGTTCGGGCCCAGCTCGAATTTCGGCTCGGTCCGGCCATCCCAGGGGTGCAGCCCCATGCCCGGCTCGCCGTAATCATACCACGAGTGATCGACGAATTCCTGCACCTGTTCGGGGTCGGTCGTGTCGACGTCATGCACCTCATTGAGGTTGCCGTTGATGATCGCGCCGCGCGGCAGATGCAGCTGACCGGCGCTGAAATCATTCGGGTTTTCCGGGATGTCGCCATAGGACATCACCGATTGCGCGGACAGGCCGCCGCCGTAAAGCCAGTCCTTGTAGAAGCCGCCGATGGCCTTGAGGTCGGGCAGATAGACATTGCGGGTGAATTCGGTGCAGCGGTCGATGATCGAGGAGACGAGGTTCAGCCGCTCCATGTTGATCGCGCCGACCGAGCCCACGCCATCGACATTGATCGGGCAGGGCACGCCGCCGACAAGCCAGTTCGGATGCGGGTTCTTGCCGCCGAAGATCGTGTGGACCTTGACGATTTCCTTTTGCAGATCAAGCGCTTCCAGATAATGCGTCGTTGCCATCAGATCGGCTTCGGGCGGCAGCTTGTAGGCCGGATTGTCCCAGTAGCCGTTCTTGAACAGACCGAGCTGCCCGCTTTCGACGAATTTCTTCAGCCGGTTCTGCACGTCGCGGAAATAGCCGGGCGAGGACAGCGGATGGCTGGGCGAGACCATCTGCTGCAGCTCGGACGTCGCCTTCGGATCGGCGCGCAGGGCGTTGACCGGGTTCACCCAGTCCAGCGCATGCAGGTGGTAGAAGTGCACGATATGGTCGTGGATCTGCAGGTTCAGCTGCATCATGTTGCGGATCGAATTGGCATTGTCCGGGATGGTGATCCCGAGCGCGCTTTCGACCGCGCGGACCGAGGTCAGCGCATGCGTGCCGGTGCAGACGCCGCAGATGCGTTCGGTGAAGGCCCAGGCGTCGCGCGGATCGCGGCCCTTCAGGATGACTTCAAGGCCGCGCCACATCGTCCCGGTCGAAACCGCGTTGGTGATGATGCCCTGATCGTTGACGTTCACTTCGCAGCGCATGTGGCCCTCGATCCGGGTGACCGGATCGACGACAATGCGTTTGCCAGCGTTATCAAGGGTGAAACCATTCGGCGTCTGGGTCGTCATGGCTTACGCCTCCTCGTTCTTTTTCTGCGCGCGCTTGAGCACGGAGACCGCGGCATGTGCGGCGACACCGGCGCCGACAAGGCCGGTGGCGGTCCAGCCGATCTTGTCGGCGGTGGCCTCGATGCCGAATTGCTTGATCGTGGTCAGCCGGTCATAGAAGCTGCCCTGATCCCAGAACCCGTCTTCCGAACAGCCGATGCAGCCGTGACCGGACTGGATCGGGAAGCTGACGCCGCCGTTCCAGCGCACGGTCGAACAGGCGTTGTAGGTGGTCGGGCCCTTGCAGCCCATCTTGTAAAGGCAATAGCCCTTGCGCGCGTTGTCGTCGTCCCAGTGTTCGACGAATTGGCCGGCGTCGAAATGCGGGCGACGGTAGCATTTGTCGTGGATGCGCTGGCTGTAGAACATCGCCGGGCGGCCCTGACGGTCCAGTTCCGGCATGCGGTCGAAGGTCAGCATATAGGTGATGACGCCGGTCATCACTTCCGCGATCGGCGGGCAGCCCGGAACCTTGATGATCGGCTTGTCGGTGATCACCTTGTGCACCGGCGTCGCCCGGGTCGGGTTCGGCGCCGCGGCCTGCACGCAGCCATAGGACGCGCAGGCGCCCCAGCTGATGATCGCCTTGGCCCCTTCCGCGGCATGGCGCAGCTTCTCGACAAAGGGCTTGCCGCCGGTGATGCAGAACATCCCGTCTTCGTTCAGCGGCGGGTTGCCCTCGACGGCCAGGATGTAGTTGCCCTTGTATTTGGCGATGGTTTCCTCGAAGGCCGCTTCGGCGGCATGCCCCGCGGCGGCCATCAGCGTGTCGTCGTAATCCAGCGAGATCATCGACAGCACGACATCCTTGGCCAGCGGATGCGCCGAGCGGATGAAGCTTTCCGAACAGCAGGTGCATTCCAGCCCATGCACCCAGACGACCGGCGTGCGCGGCTTCGTTTCCATGGCTTCGGCGATTTTCGGCACGAAGGAGGGGCCAAGGCCCAAGGCTGCCGCGGTGAGCGAACAGAACTTCATGAAACTGCGCCGGGTGATCCCCTGACGCCGCATGACGTCATAGAAAGTTTCGATGTCCGACAATTATCCCTCCCTTGCCTTGAGACGTCCGTGACCTCCTCGGCCGCCCATGGGTAGAGTGGAATTCTCATGGTTGGGCCGGTTTCCGCCAATGAGAAACGGCAAATTGTCGCAGAAAAATTTTTCCTTGCCTTTCAAGGGTGTGTGATTTTGTCACGTAAAAAATCCGAAAGGAATTTGATCGATTCCATTTCCACTTCGATCAGAAGCTTTCCAATTTTGCCACCGCGACAAGGGCCTGACCCAGCGCCAGCCCGCCATCGTTGGCCGGGATGCTGCACTGCGTCAGAATCCTTTGATCGGCAAGGCATTTTCGCGTCATGGTTGCAATTCTGGAATTCTGAAAGCAGCCCCCCGTCAATGCCACCGCCTCGGCCCGTCCGCTGTCGATCAGCTGCGCGGCCTGCGCGGCAAATGCCCGGGCCAGGCTGGCATGCAGCGCATAGGCCACACGGTCGGGGCGCTCGCCTGCCGCCAGAAGTTGAAACAGCGGCGCCGGGTCGATCGCCCCGTCGACGCAGGGCAGATCCAGCACCGGCCCGGTCTCGGCGGCCAGTGATTCCAGCCGCATCGCCGCCTCGCCCTCGTAGCTTTGGCGCATCGGACAGAGGCCGAGACAGGCGGCGACGGCATCGAACAGCCGCCCCGCCGAGGACGACAGCGGCGCGTTGATCGCCTTGGCCGCGATCTGACGCGCCAGATCGCGCGGCGCCTCGGGGAAAAGCCGGTCGGCCAGATCGGAAAGCCCCGCCGCATCAAGCCGCACCAGCGCATTGCGCCAGGGCTCGATCTGCGCCCGGTCGCCACCGATGAGGGGCGCGGGCCTCAGCCAGGCGATACGCTCGAAGCCCTTGTAATCGCCAAGCAAAAGTTCGCCGCCCCAGACCGTGTCCTCGGGGCCGAGGCCAAGCCCATCCAGCACGATCGCCGCCACCTTGCCGCCGTCCCGCGGCCAGAGGTTTTCGCCCAGGCAGGCGGCCAGATGGGCGTGGTGGTGCTGCACCGCGATCAAGGGAACGCCCAGCGCCCCGGCCCGGGCGGCGCCGTGGCGGCTGGCGCGGAAATCGGGGTGCAGATCGACCGCCACCGCCTGCGGATGATGATCGAAAAGGGCGGCACAATCGGCATCGGCCTGCAAGAACGCCTCCCAGGTCAGGGCCTCGTCCAACTCGCCCAGATGCTGGCTCAAAAGCGCCTGCCCGTTCTTGATCAGGCAAATGGCCGCCTTCATCTGGCCGCCGCAAGCCAAGACGGGGGGCGCGGTCTCGAACCCCGGCGGCAGCGGCACCGTCCCCGGCACCTGCCCGCGCGCCCGGCGCAGCACCATCGGCGGATCGGCCCGCACGACCGAGTCATCCAGCCGCCGGGCGATGGCGCGGTCATGCATCAGGAAGGCATCGGCAAAGGCGGAAAGCGTGTCCCGCGCCTCCGCGTTGCCGATCACCTGCGGCGCGCCCGAGAGGTTTCCGCTGGTCATCACCAGCACGCCGCCAAAGGCATCCAGCAACAGGTGATGCAGCGGCGTGGAGGGCAGCATCACCCCCAGCTCGGCCACGCCGGGGGCGACGGTCTCGGGCAGCGCGCCGCGGCCGGGCATCAGCACGATCGGCGCCGCGGGGTCGCGCAGCGCCGCAAGGGCCGCGGGGCTGACCGAAACGATGCGGTCCAGATCACCTTCGCGCGCCATCAAGGCAAAGGGCTTCGCCGGGCGACGCTTGCGCGCCCGCAACCGGTCGACGGCTTCGGCATTGACCGCATCGCAGGCCAGATGAAAGCCGCCAAGCCCTTTCACCGCAAGGATTTCCCCGGCCTTAAGCCGCGCGGCCGCGATGGCGATGGCCTCCCCCGCGATCTCGATGCCCCCGGCCTCCAGCCAGAGCCGCGGCCCGCAATCGGGGCAAGCGATGGGTTGCGCGTGAAAGCGCCGGTCGGCGGGGTCTTCGTATTCGGCCCGACAGGCCGGGCACATCGCAAAGGGCGCCATCGTCGTGCGGGCGCGGTCATAGGGCAGACCTTCCAGGATGGTGAAGCGCGGCCCGCAATGGGTGCAGTTGGTGAAAGCATAGCCGCGCCGCCGCCCCTCTCCCCGGATTTCCGCCAGACAGGCCGGACAGGTGGCGGCATCGGGCGTCACCCGCGTCTCGGCCCCCGCCCCGCCCGAGGCGACGATCCGAAACCCTTCGGACAGATCGGCAAAGACCGCCGCCGCGACCTCGACCGCATCGACCCGCGCCAAGGGCGGCGCCTGATCCCGCAAGGCCGCGGCGAAATCGCCCAAATCCCCCGCGACCCGGATCAGCACCCCCTCGGCATCGTTCAGCACCACCCCGCGCAGCCCGCGCGCCTGCGCCAATTGCCAGACGAAGGGCCGGAACCCCACGCCTTGCACCTGTCCGCGCACCCTGATCTGCCAAGCCTGCATTTTCTTCTTGGTCCCAATACGCTGGGGGTCTGGGGGCAAAGCCCCCAGCCGGTTTCAATGCACGGTGCACACCATGCAGGGATCGAAACTGCGCACGATATGCTGCACGGCGACCGGGCTGTCCTCGCCCGGTTCGACCGGGGCGCCGACCAGCGCCGCCTCCAGCGGCCCGGGCACGCCCCGCGCATCGCGGGGGGAAAAGTTCCAGGTCGTCGGCGCGATGATCTGATAGGACGCAATCTTGCCGCCCTCGATGCGCAGCCAATGCCCCAGGCTTCCCCGCGCCGCCTCGACCAGCCCGGCGCCCGCGCCCGCCTCGGGCATCCGCCCCTGCACCATGAAGACCGCCCCGGGATCGAGCGCCGCGGCCCAGCCCTCCATCAGGATCTGCGTGCGGGCCAGTTCCAGCAGCCGCCCCGCCACCCGCGCCAGCACGCCGCCCCCCGCCAGCTGCACCGCCAGCGGATGGCCGTCGATCAGCTGCCGCGCAAGCGCCCCCACCTCGACCGGCTGCCCGCCCAGCCGCGGCGCCTTGCACCAGCTGTAGGCGCCCGCGCGCATCGTCTCGTCGGGGCGGGTGACGCCGTCAAAGGGATGCGCGCTGCCGCCCAGCATCCAGGAATGGCTGAGGTCTTCGGCAATCGTCGTCATGTCGGGCGCCGTGACCGCGCCCGCCTGCCAAAGACCGGGGGCGAAGCCATGCCCCTCGGCCAGCGGATAGGCGCCGAAACTCAGATAGCGCCCGGCGCCGCGGCCCAACGCGTCAAGCTTCAGATCGGTGGCGATTTCCACAAAAAGCCCGGCATCGCCGCGATCCCAGCGCAGCAGATCGGCAACCGATGCAAGGCCCGCGAAATCCTCCAGCCGCCCGCCGAAAACCTGCGTTTCCAGATGCTTGCGAAACATCCGCAGCTCGGTCTGAATGCGCAGCACCTCGCGCGGGCCGGGGGTGCGGGTGACGCCGCCCGGTTGCAGCGCCAATGTGTGCGGCCATTTCCCGGCCACCAGCCCCAGAATGTGCATCAGCCCCGAACGCGCCGCAATCGCCGCCCGGGCCGCCTGCCCCTCGATCGCGGCAAAGCGCGCGACGGCGCGCGGATACCACGGCCGGGCGGCGTAACAGGGCCGGGTGAAATCGGGCATGAAGAACAGGTTGAAATGCACCAGATGGTCCGAGACGTTCTCGACCGCGTGGATCAGCGCGGCGAGCATCGCGCCCTGCCCGGTCGGCGCCAGCCCCATCGCCGCGCCCAGCGCCCGCGCCGCGGCGGCCGATTGCGAGATCGAGCAGATGCCGCAGATCCGCGGCGTCAGCGTCAGCGCGTCGCTGGGGGCGCGGCCCTCCAGCATGCGCTCGAAGCCGCGGTAAAGCGGGCTGTTGACCCGGGCCGCGGCCACCCGGCCCTCGGCCAGATCGAGATGCACTTCCAGATCGCCCTCGACCCGGTTGAACGGGCCGACGACCAGCCGCGGCGTGTCGCTCATCGCCGCCCCCCGGGTTTGCGGATCGTCGGCGGCACCGTCACGCGCGGGGCCACCGCGTTTTTCGCGATCCGCTCGGGCGTGGCGGCCTTTGACAGCGAGGCCAGCGCCATGAACCAGGCCTTCGGCATGTCGGCGGGAAGCCCGACCGGGATGCCCGCGACCTTCGGGGTTTCGGTGAAAGGGTGGCGGGGTTCCTCGAACTCGGGCGCGGTGCAGGCGATGCAGGGATAGCCGCCGCGAGTGCAGGACCCCTCGCCGTTCCAGGGCCGGATGTTGCAATCGCCCACGGCTTGCGTGCCGACGCAGCCCAGATGTTCCATCATGCAGCCCAGATCGGAAAGCTGCAGCGCCGAGGCCTTGTATTCATAGAATTCGTTGCGTGGGCAGCCATGATGCACCAGATGTTGCGCATAGAACAGCGGTCGGCCCAGCGCATCCAGATCCGCCGCGGACAGTTGCCCGCGGGCCAGCAGCATCAGCGTTTCGGTGACCCAGCCCGGATGGGTCGGACAGCCCGCGATATTGACCACGGGCAGGCCCGCCCGGCCGCGGAACTCGGCCGCCAGCACCCCGCCCGGATGCGCGCCCTCATAGGCCAGCCCGACCGCATCCGACGGGTTCCCCCCGGCCGAGGTCACGCCGCCATAAGCGGCACAAGACCCCACCGCCACCACATGCCCCGCCAGCGGCGCCAGCGCCCGCACCCAGTCGAGCATCGCGCGCCCGGTGCCCGAAAGCATCTGGAACCGCCCGGTGCCCATCGGCCCGCGGGCGATCGCGCCCTCGATGGCCAGACAATCCAGCGCGATCTCTCCGGCCTCGATCGCCTGCAAAAGCTGCCGCACCTCTCCGCCCGTGGCGAGGCTGAGCGCCGGATGCCACAGGAACTCCACGCCCGCCGTCGCCAAAGTGTCGATCAGATCGGGGGCCTCGGCGCAAAGCGCCGACATCGTGCAGCCGCCGCAGCCCGCCGCCTGCAACCACAGAACCTTCATGCGGGCGCCCCCGCCAAGGCCAGATCGAAGCCGAAACAGGCGCCGCCAAGCGGGTTTTCGGGCAAAAGCCGGAGCCGCCCGCCATGTTCCTCGACGATCTTCGCGCTGATCGACAGGCCAAGCCCGGTGCCCTTGCCGACATCCTTGGTGGTGAAGAACGGGTCGAAAATCGTCGGCGCCACCTCCTCGGGCACGCCCGGCCCGGTGTCGGAGACGACAAGTTCGCCCCGCCCGCCCGCGATCCGCGCCTCGATGCGGATGCGGCCGTCCTGAAAATCACCCATCGCATCAAGGGCGTTTTGCACCAGATTCATCACCACCTGCTGAATATGACCCGGCCGCCCGATCACCTCGAGCGTGGCAAGGCCGGTGAAATCGACCGCCACCGCGGTTTTCGAGCCGCGCCGCACCCAATCCGCCGCCACCCCGGCGGTGGCGACCAGATCGAAGGCCACCTGCGCGCCGGTGCCCTCCGAAGAAAGGCGGCGCAGATCCTCGACGATGGCGCGCACCCGCTCGGCGCCGTCGCGGGCGCCGTCGATCGCGGTGCGCAGATTGCCGACCTCGCGTTCCAGTTTCAGGCTCTCGCGCAGCGCCACCAGCTCTTCGCGCGAGGCGCCCGCCTGCACCGCGGCGAAATAGGTCTCGAATTTCGCGGCATAGCGTTCCATCGCATGAGCATTGGCGTAAACGAAGGAAATCGGGTTGTTCAGCTCATGCGCCACCCCCGCCAGCAGACGGCCAAGCGAGGCGAGCTTTTCATTGCGCACCAGCTGCGCCTGTGCCGCGATCAGCGCCGCATGCGAGCGTTCCAGCTCGAAATAGGCCTGGCGCAATTCCCCCAGCGGACGGCCGGTCAGCACATAGCCGATCAGCCGGTCGCGGTCGTCCAGCCGCGGGCTGACGGAAAGTTCCAGCGGCGCGGGGCCGTTCGGGCCCAGCAGCGCCGCCTCGATCGTGACCGGGGCACGGCGGTTCGCCGCCTCGGCCAGCACGCGATCCAGCCGCGGCCCCGAGGCCGGATCGAACAGCGCGGACAAGGGCCGCCCCTGCCAGACCCCCGCCCCCTGCCCGGTCAGCGCCTCGACCGAGGCCGAGGTGCCCAGCACCTCCCCCGCGCGCGAGGCGACGATCAGCGCATCCGAAACCGAGGCGAAGATCGAGCCGAGATAGGAGCGCAGGTCTTCCAACTCGTGGTTCTGCCGCTCCAGCCGTTCCTGATAATCGACAAGTTCCGCATAGGTGCGATCGACGGCCGAAAGCACGTCGACCCAGACCGCATCACCCGCCGCGTGACCGGGCAGAAGACCGGCCAGAGCGGCCGGTTCGAAACGGGGCGGACTGTCCTTGAGGGACGGACTGTCCTTGACGGGCGGTCGGGGCATGGCGCGGCTCCGGTGGGGGCTGCGTCAGCATATCGGGCCCGAAGCCCCGCGCAAGGGGAGAGCCGGTCCCGCCCCTGCGGGCTCACTCGGCGGCCGAGCGGCGCGCGTCGCTGCCGGGGAACAGATCCTCGGCCGGGCCGGTCAGCGCCGCCTGCCAGCGGTCGATCCCGGGCCAGGACAGCAGCGGGATCAGAAACCCCCAGGCCTCTGCCAGATGGGCGCGGGCCGTGGCGCTGAGACCTTCCTCCAGCGCGAAGCTTTCGCCGCGCAGACACAGCACGAAGGCGGGCGGCGGCTCGTCATGCATGACCTGGCGATAGGCTTCCAGAACCCCCTCGGGACCGATGCCAAGGCTGGTCGAGGGCCCGAGGAAGCGGCGCGGCACCGCCTGCACGAAGGCGAAGGGCGCGGGCGTGCCCATCCCCGCATCGATGAACAGCGCCAGATCCTGGCCCACCAGATCAAGCGCATGTTCGACCTGCAGCTGCACATCCTCGATCAGGGTGATGTGGCTCCAGCCCGCCATCGCGATGCGCGCGGCCAGCCGCGGCCCCAGCGCGTCATCGCCGCGGCTTTCGTTGCCCCAGGCAAAGACGACCAGACGCGGCCCTAGGATCGAACGCAGCATGATACCCCCCCGTCCGCGCCCCGGCGCAGCCCCGAAACGACCGCCCCCGCGGCATCGATCAGCTCGACCGACAGCGGCATCTGCCCCAGCGCATGGGCGGCACAGGACAGGCAGGGGTCAAAGGCGCGGATCGCCACCTCGATATGGGCCAGCAGATCCTCGGTGACGCTGCGGCCGTCGCAATATTGCGCCGCCACCCCCTGCAGCGCCGCATTCATCGCCCGGCTGTTGTTGCGGGTGGACAAAAGCAGCGTGCAGCGGCGGACCCGCTCGGCCTCGTCGACCTCGTAGCATTGCAAAAGCGTGCCGCGCGGCGCCTCGATCACGCCGACGGCCTCGCGCTGCGGCGCGCCGCGGTCGGCCATCAGATCGGCGCCCAAAAGGTCGGGATCGTCCAGAAGGTCGCGGATCAGCTCGGCCGCATGCAGCAGTTCGACCAGCCGCGCGCCGTGATGGAACACCGATCCGTGCAACGGCTTCCCGTCCGCGGGGGCAAGAAGCCGTTGCCGTTCGGTCTCGGCCATCTCGGAGGTCAGAAGGTCGCAGACCTGCAAACGCGCCAGCGGTCCGACGCGATACCAGCCCGTTTCCGGGCCCAGCGCGCGCAGATGCGGACCGCCCGGGCCGGAGGGCTCGGCCAGAACGCCGCGATAGGCCGCGGCGGGAATGGCGTCGAACAGCGCCCCCCCCCGGGCATCGCGGGCCCGCAGCTGGCCATCGTAGAAATCCACCGCGCCAGACGGCCCGACCAGCGCCAGCAGGTTGCCGTCACCCGCGCCGAGATGGTCGTAAAACGCCGGGTTGGTGCCATGCAGCCGTTCCAGCACCCGCAGCGCGCCCACCGCCCAGTCGATCACCTGATCGACATCGGCGCGCAGCTGATCGCGGGCCTCGCGCGCCAGCCGGCGCCGCATCCCCCCGGGCACCGCCCCGGCGCCGCGCAACCGCCCGCCGGTGATCGCCCGCACCACCTCCTGCCCGAAGCGGCGCATCAGCACACCCTCGGTCGCCAGCTGCGGAAAGGCGCGCGCGACATCGACCAGACCGCGCCGGGCGGGCTCGCTGTCGAAGCCCAGAAGCAGATCCGGCTCGGCCAGATGGTAAAGCTGCACCGCATGGCTTTGCACGATCTGGCCGTATTGCATCAGCCGCCGCAGCTTTTCCGCCGTGGGGGTCAGCCGGTCATAGCCCGCGATCCGGTCCATCGCCTTGACCGCGGCCAGATGATGGCTGACCGGACACAGACCGCACAGCCGCTGCACCGCCTCGGGGATGTCGGCGATCGCGCGGCCCTCAAGAAAGGTCTCGACGCCGCAATGCTCCAGAAGCTGCAACTGCACCTGCTGCATCTGTCCGCGCGCATCGAGCCGGATCGTGACCCTGCCCTGCCCCTCGCGTTCGGGGGCGGGGGCGGGGACGGGGCAGACCGGCCGGGCCGCCGCATCGACCGGGATCGGCGGCATCCGGGAACTGGGAGCAGTCTTGAGGGCAAGCATCGGGGCACTCAGCGGCAGCAGGCAGGCGGCGGGCCCGCGGGTCGACGGAACAGAATCAGCAGAGCACAGGGCACGGAACCGGGTGCCGAGGTTTGGCCGAGGATCATGGAGAGGTCAGGCACGATCGCCGCGGATCCTGGGGTCGGCGCGGGATTTCTCCCGGTCTCGACGCGATGGTTCGGGGGCCATGTGTCCGACCCTGACCCCGCCGTCATCTTCCAAGATCTGCAGCCCTCCGCGGCCCGAACCCCTCCATCCTCCACCCTTCCCTTGGGATGGATCAAAATTGCGACAGCAGGCCGGGCGGGTCAAACGAAATGCCCGCTGCCCCCCGAAAGCTTTTCGACGTGCTTGCCAAAAGCTTTCCGGGACGGCGGCGGCGGCGGCCCGGTGGCGCGGAGCGTTGCGGCATGATTGCTGACCATAATCCCGACCAGATTCCCCGCCACAACGACGCCAAACCGGAATGCCGGGCATTTTCCCGCCATTTCGCGCCGACATCCGGCATCGATCCGACCGCCTTCGACATCATATGCGCCCCATCCGGCCCGACACCTGCGCAAAAAACGCCGTCCGAGGCCAAAAACAGCAGATCAGCGCGGCAAGGCGCGCCAGAAAAGGGCCACTTCGGCCCCTTGCGGTGGTGCGAAAATCGACGCGGCAGGCCCCTCTGAGGACGATTTCCAGCCTCGAAACCGCGGTCAAATCCGCGCCCGGCCCGGCTTTGCCGCCGCGCCGGGATGGCCAGGAAAACGTGCTGCGATCAAAAACATTCCAGCGTTGCGAAAAAACGGAAACCCGCTTTCCACTCGATGTTTTTGCGGGGGTTTTCCCTGCTTCCGGGGCCTTTCCCCGCCCGCCGCGGCGCTTCGGGCGCGACGCGGCGGCGGCCCCCCACGCCTGCCGGATGTATCGACTTGAGCTAAAACAAATCCAGAACCGTAAGGGAAAATTGACAGTTGGGTGTCAGACTGAAGGCTCCACTCCGGCCCCGTTTCCCATCTTGTCGTGTACCGTGCCTGGCCAGGCTTTCACCTTCCCAGACTCCAAGGCCCCATGAAAAACAAATTCTTCGGAATCTCCGCCCGCATCTATGCGATCGTGGCCCTTGCCGCCCTCTCGCTGATCATCCTGTCCGAAACGCTTGTGCGTTTTGCGGTCTCGAACGCCTATGAGATGCGCGAACAGCACCTCAGCGACGTCACCGACACCGCCATCGGCATTCTGATCGATCTGGAGGCGCAGGTGCAGGCGGGCACGCTTTCCCCCGACCAGGCCCGTGCCGAGGGCGCCCGGCGCCTGACCGCGCTGCGCTTCGACAAATCCGGCTATTTCTACGTGCTCGACCACGAGGCGGTGATGCTGGTGCATCCGACGATGCCCGACTGGATCGGCAAATCGCAGATCGGCTTCACCGATCCCTACGGCAAGAAGATCTTCGTCGAGATGATCAAGATCGCCGAGACCGCGGGCAGCGGCGAGGTGCATTACCATTTCAAGAAGCCCAACAGCAACGACACGCCCGAGGAAAAGATCGGCTTCGTGCGCGACTTCGCGCCCTGGGGCTGGATCGTCGGCACCGGCTCTTATGTCACCGACATCACCGCGGCGCTGGCGCATCTGCGCAACGCCTCGCTGATCGCGATGGCGGTGGCGCTGGTGGCGCTGGGCGGGGCGGCGACGGCGCTGGCGCGCACGGTCACCGGGCCGTTCGGCGCCGTGAATGACCGGATGCGGCAGATGACCGGCGGCGATACCGAGAGCCCGGTCCCCTGCACCACCGCGCGCGGCGAAGTGGGCGAGATGGCGCAGGCGCTGGAAGTGTTCCGGGCCTCGCTGGCGGAAAAGGCGGAGCTGGAGCGGCAACGCCGCGCCCAAGAGACCGAGATCGCCAAGGCCGAGGCCCAGGCCCGCGACCGCGAAGAGGCGCTGCGCCGCCGCGAACAGGAGGCAGAGGCGGAATTGCAGCGCGCCGAAGCCGCCCGCCAAAGCGAGCGCGAGGCGGAACGCCAGCGCACCGAGGCCGAACGCGAAGCGCAGATGCGCGAGCAGATGAATATCGTCTCGGCGCTGGCGCAGGGCCTGCAGGCGCTTTCGGCGGGCGATCTGACGGCGCGGATCACCGAGACCTTCCCCCCCGCCTACGAAGGTTTGCGCAATGATTTCAACGGCGCCATCGACAAGGTCGCGGGGCTGATCGCCTCGATCGTGCAGACGACCGAGGTGGTCGAGACCGAAGCGGGCCAGCTTGGCTCGGCCTCGATGGAGCTGGGGCGGCGCACCGAAACCCAGGCCGCCTCGCTCGAGGAGACGGCGGCGGCGATGAACGAGATGGCGGCCTCGGTCGCGCAATCGGTCGAGGGGGCGCGCTCTGCGGCGCAGGCGGTGAACCGCACCCGCGCCACCACCGCCACCGGCCGCGAGGTCGTGCGGCAGACGCAACGGGCGATGGACGACATCGCGCAAAGCTCCGACAAGATCTCGCGCATCACCCATGTGATCGACGATATCGCCTTCCAGACCAACCTTCTGGCGCTGAACGCCGGGGTCGAGGCGGCGCGGGCGGGCGAAACGGGCCGCGGCTTCGCCGTCGTCGCCTCCGAGGTGCGGGCACTGGCGCAACGCTCGTCCGAAGCCGCGCGCGAGATCGCCGCCTTGATCGACACCTCGTCGCGACAGGTCGCCGCAGGGGTGGATCTGGCGGCACGGTCGGACACGGCGCTGGGCGAGATCGAGACGCTGGTCACCGAGCTGGACGGGCTGCTGGACGGGATCGCCAGTGCCGCGGCCGAGCAATCCTCCGGCATCTCCGAGGTGACGGCGGCGGTGAACCAGCTCGATCAGGTGACGCAGCACAACGCCGCGATGTTCGAGGAAAATTCGGCCGCGACACAGGGTCTTTTGCACGAGGCGCGCACGCTCAAGGAGTTCAGCGCCGTCTTCCGCATCGCCGGCCGGTCGGGCGGTTCTGTCTGGGACCAGCGGATGGCGGGCTGACCGCCCCCCCGTTCCGGCGCCAAGCGCCCCGGCCGCAGGGCCGGGGTTTGCATGCCGCCCCGCCGCATCTTCCCCCACCCGATCCCCGGCGCAGAGAAAGATACAAGTTTACCAATCTGCGCGGGGCTTCACCTGCCCTTAATCCCTTTCGCCGATTTTGCGGAAGCGATCTTTCGGAGCAACCGCATGGCACGCGCAGGTATATCCCGCAGCTTTTTGTCCTATCTGGTCCGCATGGGCCTCGTCATCGTCGTCTGCACGGCGGCGGTCTTCGCAACCGTGTTCTATTCCGCGCTCGTCGACCGCAGGGCCGAACAGCAAAGTCTGAAGATTTCGCAACTGAGCGCGGACCTGGCCACGCTGGAGCGCACTCTGGCTTCGGCGCGCGACACCGAGGCGAAGTTCCGCATCGACCGCAAGGAATCGCGGATCACGGATCACGCGCAGCAGATCGCGCAGGCATCGGCCCAGCTGAAGACGCTGATGGCGCACGAAACCGACATGAACCTCGTCGAAAGCGCCGCCCGCGCCGGTGGGCTGCAGGATCTGCTCGACGGCTACGAGGAAAGCTTCGCGATTTTTGCCGATACCCGGGTGGTTCTGGGGCTCGATGCGGATTCCGGGCTTGAGGGGCAGTTGCGCGCCGCCGTGCATGCCGCCGAAAAGATGGTGGCCGCGCTTGCCCTGCCGAAGGTCGAGGTGACGTTGCTGAAGATGCGACGCGCCGAAAAAGACTTCATCATGCGTCTCGATCCGAAATACATCGAAAAGCTCGACAAGGAAATCGAGACCTTCAAATCCTATCCCGAAACGATGTTCGTCTCGCCGCAACACCGGGAGCGGACGCTGGCGAAGCTGACGGAATATCAGGACGCCTTCCACCAATATGCCGATCTTGCGCGGCAGGTCGACGCGATCACCCGCGCCTGCGACGACAGTTATGACGCGATGCCGCTGGCGCTTGCCGCGCTGCGCGACGGTCTTGCGGCCGATGTCCGGCAGATGACGGCGACGACCGATGCGGCGAAGATGCGCGGCTACATTCTGATGCTTCTGGCGGGCGGGATCGGGATGCTGGTGCTCGGGGTCTCGGCCGTGCGGCTATTCCGCGCCACGGTGACGCCGTTGCGCGCGGTGACGCTGGCGGTGCAGGAGCTGGCCGAGGGGCGCACGGACATCACCGTCCCCGACGCCCGGGTCAGCGAAGTGCGCTCGATCGGGGCGGCGCTCGAAAGCTTCCGGACCACGATCCTTGATCGCCAGCGGCTCGAGGCGGAAAGTGCCGCCGCCGCCGAGCGCGCGGCGCAGGCCCGGATCGCGACCGCCGCGCAGGAACGCGCCGAGATGGCGGAACGGGCCCGTCAGGCCGAGGCCGAACGCGCCGCCGCCGCCGCCGCCCAGGCGCGCGAACATGCCGCGGCCGAGGAGATCGCCGCCGTGGTGGCCGCCTGTGCCGAGGGCGATTTTTCGCGCCGGCTGCGCACCGACGACAAGACCGGCGTCTTCGCCGATCTCTGCGCCGGGATGAACCGGATCGGCGAGGCGGCGGACGACGGGCTGACCGCCGTGCGGGTGGCGTTGGAACGCCTTGCCGCGCGCGATCTGACCCACCGCATGCCCACCCGTTTCCACGGCATCTTCGCCGAGATTGCGGAGACGATGAACCGCACCACCGAAAGCCTGACCGGCACGCTGGGCGACATTTCGGTTTCCGCGACCGCCGTCGACACCTCGGCACGCGAGATCGCCGGGGCGGCCGACGATCTGGCGCGACGGTCGGAACGCAACGCGGCGATGCTGGAACAGACCGCTTCGGCGCTGGAACAGATGTCGGCCACGGTTCGTTCGGCGGCGAATTCGGCGCAGACCGCCCGCAGCGCGGTGACCGAAATCTCGAGCCGCGCCGGGGCCGGGCATCAGGTGGTGTCGCGGGCGGTTTCGGCGATGGACGAGATCAAGGCTTCGTCCGAGGCGATCGGGCGCATCCTGCAGGTGATCGACGACATCGCCTTCCAGACCAACCTTCTGGCGCTGAACGCCGGGGTGGAAGCCGCGCGGGCGGGCGATGCGGGGCGCGGCTTTGCCGTCGTCGCGTCGGAGGTGCGGGCGCTGGCACAGCGGTCTTCGGAAGCCGCGCGCGAGATCGCCCGGCTGATCGAGACCGCGTCGAGCAACGTCAACCGCGGCGTCGGGCTGGTGCATGATTCCGGTCAAGCGCTGCGCGAAATTGTTGCCGGGGTCGAGGATGTGGCGCAAAAGATCGCCGAGATCGTCACCGCCTCGCAGGAGACCGCGACCGGGATCACCGAGATCTCGAATGCGACGACGGAACTCGACCGCACGACGCAGCAAAACGCCGCCGTCTTCGAGGAGACCAATGCCGCGGTGCGCTCGTTGCAGGGCGAGGCGACGGCGCTGGCCGAGGCCGTGGCGACCTTCCAGCTGCAGCGCGAGGAGACCTGGGCGCCGCGCCCGCCGGTGGTCGAGGCCCCCCGCCCGGCGCTGTTCGTGTCGCGCCGCAGCGCCTGAGACCGCCCGCCCGGGCGGTCAGCGCGGCGCGTCGAGCCAGTCGCGCAGCGCCTCGGAGACGAAAAGCGGCTGTTCGAGCGGCGCCAGATGACCGGCGCCGGGGATCAGCCGGAACGTCGCCTGCGGCATGAGTTCCGCCAGGAATTCATGCCGCCGCGGCGGGCAGATCGTGTCGTATTCGCCGCACATCAGCAAACTCCGCACCCGCAGGCTGCGCAGCGCGCGCTGCTGATCGGGGCGGCGCATCAGGGCGCGGGACTGGCTGGTGAACACCTCGGGGCCAAGCGTTCCGGCCATGTCCAGAAGCATCGCCTGCACCTCGGCCCGGCCCTCGCCCGGGGCCAGCGCGGCGGCGGGGATTTCTTCCAGCATCACCTCGTCCAGACGCCCGGTGCGGGCGCGGATGATCCGCGGCTCGCGGCTGGCCGCCTGGGCCGGGGTCTCGGCCAGCGGCGAGACGTCGATCAGCGCCAGCCCCGAGACCCGTTCGGGCAGCCGACGCGCCACCTCCATCGCGACCAGCCCGCCCAGCCAATGCCCGACCAGCGCGAAGCGCGGCGGCGCGACCGCAAGGACACGCTCGGCCATCTCCTCGACCGTCGCGCCGGAAAGCGGCACGGCGATCACCGGACGATCGGCCGAAAAGGCAATGATCTGATGCCAGTAGAGCCGCGCATCACACATGAAGCCCGGCAGGAAGATCAACGGATCGGCAGACATGCTCACCCCAGCAACGCGCGGTTTCGCGCTTTTTGCCCTAGGTAGCGCGAAGGGGGGGCGGGGGAAAACCCCCCTCGCGCAAAGGTTAGCGCCCCGGATCTGGCCCGGATCCGCGCCCGGGGCTCAGATCGGCGCGATCTCGTCGATCGCCGCCTTGATCAGCGCCAGATTGTCGGGGGCCGAGAAATTGTGATCCGCGCCCTTCACCAGCGTCAGCCGGATATCGGGGCCCGCGGCATGGTGGAAGAGCTTCACCGCCCAGTCCGGCGGCACGGCGCGGTCTTCGGAGCCCTGCAAAAGCCGCGTCGGGAAGGGCAGCGACAGGGGGCTGCGCAGCACGAAATGATCGCGGCCGTCGACGATGAACTTGCGGCTGATGCGGTAGGGCACCGGGCCGCCGTGGTGCAGGTCCAGATAGCCCTGGTCCATCAGCAAGGCCTGCTGCTCGGGCGAGAAGCTGGCCCAATAGCCGTCCTCGGTGAAATCGGCGGCGGCCGCGATCGTCACCAGACCCGCGACCTTCTCCGGGCAGTCGCGCGCCAGCAACAGCGCCAGCCAGCCCCCCATCGAGGAGCCGACCAGCACCTGCGGCCCCTCTGCCAGGTTCAAAAGCACCGAGCGCGCGTCCTGATACCATTCGGCGATCGAGGTTTCGGCATAAACGCCCGAGGATTGCCCGTGCCCCGCGCAATCGAAGCGCAGGAAACCGCGGCCGGTGTCCGCCGCCCAGGCGTCGAGCGCCGTCGCCTTGGTGCCGGTCATGTCGGAATGCAGCCCGTGCAGGAACATCACCCCCGGCCCCTTGCCCGAACGGCGGTCATAGGCGATGCGGCGGCCCTCGGGGCTGTCGAAGAAATCGGTCATGGCACTCTCCTGTGACTGCGGGCCTGTAACGGCGGGCCTGCACCTGCGGCCCTGAAGCTTCGGGCCAGCCTAATCCGCAAGCCCGCCCCGCCTCAACCCGGCAATGCGGATCGCGGCAAATCGCCCGCAACCCGTCGTTTTCAGGATGGACGCCCCCTGCCCCGCAGGCTAGGCGAAAGCATGAGCCATCAAGACCGTATCCTGCCCGGCATCCTTCTGATGCTTGGCTTTTGCATCATCGCGCCGCTGATCGACGTCGCCTCGAAACTGGCGGCGCAGGCGGTGCCCGTCGGCACCGTCACGCTGGGCCGCTATGTCGCGCAGCTGCTGTTGATGGTGCCGATCGTCGCGCTTCTGGGCCATCCCTGGGGCATGAGCCGGCGGGCGCTGGCGCTGACCTTTGCGCGCGCCGCGGTCTCGGTGCTCTCGACCTATTCCTTTGTCGCCGCCGTGCAGCACATGCCGATCGCCGATGCGCTGGCCATCGCCTTTGTCGAGCCTTTCGTGATCCTGTTCATCGGCCGCTTCGTCATGAAAGAAGAGGTCGGGCCGCGCCGGATCGGCGCCTCGGTCGTGGGCTTCATCGGCGCGCTGTTCGTGATCCAGCCCTCGTTCGCGGTCTTTGGCGTCATCGCGCTGTATCCGCTGGGCACGGCGGTCGGTTTCGCGCTTTACATCCTGCTGACCCGGGCGCTGTCGCGCCACATGCATCCGGTGCCGATGAACCTGCACACCGCCTGGGCCGCCATCGTGATCCTGATCCCGATTCTCGCCCTTGGCGGCCAGATCGACCTTGGCCAGATGCGCTTCGAGGCGCCCGAGGGGATCTTCTGGCTCTGGTGTTTCTGCGTCGGGCTGGCCTCGACCGTCAGCCACATGTCGATGAGCTATGCGCTGAAATACGCCCCCTCCTCGACGCTGGCGCCGCTTCACTACTTCGAGATGCTGACCGCGACGCTGTTCGGCTATCTGGTGTTCGGCGATTTCCCGAATGCGCTGACCTGGGTCGGCATCGGCATCATCACCGCCTCGGGGCTTTACATCATCCACCGCGAACGTCTGGCGGCAAAAGCGCGTGCAGCACAGGCGTAAGCCGGTCCTTCGGCAGCAGCACCAGCATCGGGCCGTCGATCTCGATCGTCACCGGGCCTGTCACCTCGTTCGAGGTGCCGGTGCGGCTGTCGGGCGCGAACTGCAGCCCGTCGATCGGCCAGCGCAGCCCGGTCGAACGCCCGGACACCGGCCCCATCGGATGCAGCGAGACCCGCGTGCCCGGCGGCAGATCAAGGCAGAGCCGCGGCGGGGCGCGAAAGATCACTTCGTCCTCGGCGATCAGGATCACGATCTGCTCGGGCCGCGTGGTCAGTTCGGTCAGCGCCGCCAGGGTGTGATCCAGCCGCAGCCCGGTGAAACCAAGGCACAGATAGAACCGCGCCGCGACCAGCCGCAGGCATTTGCCGAAATCGGTGCTGTCCTGCTCGGCCACCGGATACAGCCGCCCGGCCAGCGCCGCCCGGCCCGCCGCCGAGAGGCTGTCCATGTCGCCGATCACCGCCGCAGGCGTCAGACCAAGCGCCAGGGCCCGGTCGGCGCCGCCATCGGCCGCCACCAGCACCGGCGCGATCGTCAACGAATTGGCAACATCCGCGGCCGAGGCGATTCCCCCGCCCAGCAGCGTGACCCCGCCTTCACAATGGACAATTTCCGCATTCATGGCATGATTGATGATGATTAAGGCAAAGCCATGCAACCGATATCGCTAAAATTCCCTGCATTTGCCCTTTTTCGTTCACCGGAAAGCACCAGTTCCCAAGGATGGTGAACGCAATGAGGTTCAGGAGAGGCGAAACGCCCATGGTTGGAGCGAGCAAGATCTTAACCGTCTCCTACGGCACCTTCTCGTGCACGCTGGAGGGGTTCGACGAACCCTTCACGACGATGAAGGCGATTGCGGAATATTTCCGCGATCTGGCCGCGGAAGACCGGTATTTTGGCGCCGAGCCGCCGCAGCCCGATGCCGAGATGCTGCATCGCATCGCCGAGCGCGAAATGGCGCGGCGGGTGGATGCGAAGATCGAAAAGAACAGCGTGGTCTTGCGGCCGGGCGCTGCGGCGACGCCGGAACCGGCGCCCGCCGTGGTGGCGATGCCCGCCGTGGTGCAGGTTGCGGTGACGCCGGTGGGGCCCGCCGCCACGGCGCCCGAGGGTGTCGGCGATCCGATCAGCGAATCGGTGGCGGCGAAGCTGCAGCGCATCCGCTCGGCGGTGGCGCAGGCGCGCGCGGCACAGGGCACGGCCGAACCCGAGCCGGATCTTGCCGCGCCCCCGCAAGCCGCCCCCGCCGTCGCGCCCGATCCTGCGCCCGAAACCGCAGCCGAGCCGATCGCCGCGCCGGAAGAATTCGGCTTTGCGCTGGATATCTCCGGCCCGCTGCGCGCGGACGAATTGAACCCCGAGGACCGGCAGGACATCCTCCCCGACCCGGCCCTTGAGGATGAAGACGAGGACGAGGCCCCCGGCCCGGGCGGCAGCATGGACCCCGAGAAGATCGAGCGCATGCGCCGCCGCGCCGAACGCCGCGCCGCCCGTCTGATGCAGGCCGAAGCGCCCGGCGACACCGGGGCGGCGTCTGCGCCGCTCCCGGAGGCCGGGACGGTCCCGGTGCCCGCCGCCGAAGCGATGGCGCCGGTGATGGACGCGCCCGAAACGGCGCCCGCCGAAGCGGCCGCCCCCGCCTTGCCCGAGGCGCCGCGTCCGGTGATCCGGGCCCGGGTGATCAAGCTGCGCCGCGCCGAGCCGCCGGCCGCCCCGGCGCCCGCAGCCGCCCCCCCGGCCGAGGCAGAAGCAGAACCCGCCGAAGACATCGACCGGATGCTGGCCTCGGTCGCGGCGACGATGGCCGAAGCCTCTGCCCCCGAAAGCCCGGCCGCGCCGGAACCGGCGGCCCTGAGCCCCGAGGCGGAAGACGAGCTGATGGCGGAACTGGCCGCGCTGACGGAAAATCTGGGCGATGTCGATTGGGGCATCGAGGGCTGGAGCGCCGAAAGCCCCGCTGCGGCGCCCGAAATCGCAACCGAAGCCGAGGTCGACGCCGAAGCCGCCCCGGAGCCCGTCGCGACGGATTCTGCGACCGAGGTTGCGACCGAAGCTGCGGCAGAGCCGGAGGTGGAGATCGAGGCGCTGGTGGTCGAACTCGACCCCGAACCGGAAGAGGAAGCGCCCGCCGCCGCGGTTTCCGCAGCGGCAGCTTCGGCTCCGGCAAGGCCCGAAATCGATCTGGATGCGCTTTTTGCCGAAGACCCGCCGGATCGGGCCGCGATCGCCGCCGCCCTCTCCGAAGAGCTGCCCCCCGGGGGCGTCGACCGGCGCAAACATCCGGCCGAGCCGCTGATCCTGCCGCCGCGCCCGGTCGCGAAAGCGCCGCCCCTGCCCGAGGGCGACCTGCCGCGGCTGCTGGAAAAGGCCGATGCGCAGATGGCAGGCAACGAGAACCGGCGCCGGATTTCGGCGATCGCGCATCTCAAGGCCGCCGTGGCCGCCACCGTGGCCGAACGCCGGGCTGGCACCGAAGAGGTGCAAAAGGACGAAACCGCGCCCTATCGGCAGGATCTGACCCAGGCGGTGCGGCCGCGCCGTCCGGTGTTGCCCGCGGTCGGCGAAAGCCATCATCAGACCGCCGCCCGTCCCGAAGCCCGTCCCGCGCCGCTGGTGCTGGTCTCCGAGCAGCGCGTCGACCGCGCCCCCGCCGAGGCCGTCGCCAAGGCGCAGGCGGTCCGTCCGCGCCGGATCGTCGCCGCGACCCTGGCGCAGGGAACCGCCGCCGAGGCCGAGACGGACGAGGAAACCGAGGTGCCGCTGAGCCCCGAGGAAGCCTCGAGCTTTGCCGAATTCGCGCAAAGCCGGGCGCCGCAGGGTCTGGCCGAGCTGCTGGAAGCCGCCGCCGCCTATACCGCGCAGGTCGAGGGGCGGCCGCATTTCTCGCCGCCGCAGATCATGAGCAAGGTCACCGCGATCGGTGACGCCAGCTTCAGCCGCGAAGACCGGCTGCGGATGTTCGGAACCTTGTTGCGTCAGGGGAAGATCGCCAAGGTGAAGCGCGGCCAATACGCGATCACCGAGGCGAGCCGGTTCTATCAGGCCCGCGCCTGAGCCACCGGACGACGCGATGCGGAAACGGAGGGGCTTGCCCCTCCGTTTTCATTTCTGCTCAGGCGGTTGCGCGTCCGGGTCGGGTTTGCCGACGCCGATGAAGACGGGCTTCATCGGCACGATCCAGAGAAATCCCAGCCCGACATAGACCAGCACCGATCCCCACCACGGCAAAACGCCCCAGCGCGCCTCGGCCCAGGCCACGGCGGAGACCGCCACGACGATATAGGCCGGAAGGCCGACGACCAGAACGAACAGCGCCAGACGGCGGCGGGTCTTGTAGGGGATCGGCACGGGCTCAATCCTCGAAGGGGTCGGTCACAAGGATGGTGTCATCCCGCTCGGGCGAGGTCGAGAGCATCGCCACCGGGCATTGGATCAGCTCTTCGATGCGGCGGACATATTTCACCGCGGCGCCGGGCAGATCGTTCCACGACCGCGCGCCCTGCGTGCTTTCCGACCAGCCGTCCAGTTCCTCGTAGATCGGTTTCGCCTTCGCCTGCAGCGCGGCTTGCGTCGGCAGATAGTCGTAGCGCACGCCCTCGACATCGTAGGCGACGCAGATCTTCAGTTTCTCGAACCCGTCGAGCACGTCGAGCTTGGTCAGCGCGATGCCCTTCATGCCGGAAATCGCGCAGGTCTGGCGCACCAGCACCGCATCGAACCAGCCGCAGCGGCGCTTGCGTCCGGTGACGGTGCCGAATTCATGGCCGCGCGTGCCCAGACGCTCGCCGTCGTCATCTTTCAGCTCGGTCGGGAACGGGCCTTCGCCCACCCGGGTCGTGTAGGCCTTGACGATGCCGAGCGAATAATCGACCGCATTCGGGCCAAGGCCCACCCCCGTCGCCGCCTGCCCCGCGATCACGTTCGAGGAGGTGACGAAGGGATAGGTGCCGAAATCGATATCGAGCAGCGAGCCCTGCGCGCCCTCGAACAGGATGCGCTTGCCCGCCTTGCGCAGCTCGTTCAGGACTTTCCAGACCGGCTTGGCATATTGCAGGATTTCGGGCGCGATGGCGCGCAGATCGGCCAGCACCGCCTCGCGGTCGATCGGGCCAAGGCCCAGCCCGGCGCGCAGCGCGTTGTGGTGCACGAGCGCGCGATCGACGCGCAGCTGCAGCGTTTCATCATCGGCCAGATCGGCGACACGGATGACCCGACGGCCCACCTTGTCTTCATAGCACGGCCCGATGCCGCGGCCGGTGGTGCCGATCTTGGCGACCGCGGCATGGGCTTCGCGGGCCCGGTCAAGTTCGCCGTGGAACGGCATGATCAGCGGCGTGTTTTCCGCGATCATCAGGTTGTCGGGATTGATCTCGACGCCCTGTTCGCGGATCGCCGCCACTTCCTTGACCAGATGCCAGGGGTCGAGCACGACACCATTGCCGATCACCGAGAGCTTGCCGCCGCGCACGACGCCCGAGGGCAGCGCGTTCAGCTTGTAGACCTTGCCGCCGATGACGAGCGTGTGGCCCGCATTGTGGCCGCCCTGAAAGCGGGCGATCACGTCGGCCCGTTCCGAGAGCCAGTCGACGATCTTGCCCTTGCCTTCGTCGCCCCATTGGGCGCCGACAACCACCACGTTGGCCATTCGCATTCTCCGCAGGTCTGAAAACCGCGCGACATATAGCGGGGTGAACGCCCGGGGGAAACCGATTTTTCGCGGCAAGGACGCCGCCCGGCCCGGCAGCGGCAGAAAACCGGGTTGCGCGCCGAGGCCCAAGCGCCTAGATAGGCGCGTCGAATGAAAAAAGGCGCGCCTCCCTCATGGAAAACGTCCAAAACGTCATCCTCGTCGTCCACCTCGTGCTGGCGCTCCTCCTCATCGGGGTGGTGCTGCTGCAGCGCTCGGAAGGTGGCGGCCTTGGCATGGGCGGCGGTGGCGGCGGCGGCGTGATGACCGGACGGCAGGCGGCCAATGCGCTGACCAAGCTGACCTGGATCTTCGCGATCGGCTTTCTGGCCACCTCGATCACCCTGACCGTGCTGTCGGCCCGGGCGGGCAAGGGAACCTCGGTCATCGACATCACCCCGGCTGAAACGCCCGCTGCGCCGGAAAGCACCGGCACTTCGCCGCTGATTTCGGCCCCGCCGCCCTCGACCGATGAGCCGGTCGTGCCGCCGGTGGCGCCGCCCGCGGCAACCGAGGCCCCGGCTCCGACCGAAGCACCCGCCCCGGCTCCGGCCGAAGCGCCTGCGTCGGGCATGCCCGTGCTGCCGGGGGGCGTCTCGCCCTATAGCCAGGCGCCGGCCTCGAACTGAGCCCACAAGCGCTGGGCGTTCGGCTCTTAGTTTACTCCAAGTCTTGCGGTCTGGTTGCGGGCAGGCTGCGAATCGTGTATCAGTCAAATCCCGTGGTTCCGGTCGATCCCGACCGGAACAAGCCTTTATTTTGCTTGTCACGGGGGTCTCATGGCGCGTTATGTCTTCATCACCGGGGGCGTGGTTTCCTCGCTGGGCAAGGGGCTGGCTTCGGCCGCTCTGGGTGCCCTTCTGCAGGCCCGCGGCTTCTCGGTGCGACTGCGCAAACTCGACCCTTACCTGAACGTCGATCCGGGCACGATGTCGCCGTTCGAACACGGCGAGGTCTTCGTCACCGATGACGGCGCGGAAACCGATCTCGATCTGGGCCACTATGAACGCTTCACCGGCGTCAGCGCCCGCAAGACGGATTCGGTCTCCTCGGGGCGGATCTATTCGAACGTGCTGGAGAAAGAGCGCCGCGGCGCCTACCTGGGCAAAACGATCCAGGTGATCCCCCACGTCACCAATGAAATCAAGGACTTCATTGCCGTCGGCGATGACGAGGTCGATTTCATGCTCTGCGAGATCGGCGGCACCGTCGGCGATATCGAGGGCCTGCCCTTCTTCGAGGCGATCCGGCAATTCGCGCAGGAACGGCCGCGCGGACAATGCATCTTCATGCACCTGACGCTGCTGCCCTATCTGGCGGCCTCGGGCGAGCTGAAGACGAAACCGACGCAGCATTCGGTCAAGGAGCTGCGCTCGATCGGGCTGCAGCCCGACGTGCTGGTGTGCCGGTCGGAACATCCGATCCCGGACAAGGAACGCGCGAAGATCGCGCTCTTTTGCAACGTGCGGCCTGACAGCGTGATCCCGGCCTATGACCTGCGCTCGATCTACGAGGCGCCCTTGGCCTATCACCGCGCCGGGCTGGATCAGGCGGTCTTGAACGCCTTCGGCATCTCGCCCGCGCCGCGGCCCGACATGAGCCGCTGGGAAGACGTGATGGACCGGCTGACCCATGCCGAGGGCGAGGTCCGCGTCGCCATCGTCGGCAAATATGTGCAGCTGGAAGACGCCTACAAGTCGATCGCCGAGGCGCTGACGCATGGCGGCATGGCGAACCGGGTGCGGGTGAAGGCGGAATGGATCGACGCGGAAATCTTCGAACGCGAAGACCCGGCGCCGCATCTGGAGCCCTTCCATGCGATCCTGGTGCCCGGCGGCTTCGGCGAGCGCGGCACCGAGGGCAAGATCCGCGCGGCGCAATTCGCGCGGGAAAAGGGCGTGCCTTATCTCGGCATCTGCCTCGGCATGCAGATGGCGGTGATCGAGGCCGCGCGGAACATGGCGGGGCTGACGAATGCGGGCTCCGAGGAATTCGACCATGAGGCGGGCGAAAAGCGTTTCACGCCCGTGGTTTACCACCTCAAGGAATGGGTGCAGGGCAACCACCGGGTGGAGCGGAAACTGACCGACGACAAGGGCGGCACGATGCGGCTGGGCGCCTATTCGGCGCATCTGACGGCGGGCTCGAAAGTGGCCGAGGTTTACGGCAAGACCGAGATCGAGGAACGCCACCGCCACCGTTACGAGGTCGACATCACCTATCGCGAAGCGCTGGAAAACTGCGGTCTGGTGTTCTCGGGGATGAGCCCGGACGGCCGTCTGCCCGAGATCGTCGAGCACAAGGACCATCCGTGGTTCATCGGCGTGCAGTTCCACCCGGAGCTGAAGTCGAAACCCTTCGCGCCGCATCCGCTGTTCGCCGGTTTCGTGAAAGCCGCGCTGGCGCAAAGCCGTCTGGTCTGAAACTGTTGCGCCCGCTGTCGCGGGCGCCCCAAAGGGGGGCTCTGCCCCCCT